>CAZUXY010000122.1:0-2033 GCA_964624235.1 uncultured Leptospirales bacterium | reverse complement strand
ATAGTGGAACAATAAAAGTCGAGATATGAAATATTTGTGGATTTTTTTCTTTAATACAATTTATATTGTATACGTATATTATTTTTACGAATTATAAATGCGAGCCTGTCGTGCGCAGCTTTAATTCGGGAGATACAGTGTACATGTGAAAATACTGTCCAGTGGAGGAGTGGGATGCCATTGATATCCGACAAAATAAAAAATAATGCTGAAAAATGCAAGCAGTGCGCATTTCTGAAACTGAGAAACATAAAGTTAGACCGGAACAGCGTGTTGTTTGATGAAGCGCTGATAACCATAGAGGGAATATACCGCGCGAGTTGCTCGATGTGTCCTTTTGAAAAGGATTTCGAAAAAGTGTACGGAAAGAAGCCGGCGGAATATTTTCCCATGAATAAGGCGAGCATTAAAAAATAAACCTGCCTGTGGTGAAAAAAAAAGCGTTACTTCTGCTCAGCGGGGGTCTGGATTCGGCCACCACAGGAGCCGTCGCACGGGAAGAGGGTTTCGACAGTACCGCTGTTACCTTTTCTTATGGTCAACGACACCGGGTTGAACTTTTTCACGCGCGCAGTGTGGCCGGGTTCCTGGGGATTACTAATCATGTACAGATCGACATACCCGCTCATGTTTTTTCAGCGACGGCATTGATCGAAGGTTCCGGGATTGAGGTGCCTAAGAACCGTAACGTGAAAAGTGACGGGATCCCGGAAACCTATGTTCCCGCCCGTAACATACTTTTTCTTTCTTATGCGCTGGCGATAGGGGAGTCACGTTATATTTATGACATTTTTATCGGGGTGAACGCGATGGATTACAGCGGATATCCCGATTGCCGGCCGGAATTTATCAGAAGCTTTGAATCTATGGCAAATACAGGTACCAGAACAGGGGTAGAAGGGCGGGGCTTTACGATACATGCTCCTCTAATTCATTTGAAAAAATCCGAGATCATCACACTGGGAACCGGACTGGGTCTGGATTATTCCATCACACACAGCTGTTACGATCCCGGCGAGGACGGGACTTCCTGCGGCGAATGTGACAGTTGCATCATCAGAAAAAAAGGATTCGTGGAGGCAGGGATACCAGATCCGACAAAATATAGAAAATGACTAATTTCACTTTTTACTTCAAACGCATTTCATTGTTCATGGCAGATCTTCTTTTCCCGGAAAAATGCATAGTCTGCGGGTGTGTGGTTTCAATACTGAACAACCGGGTATGCCCGGAATGCATGGGAAAGATCAACGACCTTAGGGACCATTGTCAACGCTGTTACGGGTTAGTAGAACAGGGGAACTGCACGATCTGTTCGGACAGGGCATTTTACCTGGATGGCAATTACACCCTGACCGAATATACCGGTGTAATGGAAACGATACTGCACGGTCTGAAATTTTCAATGGCCAGGCGGGCGGCCTTTCCTCTGGCTGAAATGCTTAATCGTAAATTCGCGTGTGTAATTCGGAAGTGTGATGTAATCACCTTTGTACCCATGAACAAAGCCAAAAAATGGCGGCGTGGTTACAACCAGTCTGAGATAATCGCCCGGAATATTGGAAAAAGAACCGGAATTCCCTGCAAAACTCTATTAAAGGAAAGGCCTAAATCCGGGACGCAACGTACCCTCAGGCTACGAGACCGTTTTCTAAACGCACTGGATAGGTATTCAGTAACAGACAAACCAATGGTAAAAGGAAAGGTCCTCCTGCTGGTTGACGATGTATTTACCACAGGCGCCACCATTAATGAATGTGCAAGGATATTAAAGGAAAAAGGCGCGGTTGCCGTTTATTCCGTGACCCTCGCAAGAGTGGGAATAAAAAAACTTGAAAATGCCGGGTGATGGTATATTATGTAGGCACAGCAGGGGGCCTTATGGCCGGAAGAAGAATCATATAGGGAGCTATACCGATGAAGATTGTTTCGAAAGATAATATAGACATAATCGTCCTGGACGGGAGAATCGACCAGGAGGCGTCTGAAGAACTGGAGTCGGTTCTGCAGAAATGCATAGCTGAAAAGAAATA
>CAZUXY010000121.1:0-2267 GCA_964624235.1 uncultured Leptospirales bacterium | reverse complement strand
GTGGCTTCAAGGTCTTTAGCGGCCAGTTTCTTCTTGTATTTCTCGTTAAACCATTCGTCGGCGACCCTTCGGTCACGGAAGTCTTCGTCCAGGAAGGTGCCCCCGTATATTACGGCGACGATTCCGTGCTCACGCAGGAGCTTCGTTCCGAATCCTCCGCGCCCCGCCCAGGTGTCGGCCATGGTGATCTTCCCGTTTTTAACGGGGGCAGACACGATGGCGCCTATATCGGTGGTGAGAGAAGCGGGACCGGTGGCGAGTATCCTGGGCTCGTTTTCATAATGCTCACCGAAGCGGTCGAGTACGTAATCCATCAACCGGTACACGCCGTAATGACCTTCGGGGATTTCGGTTTCTCCCCACACCTCATGCAGCCTTACCGGGTGCAGCCGGCATTCTATTTCCTCGCCGTGGTTGCGGTTCAGATAAAGGACCGAGGGTGAATGGGCCTTGTTGCGGAGTGAAAGCATGTTGATGCCCAGGTTGTCGAACACCAGTGCCGCCCCTCCCATGGTCGAAATGTAGAAACCTCCCCATGCTGGGGAGAAACCGTTGAAGATGAGACGGTTCGAACCTGGAAAAATCGATCCGGCGAGCAAACCTGTTCCGATGTTGAGGCTGTTGCATTCCTTGGCTATGAACAATCCCAGGTCCACAGGTCCGAAAAAGTCACCCACCTGGTATCTTTCAAGACGGTAAAAAGACGATGAGCAATCAATGTGCAAAACCCTCAGGTAAGAATCCATAATGCCTCCGGCAATGTGTCAGACGCTTTAACTACAGGCTGTTTCGCACCGGCATTGTTGATTATCTGATCATTCTTCCGGACAGAGGTAAGAATAAACCTCAGGTCCGGCAATGTACAATAAGCATAACCGTAAAGCCGTTTGTTTTCAAGAAATAATATACCGTGACCGGCTTGGACATCAATGCCTTGATTGTCGGCCGGTGGTCGGGGTGAGGAGGGTGAATCTTCAGTGCCGGTCTATGTTGGTCGGTATTTCTTATCGAGGAGCATTATGTTATTGCGTGATGATTGCCGCTTCCGGTTTGTTCGTCGTTGATGTAATGAAATCAATGACCGCCGGATGGTACTTCTCCCTGATATATGCCAGGTTTTCCCGGCCGCGGCCTATATACTCCTCCCGGTTCTTCAAGGGGATGCCGAGAGTGATGTGAACGGGGATCGGGGGCCCATGAACGGATCCCATGGCCGTTTCCATCTCATCCCTTCTGAGCCTGGACTTTACCAGGTACCCGAAGGAGGGGTGATAGGGGCCCGCGAGCACGGTCCCGGTTTCTTCGGGCCTCAAGGGGTGCAGGCCCATCCTGATTACCGGAACGTTTTTTTCGATGAAATACGCCAGAAGTTTCTTGCACCGTTCTATACCCTGTTCCAGGGTAAGCGGCTCGTACCGTTTGTTTCGGTAAAGATCGGCAAGTGCGGTGCCCTCAAGCACAACCGTGGGGAAGATGCGCACACCCCGGGGATGGGCATCCGCAGCGATACGGGCGGACCGCAGTTCATCGCCCACCGTGCTTTCAGGAAGTCCCGACATTATTTGCAGTATGTATCCGATGCCGTTTTGGTCCAGCAGGTCAATGGCCTTGAGAGAGGCAGCAGAATCATGGCCGCGGTTGGCTGCCTCTAGCACCATATCTGAAAACGACTGTACTCCCAGTTCGATTGTATCCACGCCGTAGTGTTTTAGCAGCCTTGCCGACCGGGTATCGATATAATCGGGACGTGTGGAAAGGCGTATTCCGTCCACAAGCCCCGCCGACAGGTAGCGGCGGGCGATAGAAAGGTACATTTCCTGGAGTGATTCGGGGAGTCCGGTGAAATTGCCGCCGAAAAACGCTATTTCGGTTCTTTGCACCGACAGAGGTCTGGTCGCCAGCCTTTTTTCAATTTCGACCTCAACTTCTTCCTTACGGGGAATTGACGTGCTGCCGCTGCTTTTTTCCTGGTTGCAGAACACGCAGCGATTGGGGCAGCCCGCATTGGGAAGAAAAACCGGTATGGTGATGTGTTTCTTCGGCATTATCAGTTATCGGGATATTTCTTTAAGTATGAAGGATGGAGTACCCTGGTACGACAGGAATTCAACTCTTTTTCATGTGACAGGCGTTTGCCCGTCATTGCCGGGAATGATGGCGACCGGAATCGGGGGGAAATGCCTGTTCCCTTTCCCGCCATGACTCTCACCACCGGGTATCTGCGCAAAGTGGTCAAGTAAATATAAATATAAAGGGAAAAATCCTTT
>CAZUXY010000120.1:0-2276 GCA_964624235.1 uncultured Leptospirales bacterium | reverse complement strand
GAATATCGAGAAAAACAATCATGTCAGGTGGCTTGACAAACGGGGAGCATTACAGTTAGGTACACGCCTTCGGCGGGCGAGGAAATAATAGATATCATGAAGGGTGAATTCTATGAGTAAATATGATCAATTATGGAAACATATTGCTACTGAAAATAAACAATCACTCGTTTTATCATTTGATGAAATTAAAACAGTAAATGGAATAGAAATCGATCATTCATTTCTCAACTATAAAAAGGAATTAGTACAATATGGATTTTCTGTAGGTAAAATATCGGTAAAAAATAAAACAGTGGAATTTCATAAAGAAATACATGTATAAAAGACAGTCAATCTTACAGGAAAACATATGCCAATAGTAAAGATGAAAAGGTCAAATTATAAAGATGTATATACATTGTGGATTAATACGCCTGGCATGGGCTTGAACACAGTGGATGATTCGGAAAAAGGTATAGGAAAGTATATAAAAAGAAATCCTAAAACGTGTTTTATTGCTAAAGAAAGTAATAAGGTAATCGGAGTTATCTTAAGCGGACATGATGGACGAAGAGGATTTATTCATCATACTGCGGTAGATTGTGCATATAGAAACAAAGGTATTGGTACTGCATTAGTTAATAAAGCAATTGAAGCATTAAAGAAGGAAGGAATCCATAAAGTCGGTTTCGTTGTATTCAAAAAAAATGAACTTGGTAATAAATTCTGGGAAAAGCTAGGATTTAAAATAAGGAAAGACTTGGTATATAGAAACAAAGTTATTTCAGATATTGAATTACAGCGTATTGAAACATAAAAAAAATACCTAATAACTGCTTCAACCTGTCAATTCCTTTTGGCATGAAAATTGCAGTCGCTATGCTCGGCAATTTTCACGCCAATCCCTTCGGGCACGAAATTACAGGTTAAGCAAATGTTAGATTTCGAATGTAATAATTAATAATATAAATATTGATCAGGTGAAAATTAATGCACAGGTGTGTTTACAGGAGGTATGAATGGATACTGCGCAGAAAAGTAAAATCAGGCCTGTACTGTTAGTAGCCGTCATAATTTCTGGAAGTATCGCCATGGCGACCGTTTTTATTGTCCTGGGAATTTTATCTGTTAATGATCCGGGGACACAGATAGCATCGCTCGACGTCCGCTCCGGAGAACCGTTCGAGCTGCGGTTCATTTCAAACGGTAAAAATGTTCATGTATGGCTTAACCTTGAGTGTGATGAGTGTTCGTATCCTGTCAATGGTAAAATGCTGCTGATGACTGGGGGCCAGCCGGTCAAATCCGTGGAAATATCGGCTGGCGGGACTAGACATGGCGGGTGGGAGGGTGGTACAAAATCTCTTTCGTGGCGCGAGGTTTTTGAAGCAAAAGCCCAGACTTCCGGTAAAGCGATGATCCTTTCAGGCACACTGTTTGTTTATGGCGCGCGCGACTTTTTTTTCCGCAAGGTCAGGAAAGATGCTCCCCCTCCAAGGGTCCGTATGCTGCGCATTACAGTAACTGATTGAAAAGAAATTAAACATGGCTTGTATCAATAGGATAATAAAAAGAATAAATTAAGAAATCTAACATCGTGTTGCAGCTTGATACTTGCTTGTTTTTTTCTGTATCAGATAGTTGGTGCAGTTTCTATGTTCGTGAGCTTATGAATATCTTTGCTAATACTCGCAAGTACACCTGAACACGGCGTTAGAATAGAAAAGGAAAAAGATTATGAACCGAGATTTGAACGAGCCTGTTTATAGAGAGTCAGCAAGTCAATATGACGAAGAAGTCAAAGCATATAGTAGTTATGGGCATGATGTAATTTTCGGAATGAGTTTTGAATTTGTTGGTTCAGAAGAAAAGCTACTAGATATCGGCATAGGCACTGGTTTGGCATCAATAAGCTTTTCAAAAATTGGATTAAAAGTATATGGCTTAGATAACTCACAAGAAATGCTGGGTGTTTGCCGCTCAAAATCATTCACTGAAGAGCTCATACAATGCAATATAGTCCGTGAACCAATACCATATGAACGTCATTATTTTAATCATGTGATCTGTTGTGGTGTTTTGCATTTTTTTACTGATTTAAATGCTCTGTTCTCTGAAGTGAAAAGAGTAATTAAAAGCGGTGGCATTTATGCATTTACAATTGCACCACAGGCAACATCATCTGATTATATTGAGGAACCGACAGCATGGGGCGTATCAATCTACAAACATTCACCTCAATATATTACGAAGTTACTGTCAAAAAATAAAATGGAATTGCTAAAAGAACAGAG
>CAZUXY010000119.1:0-2636 GCA_964624235.1 uncultured Leptospirales bacterium | reverse complement strand
AATGGTAATACATCCTCCAGTGCCTTTGTGCGAATACAACTTTTTTGAAGTACGATATCTGTTTCTGGATATAAACCTGCCGGATAGACGTAATATCTCTCTGCGCGACCTGAAATTTTCAACCAACTTGAATATTCTGACATCAGTGAAGTATTTCTTAATCTTTACCAGGTATTCTACCCGACTGTCCCTGAAGCCGTATATCGACTGCCAGTCATCACCGACGACAAAAAGATTTTTATCTTTATCCGGCAGGATCAGGTTTAAAAGCTCAAAATTGTTACCTGAGGTATCCTGGTACTCATCTACAAAAATGTATCGGTATTGATTAACTAGCTTATTCCGAATCTCTGAATCGTTCTTCAAAATCTCAATAGTGTAATAAATCATATCATCGTAGTCAATTAGACTGTGGGTTATTTTATATTCAGCAAATTCATCATTAATACTTTTCATGTGTGCAACAATACCCAGATTTTGCAGTTTTCTATAGTTCTTTTTTTCAATATTTAAAGTATTAATAAGTGATAAAACACCATCAACAGGAATGCCTAAAAAATCATGCAACCTGTTCTTAACAAGTCTCCGCATGACCAGTTTCCTCATTTCATCATCCATGACCGTAGGAATATTTTTAAACCCCTTGTGGTTCAGAAACCGCCAACCGTACTCTTTTAGTACATGATAGCAAAATGAATGGAAGGTGCCAGTGGTGATTCTACCTCCTGCTTCTCCTATCTCTTTTGTTACTCTGTGATAGATTTCATCTGCTGCCTTTCTGCTGAAGGTTAAAACCAGTATGTTTTCATCCGGTATAAATTTCTCAATAATCACATTTTTTATTTTCATGATCATTGTCGTGGTTTTCCCGGTCCCCGCACCCGCAATGACCAGTGTTACCCCGCCCTCGGCTCTCGATGCAAGGTATTGCTCTTTGTTCAATGAGGATGAGGAGTAATCTTCCCCGTTCTTATTTTGAATCATGGTTTTGTTTTCGCGCGGCCTGAAATAGAACTTGTTCATCCGATTCCGCTGGATGGAGCCAGCATTACGATAGTAATCCATGTAACATTTCCATGATGTAATATATACGAAGCCGGTGGGGAAATATTTAACTGATTTTTATTTTTTCACGCCATGATGATTGCTTTTTACGTTCTTCCAGTGAATAAACACAGCCGCAGTATTGTTGCCGGTAAAAACCCAACTCTCTGGATAATGCTGTGGATTTTTCAAAACCTCCGTTCTTCTTGAAATCCGCCTCCAGAAACGGCACTGAATAGACAGATTCCAGTTTTTTACCGATTGCGTTTATTTGGCCGGCGTCTTTATGAGGACTGATTGAAAGAGTTGTTGCGACCATATCATATCCATTTTGTTTTGCATACTTAAATGTCTCTTCTAATCTGAAATGATAACATCTCCAGCATCTTTCCGATCTCTCCCTCAATTTCCTGAAAGCTTTCACATGTGAGGTCCATATCCTGACGCAATAATCAGCATCGATAACCTCCAGAGATCTTATCTCTGCATATCTTTTCAACTCTTCAAGCCGTTTAATATATTCCGAACGCGGGGCTATGTTGGGGTTGAAATAGAACGCCGTGACGTGAAAATTATTGTTCAATTCATCATGTACCGGCGCGGTACATGGGGCACAGCAGGTATGAAGAAGAATTTTTTTCACCTGGAGTTGCGGTTATTTAAAATACTTTTTAATAAAACTGTCCAGTTTCTTTAGTTTGGCCGGGTTAGTCTTGCTGTCCAACCAGTACAATAAATCTAGGCTTACTCCTTGTGGCGGGTTATACTCGTGATGTATAATGAAATTCGCTATACTGAATTTTATTTTTTCAAATATTTCTTCAGCCTTACAGATATTTGACGGGCATGGGCCGAGTATTTCGCATATGGATATGATTATATCGTGCTTGTTGATCTCTTTCAATTCATTGCGGCATTCATCAGTAAACATGGAATTACACAGGCAGATGTTTTCCGACCAGTCCGCACGCACAGCATACTCCCTGGTCTTTTTATGGTTTTTCTTCATGGATTTTGCCTTATTCATTGAGGGATGGAAATTATGCCATTTATTTTTGCAGTTAACTGAATATAGTATATAGAGATAATATAAACAATATTTCAAATATCGTCAACATAATTTGATTTTTTAAATTCTAACGAAACGTACTTCAGGCCCGGTGGTTACTTTCACTTCACCGTCTGAAACATACATGTCACCATCCATTGTATATTCAAACTGCGTGTTGCTTTTTATTCTAATTTCGCCCACATGTCGGTCATAATGGAGGGGATGTTTCAGTCTTTTTCCTTTCCTCAGTGCCAGTATGTTTTTAGCCAGTACAATCGGTTTTACTCCTGTGGCTATGGCATGAAAGGTCTTATCCGCTTTTTCAGATCTAGTCAATGGTCTGAAGCCCATCCCTATGTCTTCCACCGTACCGGCAAGAATACCCAGAAAATCATTACAAGGTATCTCTTCCTGATTAAGAAACACTTGCGCCTTAAACCTTTTGAAAAGCTGTGATGTATCCGGATGGAGCAGTCCATCAATGAACGCTTTTGCGATAACCCTTACCACTTTCGGCAGGTCCTTATTCCCTCCACTGTAC
>CAZUXY010000118.1:0-2918 GCA_964624235.1 uncultured Leptospirales bacterium | reverse complement strand
TCAATTGATACTGGAGATATAGTGGATAGCATGGGGTCGAAAATATTATGGTTTACGGGAATGTCGGGTTCGGGGAAGACCACACTATGTAATATGTTATTGGAATATTTAGTCAAGAATGGAAAAACAGTTAAAATAATTGATGGTGATGAATTAAGAAACGGACCGCATAAACATTTTGATTTTACCCCAAAAGGGATAATACGTAACAACGATGGGGTAATTGAGCTGTGCAAGGAATTATCGGTTGAATTTGATTATATATTGGTTTCATTAATAACGCCGTTTGAAAGTATAAGAAAAAAGATTAAGAACATATTTAAAGATGAAGTCAGTATTATTTATCTTCAGTCGTCCATTGAAACGCTTATAAAAAGGGACGTGAAAGGTCTATATAAAAAAGCATTGTGTGGAGAAATTAACAATTTTATAGGTATCTCACCATCGGTGCCTTTTGAAATACCATTTAATCCTGATATTGTAGTGAATACGGAAGCTTCAAGTATAACAGAATCATTAGATAAAATATTGACCATATTTGTAGAGCACGAAAATGAATGAAAAGTTAATAGTAACCGTAGGTCCATCATCTTACAGAAAGGATATTATTCAGAAAATGGATAGTTCCGGTGTTGATGTCTTTAGGATTAATCTGTCTCACGTTAGTATTGGTAGTATGGAGGAAATGATTCACAACCTTTATTCCTGGACAGCAAAACCAATATGTTTAGATACAGAAGGGGCTCAAATTCGAACTGGAATTATTAATGGAGGTAACGTTAGGTTTGTCAATAATCAGGAAATAGAAATTGTACCACAAAGCAAAAATATAAAAAGCTACCAATTACCTATAGCAAATGAACTGCATATAGGGTACATTCAGCCAGGTGATCTTCTCCATATTGATTTCAATTCCGTTATAACTCAGGTAACTGCAAAATCAGATTCCTCACTCAGGGCCCGTGTAATACAGGGAGGTATTGTAGGCTCCAATAAAGGGATAAGTATTGACCGTGAAGTATTTTTGCCGGCTTTTTCAAAGAAGGATATGGAAGCCTTTAGTATTGCTGCAAAGAATAATTTAAACTGCATCGCCTTTTCTTTCGCAGCATCAGAAAGGGATATTAAAGAACTAAGATGTTTTTTTGATTATCCAATCACTGTTATCAGTAAAATTGAAAGTTATTTAGGTCTAAAAAACTTGCAAAGTATTTGTAGTGAAAGTGATGCAGTATTAATTGACCGAGGAGATCTTTCGCGGGAAATACCACTGGAAAAAATTCCTTTTGCTCAATCATACATAATCAAGAAAGCAAAAGAAGCATCAAAACCCGTATATGTTGCAACAAATCTAATGGAGAACATGATAAAAGAATCAAAACCAACGCGTGCGGAGGTGAATGATATTGTTTCTATTATGAATGAGAAAGCGGATGGCCTAGTCCTTGCGGCTGAATCAGCAATTGGTAACTATCCCGTTGAGTGTGTGAGGATGGTCAGGAAAATAATTAATGAATACAATCAAAAAATTTATTTCCATGATTTGGAGAGTTTAAGATCCGTTTCATGTTATAGAATTGTCGAACCTCATGGCGGTAATTTGATTCAGCAGTTTTATCACAAATCGCTTTCTGATCTGAACGAATTGTATTCCCTTGAAATAGATAACGGAGTGCAGCTTGATATTAACCAAATAGCTGAAGGCACGTATTCTCCAATAGACAGGTTTATGTGTATTGAGGAAATGCAAACAGTACTTGAACATAACAAACTCTTGAATGGAGTGTCATGGACACTCCCAATTATTTATCAGTTGCATGAAAGGCAAATAAAAGAAATACCTTTAAACCAGGAAATTACATTAAGGTCCGGTAAAGAAGACGTCTATGCAATAATGTTTATTGATAAAGTTGAAAAGATACACGATATGAAAACCGTTGCCAGAAATTGGTTTGGGACAGATAATGAAAAACATCCAGGGGTAAGCCACTTCTATTCTAAAGGTAATTATGTTGTCAGCGGCAAACCATTTTTATTACACAATAGAAAAATGCAGAATGAGTTTATTCTTACTCCTAATCAAACAAGGACCATTTTTAATGATCTCAATTGGCACAACATTGTTGGTTTTCATACGCGGAATATTCCTCATAGAGCTCATGAAAAAATTCAGATAGTAGCTATGGAAAAAGCCAACGCAGATGGTTTATTTTTATCACCAGTTGTGGGTTATAAAAAGAAAGGCGATTTTCAGGGTTGGGTTATAATAAAATGCTATGAGGAGTTAATTAAAAACGGCTACTACAATCCCTATGGTACTCTGCTTTCCGGTTTCAACACTTATTCACGTTATAGTGGTCCTCGGGAAGCTGTATTTACCGCATTATGCAGGAAAAACTTCGGCTGTAATTATTTTATCATTGGGAGGGATCACACTGGTGTGGGGAACTTCTATGATAGTAATGCATCAATAGATATTTTTGAAGAGGTTGATACCGGAATTACTATTCTCCCTTTTGAAACAGCATATTACTGTAATGAATGCCAGGATATAAGCTTGCAATGCGCTCACTCTGTTGATAAGAGAGAGGAAATTAGCGGTAGTATTATTCGTGATTCGTTAAAAAAGAATATGCCTCTTGATGAGAGGTTCCTGCGAAAAGAAGTCATGAATGTTCTTTTAGAGTTATTTAAAAAATATGGTGAGAGCATATTTGCTTAATAGAGACATGTGGGAGTAAACATTTATGGCTCTTCTCGGACGGATAGGGAATATTAAAGTACCATATACGGGATTAAAGTTTTACGAGTTTATAATTATTGTTATATCGATACTGGTCCCCAAAAATAAAAAATACTGGGTATTCGGTTCGAGATTAGGTAATTACTATAATGATAATTCAAGATACCTTTTTGAA
>CAZUXY010000117.1:0-3334 GCA_964624235.1 uncultured Leptospirales bacterium | reverse complement strand
CCAAATATAATTCACAGGAGCTGGACAAAGAGTCAGGGTATTATTTTTATAACGCGCGGTATTATGATCCCCAGATATGCCGGTTTGTGACGGCCGACAATGTTATAGATGGTGAGTTCGATACCCAGGGGTGGAATAGGTATAGTTATTGCAAAAACAATCCTATAAGATTTAAGGATCCTACCGGACATAAAAGAGAAGCTGAGCACGTTTATTCAGGGGAATACACAAAAGACGATGGAACGGTTAGAGAGTATCATGTTGAAGAATTCTCAACTGAGAAGGAATATGAGAAAATATTTGATTATGATGGTAATGTGATCGGTAAGAGATACAGAGCAAGACAGAAAGCAATTAAACAATGTATGTACATCACCATGACGGAAAATGGTAAAGAAAAGGGAGTTGCAACCGTTGAAAGATATATTAAACCGGGCGAATCACAAGTAATTAATTATAAAGATGAAATAGCAAAATTGGATGTAGCTACAGACAAAGGTGTTGCTTATGAATCAAAACTTAAACAGATATTAAGAAAGTTGAACAAGAGAGGTGATGAGAAGTATTCAAATAGTTTTGATGAATATAAAAAGTATCTATCCTCAGATGAGGGAATAGAGAATATTCAAAGTATATCCGGGAAAGTTAAAACTAAAGCCAAAGACGGCATGCAGGGGAGTTTAAATATTGAAGAAACAAATCAATGGAGAAATAACAAACAGCGTACTGGTCAACGGGAAGGAGCTACTGGAGCAATCGATTATATAGATGAAAATGGGAAAGTATACTTTGGTGAATGGCGAAAAGACATAAAGCCAATAGAAATTTGGGATAAAAGGAAATAAGATGATATCAAATCGAAATAACCTAGGAATGATACCAGTTTTCATAATTACATTTATTACCACCTTTAGTTTGGGATTAGCGAAAAATCATGATATTACTGAGTATATGAAAAGACCTGCTGTAATAAACCTTCGAACTGTAAGCGCGAAATTAAATAGTACAAATGAACAAGCAAGGGAATTAGGGCTCTGGTTATTCGTTGATGATTTAGAAAGAACCATTGCTCTTGATAATGTCCATTTATTGATTCCTCTTCTTTTTGATGAAAGTATGTATTTGAGAAGGAAAGCATATAATGATGTTGGAAAATTATTTTTAGTAAAGAAGAAAAAATCAGATTCTTCTGGAGAGAAAATATTTAATCCTGAAAGGATTGTTATTGACATCAGGTACAGGAAAGCAGCATCGATTGTGATTCCATATTTAAAGAAAGGATTATTAAGTAAAGACGAAAATATAAGAAGTAATTCAGCAGAATCCTTGAGAAGAATTGGTCCTATAGCTCGAGAATCAATCCCTATATTAATAAGAAACCTCAATGATAAAAGTCGTTTTGTACGATGTGCATCTGTTGAAGCACTCGGAAACTTCGGCCACTATTCACGAACAGCGGTACCTTATATTAATAAATTATTAAATGATAATGATGAATACGTAAGATGGTCGGCCCAAGAGGCTTTAAAATATATTATCAATAAATGGCACTATTTGAAAGTATCTCATGAGTAAATAGTGATGGTATTTGCCTGACAGCGGGCCAAAAATAAAAGAGACCGTTCACTTAACTGTGTCAGGACAACCTAGAGCTTGAGAGCGAGCGGGATTCGGTCGACGTATTCGAGACAGAGATGAGAATGAATCCTGTTCCAGTTGTGCATGGGTCGGTTCCAGTTTTTAAGTTATCTGCTGAATCGCGAGATAGGCGATTTTCAGAAAAGCGTCATGGTTAAAGAAGACGCTTTTTGTTTTTGTGGCAGCGCCGCCGGCAAGGCGGGGTGGTTTTATACAAATCGGATGGCCGGCCTTTATCCGCGTTCATCTGCGTCAATCTGCGTCCATCTGCGGCTGAAATTGTTGTCTCTGCTTTAAAGGCAAGGTTTATATTCGGAATATCCGACCACGGTACCACGGTCTACGGTTCGGACCGGTTCTGTAGGGGCCGATCATGATCGGCCCTGTTTCCTTGTGGCAATGGGGGCAACGGATTGCTGTTGACAAATAATGAAATTCATACTACATTGAGAGCCGGTAGATGGAATACCGTACGGATAAAACCATGAATGTGATTAAAGTTGTGAAAAAAATTGATTCGAACCATATTCACGTCGAAGGGCTGGATAATTTTAAGGGTAAAAGCGCCGAGATAATTATCCTGATAGAGGACGCCGCAACGGAAGATTTGAAAACCCGGCGGGACAAAGCTTTAAAGATGGTCAATTCATACTCCGGAAGCGTTAAAAAATGGACGCGCGACGAGCTGTATGACCGATAAAACTTTCCTGGACACCAACGTTATTGTCTATGCGTTCGACAAGGCGGAACCTGGTAAAAACACGATTGCCAGAGGTCTTTTAGAATCGCTCTTTGCACACCCCGAATGCCGGATCAGCACCCAGGTGGTCCAGGAGTTCTGCAATGTCGCCTTCCGAAAAATGGAACCGCCCCTCACGGTCGGCGAAGTGAAGGAATTTGTTCACGCACTTCCGGAACAACAGATAGAGAAAGTTGACCTTAAAACGATTGATAAAGCGTTGTCGATAAAAGAAAAATATAATTTTTCTTTCTGGGACAGCCTTATCGTCGCAGCTGCCTTGCTGGCGGGGTCTGAAATACTCTATACTGAAGATATGCGGGACGGGCTGCAAATCGACACCCTTAGAATAGTGAATCCTTTCACGTGAACTACACTTTCAAGGTGGACAACAGCATCGCGCAGATTGAAAATGTCTATGACATGGGCACCGATACCGGCAGCACGCTTTTCAGGCATCCGTGCCTGCGTGCGGCACTTCCCACATCGTGTGGGTCGCCTTCGGCGGCACCATATGGCATACCTACACCTATGACGGCTTAAACCGCCTGGTAAGCGCCTCGGGCCATTACCAGAAGACCGAACGGAACGGCTTGGGCCTCAACAACCCGCCGCCGCAGAAATACGAGCGTGCCTTCGGCTATACCCACAACGGGAACCTGACCCGAAAAGACATACTGGACCCGGATTCCCATGCCCTGGTGGACCGCTGGAGCTATGTCTATGCCAACCACGCGGCAGGCGCCATCAACACCACGGTGTATGGTTCGGACCGGTTCGTGATGTACTACGACGCCGCCGGCAATATGATCCACCAGGCCGACAATGCCGCCGGCCGGGTCAGGGGATGCCAGGTGCCGATCATGATCGGCACCTGTTTTATGCCTCCATGTCGGGGGATGCCATGTATTTCGGCATCGAGATCCAGAAAGATGTGTACACCCTTGAAGAAACCTA
>CAZUXY010000116.1:0-3714 GCA_964624235.1 uncultured Leptospirales bacterium | reverse complement strand
CGGCGACGAATTTCCTGATGGCGGTGTACACGTCCTCGGTAGGGTAAAAGATGTAGGTAAAATTGTCACCGCTGGTGTCCAGGATGGTGAAAGAAGAGTACAGCATCATGGGCTGGTGGGGTATCATCACTTTTTCCAGTTTTTTCCCGTCGACGATCGTGACTTCGTTGAACCGGTAGGGTATGGATCTTCCTTTTTCCCGGTGGACGGGCTCGCTGTAGCGCTGAGCGTAGGTCGGGGGTTCCACCAGCAGGTGGGTGCGGTTGCCGTCGGTCTTGAAGGTCAGCCCCTCGGGACTCTTGAAGATGTCTTTGACATTGGCATACGCGGTGATTTCATAAATCGCGTAGGTGGTCTCCTCATCGAAAAACGAGGTGATGATGAACCCACCGTTGGGAGGAATGGAATTGCTCATATATGCTTTCAACAACGGCATTGCTTTAGCCATGACGGGACCCCTTGAATATTATTTATAGAATGAAATTATAAATTGCTTTCTGCCTCATGGTCCGATGCGTTATCACAATTGTCATGATGAAACCGGCGGACTTTGCAGGAGAAAGTATATGACGCAGAAGGGTGAAAATCAATAAAAATTTTTTTAATATTCATGAGACGATATAACCATGTTTTCAGGGGGGAATACACGGTAATTTTATTGCTATTTGTTTTTCAATATGGCATAATAACCGTTAAAAAACCGCCGTACTGTTTCACGGGTATACTGCGGCCGCCTCATGACAGCAGATAAATATACGTTGCATGCATGCGTGAAAAACCGATCCAGGAGTTTTGTGATGGGCCTTTCAAAAAATAAAGTAATTGAACTTTTCTCCAGGCATGTGTCTTCGGGGAAAGTCGATACCTATCGAAAGTACGAAATGCTGCTCGTGCCGCAGAAACGCGGCGGCTGTTATTTGCACGACATGAACGGGAAACGGTATCTGAACTGTCACTCCAACGGAGGGGTATTCAATCTGGGTCACCGGAACCGTGAAATCATAAACGTCGTAACCAGGGCGATGAAGACGTACGACATGGGAAACCATAACCTGATGAGCGGCCCGCGGGCGCTCTGCGCAAGGGATCTCGCCGCCGCGATGCCCTCCGGGCTCAACCAGGTGGTCTACGGCGTCAGCGGGGGCGAAGCGATCGACCTGGCCATAAAGCTCGCCAGGGGAGTGACGGGCAGGCCGGGGATAATCTCATCGCGGGGAGCGTACCACGGCCACACCGGTTTTGCCCTCACCGCGGGGGACAAAAAATACAAAGAGAAATTCAAGCCCCTGCCTTCGGGATTTACCCAGGTGCCTTTCAATGACATTACCGCACTGGAGACGGGAATTTCAAAAAAGACGGCCGCGGTCATCATGGAAACCATTCCCGCGACCCTGGGTATCGTGGTGCCGCACCGCGATTATTTCAACAAGGTGAAAAAGCTCTGCGAAGAATACGGCGCCCTTCTCATTCTTGACGAGGTGCAGACGGGATTCGGAAGAACCGGAAAGCTCTGGGGATTCCAGAATTTCGGGGTAATACCCGACATCGTGGTGCTGGGCAAGGGTATGAGCGGAGGGATATACCCTATCACCGCTACGGTATATAACGAACGATACAGCGATTTTTTCCGGGAGGACCCTTTTGTTCACATATCGACCTGCGGCGGCAGCGAGATCGGCTGCTGTGCCGCGTCCGAAGTGCTGCGCAAATCCGCCAGGAAGGAGTTTCTGAACCATGTACTGGCGATGCACAGGTTTTTCACCGGGAGATTCGACGAATTAAAGCACAAGTATTCCGGGACGGGGTTCTCCCTGCGGGGCGTGGGGCTTATGATGGGCCTGGAGTTCAAGGATGAGATCACTTCCATGTTCATGGTGAAGCTCCTCTTCGATCAGGGCATCTATGTGGTGTATTCGGGAAACGACCCGCGCGTGGTGCAGTTCCTCCCCCCCCTGATCATCACCGAGAAAGAAGCGCGACACGCGGTTCATGGGATCGAAAAGGCCCTGCGCGAACTGACGGGAAACACCGGCAGAAGAAAGTGACAGGCAGACGCGGCAGTGTTCGCTGTGCGGTCTGCGGGAAGATTTTTCAGATCGGGTAAAACAGCAGTTGAAGAAAAAATTTGTGCTTTTCATAAATAAAAAACCGTTATTTACTGCCGGCAATCGATACAACAACATGAGGTCGGGGCATACCGCCTTTTGCGCGCTGAGTACGCCCGCTTGAAAACGGAGCCTGATATGAGCAAAAAGTTTTTTGATCCAGAACCCAGGGTTGTCGCGCACCGGGGCGCCTCCGGCGATTATCCCGAGAACACCGCCCTGTCTTTCGGCAAGGCATCCGAGATCGGCGTCGATGTCATCGAGACCGACATACATTTTACGAAGGACGGCGATTTCCTGGTGATACACGACGACGACCTGGCGAGGGTTTCCGACGGGGAGGGGAAGGTAGCCGACCACACGCTGGCCGAGCTAAAGCGTTATGACGCCGGTTACCGGTTCTCTACCGACGGGGGCACCACCTATCCCTTTCGCGGCCGGGGACTCAGCTTTCTTTCCCTTTCTGAAATGCTCGAGGAATTTCCCGACCAGCGTTTCAATATCGACCTCAAGGCCAGGGACCTTTCACAGGTGCCCCGCTACCTGGAGATCATTAAAAAGGTGAACGCCCGGGACAGGGTGCTGACGGCTTCGGAATACGGTCCCAACACCGCCATGGTGCGTAAGCTCATGCCCGACATGGCGACCTCTTTCGGGTTAATGCCCGCGCTGGGGTATTACTTTCTCTATAAAAGCGGGTTGCTGAATTTTAGAAAAAGTTTTCCCCAGGACGCCCTGCAGATACCGGAGTTCTTCGGCATATCCAGGGTGGTAACGGGGCACTTCATAGAACAGGCGCACCGGAAGGGGCTGAGGGTACACGTATGGACCATCAACGAGGAAAAAGACATGCGCCGCCTGTATGAAATGGGTGTCGACGCGGTGATGTCCGACCATCCCGTACTGCTGAAAAAGGTCGCGAAAGAGATTTTCGGATAAAAGGTAACGAACGACAACGCCGCCGAACCTCAGAATAATTCATATCCGTTATTCACTCTGCCAACGCGGTGTCAATCTCCGCCTTTGTTGCCGGCGTACAATCGACCCAGCCTATACTCAGGGACATGTCGTTCATGTCGATGGTCGACATTCTGCCCCGTGCCGCCGATATGTTCAGGGCTTTGCAGAAATCGGCATAATCCTCGAACACAGGGTCGGGGGCGTTAAATGACTGCACAATAAACGCCGTGTGCGGCACACCGAGCCGCCTGGCTTCAATTATGGAAGTCACGCAGCGGTGCAGCAGCTGATAGCGTACCTGCAGGTATGAACTGGTTCTGGGAAAATGCGAGAGAATAAAATCCCATCGGTTCTTGCGGTTATCCATTATATTTGTCTTGCCCCCGGAAATGAGCCACTTCACCAGGGCATCGTCACTGAAGGTTTCTTTCGCTTTGACCTCAACCGTCAGCGATACGCTGCCCGCCGAGGTATTCACCATGGCCCACACGTCGCATCGGGAGGGACCGCCGCCCGGTAAATCCAGCCTGTGCCCGGCAATGGCTGAGGTAAGAACGGGATTGTAATAATTGTGCTCATGAAGCAGGGCGTTAATGGGACCTGGAAGTCCCGACATGCTTCTGGACGCCGTTTCCCATGACACTGCCGC
>CAZUXY010000115.1:0-3845 GCA_964624235.1 uncultured Leptospirales bacterium | reverse complement strand
GTGACCGGTTTCTATATGCCGAATCTGGGTGAGGGGTTCATCGCGGCTACGGACGCGGAATCGGGTATCGCGCTGATGAGGGCGAAATATTCAACGATAAGCAGCGCCGTGCTGCCCCTCGACAATCGGAACGGGGTGCGGTTTTTAACCGATAACGGTTTTGTTGAAACCAGGCAAGTCCCGCGAATGGTGCTGGGGGCGGATATACCCTGGCAGCCCGGAAAGATCTACGGCAGGATCGGCGGGAATTGCGGCTGACAGCGGACCGGCGGGAATAGTGGAAAAAAGTGTGTAATGCGGGATGAGGTCATGCATACGTTCTTCATGAAAAACAACTCGCTTTACAAACACACGTGCATGCCGCACTATGAGGATTAATGGATAAAGTATCGCTTAAGGAATTCGATCCCGAAGTCCATGCGTCATTGCTTGCGGACTGGCTGAACAGGGAACACGTCCGCAGGTGGTGGCTCGACCCCGGGCAGCGACTGCGGGAATGCCTTAACCGCCCCGATGGCGGCGGCCATGCCCTGATATGCCGCGAAAACAAACCTGTTGGGTATGTACGCTGGGGCCTGCCTTCGCGGGATGAGCTGGCCGCGGTCGGGCTGGATGAAGTGTATTCCGGTGTGGTGGATATCGATATCATGATCGGCGAGGAGGAGTATACGGGCAGGGGCATAGGACCGAAAGCCCTGGAGATGGTCTTTCATGAATCCCTGAAGGGAGACAGGACCAGGGTCGCGGGCGTCGCGACATCCGTCAACAACCGCGCGGCGATCAGTGCATTCGGCAAAGCCGGGTTTAAAAAACTCCTGGAATTCAAAGACGATATTTACGGTCACTGCGTGCTGATGGTCAGAGAAAAATGAAAAATACCATATACGTCAGAGTATAACCCCGCCCGGTATCTTTCTTGACATTCCCCGCAAAGTATGAGATTTTTCTTCAGCATTTTCAGCGGTGCCGATGCTCACGGTACCGCGATCCGGTGTGTCTCTGCCCCCATGGCGAACATCCCTCGCCGGGCATCTTTTCACCGAACGCAACCGGATTGTCGCATGCGATTCAAAAGATCTGAACATAACAACCGCGCGTCCATGTTTCCGGGAGGATGAACATGAAGCAGCATAATAAACTTCTTGCGGGATTCGTTGCCGGTGTCGTATGCGGACTGGTCGGTTACTTTTTCCTGCCGCAGAAAGACTTTCAGTTCATGAAGATCGTCACCGAGGTGTTTACCCTCGTGGGCTCGGTGTTCCTCAGGCTGATTTTCATGGTGGTGGTGCCGCTTATCGTGTCGGCCCTCATGCTGGGAGTCTATGAACTGGGAAAAGGCCGGGGTCTGGGCAGGGTGGCAGTCAGGTCGCTCATCTATACGCTGGTGCTCAGTTCAATCGCGGTGATCCTTGCCGTGGGCCTTACCGGTATAATAAAACCGGGAGCGGGATTTGACCTGCAAAAGGCGACCGACCTGGCAGGGCAGTCGGTACTTTCCATTCAGAAGAATGTGCAGAGCCTTGCGGGCAAGCCCTGGTACCGGTACATAGTCGACCTTTTGCCCCAGAATCCGCTGGACGCGGCGGTAAGGGCTTTCCAGGGTGAGATCGTGGCGCTGATGGTGTTCGCCCTGGTGTTCGGTTATGCCTTGAGTCTCACCATCAGGGAAGAGGACCATCCGTTCATCAGGGTGCTGAACGCCGTCTTCGATACAAGCCTCAGGGTGATTGATTTCGCGCTTTTGCTGGCGCCCTACGCGATATTCTGTATAGTCTTCAATACCGCCTACAGGCTCGGAGGGGGTTTTTTACAGAATGTGGCGATGTATGCCGGTGTCGTCCTGCTGGGACTCGCGATCCAGCAGTTTATAGTCTACAGCGTTTTTTTGAAAATCTTCGCCAAAACATCACCCTTCGCTTTCTTCAGGGAGTGCAGGGAGGTGTACCTGTACGCCTTCTCGACCGCGTCGTCCAACGCGACGCTGCCGGTCGCGCTGGAAACCGCTGAACGGGTGCTGAAACTTCCTCCGCGGATAGCCCGTTTTGTCCTTACCATAGGCGCTTCGGCCAATCAGAACGGGTCGGCGCTCTTTGAGGGGGTCACGGTGCTGTTCCTGGCGCAGGTCTATAGTATCGATCTCTCGCTGGGCGCTCAGGTGGTCGTGGTACTCATGTCAATACTGGCGGGAGTCGGCACGGCCGGCGTACCAGGGGGAGCGCTGCCGCTGATCGTGGTGGTCCTTGTCCAGGTGGGGGTTCCGCCCGAGGGAATAGGACTCATCCTGGGAGTGGACCGGTTTCTGGACATGTGCAGAACCACGCTGAACGTATCGGGAGACCTGGTTATCTGCAAGCTGACCAGTACGGGGATGACCGGGGATATGGCGGCATGAAACCGGGTCGCGGTTTCGGTGTAGTTTATCATTCGTGTGGCGGATTATCCGTAAAGGAACGTCACGTTATGCATGGAAGGTCCTTATACAAAATGTATCCGGGGGAGGGGTCATCATGGTGCGTACTTTATCAGTGATGGTGTGTCTGCTGATTCTGGCAGGTGTTTTCGGCTGTGCGAAAAAGGAAAACGTATCCGTTAAAGATTCATCGAAACTGGTGTATTTCCGCGATACCTACGAAGAAAGCCGTGAACGGTTCAGGGCGCGGGCCGGCGAACTCGCGCGCGTGTATAACAACGTTGAGATCGCGTCGATCAACGCCTCCAACATGGCCGGCGAAAATCTCACCATCGATTCGTGTTTCATCCCGGCACGGAAAAAGCGGCGAAAACTTATCATTATCAGTTCCGGCGTGCACGGCATAGAGGGTTTCGCCGGCAGCGCCCTGCAGCGCATGTTCATGAAAGAGCTGTTGCCGAAACTGGACCTGTCCGAAACAGGCGTATTGTTGATCCACGGTATCAATCCGTACGGCTTCAAGCACCGGCGCCGGGTCGACGAGCACAATGTAGATCTCAACAGGAACTTCGATGTGGACCGCAGACTCTTCTCGACGAAAAACACGGGATATCCCACCCTCATGAAACTGCTTAACCCTTCGGAAAAACTCGGCTTCAACAGCCCGGGGTATGTGTTTTTCCCGGTGCGCGCGGTCTACTATATCGCGAAATACGGCATGGGCACGCTGCGTGAATCGATACTGAAGGGCCAGTATGAATTTCCAAAGGGGGTCTATTACGGGGGCCGGGAGTTTTCGCCGCGGAAAGCCGAAATCGAAAAACTTATAGTAAAGAGCGCGACGGGCTCTACCCACGTTTTCATCATGGATTTGCATACCGGCTACGGCGCGCGCAACAGGCTGCACTACTTTCCTAACCCCATCACCGACACGCGGAACCTCGCGGCGACCAAAAAGGTTTTCGAAGGCTATCACGTGGACTGGGGTGACAGCGCCGACTTCTATGTCACCACCGGCGATTTTACCGATTACATAGAAAAACTCTTTCCCGGCAAAACCGTTATCCGCATGACCGCCGAGTACGGCACCATGGACAGCCAGACCACCCTGGGCTCTATAAAGTCCCTGAAGATCACCATCATGGAGAACCAGGCCTTTCATTACGGGGGTAAATCATACCGGGACACGGTAAAGGTGAAAAAGCAGTTCGATGAAATGTACTATCCCTCGTCAAAGGAATGGCGGTCCGAGATCATGCGCCAGACCGCCGGCCAGTTCCCGGTGCTCTTTGGAAGGTTTATCGGGTTGAAATAGGAAAAAGATGATCCCCCTTCTTCAAAAGACGAGGGGTGATTGTTTCAGGAGACCGGTGTATGTTCTTGTCATCGTATGATGGCACTAAAGGAATATGCTCTCTTTGGGGATAAGAAAAGA
>CAZUXY010000114.1:0-4409 GCA_964624235.1 uncultured Leptospirales bacterium | reverse complement strand
CCACCGGGTATTTGCACAAAGTGGTCAAGTAAATATATATATAAAGGAAAAAATCCTTTATAAAATTAGGCAAATGAACGCATTTTTTTGATATTCCAGAGAAAGTGGATATAATCTTCATAATGTTTAAAAAGTATATATATTTGGATATGAAAGTGTATTCAGCAAAAGATTTCCCTCCCTGCTCATTATTATTGGATGGGTCCCGGAGGATTTTATGTTCTTTAGAAGATTGCAAATCACCACAAAGCTTGTAGCATTTTCACTCGCCGCCGTGGTTTCCTCGGTTGCTCTTACCGCAGCCGTAAGCTTATATGAGATAACACACGAAGCGAATCGACAGGCTAATGTCTCCCTGAATCAGAGACTGGAATCGCTGCGGTATATGTTGAAAAGACACGGAGACACCTTTTCCATTGTCGATAATAAACTGACGATCGGCGACTTTGTGGTTGATAACAGTTTCGAAGAGGTTGACAGGATAAAGGCTATCTTCGGTGGGACCGCGACGGTTTTTAAAATGGATGAACGGGTTTCTACCAATGTGGTAACCGATAATGGTTCCAGGGCGGTGGGCACGCGTTTAAAGGGAATAGCATACGATTCCATATTCAAAGAAAAGAAACCGTATCGTGGAGAGGCCAGTATTCTCGGCATACCCTACTATACAGCGTATGATCCGATTTTTGATGAAAAAAATGAAGTTATCGGTATCCTCTACGCCGGGGTGAAAAAGGATGTGTATCTTAAATCCTACAAAAATATCCAGTATCAGATCGGCATAGTTGCGTTTATACTGGTAATGGCGTTCGGTACCGTAATTTTCATTTCAGTGAAGAAAATAACCCGTAGAATCATCGATGTCGTGACGCTGTTTTCCGAAATGGAAAAAGGCAATTTCACCATGTCCATCGATTCACACAAGGAGGATACCTCCGAGGTAGGCAGGCTGCTGACATCGCTCGCTCAATTCGAACAGGTGATGAGAAGCACCATAAAAAACATAGGCGGAGTAGCATTGCAGTTGTCCGCCTCTACGGATGAACTTTCTCAGGCATCGGAAAATTTCTCGGGAAATGCGCAAAACCAGGCTGCTTCGGCGGAGGAAATCACCTCTACTATCGAAGAAATTTCGGCGGGGATGGATAATGTTGCGAGGTCCGCTGAATATCAAATGGAAAGCATGAACAGCCTGAGCAACCGAATGGGCCAGCTTTCAGGAATAATACATGAGATGGCTGAAAAAGTCCGGTCATCCCAGAATATAGCGAATGACATCTCGCTGAACGCAGAAAAAGGAGGCGCTTCAATCAGGGAAATCAGCAACAGCATGATCAAGATCGACGGCAGCTCAAAAGAAGTAACTAACATCGTAAAGATCATTACCGATATATCGGAACAGATAAATCTGCTTTCCCTTAACGCGGCTATCGAAGCGGCGAGGGCCGGTGAAGCGGGAAGGGGTTTTGCGGTGGTAGCTGATGAAATATCAAAACTTGCAGACCGCACGGCCGCGAGCATAAAAGAAATCGATAACCTGATAAAAACCAATGAACAGGAGATAGAGAAAGGCAGTATTACCGTCGAGGAGTCAGTGACCATGATTGGTTCGATTATTCAAGGGATTGAGTCTGTAGCGGGAGCGATGGACGATATCAGCGGTTATATGAACAGGCAGATAGAAAGCAATGAAATGGTAAACAAAGAGGCCGACATCGTCAAGGAGCGCTCGGAGGAAATACGGGTTGCGACTGAACAGCAAAAAACCGCCGTTAACGAAATCGTTCGATCGATTTCTAATATAAACGATTTGACCCAATCGATCGCTTCAGGTTCCGAAGAAATGACCGGTAACATAGAGGAACTGGTGGCCATGGCCGAAAATCTTAAGAATAAAATGGAGTCCTTTAAAGTATAGCCGATGATATGGAAAGAAGCGGCATTTTCCTGAAAGTTAATTTATTTCATCATGGTCACTGATGACCGGGAAAAATTAGTTGACGGAAACCGGTATTTATTAAATCTCATGGATTTCCGGTTAAAATTATTTAATTTATCTGAAAAAATATACCCACAGTGGTTTTTTTTGTAGTATATTTTTTATCAAACAGTCAGCCATACTACGCACGGCATGACCTTCCTGTACACCGAATCGTTACGGGAGGATAAACCGGATGATAGCGCCAGAAAACATTTTGAAGAAATGATACGCAGGTTAGCGGAGGAGCAGTATGCCCACATATGAATATCAATGCAGCGGGTGTTCGCACAGGTTCGAGGTGTTTCAATCCATCAAGGATGAACCGCTTACTGAATGTCCGAAATGCGCGGGACGGATAAAAAGAGTAATAAGCCCCGGGGCAGGCGTGATCTTCAAAGGAACAGGTTTCTATGTTACCGACAACAAGGGCAGTTCCGCGGCCGGTGGGAACGGCAAGAAAAAAACGACATCATCTGAAAATACCGCCGCCGGTTCTGAATCAGCGGCAGCTTCTGAAAGTCCCGCGGGCTGTGATGCGGCAGGTTGAGAGCGGCCTACACAAAGTGCGATAATCAAAGACCCTTCTGAAGAGTGAAATAATCAATCAGAGTTCTTTTTTAAGCATCATGGCCCTCTTCTGGCGATAGAGGGTCAAAAGATACTTTTCCACCGCCATGATCGCCCTTGCGGGCATCACCTCGTCCTTTATCTTGTGTCCAACCAGCGAATCGGTATAACTCCTGATGGATTCGGGTGAGCGTACTATCTCGGGCGGTACCAGCAGGTACTCTATATCAGGTATCAGCAGCTTCTGGCTGCGCTTGGGATAGAGGACATCCCGTGAGTTGTAAATGGGAATGACGATCTTGATGTTGTTGTCACGCATGTCGTTGATAAGAATGTCGACAAGTCCGTCGTTTTCAGGTATCAGTTCGATGAAGTCCGACAGTGCAAGAATAGGTCCGCTGTGACTGGTGACTTTTTTGTATAACTGGCGGGTCTCCCGGTTTATCACCTTCTGCGCCGGGTGCACCGTGCCGTCAGCCGATACTGCCTGTGCCCTCCTTCCGCCGAACAGCGACTTGATGAAATCGATGATCATCCTGAAAATGGAACGGCGTCTGAGAGGTTCCGTTTTTTTTGCGGTCTGTTCCTCCCGTAGGCTGATCTTTTTCAGATGGGTCTCATATTCTTCCACTATCTTCTTCAATTCCGTACTGTCGTTGCCGCTGAGTTTCAGTTCGATTTTGCGCGTTTCAGATGAGAGTACATCCCTTGCGCATTTATAGAGTATGTCCATCCTGGCCTGGGCGGACTGTTTTTCCCTGTACGTCAATTCCGCCAGTTTTTCCGGCTGGTTCAGCAGCAGCTGGTGAAGCTCCGACGTCTGGGATACAAAGCTGGCGCCGTCGATATAGAAACGTATCCCGTCCGCACCAGTATGAGATACCATTCTGTTTGCCGCCAGGTTCTCCTGAGTCGTCCATTTGTCGAGCAGATCATCGTTGAGATTGAGGATTGAACCGGTGAGGTCGGATGAGGTGCAGAATTTGTGTTCACTTACGAACCTGGCGATGTCCCGCCCCAGGGTCTGCAGCGGGTCCATCTGCCGTTCGGCGTGCAGCAGGCATGCGCGCAAGGCCCGCAGGTTTTTTGAATCGATCCGGTCTTTCTCGCTCAGAGTTCCGGAAAGGTCGTTGATGAGTATTTCAAAAATATAATCGAGTTTGTTGTCCCGGTAATCAGCTACGTGAGTGCTCAATATTCCGAAATTCTTGAGGCGCCGCGCCACCAGTTCGTTATACTGACCCAGTATTTCGCGCAGGTGGTTTAAATTGATCGAGTTGCATACCGATGTGTAATTCTGAACATGGAAGCAGAACTCCTCTTCCACCTCCTTTTTGTTTTTGTCCTGTGAATAATTCTTGAATACAAAAACCTGTTTGTCCTGTTCGGCCTGGATTATCCTGACCAGGTCCTGCTTTCGCCTGGTTATGACCAGCAGTTTGCTCAGGTTGAAAAAGCGGTATTTTTTCAGCAGGTTCAGCAGGTTTTCCACCGAGGTGGTGTCCCTCATGGCCTGGATGTTCTCCAGGTCTTTATCGTTGAGGTCCACGGTATATTCAACGGTCTCGATCACCGCGAGTTTTTTCGTATTTTCATCGACCCTGAAGTCGAAGGTGACGATGGTTCGTATGTTATTGGGGTAACGGCTGGCAAGCAGGTCCAGCAGGTATGAAATGGATTTTATCCTTGTCGGGGAATGGGGTATTCTTATCCCTCTGGCCCTTTCAAGGCTTTCCAGGGTCGCCATGGTTTTTACGCCAGAGGGGAGAGACAGGCTCTGCTGGCGGAGTATTTCGTCCAGCACTTCCTGAACATTTGGTTCTCTCGCTGTGACGTCGTCAAGGAAACTGAAATTGCCTGT
>CAZUXY010000113.1:0-4493 GCA_964624235.1 uncultured Leptospirales bacterium | reverse complement strand
TGATGGCGTTCTTCCGGAAACCGTGCCCTGATGGGCAGGTAGTTGGAGGCGTGGTTCGAGGTGAACAGACAGGGCCGTGTGACCTTCATGTTGACGACAATGAGCTTGAGCTCGTTCAGCAGTCCGAACTTGTCGGGAAGTTTAAAGGTGCCGTTGCGGTAGTCACGGTAGAGACCGGTGTTGGGCAGCAGCATTACCGTGAGCGCACCCGCATAGTCGGGTGACATTTCCCCGAGGTGCTTCCCGGTATCGACGGCATGCTCGGTGCTCAGTTCGGTGCCGCCTATGCCCAGGAGGACGGTCTGGGAAAGCAGCATATCTGCAGATTTGATCTTCTCTGCGGCTTCCTTCTGGCGGTGCGGAAAGGCGCCCTTCCTGATACGGCGCAGCACTTCCCGGTTGCCGCTCTCAATGCCCTGGTAGACTATACCCAGTCCAGCATTCCGAAGTGCTTTGAGTTCATCCGGGGATTTTTTCAGAATGGCCTTGGTATTGCCGTACACTCCGACGCGCTCTATGCCGGGATTTTTCCTCTGTATATACCCGATTATTTCGAGCAGCGTTTCAGTGGGGAGAATGAGCACGTCACCGTCGGCGAGGAAAGCGCGGCGAAATCCGTATCGCAAGGATGACATCTCGTCTATGTCCCTTTTTATCGTGTCCAGGTCTTTGATAAAATAGGGCTGTCCCTTGTAGGTGCCGCAGAAGGTGCACATGTTGTGGGAGCACCCCACCGTTACCTGAATAATCATGCTGTACGCTTCACTCGGGGGTCTTATGATGTTTCCTATATAATCCATCGCGGTACCGGTTCCTTGTAATTCATCCCCGTTCGCCCCGGGGCCAGAGTATCTTATGCAGCTGCAGGTTCAATCTTACACGCAGGCCGTCATCCAGGATAAGGCCGGCCAGCCGTGTCATGTCCATAGCGGCATACACAGGTGAAAAGTTCGCGGTAGCGGCGCATTTTTCAAGATTTTTTTTCACAAAATCCGCGGAAAACCTGTAGTCGATGTCATCGGAGATCACGAATTTCAGTTCATCGTCGGGACCGATCAGCCCGAGGTTTTCCATTCTGAATGAGCCGGCCTCACCGCTCGACGGGGTCTTGACATCCACGATCTTCCTTACTTCCGGCGGGAGCCTGTCGAGCGGGATGCTGCCGTTGGTCTCGATCTGGACTTTATGCTTCTTTTCCAGCAGGCGGGCGATGAGGATGTACACCTCCTCCTGCAGAAGGGGCTCTCCGCCGGTAATGGTGACGTGATGGCTCGAGGGGTAAAGGCCGAGTTCATCGAGGAGGGGGTCGACACTCGTTTCAAAACCTCCGCTCCTGGCGCCGGGGGTATCGCAATACGCGCAGGCCAGATTACAGCCGGCAAGGCGTATGAAAAAGGAAGGATATCCCGCACGGGTGGTTTCACCCTGAAGCGAGTAAAAGGTTTCGAAAACTTTAAGCGGCATGGGTGACACCCTGGTAAAATACTTAATCTCTGAATCAACCGGTCATATGGTTGAACGCCGCTTGCGGCGGGCGCGTTATCTTTTGCCGAGCAGCCGTTTATACTCCTCTAAATAGAGCCGCGCGATCTCCCTGTTGAGGATGATCAGTATGTTCTCATCGTTTTTCCTGTCGGCGCCGCGGCTGAAGTTGTATGAACCGGTGATTACGGTTTCTTCGTCAATGATAATGACCTTGTGGTGCATGGAATCGGGGTTCCTGTCGAGATATACGGGTACGCCCTCCAGCTTCAACTTGACGTATTGCGTCTGCCGGGCGGCGGTTCCCGATTTTTCGAATATGCCGCCGACCGATACACCTTTTTTATGCAACTGTATCAGTTCATCAGCCAGGGGGCCGCTGGTGAAAGCGTACGCCATGAAGTACACCGAATGGCGTGCCTTACGTAAACGTTTGATTAAAATACGCTCAATGCGGTCTTCGGGCGAAAAATACACGTTTACGGGGGTGCCCTCGATTTCCACGTAATGCCGGTTCGTCAGAAGCGGAAGCACTCCCGTTTCCCGGCGGTTGCCGAAGACGCCCTGCCGGAACATTTCCATGAATTCAACAGTATAGACGGCTGACAGCGCTGATGACCTGATATGGATGCTGTTGTTATTGTTCCTGAACGCGCCTTTCGGCGTAAGATTGTACGAACCCGTCCATACCGACTCGCCGTCGATTACGGCGAATTTATGGTGCATAAGTCCTTTTCTTCGGTCGGCGACTATTCTGATACCGCTGTTTCGGAGCTCGTGTATCTGGGGAGTGCCGAGGTTATCGCTTTCCGTGACTATACCCACATCGATGCCGCGCCGGTGGGCTTTGATCAGTGCGGCGGCTACCTCGGGTGATGAAATTTTGTAAAAGGCGCCGTGAAAGCTCCTTCGTGCTCCGTTAATCACGGTCACCAGGGCCGTTTGCGGATTCTCCGTGGGAGCGGGCGCATTCTTCCCGGGAGAGGTGAAATAGACACTGTACCAGTTCCGGTCACGTCGCGGGTGCTTATTTTCCCCGGCTGTCGTGTTGAAGGTGACGAAAAGCGTCAATACCGCGCACAGAAGAATTCGCAACACTGCCGCGCTCACCACGTGTGGTCTGGAAGGGGGAGTGCAAAATGCCTTGTTCATCTGGAATCGTCGCTCTTCTCTTTCTTTTCCCAGATGAGGTTTTCGAATTCTGTGAAGAGCAGTTGATCGTCGGTGCCGGGGTACAGTAACTTTACCTTCGCCGTCAGCGTTGTGTAAGAGGCGAGATTCGCGTCGGGTGAGAGCGATTCCAGTATCTTTTTAACGCCCGCGGCGTCTCTGTTTAAAAGGGTGACGTAAAAGTTCAGCGAATCTTTGATGGCTTCGAGTTTCTGCAAATTCTTCCTGATCTCCGCACTCTCCTCTTTTTTCAGCATGGTATGTATGAAGCTCAGTATGTATTCAGCCTCGGTAGTGGAAAGGTCGAAATCCAGTATGAGCTGGTTGACCTTGGAAAGTTCCATTTCGCGAAGGTGGACTCTTGCGAGAAATACGGGATTGTTCGACATCATATTGATATTGATGTCCGCGACCAGGTCGACGGCACGGCCCTCGTCGGGGGATTGAAGCGCGATATCGCCGTCCTCTGCTGCCGTGGTTTCGTTAGATTTATCGGCCAGTATTATGCTGGCTTCGGCGTAGCGGTTTTTGATGATGATGATATCGTTCTTGGTTATGGTTTTGTTCACGACGATGTAATCGGGTTTTGTCCCGGATTCGATTTCCCTTACAAGCTGGGCGATGTCTCTAAGCTGCATAAGACGCACGGGTATGAGGTCCAGTTTGGACAGGGTATGTATGAAAAGGTAGCGGCGGTTGTTGTTTTCAAGGTCGGTATAGGGGATCACGATCTGATTTTTGGTGATTTTCAAAAAGGAAAGATCGGGACCCTTGGTGTTTTTAATCTGAAAGTTTGCTCCCACGAACGTGATCATGGGTATCTTATGCAGCACCTTCAACCCGGCATCATCGGCATAAATCGATCCGCCTTTCCTGTCGAACGCGAGGAAGGTCCACTTTTTCAGGAGCACCTTGATGACGATGCCGTAAGGCGTTTTCTCTTCTATATACTCCATATATTCCATTCGTACCGGTAATGGATCATACGAGTGAATGTATGTTGTGCACAACTTTCATATAAGGTAACACGTTCAGGGCTAAATCAACCACTTTTTAGCGATTAATAAAATATTTGACAATCATCCATTGGCAGTCGACATCATTTACTACATTTTTGTTGGGAGTGTGATGATGAAGTATTATACCATCAGCCGCAGGATTTTTTATCAGGGCAGTGTCACGGCATTTTCGAGCCAGCTGGATGACTCGGTGTCCATAGACAGGGTGCTGACCACAGAAGGACACTGGAGCAGTCAGAAAAACACATCCCTGAATCAGGAATTTTTCATAATCGACTATGCGGAAACAGTACCCGTTGATTATATCGAAATTACTCCGTCCCCTACAGGGAAGCACGCTTTCCCTTCGGATTTCCGTCTCGAGGCAAGCATAGACGGCAGAGAATGGAAAGTGCTGAAAACCGAACGGAAATACGAACTGGAAGACAACGGAATATATACCGCGACCCTGCCGCTGTTCCCTGCAAGGTTCATTAAACTGCTTATCGTTAAACCAAGGAAAACCGGGACCAAGTACTTTGCGGAGATAGGACGGTTCTCGGTGGGGATACGGGGAATCGACAGTGTAGAGGTAAGTTCGCATTCGTCTTATGACCATAATGCTTCCAAACTTCTCGACGGAGATCACAGCACCTATTGGGAGGCGGACTTCAAGACCGGGACCTCTCGTGAATCCGTCAATCTGGATCTCGGAGATGTATTCTATATAAACCGGCTGGGTATAAGGTCCGCTTCGACTTCCCCTCACGGTTTCCCTGAAAGTTTTTATATTGAGGCCAGTACGGACCGTAAATTATGGACACCGTTGTTCGAAGAAAAGGG
>CAZUXY010000112.1:3431-4622 GCA_964624235.1 uncultured Leptospirales bacterium | reverse complement strand
GCCAGCCCAAAAAGTTGACCTGCGGCCGCTGTTCGCGAAATTCCACCGGCAGCTGGCGAACGCCGACGACCGTGCAAAGGTGCTCGGGCTCATCGGCACCCTGGAAGAGATCACCGGGATCGACCCGATGAACTACGAGGCCCTGTGGCAACTCGGCCGGTATTACCTGCTCATGGCCGACGCCTATGCGGAGGGGAGTGAGGAGAAAAAAAAGTCCTACACAAAGGGCAGGCTGGCCTGCGAGCGCGCCCTGTACCGCAACCCCGGGTTCAGAAAGCTCATAGACGCGGGCAAAGACCCCTTCGAGGCCTGCAAGGCCCTGGGGGCCGGGGAGATCGAAGCCATGTATTACTGGTACAACAACATGGGAGGCGAGTTCACCTTCTGCATGAACGGCATCCAGAAGCTCATGTCCCTCGGCAGGGCCCGCGGCTGCCGTAACCTGCTTGCCCTGATGATAAAGGCAGACCCCGAATGGGGCGGCGGCCATCCCTATTGCGCATGGGCCACGTATTACGCCAGCATCCCGAAGCTCTTCGGACGCGACCTGAAAAAATCAGGGGAGTATTTCGACCGGGCGGTAAAGGCCGGGCCCAACTGGCTCTATATCAAATATTGCCGGGCGCGCTATCTTCATACGCGCACGAAGAACAGGGAGGGTTTCAAAAAAGACCTGGAATGGGTTATATCCCGGGATCCCCGCAGGGCCGATAGTCCCTATCCCTGGAACGTACACTTTCAGCGCCACGCCCGGCAGATGCTGGCCCATATCGACGACTATTTCTGACGGGCGGGCATGAGGGCATCCTGCCTGTCAGATGCGCATGAACGGACGCACCCCTTCGGGGATTCCAAATGACAGGGACATGAACCGGTCCCCTGGAACAATCTCCCCTCGCCTTGCGAAGGAGAGGGGCCGGGGGTGAGGCGACGGCCACGGATGGCCTAGTGCCGGCATTGCGACACGAGGTCGCGTCGTTAGCCGGCCGACGTACAGGGAGGAGAAATCTAATTGTCACACGACAGGATTCCTCACCCCTCCACACTAAAAAAATGTATTGATTTAATAGAAAGTATTGTATATACAATGGATGTAGAAATGCGGGTGTAAAATAAATTACAACAGGGGCGCCCGCGTTATCTGAAACGGCGCCCGGGAAAACCCAGCTATGAGACCGCCTGTACCGAAGT
>CAZUXY010000112.1:0-3331 GCA_964624235.1 uncultured Leptospirales bacterium | reverse complement strand
GTTATCTGAAACGGCGCCCGGGAAAACCCAGCTATGAGACCGCCTGTACCGAAGTACTCCTTCGCCTTTTACCCTAAACTTTTGTGGATATGCGCCGCGCTCTTCGCGACGGTGATACTGGATCACGGCGCGGCCGGCGCGAGAACGGTGAGGGTGGGGGTATACGATAATCCGCCCAAGGTGTCGGTTGACGGGAGTGGCACCCCGCGCGGCATCTTTATCGATGTACTCAACGACATCGCCGCTGAGGAAGGCTGGAACCTGGAATACGTCGGCGACACCTGGGAGGCGAACCTGGACCGCCTTGAAAAGGGCGAAATAGACCTTATGCCCGACGTGGCGTACTCTGAACAGAGAAAACAGCTCTTCGACTTCAACCGCATTACGGTGCTGCCGTCGTGGATACAGGTGTACGCCCGCCGGGGGAAGCCCATAATGTCATTCGCCGATCTCAACGGCAAAAAGATCACGGTGCTCGAAGGATCGTACCAGCAGCAGTTCTGCGTAGATCTGCGCGAAAGGCTGAAACTTCGTTTCGAGCTGATCGCCCTGCGCGACTACAGGGCGACCGTCGCGTCGGTGGAATCGGGCAGGGCCGACGCCCTGGTGGTGGACCGTTTTCACGCCTATGCGCGTATGAGCGAAAAACTCGAGCCCACACCTCTGCTCTTGAACATAACCACGCTGCATTTCGCGGCCCCCAGGGGACGCAACCGTGACCTGCTGGCCGTCATCGACATTTACATGAGCGGGTACCTGAACGACAGCGGCTCGGTGTATTACCGGTCGCTGGAGCGATGGATACATAAAAAGCCGCGGTTATACATGCCCCGTTATGTAATGTGGGCGCTGGCGGCGGCCGGCCTGGTGCTGGTGCTCCTCCTTGGGGTAACCACCCTGCTGCGATGGCAGGTGAACACGCGTACGCGGCAGCTGAGCGAAAACAATCAGAAGCTGTGGCGCGCCGTCGCCGAGGTGCGGTCCAGGGAGGACAGGCTGAAGTCGTCGCTGGATGAAAAAGAGAGGCTGCTGCACGAACTCCATCACCGCATCAACAACAACCTGAGCGTGATACGCTCACTTCTCTCTATCAAGGCGAAGATGACGGGTGACCCGGTGACCGTGAAATTCGCCGATGACATGGAGGGCAGAATATTCTCCATCGCGCTGGTGCACCGCCTGCTGTACCGGTCAGATGATCTTTCGAGCATCGACATTAAAAACTACATCGAGGAATTCGTCACCTCGTCGATTGATTCCCGGGAAGGGCCGGGGGAGAGGATCGCCTGCGATATAACGATCGAGCCCGTGAAGGTCATTATCGATACGGCCGTACCCTTCGGCATCGTGCTGAACGAACTGGTGTCCAACAGCCTGCGCCATGGCTTTCCCGGCGGCGCGGGCGGGACGATAACGATATCACTGACCGCGCAGGGCAACGGGCATATCCGCTTTGAATACGCCGATAACGGCGCGGGCGTGCCCGCCGGTTTCGATTTCAGGGGCCAGATGACCTTCGGACTGCCGATGGTGTATACCATCGTGGAAAAGCAGATGAAGGGCGCCGTTGAGTTCACCGCGCGTTACGGCATCTCCTGCGTGATGGAGTTTCCCTCCACGCTGTACACACGAAGGATCTAAAGGGGCGGTCGCGCCCGGCGGTGCAGTTCCCTGAATACGGCGATACCCACTGTCGCCAGGGTGAGCGGTGCGGCGAACCACAGCACAACCGTGTTGAAGATGGGGAGCGTGTCGTGTTCGGCGGCGTTTAAAAACAGGTATACATTGTAGGCCAGGTAGTATCCCAGGAAGACCCATCCCTCCCAGCGCGCTATACGGTAGCCGGTAAAAAAAACCGGCAGCGCGGCGAACGCGACCACCACCATCACCGGCAGATCAAATCCCAGCGCCGCCTCGGAAACGGGAAGCCCCGACGGTATTACGGCGGCGCTCAGCCCCGCCACCCCGACTATATTAATGATGTTGCTGCCGACCACGTTGCCCACCGCGATGTCGATTTCCCCCTTTACGGCAGCGGCGACCGAGGTGGCCGCCTCGGGCATCGAGGTCCCGGCGGCGACGATCGTGAGTCCTATGATGAGATCGCTCAGGCCCAGCCACCGGGCGATTGCTACCGAGCTGTCCACCAGCAGCCTGGATCCGAGCACCAGCAGCACCAGTCCGGCCAGGACCGCTCCCGTGTGCATAATCACGACAGTACGGCCCGTCGCGGCGCCCGGGGTGTGACGCCGGCCGTGCTTCTGTCCGCCGTTTTGACCGTTCACGGCGCGGCTTTTTCTTATGAGTACGAAGGTATAGATGACGCTGCCCGCCAGCAGTACCAGGCCCTCCGCTCGCCCGATACGGCCGTCGAGCGCCATAAGGTACAACGCCAGGGATATGCCGATCATAACCGGCACGTCAAAACGAATAAGCTGCTTCTGTACTATCACCGGCCTGATTATCGACGAAAGCCCCAGGATGAGCAGAACATTGATGATGTTGCTGCCCATCACGTTGCCCAGGGCGATATTACTCTGACCCGCCAGCGAGGAATGGACCGATACGGCCATCTCGGGCGAACTGGTGCCGAAAGCTACCACGGTAAGTCCTATCACCAGCGGCGGGATGCCGATCTTCGCGGCCAGGCCCGACGCGCCGTTCACCAGCCACTTCGCGCCCGCTATCAGCAGAACGGTACCCGCGAAGAAAAGGGGCAGCGTGAAAACAGTCATTCCTGTGCTCCTCGTTACCGGATAAAAACGCGGCTGTGTTTTTTATTATACAGAATAATGTGCGTAACACAACAAATTAACGCAGAGGGTTTTGAACACCCGTTTAATACAGGGGCTTCAATTCCTTACGCGCACGCCGGAGGGTGTTCCGCGGGCACTGTACTATGGCCGTAACGAAGGCGTGAAAGACGAGAAGAGCGGCCGGAGTTTCAGTCAGAAAGTACCGGTGGCCGTGTATATTCTTAATAAGGGAGATTGCTTTTAAGAGAACCACCAAAACCTTTGCGTCCTTCGCGCCTTTGCGGTTCCAATGTTAAGTAAACTAAATGCAACAGTTACTTATCAAAGGTTCAAACCGCCAAGGCGCGAAGAGCGCAAAGAAAAGAGAAGATATGGTTTTTATACAGAGGTGCTGATTGCATTTTATCTCTAAGCCAGGGAAATTACTCTCTGAGAAATATTTCAAACCTTGGTGGTCTCTACGTCTTATCAGTTCAAATGTTCAGTTTACCTGTACGCAACTGAGTAGAAGTCAAGATTCCTCACCCCTTCGGGGATTCGGAACGATGACAGGGCCATGAACCAGTTCCCCTGAA
>CAZUXY010000111.1:0-4627 GCA_964624235.1 uncultured Leptospirales bacterium | reverse complement strand
TGGATGTTTTTCATTGTAAAGAACTTTTTATATTAAGAAGGTATGCCATGAATAACCGTTTGACCCGCATGCTGGGAATAACCTATCCGATCATTCAGGGAGGGATGCTTGAGATATCGTTTTCCTCTTTGGCCGCCGCCGTATCAAACTCGGGCGGACTGGGAACACTGGGACAGATGTTCGACATTAAACGATGGCATGATGAGATTAAGAAAACCAAAGATTTAACCGCCAGGCCCTTCGCCGTCAATCTGGGCCTGTACATGAGCGATGCCGATGAACGGTTGAAGATAATCACAGATGAAGGTGTGAAAATCGTCGTTACCGGCGGCGGAAACCCAAAACCGGTGATCAACCGGATCAAGGAAGCAGGAATCACCGCACTCCATGTTGTTTCGACCTCAGAGCAGGCGAAGAAAACAGAAGCCATGGGGTTCGACGCATTGATCGCCGAGGGAGGGGAGAGCGGAGGCATCGCGGCCCGGGATATAGTATCGACGCTGGTACTCATTCCTCTGGTGGTAGATGCCGTCGACATTCCCGTGGTGGCGGCGGGCGGTGTCGCCGACGCGCGGGGACTCATCGCCTGCCTCGCCCTGGGAGCTCAGGGCGTACAGATGGGCACGGTATTTGAGGCCAGTGAGGAAAGTTCTGCGGCGAAGGAATGGAAGGAGGGCATTTTACACGCCAGGGAAACCGACACGATAATAAGTTTGAACACAGGATTGAAAGCGAGGGTGATAAAAGAGGAAATATACCCTGGCGGGATTATCACGGGCCAGGTCGCCGGCATGGTCAAGAAAATAGAAAAATCCAGAGACCTGATAACAGGAATAATGTCTAATGTTGACGCGGTTTTAAGGAGTATTGAAACCGCTATTCACTGAGATGCCTGATCATCTCTTAAAGCCGTTTCCCGGGGAACAAGGATGTCGGGAGATATCAGGGAAATACGGGATTATGGTTGGCCTTTACGATGTCCCGTGTGAGGGCCATCAGGGATTCGAGGGTCTCATGACCGTATTTCGCGGTATCGACAGGTTCCCCCACGACCACCTCTATGGGGCCTGGACGGAAAGCAACGCTGCCCTTGGGGAGTACGCGGCGGCTTCCGTTGACTGTAACCGGCAGCAGGGGAATGCCCTTCTCCACCGCCATGATGAAGCCGCCTTTCTTAAAGGGCCCAATGGCGCCGTCGGCCGAGCGGGTACCCTCGGCGAAGAAAAGCACGCTTACCCCGGGCGGCAGCCGGTCCAGTCCCTCATGGATGGTCTGTACTGCCTTCTCGCGGTCTGAGCGGTCGATAAACACGTTACGTGCGCTGTAGAGTGCCCACCCGAAGAGCGGTATCCTCAGCAGTTCGCGCTTGATAATCCACCGGAACTGGATACCCAGTTTCAGCACCAGGGCCAGTATGTCCGTGTGGGACTGATGGTTCGAGATAATGACGTAAGTCTGCCCTTTAGCGATTTTTTCCCTGCCCCTTATGCTCAGTCTGAGCCCCATTGCCCGCGCCATGATGTAGGCCCATCCCCGTGATATGGTGAACGCCAGGTTTCCCGTGCGGCTGAAGAGCGCCGCCAGGGTCATGGGAACGAAAAACACCAGGGTGGCAAGGGCAGCCCAGAAGATGACCCAGAGCAGTTTCAATATACCTGTCATAACTGTATGCTCCCTGCGTTATTCATGCGGAGTGTTCCGTCCCCGCCCTTTCCCGGAAGCGCCGGTACCACAGGAGCCCGCTCAGTACTTTCGCTGCCTCCTGCTCGTCGGCATGCACCGAAACACCGGCGGCGTACATGGCCGCAAGCAACGACTTAAGATCGTCGCGGGACAGGGAACCGAAGAGCGTTCCCCCCGGCGTCTCTATGGCCGAGAATTCGGGGCTGGTAATAACGGCGACGGGCTTACCGGTTACCTCCGCCGCGGCTATGATCCCCTCCATCATCTCTTTGCGCATCACGGGGATGTATTCCAGCAGCATATCCACGCCCGGGTCCAGACCGCAGATCCCGGTGGCCCGTGGATACATGGTCAGGTCAAAGGAAGAGGTGAGTGAGAGGTCCACCGGGTTGCCGGTGCCGGCGCCGAACTCAGGGACGAACCCGGCAAGTTTCGTCCGGGTCTCCGCAGCGAGTACGGCCAGTTTGAGCCCCGCTTTTTCGCAGGCGTCGGCGGCCGACACGGCCGGCCCTCCGGGGCCCGAAAGGATCGCCACCCGGTTGCCGCCGGGGAGCAGGGCACTCTGGAGCGCGGTAAAATAGCCCAGAAGTTCGCTCAGGTTATCAACACGGAGGAGCCCCGCCTGGCGTGAGACGCCCTCCCAGATATGCTCGGCCCCCGCCAGGGAACCGGTATGTGAGCCGGCCGCCTTCTTTCCCCCCTCGGTGTTTCCCACCTTCCAGAGCACGACCGGTTTCCGGGGGGTTATTTCCCTGCAGAGATCCAGAAACCGGCGACCGTCCTCCAGACCTTCAAGATAAAGGGCGATCACGCCGGTTTCTTCATCCTGTCCCAGGTACTCAAGAAAATCGCACACCTCGAGGTCGGCGGCGTTGCCCACGCTGATCATCTTCGAGTATCGCACGCTCCTTTCCACCGAGAACAGACCCAGAATATTGGCAAGGGACCCGCTCTGCGAAATAAAGGCGATGCTCCCACGGTCCTTCGGCATGCCGGGGAAAAACGAGAGTCCTGCCGCCGGCGAATAGAGTCCCATACAGTTGGGCCCGATTATCCGCACGCCACCGGAGCGGGCCTTTTCGACGATCTTTCTCTCCTTTTCACGTCCCGCCTCTCCCATCTCGCGGAAACCCGAACTGAAGAGCACGGCGGCCCTGGCCCCCTTGCGCACGCAGTCCTCCAGCACCGCCTCCACCCGGTCCGGGTGTACCGAGATGATTACCAGGTCCACCGGGCCGTCGATGTCGGTGATGCTGCCACAGGCGGTAAGTCCCATAACGCTTTCGCCGCCGGGACCGACCGGGTACAGGGGCCCCTTGAATCCCATGTCAATGAGACTGTACAGCAACAGGTTTCCCAGGCGATTGCTGCGGCCGCTCACACCTACCACCGCCACGGAGCGGGGGTTGAAGATGCGGCCGATTTCCCGGGCGAGCGCCTGGTTCATTGCGGTTTCGGCACCTTCATTGCGGTTATCATGAAGGCCTGGTTGCGGTTCTCAAGGTGCAGGGCCTGTTCCAGGGACGCACCGTCGAGGTTCTGGTTGATGGCCTCTTTCGTCATCCACAGCCCCACGGGGTTCTTGGCCGTCATGCTGCGGGCGCAGGCGCCGGCCTCGTCCATGAGTTTTTCCCGTGGCACCACACGGCTGGCGAACCCGAGCGCAAGCGCCTCCCCGGCCGACATGAACTCACCGGTCAGCAGCAACTCGTTTGCCCGTCCTGACCCGATAAGCTTCGGGAGGAAGTAAGAGCTTGCCAGGTCGGCGCCCCCCAGGCCGATGTTGATATAGGCCGCGTTGAACCGCGCTTCAGGTGTGATGATGCGCACGTCGGCCGCCATGGCGAAGGAAAAACCAGCACCCGAGGCGCTGCCGTGCACCGCGGCGATGACCGGCTGCGGTATGCGGCGGAGCTTGTAGTAGAGCATTGAGGTGCGGGACTGGTACCGGTAAATGATTTCAGGCGCCTGTTCCAAAAGGGAGCTCGCCGTCTCTTTCATGTCCAGTCCCGAGCAGAACCCCTTTTCCCCGGCACCGGTAATGATAAGCACCCGGGCGGTCTCGCTTTTTACTAACGCGTCCAGCAGGTGTTCGAGCTCTTCGATCATGGCCTTGTTGAGTGCATTGATGCATTTGGGCCTGTTGAGGGTCAGAAGTCCTATGGATTCTTTTTCCTCATACATTATCGTGGTGTAGTTCATGGGAACCTCGCGGTTTGTCGGGCCCGGCACGCTTCTTATTGCGGATCCACGGCCTTTGCGTTGATATATTAATCCTCGAAATATTCCGGTTTCATGTTGACGGTAAGCCCGTCTCCTTTCATCAGCCGCCGCGACAGACCTTCTGTTTTAGGAAGCTCGTATTCGAAAAAAAACCGGCAGGCTGCGAGTTTGCCCTGGTAAAAATTGGCGTCGTTTACACCGGGGCCCGCGCCCAGCGCTTTCACGACTACAAGTCCCTGGCGCAGCCACTGCCAAGCGACGCTTATGATGCCGAAAAGCTCCAGATAGAGGGCGGCATCGGCGAGGAAAAGCTCTATCTTTCCCTCCATGGCGATACCGACAAGGCGGGTGGTAACCTCTTCGAGCTTTTTCAGCGCGGTTTCGAGCGCCTCCGCTTCAGCCGCCAGTTCCCCGCCTGAACGCGCTTCCTGCATCGTCTTCCGCAGTTCTTCGAGGAACAGCTGCATGGCCCTGCCGTTTTTCATGATCACCTTGCGGCCCAGCAGGTCCATTCCCTGGATACCGGTCGTCCCCTCGTGGATCGGATGGATCCGGATATCCCGGTAATACTGTTCCAGGGGAAACTCGTCGCAGTAGCCGTAACCGCCGAGGCACTGCAATCCCTGGCTGACCGAGAGTATCCCCATCTCCGAGGGATAGGTTTTAGCGACGGGAGTCAGAAGGTCAAGCATCAGTTCGCCGCGTTCTTTCTCTTCCCCTT
>CAZUXY010000110.1:0-4792 GCA_964624235.1 uncultured Leptospirales bacterium | reverse complement strand
TTTTTCTTTAATCTTTTTTTTAAAGATAAATCCCTTAAAAAAAGAAGGATACTCCAATTTGTCAAAAGAATCAAATTCTTCTATAAGAATATATTTATTGCTAAAAAATGTAGTAAACTCTTCATAATTAAAAAACCAAATCGGATAGGAAGCATCATAAATTACTGGATTAACTTTTTGAATGCCAACATACGATTCAGGTAGCGACGAAAAGGATGTTCTATCTATTATAATAAATTCTAAATCCTTATTAAAAAGATCCTGTAAAAAACTATAAGGATCAGTAAGATACTGTAATACTCCTGATAGTATTATAAGATTGGGATTATTATCTGAAATGCAATCAGCAATATTATTATAAAATTTTAGGAACTCTGTCTCAAAAAATTTTTTACCACATGAAACATAATTTTCTTGTTCAATAACATTCCATTGTAATTTTTCAAGTGTATTCAGGAACTTTCTATTTTGATAGTAGGTTGTTCCCAATGCTCCACCAAAATCAATCAGGTTCAGTGAATTATTATTCTGTGAGGCGATCCACATAATACAAGCCAATAAAGGCCATGAATATTGAACCTTATCAAATAGTACGGAATCTCTTTCATATATCGCCCTTCCTTCCTTCACTTTTAGCATTGATCTTTTTGTCTTCTCAAGTGCTTCGCAAGAATCATAACCTTTAGAATATAATCTTGCTTCTTCAAAGGATTCATAAGCTTTTAAATCCTTCTTTTTTAAAATTTTCTTTGTTTTAAACATTGATCTAAACAATTTAGATATATTATTTATATTTATTCTAAACTTTGAAATATTGTGTTTTATGATTGTGTTAGAAAAATATTTTTGAATTTGACTTCTTATAAACAGGTCTTCTGTAACTCTTTTTTTAATAACAGAAACCGGTTCATTTGATACAAATGTATCATAGCAACTGGTACTCCCGCTATGAACACCGGTGGAATCATTACCGGTGTTATGGACCAGAGATCTTCCGGGATATAGCGTTAACCTATCTTTCAACAGTGCGGAAGCGTACCAGCGAACCGCCCAGGAGTCGTTTTTACCGTTGATCTGATCGATCAGCATCTGACTATAAGGATAGCTCTTGTTATAATCAAATTTTTTCAGGAGCTTGTTCTTTCGCAAGCCTTCAAGTAATTTCTGCCCATCGGGTTCGAACAGGTCCCATCCCCTTTTCCATGTAGCCCAGCCCCAGCATCCCGGATCCTTTAAAAAGAAAGTCTCCGGCAGTTCCTTTCCAAGAGGAAAAATATACCCATGTGCGCTTATTACATCATCATCATTTTCATATGTTTCCAGGGCTTCATTCATGAATTTCAAAAAATACTGCGACGTTACCATATCGTCTTCGAGGACAATTATTCTCCGGTGCATGTCTACCACTTCGGATACACCGGTTATTATCGATCTCGAAAGCCCCCAGTTGCTTTCCCGCTCTTTGATCTCAATGCTTTTAAAACCGGATATTTTTTTAAGGAAACGCCGTACACTGCTTACCGCTTCTGCTTCATTCTCTTCCCTCGGTCCATCAGAATATATTATAAGGTCGGTATTTTCAGCATATAAGTTTTTCTTTAATGAATCAACCGTCATCATTACATGATGAAGTCTTTTATAAACAAATAATACAACAGGTGCATAATTCATTGTTTATCGTGATCTCAGTTATTTTTTATCGAATGGGTATCAAGCTTCTGTATTACAGACCTCAACCAGAGTTCAAGCACAAGAGCTTTATAGCAAAGTGAGAATACACCGTCATTTCTGCATTTTCTCTCATTCAATTTCTTTGCGCCTTTCCTGCTTAAGACCGATCTTTGAACCAGTTCACCATCCAGCAAATAGCCGGCATATTTCTGATAGAGGGCGTCCATCCAGAGATGGCTCGGTGGTGAAAAACCCCGTTTAGGTTTTTCCAGAACCTCCGGAGGAATAATTTTTAAGACGACGTCTTTAAGCCATTGTTTCGCCGGTAATGACACATCATCATAAATCTTTCTAAAACCGTTCAGTTTCTCAATTAACCTGTAATCGACAAAGGGAAGCCTTAACTCAATTGAATTCGCCATGCTGAGCCTGTCGGTTTGCGCAATCCCATTTTCCACGAGGTAAGAATTGACCATTGCTCTGATGATATCTGTTTTCCAGGAATCGCTTTCCAGTGAAACAGAGAAAAGATCTTCCGGCAAACATCCATTTTTTGCACGTTTTATACTTCTATTAAAATTTTTACTGTAGTATTTGCTGATATTCAACAATGCATCGTTATAGTCCGGAGTATTCTCCCAGAAAGGCATTCGTCCCTTGAAAAACAATCTTACATGATTCCAATAAATCCGAAAAAAATATATGAAATCATTGATGCCGGCTTTTTTTTGAATCCATTTTTTCAATTTTCCTTTGGATGGCATGAAAAAAATACCACGACAGCTCAGCAGTTGTTTCCAGATATACCGCGCACTCCAGAGAATTTTCTTTAAAAACTTACTATTATGTGTTGTCTTCCATTCCCTGTAATTTTTTGCCACGTTATGGTACCATGGATATCCCCAGAAGAATTCATCCCCACCATGTCCCTGTAAAATAACGGGTACATTTTTCTCCTTTGCCTTTTTCATTACGGCATAATAGCAACTACCAGAAATATCAGCTATTGGATCGTCACGATAGTAATTCATTTCCTCGAAAGCTTCGATCATATCACTGACCGATAATTCAACCTTATTGAAAGGGATATTCAATTTCTCCGATAGATTTCTTGCTTCCTCACTCTCATCGCAAAATCCTGAATAGTCTGTATATCCCACTGTGAAAGCCTGCAGCCCTGCCGGATGCCTGTCCGCCATCATACAGGCAATAACGCTGGAATCTACACCTGCGCTGAGCGAAATTCCAACGGGAACATCACTCCTTAATATTATATCCATCACGGAATTCAGTTCATTATATATACCTTCAACAGGTTCACTTTCCACATCACTTGAATTATCCAAACTCCAGTATCTTTTCAACGTGTAGTTAAAATCCTTTAAACCAATTTCATAATAACACCCAGCTGGGAGTTTGCTTACACCACAAACAGGTGTACCAGGTTCAGGCACATACCCAAAATGGAAATATTGATTAATCGATACAGGATCTAAATCCAGATTGATATGACTGAATTTCAATATAGATTTTAATTCAGATGAAAAACAGAATGACATTTCATTGAAATACGTATAGAGAGGTTTTTCACCAATTCGATCACGGCATAGAATAATCTTACGATTCTTTTTATCTAGAAGTGCAAAAGCAAACATTCCTCGCAATTCATTAAGAAAATCGTTTCCATACTCTTCATATGCATGAATAATTGATTCACAATCACTACTGGTGCTGTATAAATGCCCGGTATTTTCCAGTTTTTCCCTTAACTCTTTATAATTATAAATTTCAGCATTTGCAATAAGAACAATTTCTCCCGTTTCATTAAAAAGCGGCTGATTCCCATATTCAAGATCTATAATACTGAGTCGCCTCATCGCAAGAGCTGAATTTTCAAATATGTGCATACCATGACTATCAGGACCTCGATGTATCAGTGCATCGTTAACTCCTTCCAGTTCCTTAATATCAAAATCTCCCAATCCATTTTTCTTAACCATACCACAAATTCCACACATCTAATCACCCGGCTCGAATTAATATTTAAGATCTAATGATCTACTTGAAATTTATTATTCTTTTAATCTCCGCGACTGCTCTTTCACTGCTTTTCCCATCCTGGAACTTAAAAAACATATTTCTAATTCGCTTTCTGTCTGACTTGTACATATCTTTCCCACTCAAAAAATCATCGAGGTGTCGTCTAACCTCATTCCAGTTATAGGCCTTGGGGCCAGGAGTCACATCGGAATAATCAAAAGCGAGATGCGAATCTTCCTTTGTGTAAAAGTCATAATCAAAAGGAGTAAATATTATCGGCCTGTCCTGTATTAGGAAATTGATATAAATACTGGAAAAATCCGTTAAAAGAATATCAATAAACTGATGAATGGAATTAGGGTCAAAGTTTTGAGCGGAACTATTATACATAAAGATTGTATCGGATTTATCCGCCTTATTGAGCAACTTCTTATCTACCTTTAAGTGGTAATGCGGCATTATTATTAATACAGCATCGTGACGTCGCAGAAGCTTTTCAAAAGATTCAAAATTAAAATCATACCTATGAAACAAATCATATACTTTATTAAAATATTTATCCCTAAAAGTCGGAAGATAGAAAACGATCCTTTTATCCATAGGTATTTTTAAACCTGTAAAATCACTTATGTTAGTACTGGACCGCTTTGCAGTTCTTTTTGTTTTAAAAAGTACATCGGTCTTGGGGAACCCGGTTATTTTTATTCTAGACCTCTGTACGTTCAATAACCAGCTTAATATGTTTCTTTGGTTTTCTGATGATACAAATACATAATTAAAGCGGTTAAGATACAGGCGGATTCTCTCACTTAACCTGGGATTCTCCGAGGGTTCGTTGTATCGGCCGTCTTCCCATCCTTTTATCTGAATTGCATGCCAGAGCTGGATAATCTTCGCTCGCATCATAGCAATACTGTTGACATCCTCGGTAACAACGCTTACTATACCTATTAAGGATCTTATGGAATGGTAAAGACCGCTTAATGAAAAAAATAAGGCAACAGGATAACCTTTTGTTTTTAACTCAGTGTAAACCTTCCTGTTCTGTGTTACCCAGCACGCCTTGATTTCTTTATGATTA
>CAZUXY010000109.1:0-5181 GCA_964624235.1 uncultured Leptospirales bacterium | reverse complement strand
GGAGAACAGGGTGACGCTATACGTCAAGTCGGCAAAGAATGAAAATGAGGTGGGGACCGATGATGTGGACGCATATGTAGATCTTTCACAGTTCGATCCGGCAGCGCTTTTCGTCGGCGTAAACAGCGATACTGTGGTAAAGTTATTTAATGTAACAACGACAGTGAAAAACCGTAAGGATGATTATACCATCAGCCTGGTCATCCCTGAAGCGGTATCGGTTAAAATAACCCGCAAGCCCAGGTGATTGGGCCGGCACAGGTGACGTTTCAGTCAGCGGTCTTTGCATAACGGAGGTAAAATGTTTTTCCTGAATCTGCTTAAAATACTGTTTCTGTTCTTCATAATCTATTTCATTTACAATATTATGCGCGGTGTATTGATTGTAAGAAGAAAAATGAAAGAACCCCGCCAGGACACTTCTTTCGCGAATAAGGGGAAAAACGGGGATAAAATAATAGAACTGGACAAGGACCAGTACAAGGTGGAATGAGATGAGTTCCGTTAACGGGACTTTTAAAGTACTTCTGCCGGCGCTGCTTGCGGCCGGTTTCATGGTCTCATGTGCGGCTCAGCGTGGAGAGTTCGCCTTCAGAAAGAACATGGAAGACGGCTATCACAAGGCGGTTTCGCGACCGGAATTTTCCACAACCGACAAAGTGAAATGGGTCTATGTCTTACAAAAATTGAAAAAGGACCGCGCCCTCGGTGTTATTGTACTCAAAAAGGAACTGGTTTGGGTTGAGATAAACGCCCGGATGGAAACGATGACCCCGCGGAACAGAGTCATATACGGCGAAATCAACGACTATGAAGAGGGTGATTACCGGATAATAATCACCGAAAAAAACAAAAAACTCGACGAAATCGAATTTATCATATATCAGGACAAAGACGATCTCACCTACCGTTGACGGTACATTATCCCAGGGATGAAGTTATAAAATAAAGCGCTATAAGCAGTACGGCATTCGCGTCCAGAAGCATTTCCTGCCTCAGCTGTATACTGTAATTCCTTGAACCAGTATCCATATAAATGAACAGGAAGTATATGCAGTTAAGCATAAAAAGGAGATAATAATAGTTTCCCCGCCATACGGTTACGCTTGCGAACAGTGCCAGGGTCACTGCGGACAGTATTACCGCGATTAGACGTGTTTTTCCGGTACCGATAAATGTGGGCAGGGTCTGACGTCCGAAAAGCAGATCCCCCTGGAGGGCTATCATGTCTATTAGCAGGTCCCGCGTAAAAGTGAGGGTAAAAACCAGCATGCAAAGCGCCGCGGCCGACCATGGGTCAGCCCTGTGTATTGCGACAGGGATAATCGCCGCGGAAAGCACCCATCCCAGTGAGGAAACCAGGTTTTTAAGATAGTAAAGCCTGGTGAAAAGCCGAATATTCACGGCATGTACCAGTCTTTTTACCATGGAACCTGAATAGACGCAGCCAAGAAGTACCGATAAAAGATAGACGACAAACAGCATGTAGCCGTATTGAAACATCAGCACAATTGAGGCGATGAGGGTAACAACCGACGCTGGCATGAGGATGCTGCGGTATTCATTCTGGAGCCTGTATTTAAGCGGATTGCGGGTCAAAAGCGTATCCATCTCCATTGAGTTGTTGATGGTATACATAGAGAATATATACATCCCCGAGATACACGCGGCGATGATATCGGGCGCCGCTCCCAGGTAACGCTGGACCACCATGTTGATGAAGAACGCGGATACGGCCGAGAGCAGGTTCAACCGCAACGCGTACTCGGCCAGTTTGAACAGTATGGTCGCGGGCAGACCCTTGCGTGAATTTCTTATGGAATACAGTTTTTCCATCACATTGTTGATTATCCATCCGGGGGTGGACGCCCCCGCAGTTACCAGGACGTAATCGATGCCCGAGAAATCCTCAGGTGAAAGTTCTTTTTCTGATTCGATATGGAAGGTCCTGACGCCGCACTCGTATCCAAGCCGGACAAGACGTGCGGTGTTGGCGGAGTCCCTGCCGCCGACCACTATAAGGGCGCCTATGTTCCTGGATATGCCGGCCCTGATTTCATCCTGCCTGAGATGTGTGGAATCGCATATGGTATTGAAAACGAGAACATCGGGGTACTTCTTTCTGATACTGTCGACGATGGTGTTGAAACGTTCGCTGTCCTGGGTGGTCTGGGACACGATGATATAGCGTTCTGCGGAAGGAATTCCGTCGATATCACCGGTTTTTGATATTACCACGACCCCGGATGCCGCATAGCTCTTGAGTCCAAGTACCTCCGCATGATCGGCATCGCCGATTATTATGGTGAAATAACCTTTACCGGAATATTTTTTAATCAGACCCTGAACCTTCGAGACCCTGGGACAGGTCAGATCGATGTATCTTTTGGCGCGCTTTTTAATATCGCGCAGGTTCTCCACCGGGATACCGTGTGTACGTATGGCGATGATTTTACCATCGATGTGATCCAGGCTCTTTATGGTCTTAAGACCTCTTTTCTCCAGTATCTCTGTGGTCTGCGGATTGTGTATCAGTGGGCCGTATACGTAAATCTCTTCATCGGTGTCGTTGAGGTTTTTCACGATTTTAAGAACGGCGTCCCTGACCCCGATACAGAAACCCGAATGCTGAGCCAGTTCAATTTTCATGGGAAAGCCGCGGGGTCATTCCCCGGTGTTCTGCCCGGAGGGTAATTGAATTTTTGGATTACTGAGAGTCCCGGCGACAGGAACGGTAATCTTGTTGCCCGAAGGTTTTGGAAGAAAGCCGAGGATTACCTTATAGTCTTCCAGCAGTTTGGATCTAGTGTCGATTTCAATGACCAGGTTCAGCAGGGAGTTCCCCGGTACCCTTGAAGGCTTTATGCTTCCGCGTATTTCTCCGGTCAGGTCGATTCCCGTAAATGAAATTTTCGAGACCCTGATTTCATCACGCTGAAAAACAGCGACTGAATCGATGAGCGTGAACCTTACCGGGGCCATATTGAATCCTTTAATGTTGATGCCCGTGATGGACACGTTGTTCAGAGAGGCCCTGATTTCCCCGTTTTCAGGCATGCCGGAGGAGGGATTGTATCTGAAATCGAGCAGACATTTCGCTACCGCGGTAACACTGGTTTCACCTGACTCATAGGTGAAATTCTGCACTGAGAAGCGTCCTTTAAGCGTCTTTTTCATAAAAAGAGTAAAGGGGTTGTATGAAAAGTTGAAGCTGAGGTTTTTCAACGAAGCCTCGGACCTGTTGTGAAAAACGACGGAGAGTTCATCGATATGTGAATCCCTGAAAACATTGAAATCTATATCACCAACGAATACGCCCTGGCCAAGTGTCGGTTCAATGCGACGTATCTGCTGACGCAGCAGCACATCGTAAGGAAACATGACGGTGATGAGAAAAAAGGTCAACACGACCGACAGTAAAATGTAGGTCTTTGCGTAGGGGAGTTTCCATATTTCCTTAAGTTTTACGAATCCCTTCTTGAGTAAAAAAGAAGCCCTGTGCGCGATTTGTTTCAGTGTTTCCCTGTTTATCATGGCTGTTGCTGTGCATAGCTGTCGATTTTCAATATCACGTCATAGGTATCGGCCCCCCTGAGTCCCTGGTATATACGGAAGTAACTCAGTTTGACCAGCTGGGTGGAATTTTCAATTTCGTAAATGAACCTTAGCAGGTTCTGAATGGGAACACTGTCAAGTTTCATGTCGGTGGTTATTCGTACATACCTGTTCTGTACGGTACTCTGGGTCCTTCGGGCATAGGCTATGTTGCGCGCGACCCCTGAGTTATTCGACCATTGCTCAATCAGTGAGGTGATATTTTCGTTCTTCATTGAAAGCAGCGACTGGTACCTTGATTTCTGCTGCCTGATTTCACGGTAGTCCTCGTAGAGGGCCTCCAGCCGTTGTATGTCAGAGGAATACTTGCGCGATATTTTTTCGGTCCTGCCGCGGTATTCCAGAACGGGAAGGACGACAAGGAACACCACCGCTACTACTATTACCAGCAGCGCAAGTATTTTCAGCAGCAATTTTTCCCTGGGGTTGAGTGAGATCATTCCTGGTTACCTTATTCCGGTTTCCCCTCGGTCGGTTTTACGGTTTTCTTTTTCACTACCATGGAAAAATTCACCTCGTTTTTCTTATTGAGGGTGGTATTGAGGTTCACCGATTCAAATTGCCTGGATTCCTGAAGTTTGTTTTTGAATTCGTCTATTTTGGCGCTTGATGAGATCATACCGTCTATGCGGATCACGTTTTCGTTTATGACCATGTTTTTAAGCTGGAATCCGTCATCACGGGGGAAATAGGTCAGAAACAACTTGAGTATATCTATTATCCTGTCCCCGGGCTGCAGTATCGCGTCCAGACTGGCGATCTCCTTTTTCTCTTCATTGATCATCTTAACGGCGGTGCCTATAGGGTCCTTTACCTGTTCCCGGACCAGAAAATACTGCTTTAGCCTTTCGTTAAGGATCTGGCGGTACTTTTTACTGTTATGGAGTTTTATTATCGACGAGATTCCCAGGTAGATGATAAACACTATAAGGGCGAGTATCATGAAGAAGGAGGAGAGGTAATAGATCTTCCTGGTTTCATTGACCATGTCGGGAACAAATTCACCCTTAAGGAAATTTACCCCGCGGTTTCTGTCCACATGGGAGATCATGGTGCCGAAGACGATCGGGAACTGTGTCTGTATCCGCTGTTCTTTATAACCCTCAAGGAAGGGCAGTGAGACCACGGGCAGGTCGGTCTCTCGCGCGAATATCATCCCGATTCCCTGAATGTTTGCGCCTCCTCCTGAAAGTAGAATGCGGTTTATATCGAGCTCGCCGTATTCTACGGCGAACGACTTCAGTGAAAGGATCATCTGTGACGCTATTTCGTCGAATACTTCATTCGCGGACTCGAATATTTTTTTCAGTCTTGGACGGCTCAGGTCGAGGGTTTTATATACTTCCCTGTGGTAGTTGTTCTCAAGGCCCGTCAGGTCCAGGTCCAGCCTGCGGAAAAGCGTGCAGGCGTTGTGCATGGGTATCCTGAGATATTCAGCTATCTTTCGGTGGACTCCTGATATTCCGACGGGTATGCACCTCGAGTAGAGCAGGTGGTTGGAGCTGATTATGTTGAGAATGGTCTTTTCGCTGCCGATGTCGAGCTGAATGACGTTTTCATCGGGCA
>CAZUXY010000108.1:0-5654 GCA_964624235.1 uncultured Leptospirales bacterium | reverse complement strand
CCTGAACATTTGGTTCTCTCGCTGTGACGTCGTCAAGGAAACTGAAATTGCCTGTGTAATCCATATCCTATAATTATATACACCTGTTTTCAGATAACAGGCAAATCATTATGATGCAAACAGGCGCAATCGCGGTTTTAACCGTATTTCGCCGCCGCGGATCCGGGTTGTCCGTGTCTCTATTCCTGAAGCTTTATAAACTATGTGGCGGCCAGCTGACTATTTTCTCAGTGAAGAAATTAAAAATTCAACACATTTTTTATAATCCATTCTTTTCTGCCCGCCGTCACGCATGTCCTTAACCGTGCAGGTGTTATCTGCCGCCTCGTCCTGGCCTATGATCAGGGCGTAACGGGCGTTTTCACGGTCGGCTTTTTTAAACTGCGCCTTGAACCCGCGGGTCTCCGGCTCCAGTTCCGATGAGATCCCCGATTCCCTGAGCAGTGCGGACAAACGAACGGCCTGTGTCAGCGAAGTACCGCCGATGTGAACGATGTATGTGTCCAGTTTTTCACTTTCCGCCCGCACGCCGTTCAGCAGCAGAAGTATCCTCTCGATCCCCGCGGCGAATCCGACCGCCGGTGTGGGCTTTCCTCCGAATACCTCGACGAGGTTGTCATAACGACCCCCCGCGGCGAAAGCGTTCTGTCCCCCCAGGCGGTCGCTTATGAATTCGAAGGTGGTGCGTGTATAATAATCCAGGCCCCTGACCAGATAGGGGTCTTCCTGATAGCGTGTATTCCCCCTGTCCAGGTAATCTTTAAGCACGGTATAATGGTCCGCGCACTCTTTGCAGAGGTGGCTGGTGATTACCGGGGCGCCCTTCTTCAGCTCGACGCAGGATTGCTGTTTGCAGTCCAGCAGACGGAAGGTGTTCCGGTCGAGCCTGCGCCGGCAGTCCTCGCAGAGTTGATCGATGTGCCCGGTGTAGTAGGCCCTGAGTTCCTTAACGTACCCGTCGCGGCAAGCGGGGCAACCGATCGAGTTTACCAGGAGCGTATACCCTTCAATTCCCAGCTTTCTGCATATCAGGTCCGTCATGGAAATTATCTCATAGTCATAATAGGGGTGCGCGCTGCCGAAAAGTTCCGCCCCGAACTGGTTGAACTGACGCAGCCTTCCTTTCTGCGGCCGTTCCGCCCGGAACATGGGGCCCGAATAAAAAAATTTCGCGGTGGAAAGGCGGTTGTAGTCGCCGTTATTGACATAGGCGCGGACCACAGAGGCGGTCCCCTCGGGTCTCAGGGTGAGACTTCTGCCCCCCCTGTCCTCGAAGGTGAACATTTCCTTGGACACGATATCGGTCTCGTCGCCGAGCCCCCGGGCGAAGACCTCGGTGTATTCCATTACGGGAATTATGATTTCTTTGTAATTGTGCATTCTGAACGCATGGTGTGCCGTGGAGATCACCCGGTTCCACTGTTCCATGCCGTCGGGAAAAATATCCGTAATGCCGGGAGGGTTAGAAAGCATCGGAATCTCCTTGAGCTGCGGTTATTATCCGTCGGAACACCGCATGGGGGCCGATCGGCCGGTCGAAACGTATACGATATAGTTTACCCGGCTGTGCCATGGCAACATTTTTTTCATCGTCGGAGATGACTTCAACCGTGCAGTCATGGTCCCTGACGACGGAATCCTTTATGGGGTATATGGCTTCCAGCGTGTCTCCCGCGTATATCGGGTTAAAAACCTTGACGGTCGTTTCTGCGGAATCGTTTTCACCGTCGTAACGGTACCCCAGAAAGAGCGCTTTCTTGATATACGGTATCGCCTCGAAACCCAGGTTGTCAAATTCATTGAAAAGATCTTCAGTATAAGGCCGGTGGCTCACAAGGTCGAGTTCCCTGCGCCAGAATTCACGGTGGTTTTCGGTTGCACCCCCCCGCAGGGTCGTATCAAGGGCATGGCGGTATATACGCGTGGTATTGGCCGTGTAATACAGCGATTTCATGCGGCCTTCGATTTTAAACGCGTCGACTCCCGCCGAAAGGTACTCGCCGAGTTTCATGACCAGGCAGAGGTCCTTTGAGGAGAGGATCTCGGTACCGCGGGCGTGCTCAATGAATTCAAGCATGCTCCCCTGGCGTTTTTCTTCCATCAGCGAGTAGCGCCAGCGGCAGGGATGAGCGCAGGCGCCCCTGTTGGCGTCGCGTCCCGAAAGGTAGCGGCTGAGCAGGCACCTGCCGGAATATGAAATACAGAGGGCCCCATGGACGAATATCTCGATTTCAGCCTCAGTATGGTCCTTTATCTTCCTTACCTCGTCTAGAGTCGCTTCCCTTCCCAGTACGATCCTTCGTACCCCCAGGTCATTCCAGAATTTTACCGCCAGGTGGTTCAGCGTGGACATCTGGGTCGACAGGTGCACGGGTGCCGTTGAGCCGCTTTCCTTCAGCATCACGAGCATTCCCGGGTCAGACACCATGACGGCGTCGAAGGGGAAGCGGGATATGTCTTTGAGGTAGCGTTTAATACCGGGCAGATCGTCTTCATGGACAAAGGAGTTTAAGAGAAAAACAGACCTGACGCCGTATCCCGTGCAGTACTCCGCAGCATGGGCGATATCTTCCAGCGTGAAGTTTCCAGACTGGCTGCGGAGGTTGAACTGTTCACCGCCGAAATACACTTCATGCGCGCCGAACCTGACCGCGTGACGCAGCTTTTCCAGGTTACCCGCGGGTGCTACGATGGAGGGGTTACAGCTTCTGCCGGTCGACAAATCCATTCTTGATTCCTTTCTGATAAAACTCCACCGCCCTTCCGTGTTCGCGCAGGTTGTTTGAAAAGTAATGAGAACCATCGTTCCTGGAAACGAAATAGATAAAGTCGACCCTGGCGGGGTTCAGCGCGGCCTTGATCGACGCCGCACCAGGGGAACAGATGGGTGTCGGCGGCAGGCCGCGGTGGATATAGGTGTTAAAAGGAGAAGGATTGGCCAGGTCCGCCCTGGTTATACTGCCTTTGAAATTCTTTACCGCGTAACGGACGGTGGGGTCGCAGTCCAGTTTCATGCCTCTCTTTAAACGGTTGTGAAAGGCCGCTGATATGTAAACGCGCTCGGAAGGGATCTTCGCCTCTTTTTCGATGAGGGATGCGAGTGTCAGCAGCTCGTGCAGCGAGAGTCCCAGCGCTCTCATCCGGGAAAGGTCCAGCCCGGAAACGATCGTTTTCATGCGACGGTTCATAAGGGTCAGTACGTCCCTGCTGTCGGATTCTTCGGGGAGCAGATAGGTATCGGGAAAGAGGTACCCTTCCAGCGACGGTGCGGCCGTATCCAGTCCTGATATGAAGGGCTTGTTGGACGCATAATAGATGAACTCGCCCGCCGGGGTTATCCCGTGGGCCTCGAGCCTTTCGGCAATGCTGTACAGATTGAATCCCTCGGGTATGGTGATCTTGTGGGTGATCACCTTTCCCCTTACCATCTTCATCATGATACCGAGGGAGGAAAGGTTTTTTTCTATTCGGTATTTTCCTTTTTTGACCCCCCATTTGCGGGCGGGGAGGGAAATGACCCTGAAAAACTTCTGGTTTCGTATAAGGTTCTGCTTCTTCAGACGCCTCGACACTGAATGAAATGAATCACCCTCCCGGACCGAAAAAACCTCGCCCTGCATCAGGGAAGGAGGGGAATTCAGGTACATCAGTATACCCGCCGCGAGCAGGCTGATGCCCGCGAAGAAAATGAGACGGACTTTAATCCTCAGAGGAATACGGGACCTTTTCTTCATGGTTAGCTGTATCCTTTCGTCATCTTACGAAAATGGTAAATTAAAATTGACAGGTCAATTCAAAATATGCCCTTTAATCACAAAAATCGGGTTTATCACCGCGGCCGGTACGGCCCTGATATCCGGTTCTGAGGTGGCGGCGGTAAGGAATATTTGTTGACTTTAAATAAAATCAGGTAATGCTGATTTTCTGTAATCCGTAAAAAATGACCGCGGTTCAGGATACTCCATGCGTGACAATCAACAAAAATATTTTCCCGTACGTTCGGTTGTGCTGACACTGCTCGCGGCAGGAATAATGGTACTTAGCGTGTCGGAATTCCGCGGTGCCGAGAAAAACGCCGTGTACTATAATAAAAAGGGATGGGAATTCCTCGACAAGGAAGACAACGTCAGGGCAATCGTCAGTTTCAAAAACGCCCTCAAGCTCAATAAACGCTATAAAGAGGCACTGCTGGGACTGGGAAAGGCTTATCTGCGAACCGGGGCTCCGGATGAATCGATGCGGCTTTTCGATGAAGTGTTAAAACTGGAGTCGGGAAATACCGAGGCCCGCCTTGGGACCGGCTTTGCGCTGACGGCCGTGGGAAGGTATCAGGAAGCCATAAACACCTTCACCGGGATGCTAAACGTCACCGAGGATAACCTGGAAGCTCATTTCGGTCTGGCGCGGGTTTATTACCTTATGGACAGGAGGATCTGGGCCCGCAGAAAGCTTGAAAGGATTCTGCGCGGCAATCCCTATCATTATGACGCTCTTCTACTGATGGCCGAACTTAAAAGTGACGACGGACGGCTGGGCGATGCCAAAAAACTTATCGATAAAGCCATTGGAAGCAATCCGGAATTACCGTCGGGGTACGTGGAATCGGGTATTATTCTTTATAAACACTTCCTGAGGACCGGGAACAGGGATTATCTCGCCGAATCGGGTGAGGAGTTTCAAAGGGCGCTTGCGGTGCATCCTGACAACCTGAGGGCCAACCGTTATCTGGGTCATATCGCCGTTATTATGGGCAATGCGGGAAACGCTGTGGGATATCTCGAAAAGGCTCTTTCCGTTTCACCCGACAATGCCCAGTTATTCTACAGCCTCGGGATGGCGTATGAGAAAACATCAAACATCGACAAGGCCCTGGAGTATTTCAACAGGGCGGGTGATCGCAGCCCCTCGGACGACCTGACTGCCGCGAAGATAGAGGACCTGCTGGTGCTTAACGGGTTCAAGGTAGGACATCCCGGCAGAGTTAATTACGGCAGAGCGCATATCGCCTCAGCCGGAAAAAGCCTGAAGGAAAACCTTGTCGATGAAGGTATACTGCACCTTAGAAGGTCGCTCTACCTCAACCCCATGCTCAAAGAGGCCCAGGAGATGCTCAGAGACCTTTATTATACCCTGGGGTATTACCGGTTTTATGTCGACGAGTTGAAAGGGCTGGCGACCATGCACCCGGACGGCGGGTATCAGGACCGGCTCAATATCGCGGTGATCAAGCGCCGGGCAAGACTGTACGCCCGCGTGGGATACGCGGTGGAACCCCCGGTGAGGGACATACCCGGAATACTGATACTCACACTCTGGACCGGGGGTGAACTTACCCCCCATCCCGATATCGGGGAACTTGCGGCCAATTATATCGGTTTTGCCCTGGGGCAATACGGACGCCAGGTGCCGTTTTCGTTGAAAAAGCGGCTCGCTGTCGGCAGAAAGCTGGAAACCGGTGAAGATTCCCTTGGCGATAATCTCGAAAAGATCAGCGACATGGTCAGGGATGGTGAAATAGAACGTCCGGATTACCTGCTTTACGGTTCGGTCAGGGAGGGGAACGGTCACCTGGCGGCGTCGCTGCGGTTCATGGATTTCAAGACGGGCGTCATAATCAGGGAGTACTCTCTCTCGGAAAACGGGAAAAACGCGCT
>CAZUXY010000107.1:0-6359 GCA_964624235.1 uncultured Leptospirales bacterium | reverse complement strand
CGGGAAGGGTGGTGGTGCATCCCCGCCATGTCGTGGATGAATCGCTGGCCGACCTCACCCGCAACCCCGCCGTGGACGCGTTTCTGAAAGGGACACGTGGCCATTTCCAGTTTGTGGATAAAGACGGGGTCAGATGGCTGGCAAACGTCAGCGTCCTGGAAAACGGCTGGGGGGTGCTGGTGCAGCAGCAGGCCGCCGAGTTGCAGAAGACGCGCATCGTGTTCCTTACGATTGTACTTTTTATCGTGCTGGTTTCGTCGATGGTGCTCATGCTGGCGACGTGGTGGGGGGTCAAACAGTCCCTGGTGCCGGTGGAAAAACTGACGGGCCTGGTAAAGGACTTTCAGCGCGATACCGACGACAGGTCGAATATCGAATCGCTGCGGGAACTGTCATCGTCGCTGAAACCCGGTAACGAGATCAGCCTGCTTTCGGAAAGCTTTTACAGAATGGCGTTGAGGGTTCGGGAGACGCTGAAAAACCTGGAGACCGAACTGCTTGAGCGTATCCAGGCCGAGATGATGCTGCGTGAAAGCGAAGGGAAGTACCGTACCCTGGTGAACAACCTCAGGGTGGGGGTATACAGGAGTGAGCCGGCGATAGACGGGAAATTCATGCAGATCAACCCCGTGATGGCCGAAATGTTCGGATACGGGTCGGTCGAAGAACTGCTCGGCGTGCCGATCAAGGACATGTATCAGGACCCGGGGAGCAGGAACGCCTATTTGAAGGAGATTACCGGGAAGGGTTATGTCAAGGATTTCCAGCTGGCGATGAAGAAAAAGAACGGCGTTCCCATATGGTGCTCCATTACCACCACCGCGCAGTATGATTCGGACAAAAACCTGCTCTGGATGGACGGCATCATCGAGGACATAACCGAAAAAAAAGAAATACAGGAAGCGCTGGTGAGGTCCAGGAATTACCTGGACAACATTATCAATACCGTGGCGGACCCGCTTTTCGTGAAAGACCGGTCCCACCGCTGGGTGGTGCTCAACAACGCGTACTGCGGCTTTCTGGGCTGCGATCGCGATGAGCTGCTGGGGAAGTCCGACCATGATTTCTTCCCTGAAGCGGAAGCCGACCTTTTCATGGAAACAGACGAAAGTGTGTTCACCACGGGAAAGGAAAACATAACCGAAGAGATACTCACCGACCGCAGGGGCACCTCGCACATCGCGATCACCAAGAGGGCCCTGTACACCGATGAAAACGGCGAGCGGTACATCGTCGGCATCATCAGGGACATCACCGAACTGAAAAAACTTGAGGATGATATCAGGCAGCTCCAGAAAATGGAGACGGTGGGCATGCTGGCCGGGAGCGTGGCCCATGATTTCAACAACCTTCTTACGCCCATAATCGGGTACTGCGACCTTTTGACCGCGGGCGGCGCCAGGGGTAACGACAGCCAGGGGTTCATAGAGCAGATCAGGTCGGCCGCCGAGTGCGCCAGGGACCTCACGGGGCGCCTTCTGGCCTTCAGCCGCAAGCAGATCATAGATCTGAAAACGGTGGACCTGGGTGACGTCGCGCAACGGTTCGAAAAGATGATGGGGAGGACCATCAGGGAGAACATCAGGATGGAGGTGAAGGTCCCGGAGGAGCGGGCGCTGGTGCGCGCCGACGCCGGGCAGATCGAGCAGATACTGGTGAACCTTTCGGTGAACGCCCAGGACGCCATGCCCGAGGGGGGCGATCTGGTCATTGAGGTCGTGAACGCCGATATCGACGAATACTACACGTCCACGCACTTCAACCTGGATCCCGGTAAGTACGTCGCACTGATGGTGAGCGATACGGGCACCGGCATGGACGACGAAACCAGGCGGCACATGTTCGAACCTTTTTTCACCACCAAGGAGATTGAAAGGGGAACCGGTCTGGGCCTGTCCACCGTATACGGAATAGTAAAACAGCACGGCGGTTCGATATTCGTGTATTCAGAAAAAGGCCTGGGCACCACCTTTAAGATATACCTTCCCAGGCTGGATGACGAGTACGCCGAAATCTCCGAAGAGCCCCAGGTGCCGCACGAGCTTCCCAGGGGTAACGAAACCATTCTGCTGGTGGAAGACAGCGATATGGTAAGAAGGCTGGTGAACAGCATGCTCGAGATGCTGGGATACAGGGTCATAACGGCGGCCCACCCCGAAGACGGCATAAAAAAGGCGGCGGAACACAAAGAGAGAATCGACCTGCTGCTGACCGATGTGGTAATGCCGGGAATGAACGGGAGGGAACTGTACAACCGCCTGGAAAGCGGCATGCCGGGGCTGAAAGTCATATACATGTCGGCGTACACGAACGATGTGATAGTACATCACGGCATCGTCGATGAAAACATACATTTTATCAGCAAACCGTTCACCCTGGCCGTCATGGCCGACCGGATCAGGGGGGCGCTGGATACCTGACGGCCACCCGCACGGGGAATTGTCTTCATTCTTTGATTATTTTGGTACGATACAATAATAACGGGAAAAAGCTTGCGTTCCCGGCCGGAATAACCGAATAGAGTTACCTTCAGGCCGGGAGAGCGGGATAGTAAGGGACGGGGACGTTCCCCGCGTTCCCTTTTGCATACTAATGACAGCAATGAGAATTCTACGGATATTCTGGACATCGGCGTGTATACTCTGGATGTCCGCTCCTCTACACCCGGCATCGGTCGACTCGGCCATACCCGGAAAGCCCCTGGTGCTGCGATGGGCCGCCGTCGACGGCGCCGTCGCCTATATCGTCCAGATGACCGACGAAACGGGGGCCGCCGTGCTGGAACGGCAGGTCACGCCCAACAACCTGGAATTCTCCGTGCCGCCGGGCAAATACCGGGTGCGCATCGGCGTCATCAACAAATTCGGGAAATTCTGGTACTGGTCGGACTGGGAGGATATCTCTGTCATAAGAAGGACCCCCTTCCAGACGGTATGGCACAAGATAGGTGTCCGCCTCGGGGCCGGCCCCGTATACGGCTACGTGCTGTCTCCATGGAACACATATCTGGAAAACTCCTTCTCCGGGGCCTCTTTCAACCTGGGCGTCTACAGCGATTACCGTTTTTTACGGTATCTCGGCATTGAGATCGAGACCGCGGGGGTACACTACCGGGGAAGCGAAGACCTGGCCCTGACCAGCGTCACGGCGGGCGGCAACCTGATGTTCAGGACGGCCTTCGCGTATCCGCTGAACGGGATATTCAGGGCGGGAGGGGGCATCGCCTTCACGCGGCTTTCATACAGGGACGCGTTTTCCGCGGAAGACATCGTCCTGTGGGACAGCTGTCCCTATTACCGGGCGGGCGGGGCGCTGGAGTTTCGTTTCTACGGTGATTATTTCGTTGAAGGCGGGTGCAATTATACGGTGACGGCCATGCGCGGAAAGGACCTTCGCGGTCTGGACTTTTTTATGCGTATCGGCGCCCGTATCGGCAGGGGTATGGAACCCGCCGAAAAGAAGATGCTGGCACAGAAAGAGATTTCCCACGAGGCCCCGGTCATGGTGAGGATCTGCCTGGGCTACCGTACGGTGCTGACACTGCCCGAATGGAACACTTATTTTAAAAACTCCTATACCGGGGGCACCTTCGCCCTGGCGCTCATGGGACGCCACGGTTTTATGCGCCGCCTGGGTCTGGAATACGAAGCGGGCGCGGCCTGGTACAACGCCAAATCGGGAAGCAACACCCTGAGCCAGTACGGGAACGGCGTCAACCTGCTGTTCCACACGGGCCTTGCCTTCCCGCTCAACCTGGTGGCGAGGATGGGAGGGGGTATCGCCGTAACCAGTCTGAAGTACAGCCAGCCCTTCATAGGCGAGTCGGGCACGCTGTGGACCGAGGACCGCTATTACAAGGCATCACTCGCGGCGGAATACCGCCTGAACCAGTGGTTTTTTCTTGAAGCGGGCGGGGAATACCAGTGGATGGAATACACCGCCGAACCATTCCGCGGCATCGCGTTTTTTGTGCGCGTGGGGGTAAGGTTGTGATAGTTTTTACGCACCGGGGGTTCCGCCGCTGAAATCGGGCAGGAGCGATGGAATGCGCCGACTATCATTAATTTTTGTTCTTTTCGGTTATATGGTGAGTATATAAAGGAGAACCGCGGTTTTTTTATTCTGAAAATTCATATGAAATGCGGTGTAATAAACGGATGATGCGGCGAATAATACGATCTGCGATAGTGCTCCTGTGTGCCGGGAGTTTCATCTTTTTCTCTTCCTGTGTTTCCAAGGACATCTTCAGCAAGTCCAACGCCGAAACGGGCCGTTACAGCGCACGGCTGGTGAGCTTTGTCGACAACGATCCCGCCCTGTCGATACTGTCGGGGACGGTCAGTGTGGTCAACGCCCTTGACGAGAGCCGGGTGGAAAGCTACCGGCTCTACTGGGGTGCGGGACCCGCGACGAAGCTGGGGGGATTGATCGATGAGGAGTGGGCGACCGGCGCGCCGGTGAACTTCACACTGACCAACCGGGCCATACCGCCCGGCGCCACCCACCTGCTGGTCTACTCGTACAATGTCGCTGAAGGGGAACTGGATATACCTGCGGCGTGTACCATAGTGGATTACAGCGCAGCAGGCATATATGTGGATGTCGCCCTGGGTGTCGACGCGGTCGGCAACGGGACCCGGAATAACCCGCTGGCAACGATACAGTACGGCATCACCAGGGCAATCGCCGAGGGATACACGGCGGTGCACGTGGCCGAGGGCACGTATTTCATAGACGGTGATACGGATCCGGTGGTTCTGAGTGATGGTATTTCACTCTACGGGGGGTACCAGAGCGTCACCTGGACGAGGAACCTCAACCTCTACGATACCATACTCGAGGACATCTCTTCAACCGGAGGAACTGTTGTCGGGAATCCCAACCGGTGTATCACTGCGGGCACCGGGATCACCAACATCACCATTGTCAACGGATTCATAATCAACGGCAATACTCCCGGTGGGCGGCAGTATACTTCCGGGATAAACTGCCTCAACGGCGGTTCGCCCTTTATTGTAAACTGTGTAATCAACGGGGGGATTGCCACCACCCGTTCCTCGGGTATTTTCATCAATAACGGCTCCGCGCCCCTGATACGGAGCTGTGACATAAACGGCGGAAATTCACCGGCCCCCCACGGTATCCACAGCGATTCGGCGAACCCTGTCATCGCGTGGAACACCATTAACGGCGGAAACGGGACCAACAGCGCGGCCCTCTACAATATCAATTCCACTCCGGAAATCACCGGGAATATCATCAGCGCCGGCAATGGAACGAGTACCGCCTATGGCATCTATGAAACCACCAACAACGACAGCATTATACGCAATAACACCATTGAAGGTGGAATGATTGTCTCGGCAACCGGCTCCGCAATGGGTATACGTCTGGAGAATGTTACATCGTCGGTGATCGCGAACAATACCATCTACGGCGGCAGACTACAGAATTCATACGGGATCTACACAAACAACGCCGCCACGCTGCATATCTTCAACAACCGGTTCGACGGCGGAGAGGGCAGCGGCCAGTCTTTCGGCATTTACCTGGTCGCCGCTACACCCAACACCTTCATCTGCAATAATGTTATCCTGGGCGGTACTGCACCGACATCACGGGGGATTTTCTCCATGTCGGGAAGCAACGGCGTGAAGATTTTAAACAATACCATCCTGGGGGGAAGCGCCGTCAGCAATATCGGCTTTTGCATTTTAATGACTACTTCATCGGCATTTTATATAGTGAACAATATTTTTTGTACTGAGGGGCTGGTCGACCGCTGTGCTATTTTCGAGGGCGACGCCGGTTCAACGCCCAACTACATCGACAACAACAATTTTTTCAACTGCCCTGTGTTGTACCATGACTCAGCCAATGGCGACCTTTTCGCCGGTTCCATTGCGCTGCTGCAGTCATTTTCCGGTGCCGGCAGCGCCGTGGGCAACGTGGAGGTACCGCTTACCCTGGACGCAAACCTGCGCCTGGTGTCGGTCTTTCCACCCGCCGTCACCCAGGGAGGGGATAACCTCTTCGCCCTGTGGCCGGCTGACTTTCCGTGCGTCAGTGCCATTCCTATCGACCATGACGGCACAATTCGTACCGTTCCATGGTCCATGGGCGCCTATGAATATTGATCCCGTCGCCGCAATTCACACGCCTGCCGGGGGCGATGCCGTTCGCCGGCGACTCTGGCGGCAGGCCCTTTTGATCTTACTGTGTGTCATCCCTTCCTGCGCCAAAGACGACTATTATTCCCTGGTGGACCGCCACGTGGGCAAAACCGTGCTGCAGCCGGCAGCCCTCACCTTTGTCGATACAAACGCGGCCGAAGACGTCATCTCGGGCGACCTGGCCAT
>CAZUXY010000106.1:0-6664 GCA_964624235.1 uncultured Leptospirales bacterium | reverse complement strand
GTTTTTTTAAGGAGATTAATACCAGAAGAAAGCTAAGTACTATTAAGGTCGCACGTCACTTACCGGCTAAACGTTAGGTTTAAGGGATAATGCGACTAAACTGAACCTCCAACGCTCAAAAGCAAGAGTTTGGCTCAGGCCAAACACATGCTTTTCCCCCATTAGATCTTTACTTTAATAGGCTTATGTATATTATGAATTCAAAAAATATTTCAAAATACTTTTTTCATTATCGTGGATTTGGCCCCGATATTATTTAATTTAGCAAAGCAATACATCTTAAACTGATCAAACCGATAATTATGAATACCTAAGCTGATTTTTTTCTCTAATAATCATTCGATAGAGGTAATGAGGATTTAGGACTTTCATTAAAAAAACAGGAATTAGATAAAAACTCTGGTCTCATCATTGTTCTCCAGTCTGATTTAAATAGAAAAGAATAAACTATTTAATAGCAATGGACATCACAAATGATCAAAAGGCAAAAGTCCTTGAGATAAAAACTGCCAAAGGAATTAAATATATATCCCAAAATAGGATAATCTATGTTAAAGCTGAAAATAGAGGTACAGTACTTTTATTGAATAATTCCGACAGAATACTTACGAAGCATTTAATAAAATGGTTTGAAAAGTATTTGATTAGTCCGGAATTTTTCCGTTGTCACAATTCTTACATAATTAATTGTAGATATTTTGATTGTTTATCTAGCTGCCAAATCATATTGAAGGGACAAATACGGATACCACTATCTAGAAATAGAAAAAGATTATTTAAAGAGAATCTGATTTTGCTAGAACAAAAGCTATTTTGAAATGCTCAGTAAGTTTTAAAGTAGAGAACCATTAATTTATTCAGCTACCATTTGAAATTCATCTGAATTTTGTGCATTCCATGACAATATTGTTTCAGTTATTCAAGATTTTGAATGTTCATCCTGGTTTTTGTTCAACAATTTACTGTTTTAAGCAACCTATCTCAATTTTGTACCAGACGCTCTTTATAGTATTGATTTATAATTAGGTGCTTTTTAAATTGCATATGAAAGTCATTAAAAGAAGACAATTACTTTACCAAAAGTGGTTGTTTTCCTAAGAGTACTTTAAAAGGATCTAAAAATTAACCAAAATCAATGCCTTATGAAAAAAAATGTGTCCTTTACATTACCAAAACTCCATTTGGATTGTAAACACCTCTGGAGCATTTGTATCCTTGCCCTGCTGGCAGTTTTCATTATCACTGGCTGTACTAAGCAAGAAGCTAAGTTACAGGATGATCTTCCTGTTTTTAGCGACATTACTTTCCATAATGGTCGATTAATCTTCAGGGATGATGCATCTTTCATGGATCACCAAAAATGGCTCTTTGAAAATCAGGGTAATCCTCAGTTAATTGCCGAGAAAAATAAGTCTCTTGGCTTGAAATCCATGACTGAATATTACCTCGAAGGTATGAAATTGGAGGAAGACGATCCAAAATTTGTAGATTACGTAGCTGAATACCCAAGTATCTTTAATAAAGAAATATATGATAATTCGATACTCTATGTTTTGCCTCATTCAATAATCCTGTGTTACGTAGCTAATGAAGATGGAATCTTCCAGGTTGGCGACCAGATTTATAGAATTGTACCGAATTACATTTATCGAACAGGAGATGAATCTAAGATAGAAATGCTTCTCCTTCCGAAAGATCAGATCCCCACCAAGGAAGTAGATATTTCAATAACTCGACCCGGATTTGAAAGCAAAAGCGATCTTGCCCAGAGAACCGAATATTTTGATAACGATTCAAGATTTAGGATAGTAAGTTCAGTAATGGCATACTCAATTACAGATCCATATCTTGGGACAGCTTGGTGGTACGATATAAGGACTAATCCTCAGAAAAGAACTCTAGGGATTTGGCTAGGGGCGCAACTTAACACAAAGTCTGCGAATGGAAATGGTTATTGGTATTTTCCAAACGATGGGGTTCAACACCTGATATATACAGATTATGAGGAATCAACAGGAGTGACGCAACATAATATTCTCACCTGTGGAGGGAGTCCAATAGACCTGAACGCCAGCTATTGCCCGGCTTATAGTCGTGGAAGACTATATGATGGTTATACACAATGGATCTATATACAATGGAATGACGCTCTCTCCAACTCTCCGACCTTTACCACGAGAAAGACAACGTATCTAAGCGATCCATATTAGAATTTTCTAAATGAAATCTACAGCGTTTAAGGTTAATTCATTAATTTTAAACGCTGTTTGCTAATTTTAATTTTTATGAAAAGAACAATACTTCTATCAGCCGGTATTCTTTTCTTGTTTCTGATCAATGCATTTTCTCAGGATAAACAGGAGCCCTCGTTTTATCGAAACCAGGTCGGAATTCAGTTTAATCCAATTATTAATGACCGTTTAACAAATATCAGCGGAACAGGTTTTTTCGATGTTATTTCTGCCGCACGTTATGGCTACAGGATCACAAAAAATGTTACTGCCGGCGCAGAATTTTCATGCGGTTTTCCCATTGATATAAAATCACGTCCGACCTTTCATTATTACAACTATTTCACCTTTAATACAGTCCTGTTTGCCAGGTATTCTTTTCTCCCAGAAAAGCGAATACAAATATTTGCTGAAGCTTCTCCTTTCTATTCTCACTACTGGAGGGAAATGACTTCATCAACTGACCCTACCCCGTTCACAAAACAAAAAATCAGGTACTATTTTGCTCCTGGCTTTAGTCTGTTCTCAAAAAGCAAAAGAGTCAGCCTCGACCTGTATTACAAACTTTCCACGCAGATATTTACATCCGGTCTTAAAGGAGAATTTACTTATAAAGTCTGTTATAATTTCTGATGCCCCGTTTCCTGAATATTCCCCTTCTTTTCGTTATTGTCGCTTCTCTCACATCGTGTCAGAAGGTGATCGATATAGAATTGCCTCCAACTGATCCTAAATTTGTTGTAAACAGTTTTTTTACAGATAATTCCCCAATAAAGATTCATTTATCCAAGAGCATCGCAGTCCTCGAAAATACATTTCCTGAATGCACTGGTGCAACAGTAATATTGAGAGAAAACAACATCATAATTGATACGTTGTTCTTTCAATCCGGATATTACTATTCGCACATCCTGGCAGAAATAAATAATAATTATGCCTTGGAGGTAATTGTACCTGGGATGGAAAAAGTATTTTGTGAAGATCTCATTCCTGAAAAAGCACTTTTGCAAAACTATGTTTGTACTGATTCAGTTTTAATTGACGAAGATGGATTTATAATTAATGAACTAAAGCTTGATTTCCAGGATTCTGCCGGGCCTTCCTTTTATGAAGTACAATTGTCCGCAAAATATATCATCGATAATAATTATACATCAATTTGGTTTAAGAAAAACTCTGACCCCATAATAACATCAACAGGGCTTCTTGATTATAATCCGAAAACCCTGATTTTCACCGATAAAATGTTTGATGGAAAACACTGCTCGGTAAAAATATATTTCGCTACACAGGCGTACGCCGATTATAATCTTACGATCACTTTCAGATCAGTTTCTGAATCTTACTACAAATACAAGGAAAGACAGTTTGCATATTTGTTCAGCCTTGAAAATGATATTTTTAGTGGGATGAGCGAGCCAATCAATCTTTATTCAAATATTACAGGTGGTTATGGGATTTTTGCCGGTTATTCATCAGATGAAAAAATAATTACCGTCTCTGGCAAATGATAAAGAGATTCATCATATTTATGTCTCTTTTTGGATTGTTTGCCTATGGGTATTCTCAAAAGATATCCATCAGCGGTTATGTAAAAGATGCAGCATCAGGAGAAATTATTGCCGGGGCAACAGTAACAACTGACGACCACCTGAATTATGCAATATCAAATAGTTATGGTTATTATATCCTTACATTGAACCAATCAAAAGATTCCGTTAAAATTCAAGCCTCTTTTGTAGGCTTTTCTCCCTCATCCCTTTCCCTAACACCTTATCAGAACCTGAAGGTTGATTTTGCATTAAAAAGCAGTAATATACTTGACGAAGTGATTGTAAGCGCTGAAAGGACAACTACTTATGAAAAACGAAAGGAAATGAGTGTTGTAACTGTGCCAATTTCAAAAGTTGCAGCGATACCGTCTCTTGGAGGAGAATCAGACGTCTTAAAAACCCTGCAGCTAATGCCAGGTATCCAATCGGGCAATGAAGCATCAAGCGGATTATATGTCCGCGGTGGAAGTCCCGATCAGAATCTGATGGTCATCGACGATGCTCCGGTTTATTATGTCAACCATTTGGGTGGATTTGTATCAACCTTTAACTCTGATGCAATAAACAGCATGAAGCTTGTAAAGGGTGGTTTCCCTGCTCATTATGGAAGCAGGCTATCCTCGGTTGTTGATATTAAAATGAAAGAGGGAAATATGAAAGAGTTCCACGGGAACGCAATGATCGGAATGATTGCCTCAAAGATTATGATTGAAGGTCCTATCAAGAAAGATACTAATTCTTATATGATCTCTTTACGGCGATTTATGTATGATCTTATAATACGACCATTAACAAAGGCAACTTCATTTAATGGTACTTCGATCGGATACAATTTTTATGATCTGAATGCAAAAATTAACCACATTATCTCGCCAAAGGACAGGCTCTATCTGAGCTTCTATACAGGCGGAGACAAGATATTATCAAGGCAAAAAACTCAAACTGACTTAAACAAGATGACCCTTGAATGGGGAAATATTTTAGGTTCTTTCAGGTGGAATCATCTTTATGGAGACAGGCTTTTTTCTAATCTTACTTTATATTCAACGAGGTATCGCCTGGCAAATGATTTCACAAACACTTTTACTCACAATAGCATTAAGGAAAAGACATCTATGAGTTACTGGTCGGGTATTGTTGACCTCTCATTAAAGGCTGATTTCGATTATTTTTTTAATCAAAATTATAAAGTAAAATTTGGAGCTACAACTATCTTCCATTACTTCAATCCAAACACAACATCCTATCAATCTGTAGAAAACAGTGCAGCCGTTGATACCAGTTTTGGCAGCAGGAAGCAAAACGGCCTTGAGAATGCAGTATATCTCGAAAATGAAATTTCGATAGGTACAAGGTTATTTATAAATTTTGGTTTCAGGGGCACTAATTATCGGATACCAAACAGGAATTATTTCTCATTTGAACCACGATTCCTCACAACTTTCATGATTACTGAAAACACTCTCCTAAAAGCTTCATATTCTTCAATGAATCAATATATCCACTTACTTACAGGATCCAGTCCGAACATGCAGAATGATATCTGGGTTCCTGTTACCGGTGCCGTTGCGCCCTCTTTGTCGAAGCAGTATGCCATCGGACTGGAAAAAACCTTTAGAAACGGGATGTATGAGATAAGTTTTGAGGGTTACTATAAAACAATGAATAATCTAATAACATATAAAGATGGTGTAGCTATTCTCTCATCTGCCTCCGACTGGCAGACACAGGTTGAAACTAATGGTAAGGGAAAGTCTTATGGTTTGGAATGTCTTCTTCAAAAAACAAAAGGCTCGGCGACAGGATGGATAGCCTATACTTACTCTAAAGCAACCCGACAGTTTGAGAATAAAAATTATGGAAAACCTTATCCTTTCAAGTACGACAGGACACACGATATTAGCATTGTATATCTACAGAAAATTAAAAGAAATATTCAATTTTCTGCAACATGGGTTTATGGAACCGGCAATCCTTTTACTCTTGCAGTTGGAAAATACAAAATGATGCCAGAAGTAATAAATGAATTAATTAATGAAAGCAACTATTTAAATTATGGACAGGTATATAATGACCTGAACTCATACAGGATGCGGGCTTACCATAAGCTTGATGTAGGGATCAATTTTATTAAAAAAGTGAAACGTGGTGAAAGAATCTGGAACATTAGTATTTACAACCTGTATAACCGTCAGAATCCATATTATTATTATCTTGATACAACTGTTCAATATGACCAGAAAGGAATGGAAATACCGGGCTCTGCTAAAACAGTATTAAAACAGCAAAGCTATTTCCCGATAATTCCTTCATTTAGTTATAGTCTGAAGTTTTAAAAGCCCGACACCGCTGGCAGGCACATCCCGCAAATCAAAAAGGATGTATCTATTTAGTATTTATCTTTGCGGGAAGAGCCTGCCAATCAACCCCGTACATTAATGATAAAAGGTATACCAAGACAGCTTACTGGCACCTAGACAGTTATAAAATTTCCCCTAAACCTAACACGGACGGTATGTTTAATAAGCTTGTCACGGTTTTTGATAGCTCCTGCACCCAAGACTAATTTGTAATGGTTCATGTACCCGGATAAGCGCATCTGCCCGCTATTTTAATCTTGCATCGTGACAGTTCCCTGCCTCCGAGACAACTTGTACCGCGACACTGCGCCAGTGCCCTTTTGTAACATTTGTTACATCTTGACAGATCCGCTTCATTTATCAACTTTGTATCGCGACACGCTCGGCTTCGATCAAAATTTGTACCTGGACGCCAAAAACCGCGCCAAACCCTCCTTGCACCGTGACAGCTTTCTGGCCTACCGTGACAGATTTGTGGCGGTGCTGTCGTCGGGTTACGCTTACTAAAACATACCGCCGG
>CAZUXY010000105.1:0-7345 GCA_964624235.1 uncultured Leptospirales bacterium | reverse complement strand
ATGGCCCTGGGCAAATGGCTGGGGAAAGATGATCCGGGGAAAGCCGGCATGAAGGTGACCCTGCCTCCCCTGAAGGTTTCTCCGAAACTGAAGATCCTGGCTGAAGAAATTCTCAGGAACCAGAATGACGGTAACTAATTTTCATTTTTGCTTTTGAGGATTTCCGCAATTCATATTGAGGAGCATGTGATGACTTTCAGGAGTAAAACGCTGGTGAGGACTTTTGCGCTGCTCTTAACGCTGGCCGTGGTGCCCGTTGCATTTTCAGCGGAAAAGAACAGGAGCCTGGATTTTCTTAAAAAAAATGTGGAAAGAAGAGTATTGCCCAACGGGATCACGGTTCTGGTGCTGGACCGTGGGTTTTCCCCGACCCTGTCCCTGGTTATATCATTTAAGGTCGGTTCCGCCGATGAAAGCTACAGGACCATCGGCGCCGCTCATATGCTCGAACATATGCTCTTTAAGGGGACCGACAGGGTGGGTACCTCCAACTATGCCAGGGAGAAAGTGTTGCTGGATAAGATTGAAAAAATAGGTGAGACACTGGACCAGCTAATGGTTTCAAATCCCGGCGATAAAAGGATACCTGGTCTGCGCAGGCAACTGGAAATTTACCAGCGCGAGGCTTCGAAATTCGTTCAGAGTTCCCCCTATGATAAAATATACACCACCCGCGGAGGTGTGGGTTTCAACGCTGGGACTTCACGTGATAAAACCACTTATTTCATCGAACTGCCGTCAACCGAACTGGAACTATGGGCACAGACAGAATCTGAACGGCTGAGGAACCCCGTCATGAGGGAATACTACCAGGAAAGGAACACCGTGGTGGAGGAGAGGCTCATGCGGTACGACTCGAAGGGTATCGAAACCCTTTCAGAGAAATTTATCGCAACAGCATTCATCGCCCATCCCTACCGTCACCCCATAATCGGCTGGGCTTCCAACGTGAGATATCTTTCTATTAGGGACGTGAGAAACTTTTACAAGAGCTTTTATATTCCCTCAAGAATGACCATCACCATCGTGGGAAAACAGAACCCCGAACAGACTTTCAAAATTGTGGAAAAATATTTCGGAAAAATCAAGGGTATGCCATCTCCCCCGGGCTTGGTCATACGCGAGCCCGGGCACCTGGGAGAGCGCCGGTTTGAAGTGTATTTTGACTCCAATCCATATCTGATGATCGGGTGGAACAAGCCCACCTATCCTTCGCGTGACGATTACGTGTGTGATATCATCGCCGGTGTGCTTTCCGAAGGAAAGTCATCACGCTTATACCGTGCGCTGGTGCGCGAGAAAAAAATCGCCGCCTCGGTTGACGCCTGGAGCAGCTTCCCCGGATCCCGCTATGACAATCTGTTCGTTATCGCCGCGGCCCCCCGGCATCCCTATACGCCGCTGGACCTGGAGAAGGCGATATATGAGGAAATAACCCGCATGGAAACGGAAATAAAAAAGGAGGAGATCGACAGTTTCATAAACAAGATCGAGTCTTCCACGGTATTTGACATGTCATCCAACAAGGGAGTGGCCCATGCAATCAATTATTATCAAACCATTTTCGGGGACTGGCAGTACCTGCTGCGATATCTTGAAGAAATCAGAAATGTATCGGTAGAGGATATGCGGGCAGTGATGAAGAAATACTTTACCCGCGAGAACCGTACGGTAGGGCTGCTTTATAACAGCCGGGAGAAAAAATCATAGCGCGTAAACGGCAGGATCCATGGTAATGAAACAAGGGTATAAAAACCGGATTTTATCAGGATTAATCGCGGCGGCTTTGCCGCTCTTTGTAGCGGTTACGGTAAGTCCAGCCGCAAAAAAGAAGGCTGCAGAAAAACCCCGGATCAATCTTACCCTGCCCCGGGTGATCACCCGCACCCTGGGCAACGGACTGCGCACCTTTTATATCAGGGATGAACTTCCCCAGCTTACCCTGATCGCTTCAATAGGGTACGGCAAGCTTCATGAGAACTCCGGGAACGCGGGTACATCGGAACTGCTGGCCAGAATGCTTGTACTGTCGGGATCAAAAAAGTATCCAGGGGAGAAACTGAGCGCCGCCGTGGAGGGGATCGGGGGAAGAATAAATATTCAGGGATCATGGGAGAATATTGTTATCACCGTCAGGGTGCTGGAGCGGCATTCGGATCTGGCATGGGATGTAATATCCGATCTGCTGAAGAATCCGAACTTCAGTGAACCGTATTTCAGTGACGCCAAATCCCTGATCTATGAAAGAATCCGGCGACGCAGGGACAATCCTGCAGAACTGGCCTTCGAGAAACTCAGGCAGGTGATTTTCATGGGCAGCGGATATGGATCGATTTCAACCGAGGGATCAGTGAGGAGTATAGCTTTAAATGATCTCGTATCGTTATGGAAGTCCCATGCCGCGGGGCGAAATATAATGTTCGGGATTTCAGGCCCGATGGACAACCGGACCGTCGCGGATATTGCCGAAAAAAAACTCGGGGATATTCAGGCAGGGACCGTTTCGAGTTACCGCATCAATAAAAGCGCCGTGTTGACATCGGTAAAAAAAAGCAGTGGAAGAATATACCTGATACCGAGGCCGATTCCCCAGGCAACGGTGGTGGTGGGTACTGTGGCCCCGGACATCAAGGATCCCTGTGTGTATCCACTGCGCATAATGGATTACATACTCGGCGGCGGTTCCTTCAATTCCCGCCTGACCAGAGAGATCAGGGTGAAACGGGGGCTTTCGTATGCGGTCCAGTCGATAATCAGGTTCCGAAAGGAGACGGGTGTGTTTTTCGCATTTGCGCAGACAAGGAACGAACAGGCAAAAACCACGCTTTCTCTACTGCTGGATAATATTTCCAGGATGGCAAAAGAACCTGTATCCTCCGGAGAACTGTCCTGGGCGATTGACGCAACCATCAACAGCTACATCTTTGAGTTTGAAACCCCCCTGGATGTGCTGGGGCAGAACCTGGAGACCGCCTACTATGGATTCCCTTCCTCTTTTCTTACGGAGTATCCCGACAGGATCAAAAAAGTAACGATTGCTGACGTTGCGAAAAGCAGCTGTGAACTCTTCGGGCATGGGCTGGTGAGTCTGGTGGTGGGGGGTGAGGAATTGAAAAAAAGTCTGGCGTCTCTGGGGGAAGTGGTGGTTCTCAATCCCGATTAGAAGTTTTCAGAATCGTATATGAACTCTTCGAGTTTTCTTAAATCCCTCATGGTTTCAATGACTTCTTTCATGGTATTCTCAATGGAGATATTGGCATCGTAAAAATTCTGTTTTTCGGCAAAGGTCAGGTGTTTCATGTTTTCTGGGTCCTTGCCCGTCAGAAAAAACTCTATGTCTTTCAGTATCTTGTGCAGCGCCGTGTACAGGTTTTTTACTGAATGAAACATTTCAAAATAAAAAATGAACTGCATCTGCCGGCTGTCGGTGGGCAGTGAGTCGAAAACAGCCCTGCCCTGGGTGTCCAGTTTTGACTGGTAGTAATTTATCGACCTGGGATAACTGACCAGCTCCTTGTGGTTGTCTAGTATCTTGTCTATTCGTTTTATGCCGTCAATATCGATACTTCTGAATATGTTATTGAGCGTATTGTATTCCATACGGTCGGTTTCGGGAACGATCTTGGAATTTTTAATGTTCATCGTCATCCCGCTCAGGCGGTCACGATGGATCTTTATTCGTTCAAGGGTTTTATCGATAAAAGCCCTGGGACTGAATCCTTCGCCTTCCTGTTCCCCTATATCGGTATCGCCCAGTTGATCTGAATCAGAAGTTTTATGGTGCTCGTCCTTTTGGGTATTGCGCCGGTGTTGAACCAGGCGCTGTTGATAGTACGATGCCGTTTTCGCCGGGGTCCGAATAATTTTAATGACTTCAATTTTCTTGTTTTTGCGGTTATACCGCAATCCATACATATTTCCCCTGCTGTCGATATAACGGTTGTTCAGATCATACACGGTAGCTCTTGAAGGATCCAGCTCTGAAATGTCGTCAATGCGTATAAAATGGGTCTTCATTCTTATGCAAAATCACTTTCAGAGATATCTTCGAGCGGGGAGTTGAATTTGAGTGCGATGTAGGCGTCTTCCCTGACCTTGACCGCTGCGTATTTCTGTGCGACCTCGGAAGGATTGTTTTTCAGCAATCCTGTACGCACTATGGACGATAATACCTCGTATTTCTTTTTTTTCGACGCAAACCGTAACTTCACGGGCATATTGACCGCCACCCTTGTGTTGGACACTATAAAAGCCCCACCCCTGCTGATGTCCAGCATATGTCCGCTGCCCTTGATGGGAGGGGTTGTGGCGATGTCGATGTTATCGGGATCGCCTTCGTAATAATCGAAATCGATAGTAACGAAACACTGATACCTTGTAAACTTGCGTTTTTCCGTCATTCCTTCTTACCGGTTCGGCTGTATGATGGTGGTTTATCGGTCCTTGAAGAATTTGCATCCACCCGCCGGGCTATTTACTAAAACATGTGTGCCCGGCAATTGAGCGAAAGTATACCGATTGTAAAGCCATTGTCAAGTGTTGTTTTTTGTACTTTTTGCATCATACCCTGGATACGCAACGATAACGGTTGTCGGAACACTGAGGAAAAAAGGGGAATCCCGAAGGTATCGGCTAAGCCACTATTGTGACGGCCATATATGCTGGTATGTTATGAATTAATTTTAAAAAATCTAAGATTACGAAAATGTTAAAAAACCGGTTTTTTTAACGAAAAATAATTTTTTTCATTCCTGATTCATGCTATTGGGTACAGAAAAGTATCAATTTTTGGAGGATATCCGGGTATGTACCATGAATAGTAAAAAAACCAGATTTATATTCGTGACCGGCGGTGTGTGCTCGTCCCTGGGGAAGGGGATATCAACAGCCTCGCTGGGACTTTTACTTGAGGGGCACGGTTACAGGGTTTCGACGATAAAGATGGATCCTTATATAAACATAGATCCCGGCACCATGAGTCCGTATCAGCATGGCGAAGTTTATGTTACCGAGGATGGGGCCGAAACCGATCTCGATATCGGTTATTACGAAAGGTTTACCAGCGCCAGGCTCAGCAGAAGAAATTCAATAACCACCGGACAGATTTATTTTTCGGTTATCGAGAGGGAAAGGAGGGGTGATTATCTCGGCAGGACCGTACAGGTGATTCCGCACATCACCAATGAAATAAAGAAGAGGCTGTACGATGTGGCCGCGGATGATGATCTGGACTTCGTACTGGTGGAGATCGGCGGTACCGTGGGCGATATCGAATCCATACCCTTTCTGGAGTCGATACGTCAGATACGACAGGAACTGGGAAGCCGACGGGTGCTGAACGTACATCTGACCCTGGTGCCTACCATTACCGTTGCCGGGGAACAGAAAACCAAACCGACACAGCATTCGGTCAAGGAGCTGATGCAGCTGGGTATAATACCCGACATACTGCTCTGCCGAACCAGCAAGGTACTTTCGGAAGAGATGAGAAGCAAAATAGCGCTTTTCTGTAATGTGTCCGAGCGCAATGTCATCTCTGCCGTGGATATGAAGAGTTCCATATATGAGATACCTTACATGCTGCACGATAACGGGTACGATGAAATCGTGCTGGAACACTTCAACTGTGAGAAGGTACCCTTGAACATTCCGGCATGGGACCGCTTCTTCAATGCTCTGAAGAACCCCAGGCGCAAGGTGCATATTGCCGTGGTAGGAAAGTATATATCGCTGCAGGATGCTTACCGATCGATCTACGAAGCACTGCTGCACGGAGCCGTGGCAAATGAGTCCGAGCTAGAAATTTCAAAGATAGATTCGGAGGACATAGAGAGAAAATTCAAAGGGAATCTGGAATCTCTTTTCGAAAAGGTGGACGGCATTCTGGTCCCTGGGGGGTTCGGGAATCGGGGAATCGAGGGTAAAATTATGGCCATAAACCATGCCCGGAAAGAGCATATCCCCCTGTTCGGCATATGCCTGGGTCTGCAATGCGCCGTAATAGAATTCGGCAGGAACCAGTGCGGTCTGGAAAACGCACATTCCACCGAGTTCGATCCCGCAACAGCGCACCCGGTGATTTCACTGCTGGAAGAGCAGGAGATAATCGATAAAATGGGGGGGACAATGCGGCTCGGCGCCTACCAGTGCGATTTTACCGAAGGTTCCATGATCAGCAATATCTATGGTACCGGTTCGGCGATGGAGCGGCACCGGCACCGTTTTGAATTTACACTGAAGTACAAAGAGTTGTATGAAAAAAACGGGATGGTGTTCGGCGGGATCCATCCGAAAAACAATCTGGTGGAAACCATAGAAATCAAAAATCACCCCTGGTTTATATGCACCCAGTATCATCCGGAATTCAAATCAAAACCTACCGGCCCGCATCCCCTGTTCAGGGACTTTATCCGGGCTTCAATCGACAACAGCAGGAACAACTAAACACCCGGCATATTAAACAGGTCACTGTTTTAGAAAAAGCCTGTATCTGATCAACAAAGTTTACCGCGGTAAAGGGAATTAATTCCCTGCCGGGCCGTGTCCGGGTAAAATATTATTGCTTTTACACTGGTTTCGGGATTAAAATATAATTAATTTCTTGATAGAAATTAAAGGATTTTACCTTATCGATATGATCAAAAACTCGAGATTGTTAAATTCTCAGGATGAGTGGTCAGTGATATAATGGCGGTTTCCCTAAAGATCGGCATGCAGCAGAGTCAAAAGCTGGTTTTGACCCAGACCCTGCGCCAGTCCATTGAGATGCTGCAGCTTTCCACCATCGAGCTGGCTGAAACGATCTCCCGAGAACTCATTGAAAATCCGGTCCTGGAAGAAGAAAATGTCGCCCAGTTGCCCGGCATTGAGGGGAATAACGACCAGATTCTCTCCACGTTGAACAGACAGCTGTCAGGCGATGAGCCGATGCAGAACCGGGAGGAAGACACCGATATAAACTATCCCGACGGCAGCGATACGGGTTTTTCCGGGCCCCAGGACGAGGAGGACAGGAAGAGGAAATACATAGAAAACGCGGTCGCTCAGGAGGAAACCCTGCAGGAACACCTTCTTTCACAGGCGAGCATGAACGCACAGAACCCTGAAGAATTATTGCTTCTTGAGAGCATCATTACATCCATAGATGACAGGGGTTTTTTCAGCGGCGATCATGAAGAAACCGCAAAAGAACACGGTGTTACGGAAGAAGAGGTAAAAAAGGCCGTTGCAATGATTGGCACCTTCGATCCCGTCGGTTGCGGTGCGGCCACGGTTCAGGAGACGCTGCTGATACAGGCTTCACAGTTGCATCCTGACGACAATATACTCAAAACCATTATAAATG
>CAZUXY010000104.1:0-7359 GCA_964624235.1 uncultured Leptospirales bacterium | reverse complement strand
AGAATGAGCGTTTCAATGATCAGGGCGATAAGCATGGGTATCACCCCGCGGAATATCACTTCCAGCGGCACATCACGGGCGACCCCGCTGACGACATACACATTTATGCCAACCGGAGGGGTGATAACCCCTATCTGCGTGACGAGCACCACCACTACCCCGAACCATATCGGGTCAAACCCTAACTGCAGCACTACCGGATAGAATATCGGTATAGTGAGCATGATGAGCGCCAGCGAGTCAATGAAACATCCGCCGATGATGTAGACGATAATGATCAAAACCATGACCGGCCCGGATGAGAGGTTAAAACTGGTCACCCATGTGGCGATGTCGAAGGGAATTCTGGAAACGGCCAGGAAATGTCCGAAAATCGTGGCGCCCGCCACGATCATCAGTATCATGCAGGAAATCCGTGTGGTTTCCATTATGGAGTCCACGAATCCCTTCCAGCTGATAGTGCGGGTCAATACCGACAGAAGCAATGTACCCGCGGCGCCTACGGCACCCGCTTCCGTCGGGGTGAAGATTCCCGCGAACAGACCGCTCATAACCATTACGAATAATACTATGGTTTCTGATACTCCCCAGAGCGATTTGATCTTTTCCTTTAATGTCGTTTTCGGACCTCGGGGGCCCAGTTCGGGCTTCAATGTCGTCCAGATGAGGATCGCAAGAATAAAAAGCAGTGTGAGCAGTATGCCGGGGATGATACCAGCCATAAAAAGGGTGCCTATGGACTGTTCGGTAAGAATGCCGTAGACGATAAATATCACACTGGGGGGGATAAGGATTCCCAGGCTTCCTCCTGCCGCCACCGCGCCCGTGGCCAGGCTGGGCTTATAGTTATAGCGTTTCATTTCGGGCAGGGTCACCGCTGCCATCGTTGCCGCGGTAGCGTTGGTGGAGCCGCATATGGCCGAGAATCCAGCGCAGGCTCCTATGGTCGCAATGGCAAGCCCCCCCGGCAGGTGTCCTATCCATTTATAGGCGGTATCGAATAGACGCCGGCTGATACCTGAATGAAAGGCGATCTGTCCCATAAAGATGAAGAGAGGGATAACCGTCAGGTTGTAGGACCCGAATATGGAGAAAATGTCCTTTGCCACCATGTTCAGGGAAGCTTCAGCTGAAATGACCATCGAGAAACCCAGAAAGCCGATAACTCCCATAAGGAACCCGACCGGCATCCGGGTGAAAATGAGCACAAAAAGCAAAATAAGGCCGATGATGCCGAGGGTGGTGGGACTCATTTCTTAATCGCCTCCCTGAGTGACCGTGCAAAAGACAGGGCCAGCACCAGGGTGAGCAGCGCGCACCCCAGTGCGGTTCCGAGCACAAAGGGATAAACGGGCATCTTGATGGTCATGGAAACCTCGCCGCCGGATTTAAAATCAAGGGCATAGAGGTAGCAGCGCCACGATGCCAGAAAGAAGAAAAGCGTACTGACCAGGGAGGTGATCGAATCCACCATCGCCCGTTTTTTTTCGCTCAGGCGCTGAACCAGGAATTCCACCGCGATATGGCCTTTTTCCACCGAGGTATAGGCCAGCGAAAATGAAATTGCCAGCGCCCCCAGCAGACCGACTATGTCATAGGTCCCGGGAATCGGGCGGCGGAAAAACCTCAGTATCACATCAAGAACGGTGATTACCATCATGCCAAGTATCGCGGCAATGGAAATCCAGTTTGCCTTTGCGGCAAGCGTATGGATCGCTTTTTCAATGCGGTACATAAAGCCGGTTTTTATCTGACCATCATTAAAGTGTATTCCGGGACAATCGTTACTTGTATTTTTTTGAATAATCGGCGATTAGTTTTTTCAACGTCGACACCGCCTTGTCGCCCGGCAGCCCCTTCGCGTTTGTATTGCGTATGTACTCTTTTATTATGGGCTGCACGGCTGTTACCCATTTTGTGTTTTCCTCGGGGCTGAGGGTGATGATCTTGTTTTTCTTATGGAGAGAGTATGCTTTACCTTCCATATCCACCCTGTCCCAGACCATTCCATGGGTATCAACCCATTCATCGCTGACTTCGGTGAATATTTTCTGAATATCGGCGGGGAGTGAGTCCCATTTCTTCTTGTTCATGACTACGAACATTGTGGTGGTATAACCTATGTCCTTGCAGTCGGTGGTGAATTTTATCACTTCGGCCTGTTTCCAGCCTTTGAGGGTCTCTATTGGTGTAAAGGTGCCTTCAACCACCCCTTTCTGGAGGGCTTCATAGGTGGCCCCCTGAGGCATGGCGACGGGGACGCCGCCCAGGTATTTGACAACTTTAGAACTGAGGCCGGTCGAGCGAATCTTCATTCCCCGCAGTGCATCGAGTGTCGCAACGGGTTTTTGCGTATGAAGGAGCCCCGGGCCATGGGCATGTATATAGAGCACTTTTACTTCCTCAAGCACCTTCGGTTTCATTTCCCTGTAGTAGCGGTCGGCCACATGGGTCGCCACCCGGCCGTTGGGATATCCCAGAGGAAGGTCCACGGCCTCCATGATCCGGAAACGCCCCAGTGTATAAGCAAAGCACGACATGCCGATGTCGGTAATGCCTTTCAGCACACCGTTATAGGTTTCGTCGGCCGACACGAGGGTCCCGCCGGGATAAATATTGATCTTAACCCTTCCCCCGGTTTTTTTCTCGATCTCGTTCGCCCACTTGACGGCGGTTTTACATTGTTCGTGCGCGGGAGGGAAGAAGATACTGTAATTAAGGGTTATTTCCGCTTCCTTTTTTTTACCGCACGAGAGTATGCATACGGCAGAAAATAAAAACACTGTGAAAAAAAGAACAGTTCTCTTCATGGCGAACTCCTTGATACACGGTGATTTGGCTACACTTGTGTGCGGATCCGGACACTTCGACAGGTTCATGAAACTGACGATCGGCGCTACCGAATCATGAGGCAACGTACATCGTTACGCATACAAACCATCATTATACAATAAAATCAAGCAAAATATATCAGGAGCCGGATTTGCCATGGTTGAAGAATCACAGAAGGTTCGGTGCGGACACTTGCCGCCGCTCGTCCCGCAGGGCAAAATATTTAGTTGACCGGCGGGTATATTATGAGACATAATATATTAAATACATGTAATGTCTCATGGAAAAGATGAAAACAGTACTGATTGCCGTCTCTGGAAATCTCCAGGTGAAGGGTCACCTGGAAAGTGCGGGTTTTGCCACCCGTAAAATTGATATACCGCATAACGGTGAGGCGGAAAGCCTGGTCCCGGGTATGACGGTTGTGGTGGAACTGCGAGAGGGGAATCTGGAAATTATACGATCCTTGATGAGGAAAGCGGTCGGCGCCGGCTTGAAGGTAATTGGTGTATGTGATGCGCCGTGCGGTGAAATCAAAACTTTCGCACTCGCAGAGGGGGTGGCGGATCTTCTGGAATATTCTTCAATCGAAATGGTTGGGGACATACTCCTGGCCCTGGAGCGGGTCCCGTCCGGTAACGGTACGGTTCTGCTTATGGACGATGCGGGGGCGAGTTCCCGTTTGATCGCTGATGTCGCGGGTCGTTTCGGCTATTGTTGTGAGATCGTTTCAACCGAAGAGGATTTCTTTACGTGCCTTGATGATTCACGTGTGGTGCTTGTGTTGTTGAATCTCGGCCTTAAGGGTTTTGATCTTACGCGCTTTGTAAGGCGATGCGCCCTTTCAGGCAGGGTGAAATCTGTCCCCTGTATCCCTTTCAAGGATGCCTCAGAAGGGTTATATGTTCATGAATTCATCTCGGGGCTTAACAGGTTTGCCCGTGTGATCATGTCACCTGAAGAGGTTCTGGATTTCATTGTATCGTTTTTATTCCGTGCTGAACTCTCTCGCCTGCTGAATTTCCTTGCGGGCAAAGCCGATTTTCCCGAGAAAAACTTTTTCTGTGCCGAGCAGGTGCAAAGGATCTACCATTCCATGGGTATGGGGATTTTTTCCATGGAGAACATTTTTTCAGGAAACCGGTGGGACGGAATGTTTACCGCCGCCGACCGTCTTAGAAATCTGTTCCTGCAAACGAGGGGACTGGTATGGATGGTGAGGAACCGGGAACGTGTCACTACCTGCGGATCGGGTGTTTGAATATAAAATCGGCGATAAGTGAAAGCGGCAGCTTCTGTCGTTTCCGTTCTACTGGATTTTCGGGTAAGCACGGTCTTTCATCGTTATGACAGTATCTGCAGAGCTTTTCCCTGGATTTTATCCCATCGATGCCGACAATGGGATACATACCCAGTGATACCGCCTTGCGGTAAGCCTGTTCTCGGTTGGTGAAGGATGCGTGATTGCTGAATTCATGATAGAGGCTGCCCGGACCATGGCAGGCTTCACACCCCACGCCTTCCTTTCGGGTTTCCTCGATCTTCCCGCCGCCGGTGGTGTGGCATTTGAGGCAGGTTCGTTCCTCTGAAGGTGAGCGTACACCTTTTTTTAACGCAATGGCCAGGGCTTTTTCCCCCGAAAGTACCTGGAAAGCGCGGGCGTGGGGATTCGATTTCCATGATTTGTACTGGTTGCCGATTCCTTCCGCCTCGTGACATTTCTTGCATACCTGCATACCGATAAAAGTAGGGAAACGCCGGTTCTGAGGAAGCAGGCGGTGCCACGGCATCATCACAATAATAAACGCTGCGGCGGTAATCAGTGCATAATGCCGTGTGTACGGCCCGAGGTGTTTTTTTCTGAATGTGCGCATCATAACCTGTATAGTGGTGTATATATACTCGTCGGCATGTACGGTCAATTCTTTTTGAACTTGACATGGCCATTCCCGGCGCGTACATTTAGAACAGCATGACGCATTGGATTTTTGCCTGTTTTACGGAGAATTGATCTTAATAATCAATTATACCGTGTCGATAAGTTATTAAGTAAAAAGCATGTGGTCGGCATGAGGGGTAACAGATGGACCATACCAGTTCAGCTGACGTAAGGGTAGGAGAATTCCTGGTTGAAAACGGCATCATTTCGGAAAACCAGCTCCATGAAGCCCTGATGCTGCAGCGGGATAACCCGGAAAGGCTTATCGGGGAGATTCTTGTGACTCAGGGCATACTCACCAAGGAAGACCTGATAATGGCCATGGAAATGTATTTGATGGTAACCGACAGTCAGCCCAAACACGTCGATGAATGGCTCGATCAGGATGAGATCGACATGCTGCTTGAGAAGCTGCAGAACCGTCAGGGTAAAGAAAAAAACAGCCGATAATTGCCTTTTCTCCTCCTGCCTCAGGTAAAACAAAAAGTAATTGACAATTCAAAACCCCTATAAAAGGATTGCGCCCATGATTGAATTCGAAGATAAGACCTGTTTCGGCTGTGGTACGGACAACGACACCGGCCTCAAGCTGAAATTGAGGTTCGATGAAGATACAAAAACCGCATACGGCGAATACGTCGCCCACCAGAAACAGGAAGGCCCGCCGAATATAATACATGCGGGTATCATCGCGGCCATTCTCGACGAGACTATGATCACCGTCAATAAATACATGGATACCATTGCCCTGACCGGGGAACTGACCATACGTTATCTGCAGCCGGCGTTCATCAACGAAAACCTCTATATTCGCGGATGGTATGTTAAAAAGAATAAAAGGGTGATTGAGAACCGGGCTGAAATCGAGAACGAAATGGGAAAAATAGTGGCCCGCGCAAAGGGTAAGTATATAGAAGTCGACGATATACCGCAGCCTGAATAGCCGCATATCCCACACGCAACAGCCTGCCGAAGTGGTGGAACTGGTAGACGCAGCGGACTCAAAATCCGCCGGGGGCAACCCCATGAGGGTTCAAGTCCCTCCTTCGGCACATCCTCGTTTCTACTTGCTTTTCCATTAACAAAACCACATACTGTTGTTCGGGATGTGAGAGAATAATTTCTTCACAACCGGAGACGGAAGAAAGACGGTATGAGGTGTATTCCGATCTCAGGATATTAGAAATAAAGCTAACGAGGCAGGAAAATGCATAAAATTCTTCAAGTTGTACTGTTGTCGGCAGGATTGTCGATCAATTGTGCCGGTGCGCAGGCTCCCGGGGGCATAGATATGTCCAGGCCTCATCTCAGGATCACCATTACTTTTAACCCGGAATCATACAAATCCATGATGCTGAAGAAACTGTATCCGACGTATGTTCTATGGGTTGAGGAGGCGGAGTCGGGTATGGTAAAAACCGTGTATGTCACCGCCAAGGCGGGGAAGGGGAAATGGTTCATGGCCGATGCGCGTCCTTCATCGGTCCCGGTATGGTATGGGGTGCGCAAGAAGGAATCATTAAAAGGCCCGGCGGTCATTGACGCGGTCACCAGTGCGACGCCGTCGGGTACCATGATTACCCACCTCTGGCAGGTGCCGGACTCGATGCTGGGCGGAAAACTCACGGTGTATCTTGAAGGTAATGTTTCTTTTGATTATAACGAGTTTTATCGAAAGGACCTCCCGCCGGAGAATCCATTGTACAGTGAGGTGAACGGCCAGCCTTCGCTGGTCTGGAAAGCAGTGGTGAGAGCCGGTGTGAAGCCGGCCAATGACGTTTTCGGTCTTATAGGACACGGTCATGTAACAGGAAAAAACAATGATGTCGATAAAGATCTGAGCAAAATTACCACCGCGAAAAGAATCTTTAAAGACCTGCAGGTGAGCTTCGCGCCGGGTAACGGCAGGTAAAGAGGACCTGTAGGGTTTTTCAATTTTACCGGGGGACAGGGCTAAGGGGGTTTGATGGGATGTGGGATTGTGGTGGGATGAATGAGGAAAAAATGAAACCCTGTCCCCCCGTAAAACTGTACTTTTTCAGCAGAGAATATCTTTAACACTCAAGAGTCTGAAGTCAGATTCCACGAGCTTACCGTTAAACACGGTAATAACTCTGCTGATTGACTGATGAACATATTCCCGCGAATCCTGATTATAATCAGCCGGTTTGCCCCGGGCGTGAATATGCGCATTTCCCGGCGATGAAACGAACGAGTAATAAGAATAATTTTTTTTTCCGGTTTCATCATGTATCATATAGCTCCCTTTTCCGATTAAAAACATTAATTTATTACTCTGAATCCGCGATAATATAGGATCTGCAGAGTAAGTTTCTGTATCTGCATCGAACTCTCCGGGCCACGCTTTATCGTTACTGATTTCTATCATGCCGAGCAGAGCGAATAGCCGCAACATCTACAGTAAAAACACCCGCCTGAAGGTGTTAATCGGCCTCCACATTCGGGACATGGACGGCCCTTGTTAATGGAAATTTTATACATCATAATAGCCTCTCGATATTAACCAACATAAATATAGTATATATATGTATAGTATTTTTCAAGCATTTTTTTCATGAAATTTTAAA
>CAZUXY010000103.1:0-7610 GCA_964624235.1 uncultured Leptospirales bacterium | reverse complement strand
TCCCTCTCGGCGAAAAACACCGTACCCTCGGCGCTCATAGAGCAGATCGTCGGCAGGGTGGGCAAGATCGTTTCGGGCATACAGGGGTTCATGTCGCTCACGGTGTACAGCATAAACGTCCGCAGCGGCCTGGTGACGCTCTCTTCTTACGGCGATGTGGCCACCCTGCTGTACAGCAGCCGGAAGAAGAACGTAGTCAACCTGGGTAAAACCGATATTGGAAGCGAACTATCGAAGAGGATAGTCTATAAAGACATGCACCTCAAGCTCGACGCGGGCGACGTGCTTTTGTACCATTCATCAGGCGTTACGGCGGTGCTGACCGAAGATAAAAAGAAAAGTTACGAGCTGGGCCGTCTGGTGCAGGGACTGGCGGCGGCGAAAGACCTTGGATCCAGGGAAATTGCCCATGCGCTCGCCGACTCGATGTACGAGTTCGCCAACTACTCCCAGTTTCTAAAGGACATCGCCCTCGTCTGTATGAAAAAGAAAGTCGGATAGTCCCGCCCGGTCATGTGGCCCTGATCTTTCTTTCGATGAAGTCCCTCATCCAGCGCAGGGTTTCGGGGGGAAGGTCATGGCCCGCCTGCAGCATCCTTTCGGCGGTCTCGATGATGACGGCGTCGACCCGGTGCACTGTCCCCTTGTCGATACGCACCTCCCTGACCTCGCCGGCATAGAGACTTTTCGCGAAAACGTATCCGCCGAAGGTTTTCCTGGAAAGGGTGATACGGTCCTGTATAAAGCGCAGGCTCTGGGTCGTGAGGAGGTCGAAGAGGGTGTAGACAACGACCCATGCCCCCAGAAGCGCCCCGGCCGAACCGGCGACGATGAAATTCAGGGACGGGTCTTCCCGTGAGTAGAAACCGATCCATATCATAAAGGCCGAGATGAGCAGCGGAACAGCCAGTCGCGGCCGCAGGGTTCTTTTCACGGTGACGAGCAGTTCTTCGTGACCGCCGGAAGAGACGACCGCGATCCCGGCCGGCGGTGCGGGGACCGTCGTGTCGGCGGTGCCGTCCGCGGGCAGGTCCCGCAGGGGGGTATCGAGGTGCTCAGGGGGCCGTTCGGTCACGCCGCCGGCGCTTTCCCTCATGGCGGGAAGATCAAGCCGCCGGCTGTACTCCTCCCACTTCTCCCGCACGTAGGGTTCGGGAACCAGGCCGGCCATGTAGACCGCCAGCTCCACGCGGCGGTCCTCGCGGTCATGATTTAGGGTTACGGTGTGGTAATACCGGTCGCCCCGCGCGCGCTGCGCGAGCAGTACGCCGCGGTAGTGCATACGGGGCTCCGTCCATGAAATCTTTTTAAAAAGCGTCACATGGTTGACCCGCACCTCGTCGTGACCTATGTCGATTACGGTCCTTTTAACGCCCAGGTTGATCCCGTAGATCAGCACGGCAAAGCCGATCAGGGGAAAGGGAATCGCCACCGACAGGATCATGGGGACGAACCGGCCGGTCGTGAGCGTCCAGACAAGGGTCCCCAGGGGAATACCGGCGAAGACAATGCCGAAGGCGACAAGAAATACCGCCGCCTTTCGCGACTCCCTGCGTTCGATATGAGCGGGAATATTCTTTATATCAGCCTCAAACTCCTTCGCGAACGTGAACAGTATATGTTTCATGGAACCCACCACGAAAAATTTTATCCGCGCCGAAAAACTGCTGAGATTATTGCACTGATGGCTTCGTAAGGCAACCGATATTCGGCCGAGCGGACTGCGGGCGGAAAACGCCGTCGTGTGGTTATTATTAAACTCCAAGGGGAGATGTAACGCACCTGTGGGCCGTCGGCACCTGCGGCCGTCGGCACCTTCGGCCGTCGGCACCTTCGGCCTTTCAGTAATACTTAACTCCCCCCAGGGTGCGTTTCAGCGCCCTGCGGTACTTCACCGCCGGGTGGCCGAAGATGACGGCGATACCCTGGGTGTTCTTTGCCGCGATGCCGTATTTCTCCTTCAGCTTTTTACTGTACTTTATAAAATAGGCCGGGGTGCCGATCATGCAGCTTCCCAGCCCCAGGGACTCGGCCGCGAGCATGGCGTACGTAGCCGCCACCTGGGCGTCCACCGGGTCGGCGTAGGGGGACGCGTGGAAGTACATCACCAGGGGGGCGTCGTAGAAGAGGGAGTCCTCTCCCCGTGCAAGGGCCTCTTCGAAGTACGAGAGGGCCGGGTAGATGAAGGTTTCGGCGCTCTCGGCGAACACCTTCCCGAAGAAAGGGCGCAGCAGCGTGCGGCCGGCCGGGCCGAACATGAACTTCGATTTTGTCATGACGGCGATGATGTCTTCGGCGAAGGCGCGCACCTTTTCTCTTCCATCGAGGACCAGTATCTCGACATCCGATGGAGGCAGTCCCATGGGGGCGGTGGCGACGGCGTCGACGATCTTCTCGATGAGAACCCGGTCCACCGGCCTGTCCCTGAATTTTCTCACGCTGCGCCGCGACCGCATGAGGTTTTTCAGCGCGTCGTAGCCGGCCCGTGTCGCCGCCGGGGGCAGGGGGACAGCGTCCGCGGGGGAAAGGGTCCGTCCCGTGACTTCGATGCATTCGCGCGGGCAGACCGCCATGCACTGGCCGCAGCCGATGCAGCCGAAGATACGGCTCTGGTCTATGCGTACTTTTTTTCCGTCCATGAAAAGCGGTGCCCCCTTGCAGACGGACACGCACAGCCCGCAGGCGGTGCATTTCGCGTAATCTATGACGACCGAGGCGGTCCCCTCGGCGCGACCGGTTTTCAGTGCCATGGTGCGTTCTCCTGGTTATATATTTATCTTAAAACATCTTTCAGAATATAGTATTACCTGAACGGCCTCTCGGGGATAAGGAGATGCAAACGGCGATGAAGGTGAAAAGAAGTACCCGGTCACGGCAGACTCCACCGGCATCTCCCATATCTCTTCTGTCCCCTCATCTCCCTTTATCCGTTTGTTCTGTGCATCCGCGATTTTCTATTTCTTTTCTATTTCACCGATGAACACATCGATTAACTGCCGGGCTGTTTTTTCGGGTTTCACCGAAGGACACATCACCGGATAGGCCGCGATCCCGTCCAGGGCGCAGGCCAGCGCCACGGCCCGTGCGCGGGGGTCGTGCGGCACGAACTCACCGTTTTCGATACCCCTTGTGAAAAGCGCCTCGTAAAAACCCACCGTGTCTTCAAAATACTCCTCCATCACGGGCCACATCTCTTCCGTGGAAAGGGTCTTCGCCAGGGAAAGGAACGTGAAGACCAGCTCCCGTGGGTGGAGCGCCCAGTGGGCCAGGTACTCCCTGATATAGATCTTGAGTCCCCGCACGGGGCTTTTCGCCGACCGGGCCCGCCGCCGCATCAGGTGGACCGGTTCCATGTACCGGCTGTTGGCCTCCAGGAGGATCTCGTCCTTGCTGTTGAAGTGGTGGTACAGCCCGCCCTTGGTGAGCTTCGCGCGGCGGGCGATGGACTCCATGGAAGCACCCTCGTAGCCTTTTTCCACGAATTCCTCCACCGCCGCGTCGATGATCTGGGCGGTGCGTATAACCCTGGGCTCGTTTCTGGTCATGCGCCCCCCTGCTTAATACATACCTACCGTCGGTATTTTTCATGACTCCGGTTTTTTGTCAATAGAATAATGAAAAAAAGTGAAACCATGACCAGGTGGTTTTATCATAAAATGACACTGGGGGGGGGGAAGACCCTGAATCCATGGAAGCAATCCATACAACCGCCGACTGCGCGCGGTATTAAAATACATCATCATCGTCCGAATGAAAAAGCCGTGTAATCCAGCCTGCCCGACGCATGGATGCGTGACGCGGAGAACCGCGGGTACGGCGAGTTAATCGTTGACATAACGGCATAACCGTAGTAGGTTTTCGCGCACACATTTTACAGGAGCGATACCTAATGAAGAGAACAATGTTCATCAAGGCGGCGATTGTAATCATGAGCCTGGCGCCGGTTTCGGCTCTCCAGGCGAAAAAAATGACCATACTGGTGTACCCCTTCGAGAACACGGGAGACCAGCGGTACTCGTGGGTATCGGCCGGTATGACCGACACGGTTATATCGGACCTGTGCAAAATTAAACACATCAATGTGGTTTCAGAAGAAGACAGGAAGAAATCCCTGAACGAAATTGAACTGGCCCGGAAAGGCCTAATTGACGTGAAGGGCACGGTACGGGTGGGGAAAATGACGGGAGCCGATATCATCTTTACCGGTACCTATATAGTCATAGAAAAGCGTATACGGGTGTTTGCGAAACTCATCGACGTGGAAAGCGGCAGGATAGAGCAGAGCCTGAAAATCGACGGCTCCATGGACCGGATATTCGAATTCCAGGACCGCATCGTGTTCAACCTCATGGCTGAAACCGAAAAGGTAAAGATAGCGAACGTCAATCCTGTTCAATTCACCGAAGAGGATAAAAAAAGAATCAATACCGCGGTAAGACCCGACATTGAAGCTTTCAGGCTGTATTCAAAGGGTCTGGAGCTTAAAGACTCGAATCCCAGGGAAGCGCTCGAGTATTTCAGGAAGGCCCTGCGCGTTCAGGGTGATTATCTGGAAGCCCTGTTCGAGGCGGGCGTTACCGCGGGCAGGGAACTGAGCAGGTTCCAGGAGGCTTTCGGGTTCCTCGACCGGGCCCAGAGAATTTTCGCGCAGAGGGGCGATACTTCGTCCAAACACTACGCGGCGCTGATGCACCGTACGGGCAGCGTGTATCTGAGCAAGGGGGATCTGGACAGGTCGATCGAATACCTGCGTACATCTCAGAGGATCAGAAAAGACCTCGATCTCGTCTACACCAATGAATACTCCAATCTTCTGATAGAAATCGGCTGGAACTATTTCAGCAGGTTCAAATACGACCAGGCCCTGGACAGCTATTTCGAGTCTCAAAAAATAAAAGATCGCATGAAACTCCAGAATTCTCCTGATTACAGCATTTTACTGAACGTGATCGGCAGTGTGTATTATTCCAGGGGGCGGAAAGATACCGCCCTGGAATATTACCTTAAATCAAAAAAAGTCAGGGAACATCTGGGACTGGAACTTTCCGCCGAGTATGCGAGCCTCTTGAACAATATAAGCAATGTATATATGGATAAGGGAAACCCGGACGCCGCCCTGGAGTATCTGGATAAGGCGAGGATAATCAAGGAAGAACTGGGGCTTCAGGACACGATCGGTTACGGGTTCATATACCTGAACATGGGCCATGCCCATGTGCGCAAGGGGAACAGGGACCAGGCGGGGAAATGCTACAGGAAGGCGTACACCGTATACGAGAAAGCCGGATATACCGGCTACGAGAAGAAGGCGGCCCTGGACGGAGCGGTCCGCCTTGGATACTGAAAACAGGCGCCGCTGTGTTGAATGTCCGAATGAGGGTTGTCAAATGCCTTGCAGTCCCGCGCGCGGGTGCCGCGGGTGTTATATGATTTCCATAGATAAAGGGTGATGCGATGATGCGTGCATGTGTGGTGCTTGCGGTGCTCATGTTCTTGTTCCCGTCGGGAATGATGCTCTTTCCGAAAGAGGCCCGCTCGTGCACCCTGTGGAGCGCCGCGGGCAAGGACGCTTCGGGCGGCACCATTGCGGCAAAGAACCGCGACTGGAAGCCCGACCATACCCAGAAGCTTTCAATGGAACGGAAGAACAACGGCCTGGCGTATTTCGGCCTCTATGCCGCGGGCGGTGAAAATCCCGGCTTAAAGGCGGGGGTCAACGAAAAGGGACTGTGCGTGCTGAGCGCCGCGGCCAGCTGCATTCCCACACGCATAATAAAGAACCAGCCCGGCAAGAAGGGGATCACCGCGCTGATACTCTCCCGGTATTCCAACGTAAACGATCTGCTCAGGGACAGGGAGAAGATCTTCCCCTCCGCCCGCGCCGTGTTCCTTCTGGTTTCCGACAGGAAACGCGTTGCGATCATTGAAATAGGCCTGAACGGCGTTTACTCGATCAGCACCGTAACCGAGGGCGCCATGGCCCATACCAACCATTATCTCGATAACACCATGGCCGCATTCAATATCAAATTCGGAAAGAGCAGCACCACGCGTCTACAGAGGATTAAACAATTGCTTTCGGTCACGCCGCGCCCCTTTTCAGTAGAAAAATTCGTCACCATGAGCCTGGACAAACACGACGGCCCGGAAAACAGCCTGTGGCGTACTTCCCCGAAAAAACCCACCCTCTCGTCATGGATACTGTCGAATCCCCCGGCGGGGCCCGCCCGGCTCAGGGTGGTGATTGCCGACCCCGGGCGGAAGGAAATCCTGCACGAATTCATTCTTGATGAGAGGTTCTGGAAAACCGCTAAGTAATATCTATTGGCGGGAATCTTTTCGGGCTGGATTTTTCAATGGATTTGCAGAAACCGCGGAACACCGTATGGCATAGTGATTCCAAATGCAAATAGAAAAAATCCCATGAAACCACTTCACCGCCTTCCGTGAGACGAAACCCGGTACGGTCCCGGCGCAAAAAGATGTTGACTTTTCAAATCGACCGGATATGGAAATAGCAATGGATCAAAGGTTCCATTCAGGGAATATTAAAAAGAAAGATTTCTTACACCATCAATAGCGCCTGCAAGAAAGCTTTCCGCAATAGGAATGTATACCCCGTATACCCTGGGAGCGGCTGCATCCGGGGTAATGATCGGAACCTGCTTGAGTTCGGTCTAGAAGCGCAGTGCCCGCCTGGAATTTTAAAACTTTTTCAGACGTACATAACAATCAAATTTTTCGGAGGAGAGGTATGAGGGTATATGCTGTTCTGGGGGTCCTGGTGCTGATGTTTGCGGTATGGAATGTCCCGGCTTATTCTACTCAGAAAACAGAGCATTATTCAGGAACGGTAACCGGTTGGAGCGGAAACAAGGGCAAAATACGCTACAGTTTCAACGCGGGGGGCGGCGGGACGGTAATTGCCCGGCTCAGGTTCGCACCCGGCAATAATGCGTATCTCGCCGGCTCGGATGCTAATCTCGGCAACAAGGTGGAGCAGAAGAACCGGTCGGGGTTTCATGAAATCCGGTTTCATACCGATGGAGGCCAGTTCGGTATAACCATTGGACTCGACCAGAGCCACGGTTCGTCGAACTACAACCTGGAAATCATATATCCGGATGCTTCGCTCAGGAAGGAAGGCTTTTCGGGAACGGTAACGGGCTGGAGGGGCAATAAAGGTAAAATAAGATACAGCTTCAACGCGAACGGCAGCGGAACGGTGGTCGCCCGGCTTCACTATGCATCAGGTAACAACGCCTATCTTGCGGGTTCCGACTCGAATCTCAACAACAAGGTGGAACAGAAGAACCGGTCAGGATTTCATGAGATTCGTTTTTATACCGACGGCGGCCAGTTCGGCATCACCATTGGTCTCGATCAGAGCGACGGGGCATGTCAGTACCGGCTTGACATAGAATATCCATAAACAGAATACTCACGGCTCACGGGTTACCGCCCGCTTCATTCCCCGGGCGGGCGAAATCTTTTAGTTGATTAATACATGCCGAGGAGTACCCGATGGAATCGGGGTGTTGAATGAAACGAGAAGAACATATCCACGGGACTATACGGCGTCTGGGCAAAGATGAGGGTATTCCCTATGA
>CAZUXY010000102.1:0-7793 GCA_964624235.1 uncultured Leptospirales bacterium | reverse complement strand
CACCGCCGTCATGATACGGTTCATCAGCCTGAAGGGATGAATCGGGTCCGAAGGCTCACCATGAGTTTTTTATCTTCGGCCGTAAGCTGCGTGAAAACGCCCCTGAGGCTGTCGAGCCACTTGCCATGGTCGTTCTTTTTCACCTTCCCGTTCAGCTTTTCAAGCACCGCCGCCGCGTCGCCCACCAGTCCCACGTCCGCACGGCGGTTGCGGTTTATCTCCGCCGGATCGATGTCGACGCGTATCAGTTTCGCGTTGGGGAAGGTCTGCCCGAACATGAGGACCCAGTTGAAACGTATACCTACGCTCAGTATCACGTCCGCCTGTGAAAGCGCCGTCATGAGCCCCATCAGCCCGCCGTCCCATATAGAGAGGCGGTGATCGTCGGGAATGGCGCCCCGCCCGTTGTTGAACAGCATGGTGGGGATGCCGGTTTTCTCTACGAATTTCAACAGTATCTCGTCGCAGGTGTTCATGCCGATGCCGCTCCCCGCGATGATGAGCGGCCTCTCCGCCCCGTCCAGCAGCGCCGCGGCTTCTTTAATCACCGATTCGTCAGGAACCACGCTGTAGAGCACATCGCCCTTCGGGGGGAAAATCACTTCATCTTCTTTCACGCGGATATTCAGTATATCGGGGGGCAGCTCCAGGAATACCGGGCCCGGTCGTCCCGACACCGCGTAACGAAAGGCCATCTCCAGGTACTCCGGTATGCGGTGTATGTCGTGGCAGCGGCCCGTCCATTTCACCACCGGCCGTATCATCGCTTCCTGATCCATGTCCTGAAGGGCGCCCTTGTCCCAGTCGCGGATGGGGGCCGTGCCGCTCAGCACCACGATGGGAATATTTTCCAGGTACGCATTGGCCACGCCCGTCAGGGAATTGGTGAAACCCGGACCGGCGGTCACCAGGCACACCCCCGGTTTCTGCGCGAAGATGGTCCAGGCGTGGGCCATCATCGCGGCGGCCTGTTCGTGGCGCACATCGATGATCCTCACGCCGTACTGTAAAAAGCCGTCGTAGATACGGTCGATGTGGCCGCCCGGCAGCGAAAAGACGGTATCGACCCCCTCGACCTCTTTCAGGTACTTCGCAACGATATGTCCGCCGTAAATGTCTCCCATAACACACCTCACTGTATGTTTATTAAACCTGTTGTTTGCCCGGACCCGTTATTCTAAAAATCCCGGCCTGCGGGGTTTCTTCTTATCAGCGCGGCCATCCGCACCACGGGTCGGCCACACATCCGAATTCAGCCTTTTTTACGTATGGACGGCAGGTAGACTTTCCTCACCCAGTCTTCTATTATTTTCAGGGCCGTCTCCAGGTCCACACGGCTCTTCCAGCCCAGTTCCCTTCGCGCCCTGGTGTTGTCCACGTCGTTGTTCCTGCCCATTACCCCGGCGGCGAGCCTGGTCACAGGCGGCCGCACACCCAGGGGCGTGAGCAGCAGTTCCAGCAGATGGCCCAGCCGCCACGCGAATCCGAAGGGAAGGTTCCCCCTGGGCCTGCTGCCGATGATGCTGCCCAGCATGGCCACGTACTGCCCCCAGGTGATGTCGTAATCGTCCCTGAAGTGATATGTCCTTCCCACGGCGCGGGCCGATTCCGCCGCCAGAATGGCGCCCTCCACCAGGTTGTCCACGTATACGAATGCTCCCGGCGATACGCCGCCGCCGATCAGGGGCAGGGGCCCGCGGCAATAGGCGTCAAGTACGTCCTTCACCCACACGCTGCCGGGCCCTATAACGTTGGCGGGACGTATGATGGTATAGGCGATATCGCTTTCCGCACAGAACGCGGCCACCAGGTCCTCCGCCTCGATCTTGGTGTCGCCGTAAGGGACACCGGTCCTGACCCGCGTGGCGTCTTCATCGAGATCAAAAGCCTCCCGCCCCACGCCCAGGGCGGCGATGGAAGAGAAATACACAAAACGTTGTGCGCCGCCCGCGCGGCACTCCTCCAGCAGGTTCCTGGTCCCCTCCACCATTACCCGCCTGAAAAGTTCTCGGGACCCCCAGTCCAATACCCTGGTCGCCAGGTGAAACACCAGCCGTGTCCCCATGGAAACACCCCGGAGTGTCTCGGCCTTCGTAATGTCGCCGCGCCGGACTTCCGCTCCCAGCCTGACGGCCACCGAGGTGTCTTCGCCCGGCAGGAACAGGGCCCTGCAGCGATACCCCCTCCGTACCAGTTCCGACAGCAGGTGCGAGCCGATGAAACCTCCCGCACCGGTGATCAGGGCTGTCCCGGCACCGGCGGTTTTTTTTCTCACTCTCTTCGATTGCGTTTTAGGCATTGAATAATACTACCTGCTTCCATTTCCCTGGAAGTACGCGTATTTCAGGGAAGGTACTGAATTTTCAGGCTGCCCTCCCTTTCGGCACCCCTGAACCCGTCCAGGGCTCTGACCCCCTCCTCCACCGCCTCGCCGGCCGGCAGTATCCCCGCCCGCTCCAGGGCGTACCGGGCGAGAAAAGGCTTTTCCGCCAACCCCAGCGTGCTCAGTTCCTCCGCGACGGGGTGGTCGCCCAGGGTCAGCCCGGATTCTCCGGGGAAAAGCCTGTCCCTGAACAGTCCCGTCTGGGGTATGACGGTACGGATAAGCTTCCGGTCTTTCACGGTATAGGTGATGAGGGGCATGTCGGTATGCCTGATGGAGCCGGTGCGGGCGACCTTGATTTCCAGTATGAGCTTCTTCCCCTCGGAGAGGCGGCAGGCCATGAACTCGGGCGTGACGGTGAACACCATGTCTGAGCTGAACTTGGGGTATCCCCAGACCCCCCTTCCCCCGTCGCGGGCCCTGAGGGTGGTTACGGGGAGGTGCAGCACCAGGAGCCCGAAACCGGGGAAGTTCCCCTCCCTCAGCAGCGGCAACAGGGGCGGCGGCTTTTTGCCGTATACCACCGGCACCGCGACGGCCACTTCGCCGTAGGGGCCTATGGAGGTTTCCATATAGTTGAAGGCGGCGACGGCCACGCATACCTTTTTGTTTATCAGCCTTACGGGGTACAGGGATGACGCGGGTATCAACGGCGCCACCTTCGCCTCGTCGGCGGAAAAAAAGACGCCGAAAAAATCGTCCCTGAAATAGAGGATGGGCAGGTCGAAAGCGGCTTTTTTATGTTTTACCGTCCCGCCGCCGGCAACCTGGTCGAAAAAAGCGGTCATGGACCTCTCCTTGAACACGTATTCCTTCCCGGCTCTTATTACTATACCCCCGGGGAACCATCAGTCAACAGTATTTTATCGTTATATCACCGGCGGTACCGGCATTTTGCCGCGGTAAGCGGATCATTCGGTGTTCAACCACACCTGCATGGCGGACGGCCCCCGGTTCGCCCAGCTGTAATAGGGCACCAGCACCAGGGGGAGCCCCGAGGGGTCCCGCGCTTCCAGCACCGTCATCCCCCCCATGGGCCCTTCCAAGTAACGGTGTGTCACGGGGTATGCCCGGTCTATGGCCGCCCCGGGGATACGCACGCCGGGATTGTCGACGCTCTCCAGGCAATACACCAGGGGGCCCCTGGTGAGCGCGGTCTTTCCCCGGTTGTTTTTTACCTTTTTATGCGCGTACCTGAACACAGGCCGCATGGGAAAAACCGCCTCTATGACCGAGTGCCGGTCCCAGACCCTCTTCATGGTATGATACCGGGCCCTGAAAGGTGAATACCCCCCGGCCGTCGGGGCGCCGCAACCCGCCGCCTCGGGCACCTCGATGCGTCCGTCGACCATCACGAAGAAACCGTCGGCCCACGAGGGCACCCTCAGGTGCAGGGTATACTCGGCGTGGTCCCGGAAATAAAGCTCCATCTTCACCCTGCCGCTCCAGGGCAGGGACGAATCCATGACGGCCCTGACCAGCGGTCCCGCCGTTCCCGATGCGCCGAAAGCGGCATCGCCGCCCACGTACTGGTGCACCCACAGGTCCCCCGCGCCCGCGGTATAGAGATACTTTCCCAGGGAAGCCCAGAGACGCGAAATGTTCGACGGACAGCAGGCGGTGTCATACCACCCCTTTCGTTCTATGCCGCCTTCCGATTCCAGGGGATTAAAATAATGGTACGACCTGCCGTCCATGGCTATGCCGGGGGAGACGGCGTTGTAGAGCTGCCATTCGATCAGGTCGGCGTATTTCGCTTCCCGTACCATCCGCTGCATTTCCACGCTCCACAGGATGCAACCGATGGCGGCGCAGGTCTCGCAGTAGGCCCGGCCGTTGTCAAGTTCGTAATCGCGCCCGAATCCCTCCACCATGTGCAGGGAACCGATGCCGCCGGTCAGGTACGTTTTTTTTTCAACCATATGCGTCCACGCGTTTTTCAGGGTCTGTCTCAGTCCATGGTCGCCGGTTTCTTCCGCCAGCATGGCGGCGCCCGTCACCAGGTAGTCCCAGCGCACCGCGTGGCCCGCGGGACGGTCCATTTTTCTTAACGGCGCATGCTGCTGAAAGTACCTCCCGGTGAGGAGCTGGCAGAGGGAGCGCAGTCGCAGCGAGAGAGGTATCTTTTTCCCCCCGAGATGCATCGCCAGGTCGATCTTCGGAGGGGGCGGCGCGTCGGGAACAGAGGCGCGCTGTGCTTCCACCTCCCGTAGGCGCCGCGTATGGCTGCCGTTCTGCCGTATGAGCTTTAAGCCGAAGAAACGTATTCTGCCGCGCTGATCCAGAAAACGGCGCGCGGCTTCCAGGTATCCGGCCTCGCCCGTATGGCGGTAAAGCCGCATCAACGCGAGCTCGATCTCCTCGTGCCCCGGGGTCATTTCCGGCGTCGCCCCGGCGAACGTCTTTACGATCAGGTCCGCCGCCTTCACCGCGCCGGCGTACAGGTCTGCCCGCCCGGTCGCGGCATGATGGGCGATCCCCGCTTCGATGAAATGACCGTGGCAGTACAGCTCGTGCTCTATCTGCAGGTTTACCCAGCGGACGCCGGGAAAGTGGAGCTGGTTGAAGGTAAAGAGATAACCGTCGTCATCCTGGGCCTTCAAAAGTATGCCGGTAAACTCATTCAGACGCTCCTCCAGCGGCCTGTTGGGCCCGGCAGAAAGGATGTGCGATGCCGCCTCGGCCCACTTGAAGGCGTCGGAATCGGTGTAGAAGTATCCCCGGCGAAAACCTTTTTTAATCCCCGCAACCAGACGGAAGTTGTCGATAGTGCCCGCACGCTCCAGCTGTTCCCACTGGTACAGTATGGCGTCGTGCGCGTTCATTTCCCTTCGGGGAGACCAGAAGGGGTCCGTGATGCGGACGGAGTTCAGGGTTATTTCACCGGCAGGGGTCGTTCCGGCTTTTCTCGGTTCCATGGCGCCTCCGGGTTGTGGGATCAGTGCTTCTCACCTGTACCACAGTGGACGGTTCACGGCAATCACAAAACCGTTTTCATTCACGGTACCGCCGTTCCCGCGCCCCTTTCCCCCGCAGGTTTATTTCTCCAGCATCTTACGCAGTTCCCGCTTCAACACCTTGCCCACCGCGCTCAACGGCAGCTGGTCCAGGAACTCGATCCTGCGCGGCACCTTGTAGGGCGCGACCTTCTCTTTCATGTACGTTATAATCTTCTCCCGCGTGCCTTCGCTCTTTTCCCTGCCGCTCTTCAGCACTATCGCCGTGACGACGATCTCCGAGCCGGGACGCGCTTTATCGGGAAGCCCTATGGTCGCCGCCATGTCGATATCGGGGTGTTCCATGAGCACATCGTCCACCTGGCGGGTGAATACCTTGAACCCCGACACGTTCACCATGTCCTTGAGACGGTCCACCACATAAAAATACCCGTCCTCGTCCATGGAGCAGACGTCGCCGGTATATATCCACCCGTCCCTCAGGGCCAGGGCGGTCTCGTCGGGCTTGTTGTGGTATCCCAGGGTAAAGACCTGGGGCCCTTTCGCGACGAACTCTCCGGCCTCCCCCAGGGGGGAGATGTTCCCGGTCTCGGGATCAACGAGCTTCACATGGGTATCGGGCAGGGGGATCCCCACCGAACCGGGCTTCTTTTTCCCGTACAGGGGCAGCGCCGTGGTAATGGGACTGGTCTCGGTCATGCCGAATACCTCGACCAGTTTTCCGCCGCCCACGATCCCCTCGAACTCCCGTATGTATTCCGGCGGGAAGGGCGCGGCGCCGCTGCCGCACCACTCCAGGTCAGAAAAATCAAGACGCCGGAACGCGGGCTTTTTCATGAGCTCCATAAAGAGCGTGGGCACGTTGCCGATGGCGTTGGGACGATACTTCTTTATGGCCGCGATCATGAAGTCCAGGTCCCTGGGATTGGGCACTGCTATCTGGGTGAACCCGTTCCCCATGGCCAGCATCGCGATGAAAAGTCCCGCCTGGTGGAACAGCGGGAACGCCGACATGACCGTTCCCCTGCGCTTCTTGAGATTTACCCAGGTACCGAACTGGATGATCTGGGCCACCATGTTGCGGTGGGTCAGCACGGCTCCCTTGGACGGCCCCGTGGTGCCCCCGGTGTACTGCATAAGGCATGGGGCGTCGGGACCGATGCGTTCCTCAATGGGACTCGAGGGGCCGTAATCGGCAATTTCGGTAAACCGCCGCAGTTCCACTCCTGGCAGGGGACCCACCGCGCGCGAGGGAATTTTTTTAAGCAGTGTGCCGAGCGCGCGTTTCAGCGGCGGAAGATAATCGGCGATCCCGGTGACCAGCACCGCGCCCAGGCCCGTCTCGGGCAGGGCCTGTTCCACCGTTGCGGCCAGCATGTCCAGGGTGATAAGGACTTTCGCCCCGGAGTCGTTCAGCTGGTAAGCCAGTTCTTTCGAGGTAAGTAGCGGGCTCATCCCGGAAAGCACGCAGCCTGCTTTTAAAATACCCAGTACTGAAATGAAATAAGCCGGGACGTTAGGGCAATGGACCCCGACCACATCGCCGGGCATTAGCCCCCTGCTCTTGAGGTAGCGGGCGACCCTGTTCGACAGTTCGTCCAGTTCATTGAAGGTGATGGCGGCGCCCAGGTAGTTGACGGCGGTTTCCTTCCCTGCCGCGCGCACGGTTTCGGCGAACATCGCGGGGTAGGATATTTCGGGATACTCCAGCGTTTCGGGCACATGGTCGTCGTAGTGTTTGAGCCAGGGCCTGGCGGCGTACGGATCGCTCATATGGACCTCCTCTTTTCCTTGCGCGGTGATTTTCCTTGTACAGGGACCGGACCGTTGTAATTACATGCGGCGATAAAGGGAGAACGAAGGCTTACACGGGTACGGGCGCGGTGCGTCGACCGCGTTACACCGGGCGGTAACGGCCGTGAAAGGCGCGCCGGCTTTCTTATATCATGGGGAATTGAGGAACTCAATAAAAAAACAGGAGTACGTTTTGAACTGATATGCGTTAATCGTTACCGGGGTTTATTTTATGTAATATACGTATGGCTCGACACCATAGGAGCCGTCGTTGGCGGCGAAATAGAGTCTTCCATTGAACACGGTAAAGTAGTTCGGGCCGGAATTCCCTGCCCCGGGGCTGATATCGGCGATCATGCGGGTGCCGGCGGCGGTGCCGTCGCTTACCCAGGGTTCTATGCCGTTCGTACCGTCGGTCGCCCGGAAATAGAGAAGCCCTTTAGCGCAGTAGAAATTTTCAGGATTGCTGCCGGCGGTGGGATGTATATTTTTAAGCATGTAGGTACCCGCGGCGGTGCCGTCGCTGGTCCAGACTTCGGTGCCGTCGACTGAGTTATTAGCCGCGAAATACACGCGGTTGTTGATCACGCACAACCGGTTGCCGCCAAGAAGCGAGAAGCCGTCACCCGAGGGGTTGATGTCACGCACCAGGTGTGTGC
>CAZUXY010000101.1:0-7891 GCA_964624235.1 uncultured Leptospirales bacterium | reverse complement strand
GTTTATATTAACCTCCGCCGACCGGAGGGAAAATCGCCAGAATATCCCCGTCATGTAATACCCGGTCCATTTCGGCGTTCCTGCCGTTTACAAAAACTATAGCAGATTCTTCTTCGGGAATATCGAGACTTTTGGTGACCTTTGCGGGGGTCGCCCCCTCAGGAAAATCCATTTCTTTTACCTCAAAACGGCCTTTTCGGAGGGTGGCGAACAGTTTAACCGTTATTCGCATGGTGGTAGTTGTAGGTTCGAGGGAAATATCCTGGTATCATTCCGGGAGACTGACGCTCAAATGAATTTTTCCCTCCGTGAGACGTGAGACGGCGTCCCGCAGATTTTTACCTGTATATGGGTTCCCGCCTACTTCCCCTGAGGAGATACCCTGCCAGAATAATTCATCCATTCCACGAAGGTGGCCGGCAAGCAGTGCCGCGGGGAGGAGTATCCCCTTCGACAGAAACGCGGCGCCGGCCTCACGCATTACCCGGTTGAAGAGCTTTACGGTAAGCGTCACCCTGCCTGCGCCGTTTTCCACGCCGCTGTCGTGATGTGTAATGGAGTGACGAAACGAACCAAGAATACTGCCGCTGCGGAGCACCGCTCCTACCAGCCCCGGCATGGCCCCCGAAAGGGCCAGCACTGCGCCTTCCCTCAGCAGTGCCGCGGCCGGATCGTCCACCGGTTTCCCGTCCAGAAATATGGTGCTGATAAACCGTTCTACGTAGCGCGGGTCAATACCATAGAAACCGGTAAGCAGCGTAGCCACGGTCAATCCCGCATCGACGTTGATCTCCACGCCGTATTGCAGAAGCGGCAACAACCCTTCCAGCGATTTCCCGTTCGCTGAAAGGGTTATCCGGAAATGGTTTTTCTTCATATCGGAAATGACGGTGCGCCGTTTCCCGCCTACCAGTTGAACACATTGTCAAGTTCATCATCCTTAACCTGGAAGGTGACATTATGGGGCGCAAAACTCTCCGTGTAAAAATACCTCGGCAGCCGGTCATGGACTTTTGTGAATCCCGCGGCGGCGTTGAAGTCACGCTCGGTTTTGAGCACCTGTTTGCCCAGTGCCGCCACGCCGTCGGCGTCCAGGCTGAGACCGTAAAAGGCGTTGATCATGTCGATAAGGGCCTGGAAGGTCTCAGGCTGGTCAAGCACCGCGAAGGCGATGAAGAGACACATGCCGGTGGAATCCACCGCCGCCGTGGCGATCTGGAGATTGCGTGAAAGCTCTATCTGCCCCTCGGGCTTCAGCGGATCGACGAAGCCTCCGACCTTGAGGATGTTGGTGGCGATAGCGTACCCGGCGGTATGATCGGCCCCCATGGTGCTGGTGGCATAGGTGACGCCGATGCCCTGGATTGCCCGGGGATCGTAAGCCGGCATGGCCTGGCCCTTTACCACCGGCGCCCGTTCGATACCGAAGGCCTTCGCGGTGACCGCGGCGCCGTTGCCGAGTATTCTTCCGAGATGGGTCCCCTTGCCGATCTCATCGAGCAGTTTGAGCGCTCCCTTCGCGTCGCCGAATTTCAGCAGGCCCGCCTCCATGGCGACGGCGATGGTGGCGCCCATCTCTATGGTGTCGAGACCGTAATTGTCGTCCTTGTAGTCCATCTGTGCGATGGCGTCCAGGTCATCGATTCCACAGTTGGCGCCATGGGCCCAGATGGTTTCATATTCGGGCTGTTTGGAGACATATTTGCCGTTTTTATCATGGTAGATGCCCGAGCAGCGGATAACGCAGCCCCGGTGACAGCCGTGGGTCGCCGAACCGCCGCGCTTGGTTTCCAGCTCGGCCTGGGTCTCGCCGCTGATCTTAGGGGTCCCGGCAAACTGTCCCGTACTGAAGTTGTTGGTGGGATAGGCCCCGGCCTCGTTGATGATATTGGCCAGAACATTGGTACCGTAGGCGGGAAGAGCCTGGCCGGTGACCGAGTGCTTTCTGAGTCCGTCGACAAATTCCTTGTTGGCGTTTTTGAACTTTTCAGGATCTTTCGGGGAGCGGGGCGAGGTTCCGGTTTCATCGAGCACGATTACCTTGATGCCCTTGGATCCCATGACGGCGCCTACTCCCCCGCGGCCGGCGTGACGGGTGGGCCGTAGCTCCATATCGGTGCAGGCCACCGATGCGGCACTCATTTTCATCTCTCCCGCCGGACCTATGGAGATACAGGCGATCTTGTCGCCGTACTCCTTTTTCATTTTATCGATCAGGTCGTAATTGGCAAGCATCTTCAGCTTGTTATCCTTTTCGATCTTTACGCCGTCCCTGTTGATGAATATTTTGTAGAGGTCGTCCCCTTCGGGTTTCCCCTCCAGAACGATTGCGGCATAACCCAGACGCGCGAGCACCTGCGCCGGCTGGCCTCCGGCGTTTGCTTCCTTGATGGTGCCGGTGAGTGGGCTTTTGCAGCCTACCGATATCCTCCCCGACATGGCGGCAACCGAACCTGACAACAGTCCCGGTGAGATGACCAGCTTATTTTCAGCGCTCAGCGCGTGGCACAGCGGGTTGACTTCCCGCGCGATAATGGTAGAGGTCATTGCCCTGCCGCCCAGACCGGCATAGTCACCGAGAGGCTCCTTCCTGATCTGGGGACCTCCTTTCGCGCTCATGTTTATTCTCAGTATGGCATCCATGGATGTTCCTCCATATATGTGGTATAAAGAACTTATAACAGCGGCGAGATGCAGGACAGGGGGTACCGGGCAGTTACAATCGTATAATTTGTAATATGAACATACTCACAGTAAGTGAAAAACTGAAGGTTGTCAATAATATATTAATGATAATTAAATAAAAATGAATATTATTGTAATATTGTAATTATTTGTAATAATCAGTAATAATTTACCATTCAGGGTAAGAATTTTTCTTGAGAACAACGCTCAGTAATTGAATCCCAGCAGGTTCCAGGACGACAGGAAAAGCATTTCCAGAATGAACAGCAGAAAAACCAGCGGTGCAAACCATCTCCATGGGCGCGAAACGGCCGTTATATCACGAAAGCGGATCAGAAAAAAGCCCTGCAGCACCGTCAGGACCGCACCGGCCGACAGCAGGGCGAGAAATACATGTACCTGCAGCGGGATTTCCCGGGTAAAATCAAAGGGGTTCACCAGCAGGAATGTCAGGAGTATTCCCGCGAGACCGATAAAACAACACCAGCCCGTCGCCGTGATGATCGCCGGGTGCCGGCCGGGTATACCCGAAGGTGACACGGTGTCCTTTCGCCTCAGTTGCTTTCTGCGGTACAACGGGATCCCGAGCGAGACCGCGGCTGTTGTCACCAGGAAAAAGCCGAACAGTGTAAACTGTACCGGGACGGTTTCATACCAGGATATGCGTTCGTACGCGTCGGTTCCCCTGAACAGATGGGTCGCTTTCCCGGTGCCTGACGTTCTGAAGGCGATATATTCATCGGCGGCAGCCGCGCGGAAAAACAGCGGACCGGTTTCCACCCAGAGAGAGGTTTCCTTTGCCGGTTCGGGAAACCTGACGCGCAGGGTGTGTGCTCTATCGCGAGAGACACTTGCATGCTGGAAAAGCGATCCCAGTTTCGCAATGCTCATCCGGGAGTACCTGAGGTGCCGGTAGGTGCCGCACAGTCGGTCGGTCGTGTCTATAGTGCCGGGCTTAGGCGACGATCTCCCTGTCCTGACGGGGAAGAATTCATTATGGAATAGTTTTATGACATCGTTAAGAAAAACATGGCTCGTACGGTTCGTCGCGATGAATATCCCGATGTTTCTTTCAGGCAACAGGTACAGCATGGCCGAGAACCCCTCCCAGCTTCCGGTATGATAAAGGCCCCGCGGTCCATAACGGGTTTCCTCGAAATAATCATAGGCGATGCCGTCCATCCCGGGATTATGGGTGAAATGGCGGCGCTGAATCTCACGGGTGCTCCCCTCAGACAGCAGGCGGGACCGTTCATATCGGCCGCGGTTCAGGATCATGATCATGAAGCGGGCCATGTCCAGGGGTGTGGAGTAAAGACTGCCCGCGGGTGCTATCTGCCTCAGGGAATCGGGTTTTACCGCCAGGTAGCGCCCGCCGCGGAAATCATAGCCCACGGCGAGGTTTTCCCTGAGACGGGTGGTCATGACGAAAGAACTGTCGGCCATCTTTATGGGATCAAATATATAACGGCGCGCGTAATCCTCAAAATCCATACCGCTTACCTCTTCCACAATAAGCCCGGCGAGGGCGATGCCGTGGTTGGAATAACTGAACAACACGCCGGGGGGCATCACGCGGGGAGGCATGCGGCGCGAGAGGTAATCTCCAAGCGACGGTGAGGAGGCTTCGTCGCGCGAAGCCATTCCGATAAAACGTTCATCGAAACCGGCGGTATGAGTAAGGAGATGGTGCAGTGTGACGGGGTCCCTGTAGGCGGCCGGTATCACGAATCGTGTAAGATAGATGTTCAGGTCACGATGGAGGTCCAGCAGCCGGCGTTCCGCAAGCTGCATGACCGCGGTGACGGTAATGAGCTTGGACACCGAACCGCAGCGGAATACCGCATACTTCGGATCAACGGGGACGCGCTTATCAAGGTCTGCCTGCCCGTATCCTCCCAGGAAAACGACCTTTCCGTTGTGCACCAGGGCGACACCGACGCCGGGGATATGATGGTGCTGCTGATTCAGCGGTATGATGTCGTTGAAGAAAGACCTGCCCGCTTCGGGTGAGAAAGTATCAGCGCGGGAGGGGACAGCGACCAGGAGAGAGATTAAAATTACTGCTGTTCCCGGCAATGTGCTTCGGGCCGATCTGTGGTTTCTCAATCCTGATTTTCTCATAGTCCCTGCCTCCCTCTGGTTGTGGCGGGCGCGCCGGCGCCTTTCGGGAAGGCGCCGGCTGCTGGTCAGGCCGTAAGCCTACTTCGGGCGGGAGAACGGGTCAAGTGAAATCGGGCCTTTTATGCTCAGGATGCTCTGACCCCTCCGCACCAAACTCACCATCCCATGCGGGGATGGGTTAATGGTGCAGGGAAACATAACGGATTAACCGCGGACGGACGATGATGTACGCGGACAAAAAACCGGGGGTAGGGTTTGCTCGAAGAGAAATACTTGCTGCTGCTATCTACCCATTATCCTTTTTCTTATACCTGTTATATCTGCGCTCATCTGCATGAATCCGCGGTTAAAAAATGAGCTTACCGGTGAGGCTCTGACCCCTCAATCCCCTGTACCGCGCACGGATATGCCGTTCTCACACACAAAAGACCTCGTGAAAGAGGTCTTTTGGGGTGAATAACCGGTTCGTGCGGGATGTTATTTGCTTTTCAGGCGGTACACTCCGTCCCAGTTCCTGGGAGGAGGCGATTTCATGAATTCCGTACATCGCCCGTAATAGGTCTTGCTGGGCCCGTCGTCGGAAATGATTTTCAACGCGGAGCGGAACATGTTGCGGGCCTGGGTCCATTCGCGGTTGCGGAACAGCTCCAGCCCCTGGTTGTATTTCTCTATCATCGCCTGCATCTGGTCTTTCATTCTGCCTTTGCGTTGAATGAGTTCATAGACAAGAATGGGCTCCTCTTTTCCTACCACCCTGATGAAATCGAGTTGCCGTGCCTCTATATGGTCTTTCGCCGCCTCATAGGTGCTCTGGCTGATCATCGCGTAGGTACCATAGGCCTTGTTGGCACCTTCAAGGCGTGACGCCAGGTTCACCGAATCGCCCATGGCGGTATAGTCCATCCTGGTGCGGGAACCCATGTTTCCCACAACGGCGTCGCCGGTGTTCATGCCCATGCGCGCCTTGAGCTCGTGCTGGCCTATGTTCTTCCACACCTCGCGCATCTCGGCCAAACGCTGCTTCATGTCCAGCGCGGCCATGCACACCTTCACCGCATGGTCGTCGTAGGTACGGGGGGCGCCGAAAAACGCCATGATGGCGTCGCCTTCGAACTTGTCCACCGTTCCCTCGTATTTCAAAATTATATCGGTCATCTCGGAAAGGTACTCATTCAGCAGGCGCACCAGTTCTTCCGGGGTGAGCTTCTCAGAGATGGTCGAGAACCCCTGCACGTCCGAAAAGAAAAGCGATATGGTACGCTTCTCCCCTCCCAGCTTGAGTGAGTCCGGGTCGTCGATGATCTCGTCGATTACCTTGGGTGAGAGATAATGGGAGAACGCCGATTTAATAAAGCGCTTCTGGCTTTCCTCGCTGATGAATTTTATGGAAGCGATGGTGATCGCCGGGAGCAGCAGGGCCAGGGTAATGCCCAGCTGGTCCAGCCACAGGTTGAAAAAAGTGAACAGCGCGGTGACCGCCGCGTTGACGAGTATAAAAGACGCAGCCAGGGTGAGTACCGAACGCATGGCGGAAAGCTTCTGTATTATGAGTCCTATAAGCAGCGCCACCGCCAGCATGATCCCGAGATCAACCAGCGGATTCACCTTTCTGATAAAGCTCTTTTGTAAAATGGTGTTGACGATGTTGGGATAGGTGCCCACCATCATGAACTCCGACGATGTCGGGGTCACACCGATATCCTGGGTCGCCGTGCCGGTGAGGCCGGTTATGACCGAATGGTCGGCCAGCTTCTCCACCTCGGTGACGATTTTGATGGCGGTCATGAAGTTCTTCAGGTTGTCCAGGGTCTTCTGCGTCTCGGGATCTTTTTTCTTTCCCTGTTCCGCGGTCAGCTTTTTGATTTCATCGCTCAGGGCTTTTGCGTACCCCGCCTCGATGTCCCGTATCTTTTTCCGCGCCTGGACCACCTTGTGCCACGCGACCCTTTTCACGTCGGGTTCCTTCGCGGCCTTGAATTTCTCGTAGTGGGCGGCCAGTTCGCCGTAAAGCGTGCTCCGCGTCGTTTTGCCCGACCGTATCTCTTCCTGGTCGAAATAACCGTGGACCTCGTCGCGTACATTGGGGTACTCGAACAGGGCGTAGAAGGAAAGATGATTGAAGGTCTTCTCCAGATCGCCGGCCCAGTTGATATACATGATCCCCTTTTTATCTATGGGGATCTCGATGGTTTCCTTTGTCATGGTCACGGGGTTCAACGCGTCTTTCAGTACCAGCTTCTTTCCCGGCAGTATCTCGACGTTTTTCCTGGGAACGCCGCACAGGTCCATCATCATGACCAGGCCCATGTGAAAGTAGATGCGGTCCTTGAACACCCTCACCAGTCTTATCTTCCTGGTGGTGCCGTCCACATCGAAGTCGCTGTCGACGAAACCGAAATCATGGGCCGTTTCGACCAGCGGGGGGATGGGATACTGCATGTCGAGGCGGTCGGGATCGATAAGGGTCTTGAAGAGTTCTTTCTTGTCAGAGGGGACGGGGAGTGAGGCCCGTTCGATGAAAAGTTTAATGCCCTTCTCGGTCTCCTGTTTCGTCGCGGCGTCTGGGTAATAGCGGACAAGTTCCTCCTTGAGAAAAGAGTAGGGGATAATGACTTTGCCCATCGCCTTCATCGCGCCCGCCAGCATGGCGTCGCTGTCGAGGACCACGTTCGCCACATCCTCGGGACTGACGGGTCGCCGCTTCGCCGCCGCTTCTCTCAGCTTCACCAGTTCCCCGGTGTCGACAATGGCGGGTGACCGGTCGATGAACTGGATGTCAAAGGTGAACTGTTTTACGCCCGTTTCGCGCATCACATCGATGCCCCGTGCGTAATGGAACCGCGGCCAGGGGAACTGGCCCACGTTGGCGATGCTGTTGTCGTCTATGTTGAGGAAGGTGAGCATGTCCCACTGCGTTGTGGAAGGCTTCAGTCGAAAGCGCAGGTCGTAGAGTTTCAGCTCGAAAAGCTCGTAGGCGGAGGTAAAGCTGAACAGCGCGATGAGTATGAATGCGGCCCCCGATATTCCAAGGGCGTAAGTACGGCTGGTGGAGATGCGGTCCTTGATCTTGTCGAAAAATTCC
>CAZUXY010000100.1:0-8264 GCA_964624235.1 uncultured Leptospirales bacterium | reverse complement strand
AAACAGCCATGATCAACCACATCGTCTTCGACATGGACAACACCCTGGTGGACGAGCTCGGCGCCACCGTGCGCCCCGGCATAAAGGCGCTGCTCGACGAGCTGGTGCGGATGAACGTCACCCTGACGCTCTGGACCAGCTCCACCGGGGACCGCGCGAAGCCGATCCTCTTCGAGCACGGCCTGCACCGCTGTTTCTCGAAACACGTGTTCCGCGAGGACTACGACCCCGAAAACCGGGGCGTACACAAGGACATACGAAAGGTGAAGGGTGAACTCCTGGTGGACGACGATCCCGCGGAGATACGCTACGTCAGGTCCCTGGGCCTTAAGGGATACCTGCTTGCCCCGTACCGCAAGCACGCGTGTGTCGACCCGAACGAGCTCAGGGTGCTTCTGGACTGCGTTAAAAAGGGATGAGGGATTATCGAGGTTTCTCGTGTATCCGGCGGCGATGCGCACACGCACCCGGCCGTTACGCCCGCAGGTACTTCCGCTCGCCCATGCCGAACACGCCGTCCATGGAGACCTTTTTGCCGCCGGTGTCTTTAATAAAACCCGAATACACGCCGAAGGGGCCCTGGTAGTCCACCTTCACCAGCAGCAGGTTCATTTTTATGCGGTTTTCGGTGACGGGAGTGAAGACCAGGTCCACCATGCCGTACTCGTCCCGTATCAGCCAGGGGCCGGCCACCCCGTCGGGGCGGGCGAACCGCACGGGCGGCAGCAGGCAGAGCTTCCCGCCTCGCCACAGGCAGTTCTCGTGGTACCGCTCCCGGTCGGTCGACTGGTTGTCGGTAAGGTTGAAGCCCGTAAGACCGCGGCCCGCGCTCACGGCGCCCGTGCACCAGTCATAGCGCGCGGCGTACGGGTAATACCCGCGGTGCGCGTCGATGATGCCGAAGCCCGAGGTTTCGTCGAAACGCGAGGTGTTGCCTGCGACGGTCAGTTCCCCCCGCAGGGGCATCAGCGACTTGTACGAGTACATGCCCCGGTTCTTCGCGAAGGGTATGCTCACGGTGATAGGGGGCGGCGCGGCGGCGCTTCGGAGCAGTTCGAAATGTCCGTGCAGCGCGGGGAGCGCGGCGCGCTTTGCCATGTCGACGTCGATCTGAAAGAGGCCCGCGCTCAGGCGGTTGGTCATGACGATGCGATAGCCGTCGCTCCGGTACCCGAAGGCCGCACGGTCGAGTCCCGGGGGCACCGGCGCGCGCCATGAGGGCACTATCTTCTCGTAGTGGAGCTTCAGCCCGCGCTCCCGGTCGTAGACCACGAACTGGGTAAGGCAGCAGAGCTTCATGTTGTAGAGCACCACCAGCATGAAGAGGGGCCCGCTCCACAGCTGGAAGGCCTGCCACTCTTTAAGACGGAACCGTTTGAGGGTGCGGGGGAGGGGAACGGCGTAGGCGCCGGCGTCAAGAAGGTTCGCCGTTCCCGCGGGGCCGCTGAAGATGCCGAAGGCGGTCTTCCCCTCTGTCACGAGCCGCGGGGGAGGGGGCATCGTCCGGTGGTTATTCCTGTAATGATCCTGGGTGCCGGTCATAATTCTTTCTCGTTGTTATCTCTGGGTTCAGTTTACACCGGATCGGTTCCCGGTTTTTGTTTACAATAGTCGCGTGTCCGGTGACTGTAAAGCAGTAATTCATCCATGATTAAAATCCTAGTGTTTTTCGATACTTCAAGTCGTCCTCGGGTGCCGGTATGTACCGGTTGCCTGTATGGGTGATCCTGAATGCGCATGCCGTACCGTGACATGTCACCGGCGGCTGCCGGCAAATACTATAGCTGGACACTACACACGCAACATGGTAGAATAAAACCGTGTAAATGCGGAAAGGAGGACCCTTGTGAGTGAAACAGTGATCGATAACGAATTCATCACGATGTGGTTCTATCCTGACAAGAAGATGGTGCACCACAAGTTCAAGAAGTACGTGAAGGGTGAGCCGTTCAGGAACATGCTGCTCACCGGCACGAAGCTGATGCAGGAGAAGGGAGCCACCAAATGGCTTTCAGACGACAGCGACATGCCCGTGCTCTCTCCCGACGATGAGGAATGGGGAAGGGTGAACTGGTTTCCCCAGACCGTCAAGGCGGGCTGGAAATACTGGGCCATTGTGCTTCCCAAAATGATGGTGGGCAATGTCAATATGAAAAGGCTGGCGTCAGAGTACTCCCAGGCGGGCATCACCGCCGAGGTGTTCGACAACGTCGAAGCTGCCAGAAAATGGCTGGAAAGCCGGTGATTCGGGAGGTCCCACGCGTACCGGCTTCCTGACCGTGGTGCTTATCGGAGGCGATCGGGGCGTGCCTCATCTCCTCGTGTCCGCGTTTCCATTCACGAGGACGCCTGGGAAGTACCGCGTGTTGCGCGCAATACTACCGCGAACCCTGATCTCTTTGTCGCTGTAAACGACACGTGTGCAACAATACCCCCGCCCTTCACCGGGGCGCCAGCACCTCGATATCCAGGGGTTCCCCCGCGGCGCCGTCCCTAGTAAGCGAAAGGGCCCCCGAGGGGCAGCGGGACTCGCAGATGCCGCACCCCATGCATTTCGCCGCGTCCACAACGGCCGTGCCGTGTACCGACAGCGCGCCGAAGGGGCAGGCGTCGACGCAGTCGCCGCAGCCGGTGCAGTCCCCGCCCACCGTGCACCGGTACCCGGAGGACGCGATCATCGGAATGCCCATAGCGTGGGCCTTCATGCTCATGCAGCAGCAGCCGCAGCAGTTGCAGATCACCCAGAAACGGTTTCCCAGGTTCTCCTTGAACCAGGCCGAATGGGTCCATCCCCGCTCGTCGCAATCCCTGAGCAGGACAAGCGCTTCCTCCCGGGCGATCTGACGGGCGTTGCCCACGCGGTGCTCGATCACGAATTCCGCGAAGGGGTCCCCCATGATCATGCAGACGTCCACCGGCGTGCAGTGGCCCTCCCGGGACGTGCGGCAGGGGCAGTCGATGACGGCGATATGCCCGGGGTTTTTAAGCACCAGGTCCCTGGCGATCTTGTAGGGGATGATGGTCTCGGGGAGCGAGGGCAGCGACAGGTCCCGGTCGATCGACACGAGTTTCGCCGCGTCTTTCAGGGTAAGTATCTTTCCGTGGTAAGGGCTTGTCTCGCGGCTCATCAGGCGCGGCATCAACTTATGCACCGATGCCTGGATGAGCTCTTCCACGGCGTCGCCGCCGTCGCTTGGTGTCGCCGCCGGCTTATCCCCCGTGCTTTCGCGCAGACGGCACAGGAAGCGGTGGATCCACCGCAGGTAGAGGTAGCCGTCCATCATGGTGTCGGCGGCCTCGCTTTTGTCGAACATGCTGAAAAACTCCTTTGTCGATTCTTTCATACAATGCACCTCCAAAGATGATAGTTTGACATCAAACCAAATGGTTTTTTTAAAAATTCTTCCTGATCATTTCCAGCAGCCGCATCATCTCTTCCCTGTCCTTATCTGAGAGTCCCCGGTACGCTTTCTCCCTCAGGCGCGCCGAGATCCCGTTGACGATCGTTTCCAGCTTTCTGCCCTTCCCGGTCAGCGATATGTACGTGACCCGGCTGTCATCGGGATCCGCGGTTTTATAGACCAGTCCCATGCGCACCAGCTTCTTGACCAGGGCGGTTATGGTGGACTTGTCCCTGGCGATGAGGTCCACCAGTTCCTTCATCTGTATCCTGTCCCTCCGCGTGAGTACGCCGATGATCTCGGTATGCGAGACCCCCAGCTCGCCCATACCGTGCCGCCGCAGCTCCGATGTAAGGAAACGGTGCGCCAGTTCAGAGATCCTTCCTATGGCGAAAAGCACCAGATCGCGGTCCATGGGATCATAATGTTTGATATCAAACTAAAAGCAAGTCTTTTTTTGGGTTACCGTGTATTACCCGCATATACAGGCATTTCACGAAGAAGTATCGCGGCCGGGCTGATACCATCACAACACACTTGCACACGCACTGCGCTGCTGAGCGATTTCATGTATTTTATTTGCCATTTGTCCGGTCATACGCGTACTATGCATCGACAGGAGTAAATGGTCGCGGGATCGCAGGCATGGACGGAGTGTGAACCCGGTCAGCTTGCACGTGTCCCGCCGGAGGTGGCGATGAAAAAGGCTGTGCACTTTATTCTGCCGATGGTTTTCGCGGTCGCGCTGGCCGTAACGGCCCGTGCCGACGTCGCTCCGTTCCCGCTGAGAGGAGGGATATCCGCTGCCCCAGATAAAAAACTTCACCAGGGTATCGTCATGGAGTCCGAGGAGGTGACCCTGCTGCTCCATGACCGGCCCAGGGTCGACATCGTCGCTTCCATGGTCATGAAGAACCCTTCGAACAGGGCGGTATCCATGGTCATGGGCTTCCCCACGCCCTCTAAATTCGATGTGCTTGCCCTGGAGGTCCGCGTGAACGGGCAGCCCGTGCGCATCCGCGGTTATAGTGACACGAGTTACCGCATCCCGCCCTTCTGGAGGGTATGGAACATTACCCTGGCTCCGGGGTCAAAGACTCTGGTGAGGGTGGCCTATCAATCGACACCGCTTAAAGACTGGCCCGACGAAACGCGGGAGGTGCTCCTCAGGGCCAAAAAAGACGCCGGCCCCGGCGGAACCGAGTGCCGTGAGCAGGCCGCAAAGGTCGTACGATGGCGGGTGCAGTATATACTTCAGACCGGATCGCTGTGGGATGGGCCCGTCGATAAGATCGTCGTCAGGGTGCGCCACGCCGTCAGGGGCGCATCGGTTATGCGTGGTCTGGCTCCCTGCGTCTATCATGATCTGACGGGGCCCGTGTTGACCCGGAGTATGGATGAACAGGCACAGTACTGGGCGCGTATCAACAAAGCGTTACGGCTTGCGGGCAGAACTGAGGTCGGTCTGACGAATGAGGATCTCACGGTCGTCTTCAACGATGTGGACCCCGACTTCAGCCTTGATTTCATTTATAACCCCTTTCTCTCCGCCGACGAAGAGCGTGCACTTCTGAAGAAACCCTGCTGGCGGGGTAACCGTTCCCCCGGCCCGGGGGAAAAACAGCTCATAAAGCAGCTGAAGCATTTTCACGAAAAAAAACAGGTGCTTCCCTTTAAAACCCTCCCCGTAAGGTAAGCGCGGGACTGATTATTTACCCGCCGCAGTAAAAAAACGCTGGCGTAATCCGGCCCCATCCTGCACCGTGCCCCATTCAACTCTTTAATACGGGAAACAACGGTAATGAAACGCATAAAGAACGTGGCCATCATCGCCCATGTGGACCACGGCAAAACCACCCTGATCGACGCCCTGCTCAGACAGACCGGCGTTTTCAGGGAAAACCAGAAGGTCGACGAGCGGATAATGGACTCGAACGACCTGGAGCGGGAGAAGGGCATCACCATCTTCTCAAAGAACGCCGCGCTCTTTTACGGGGGATGTAAAATCAACATCGTCGACACCCCTGGACACGCCGACTTCGGCGGGGAGGTGCAGCGCATCATGAAGATGGTCGATTCGGTGCTGCTGGTCGTCGACGCCTTCGAGGGGCCCATGCCCCAGACGAAATACGTGTTGAAAAAATCCCTGGAGATGGGGCACCGGCCTATCGTGGTGATCAACAAGATCGACCGTCCGAACGCACGCCCCCTGGCGGTGCTCGACATGGTCTTCGACCTGTTCGTGCAACTCAACGCCTCAGACTCGCAGCTGGACTTCCCGGTGGTCTATACCTCGGCCAAGCTGGGATACGCCCGCCTCGACCCGGAGGATGGGAACGGAGATATCACTCCCCTCCTGGACGCCGTCATAGGGCATGTCGACGACGCCGGCGGCGACCCCGGCAGGCCCCTGCAGTTCCTCACCTCGGCCATAGAGTACGACAACTACCTGGGCAGGCTGGGCACCGGCAAGATCCACCACGGCGCCGTGAACCAGGGCGACGAAGTGGTGCTGCTGAAGCGCGACGGGGAGCGGCTGCTCTACCGCGTGGCGAAGGTCTTCTGTTACGAGGGTCTCAAGAAGGTAGAAACGAAACAGGCCTCGGCGGGGGACATCGTCTCCCTGGCGGGCATAGAGAGGATCGACGTGGGCGAGACCGTGGCCGACCGCGAGCGCCCCGAGCCGCTGCCCCTCATCGCCATCGACGAACCGACCCTGGCAATGACCTTTATCGCCAACGATTCGCCGTTTCTGGGCAAAGAGGGTGAGCACGTTACGGCCTCCAAGCTGTGGGAGCGCCTTGAGCGCGAGACCCGCACCAACGTGAGCCTTCGAATCGAAAAGACCGACCGGGCCGACGCCTATACCGTGAAGGGCAGGGGCGAACTGCAACTGGCCATCCTTATAGAGAACATGCGGCGCGAGGGTTACGAGTTCCAGGTCTCCAAACCGGAGGTAATCTACCGCGAACTCAACGGCAAAAAGACCGAGCCGGTGGAACTGGCGGTGATCGACGTGGACGACAGGTTCGTCGGTACGGTCATAGAGCAGATGGGAACACGCAGGGGCGAGATGCTGAATATGGTCCCCGGGACCGACGGCTATACCCGTATGGAATTCAAGGTGCCCGCACGGGGCCTTATCGGCTTCAGAAACGAGTTTCTCACCGAGACCCGGGGGACCGGCGTGCTCAACCACAGTTTTTATGAATACGAATACTACAAGGGCGACGTACCTTCCCGGTCGCGTGGCGTGCTGGTACAGATGGACGACGGGGTCTCGGTGGCTTACGCCCTGGATAATCTGCAAGATCGGGGCGAGCTCTTCATAGGCCCCGGCGTGCCGGTGTATGCCGGCATGATCGTGGGCGGTCACAGCCGCGAGGGTGACCTCCCGGTAAATGTCTGCAAAACCAAGAAGCTTACCAACATGCGCGCCGCCGGCTCGGAAGACGCCATACGGCTCACGCCGCCCCGTGAGTTCAGCCTGGAACAGGCGCTGGAATACATAGAGTCCGATGAACTCCTGGAAGTGACGCCGAAGAGCGTCCGTATGCGCAAAAAGATCCTCGACAAAAACGAGCGGAAGAAAGCGGCGCGCTAGTCGCCGCTTTAGCGCAGGTGTCCTCACTCAATCCGCATTACGGCTTCCCTGATCTTCTCCTTCAATGCAGCGCTCGTGGTCCTGTTCATTTCAGCCTTGAGGTCGGGGAGCGCGGATTTCGCGGCGGCGCCCATGAGGTTAAGCACCCTCACCGCGGCGATCTTGTCGTAGTGGTCCTTTCCCCTGAGTATCCTGACCAGGTTGGGCACCAGCGGGCTTCCGATTCGGGCCGCCTCTTCGTATACCGTGTGGCCGCCCGCTAGCAGCGACGCGGCGACCGCGTCGAGCGCGTCCCGGTCACGGGTCTTGATGTTTCCCATTATCTTTATGCACCAGTGCTTTACCTGCGCGAAACGGCTAATCTTCTTTTTGTTGGCTTTCACCAGAAGCAGGGTGATTTCCTTTTCGTAAGGTTTCGCCCTTTCCTCCATTTCATTTATCAGGGAGAGGGTTTCCAGAACGGAGCTGGAATCCTCACTCTCAAGCTTCTTTTTCATCTCGCCCGTATCGGGAACCAGGGAACAGCGTATATTGTTTTTAATGCAGAATACTATCCGGTCCTTCTTCTCTCCGGGGTATTTCACGATGGGTAAAGACGCTTCGAGCTGTTTTCCGCACGAGGCCCTGAATGTCTCAAGGTGCCTCCACGCCTCCTGTCTGGCCTTCTCGTCTTTTTCGGGATCTGCGGCCGACTTGTTGAGGTACCTGACAAACGACATCATCTCCCTGGGAAGGATTTCGTCGGGGGCAGTTCTATTGAAGTTATGGCAGATCCATTTTAAGATACCCTCTTTTCTCTCGGCTACAGCCTCCCTCTTGTATAAAGTAAAAAGCCTGGAGTGGATTCTCCTCATCTCTGAGACTTCGGTTTTTTCAAAATATCCCTCGAAGCAGTAATAAGGCAGCACCACCTGGTCGCGCGATCTGTATATCAGCGCCTCGCTCATCTCGTGAAAAGCCGCGGTGTAGCTTATCGGCACGGGCAGACCTATCTTTTTTTCAGAGGCCATGGCGAAAAACCGGTCGATGCGTTTCTTCTGGATCTCGAGGGCGCCGGCGCCGAGCCCTTTCTCGTGGAAGGATAGCCCTATGTACTGCGACATGTACCTGGCGGGACACCTCTTTATAACGCCCAGGCAGGCGTTCCATGTATCCTCATCGAACGGACCGGCGTTGTGAAAATACCGCATGATGGTCGAGGCCCTGTAGTCATCTATGGGCACTTTTATGGAATGCAGTGTTTTTCTCAGAAAGGCGTT
>CAZUXY010000099.1:0-8928 GCA_964624235.1 uncultured Leptospirales bacterium | reverse complement strand
TCGCCTCACCTCCATTCCTTAAAACGAATGAAGGATGGTATGTGGGCATAACCGGAATACCCCTGAAGTTCTGCCATGTTCCCCTGAGTTTCGTTATCCCCTGTTTCGTGCCCAGAAGAAACTGTGTAGACGGATTCCCCAGCGTTACGATTATTTCAGGCCTGATGATTTCGATTTGCTTCAGGAGGAAAGGGCCGCACATGGATCTTTCCTCTTCATCGGGCGGTCTGTCCCTTTCGAACTTGAGATCAACGGTTGGTCTGCACTTTACCACATTTGCGATATATACATCGGCTCTATTCAGCATCATACCCTTTTCAATGATAGCTGTCAGCAACTGCCCCGCTCTGCCGACAAAAGGTCTGCCCTGAATATCTTCGTCACGGCCCGGTCCCTCCCCTATGAACATTACCCGCGCTCCAGGGTTTCCTTCGCCTAAAACGATGCTGGTCCGCGTAGTGTGCAGTTTGCACCTTTTGCAATCACCGATTTCATCACTCAATTCCTGAAGTTTTTTTTCTTTCAGAATCCCGTTATCGTTCATATTTACAGCCTTTTAAGTATTTTTCTAACCAGCTGCGAATCCACCTTTTTACACGCCAGCAAACCCTTGTCAATCGCCTCTGATGCCCTGGAAAAATCCATGGTGGAAAAACCTTGCAACTCCGGTTCTATAAGCACGGTTGGAGGGTTGTATTTAAGCATTAGCAGTGTGTTTATATAACCCATGATATCGATAGACTGGTTCATAACTTCAAAAATGTTGGGCATGGATACTTCAGTTACTTTTGTTTTCTGGTTCATGCCCAGCCAGCGTTGAACCGCTCTCAGCCACTGCCGGTCCTTATGTCCAACGACTATCTTTGAATGATCAAGTTCTCGCTTATCATCAGGATGTTCAATGTTATCGGGGTTGAGTTCCCTGTGTTCCCTGTGCTTTATAGTTTTACGCAACCGGCTGCTGTGTATTACCGGATTAAGGTTTACCGCAACCGTTAAAGTCGCTCCCATGGCCTTTACTACATCTATCGGCAGCGGGTTCGTCACTCCGCCATCAACCAGTATGGTGTCTCCGTGCTTCACCGGGACAAAAATTCCGGGTATGGATATGCTTGCCCTTATCGCTTCCAGCAGATTGCCCGATTTGAATATCACCGGTTTTCCCGCGTTAAGATCGGTAGCTATTATCGAAACAGGGACAGGTAAATTCTCAAATGTAACGTCGGCTGTAATAAATTTCCCCAACAGGTTGTCAATTATCTTTGTTCCTGCGATCAGACCCGATTTTGGAAATACCGGATCAAAATACCCAAGCATTTCCATGATCTGCATCTTTAACAGGGCTTGTTTGAACTCACCGAGTTTCCCTGCTGAATAAACGGCTCCTATCACAGCGCCGATAGAAGTACCGGCAATATAATGAATCGGTATGCCAAGGGATTCCAGATGATCTATGACCGCGATATGCGCCATCCCACGGGATCCGCCGCTGCCCAGGACAAGTCCCACCTTTTTCGACCTGAAGATATTAAAAATATTCATGTGCAAATTGCAATCCCTGTTTCTCAAGAAGGTTTTTCGTCACACAATATATCCATTGGGGATCAGCGATTCGAAGACTGAAGTACTGTATAGGCATACATAAATACCCGGCATCGTCAATAACATTTGGAGCAAACCGTATTGAGAAAAAATGTTGACACTGGAATGCCTTTTCACTACTTTGTTTCAAGATCGCGCGGTGGAGCAGCTGGTAGCTCGTTGGGCTCATAACCCAAAGGTCGCAGGTTCAAATCCTGCCCGCGCTAATAAGGCGGAGTAGCTCAGTCGGTTAGAGCACACGGCTCATATCCGTGGTGTGGGGGGTTCGAGTCCCTCCTCCGCTAAACTTTAAAAGACGAATTCCGAAAGAATTCGTTTTTTGTTTGTTATATAACTTTTAAACACAGTTTCGCCTCTTAAGCACGGATCAGTGTGCTTTACTGCTGATACTACATTTTCCGCCTTCTTCCACACCGATTGCCCTATCGTTAATATAAAAAACTCTTTCTAAATCAGCAATACGGCCAGGACTTCTATTGTTTTCCGCCCTTGAAGTATATAAAAGGATCTGTTACCACGGTTCCTACTTCATCTCTTACAGGGTTGTCTTGTACTACCTGGCTTCCATTTCACGCAGCCATTGCCGCGATAGCTTCATGAAGAGACTCTGCCGGAAGGTATTGTACCTCATGTTAAAAAATACCATCTCGTGTATCATCACTTCGGGCATAGTAATCAAATCAACAATGGAGGGTGTGCATGTACCATTAAATCATGGTACTAATTTACCGCCCTTGCGGTTTTTAAGAAAAACCGTATCCTTATCACCACTCATGCTTCATGTGTTTCATAAGTACAAAAAATCTACGGGTGTTAGTGCACCCACTATAATGTAATTAAGGGAAATTCCATATATTGACATTTTTGAAACATATAAAGCTATAAATACTGATACTTTCAGAGGTAATAATTTCTGATATTGTTAGTAAAATTAATTTTTTGAGTTTCCCTTATGTTTTTCCACCTTGTGTAAGGATAGTATAACGCCAGAAGCACATGACCGCACATGTCATCTAAGACTTTATATAATACAATACAACTGATCTTTGCTCCTTTTTCAATAACATGGCACGGATGCTTTTTGAGCGATTGGCTTATAATTCTTCAAGCCGATGGCAAATGCTGAATTTCATGGTAGATACATTTTTTACGCATAGTTTTACCTTGCTTCATAAGTTAAAGTAGCCCGATAATAATTTCTTATTGACAGATTTATACATTATGCTATTGTCGACAATATACAATTTATATGAATAACGATACACTATAGTTTTTATCATTTGTTTCAAAATGAAAATAGTTATTAGCTGCACGATTATTATTATGCGCTTTTGACCGATAAGTTGCCGTATTTCGAGGTCATAAGATAACATTTTCAGGAATTATACCCTGAATCGTAAGAACATCTTATCAGGAGGAACCCATATGAAACATTTCATGGCCGTTGCCGCAGTCTGCTTTATGGTCTTCGCGGTTGCCTGTGCTAAAACAAAAGGGAAATTCCCAAGTGAACCAATTACCTATGTAATACCCTTTAACCCAGGAGGACAGTCCGATCTGGAGGCCCGTCGTCAGCAGCCCCTGCTGGAAAGAACCCTGGGTGTGAAAGTAATAATTCAGTATAAAGACGGCGGCGGCGGATCGGCAGGGTGGGCAGACCTTGTAAGGCAAAAGACGGATGGATACATTATCGCCGGTATAAACGTTCCCCATATCATTCTTCAACCCCTTGCAAGAGGAGATGCCGGTTATAAAACAGAACAAATAGTGCCGATTGCCTTTTTTCAGACAACTCCCATAGGTCTCGCTGTTTTGAAGGATTCCCCTTTTAAGACCCTCAAGGACCTTATTGAATTTGCACGGGAAAAACCAGATGAGATCACTATTGCCGGATCGGGTACATGGTCGGGACATCATATTGCCCACCTTCAGCTACAGGACAAGGCCGGAATAAGGATAACCTATATTCCACATAAAGGCGCCGCTCCGTCGGTAGCTGCTTTTCTCGGCAGACACGTCATGGCGCTCTGGGGGAATTCCAACGACCTCTTCCAGCACAAAGAGAAAATCAGAGTGTTGGCTTTCGGAACCGTTAAGCCGTTTCCAGCAATGCCCAATGTTCCGACCTTCAAGAGCCATGGTTATAATATCGAGGCATCCATCGACCGTGGAGTTGGCGTTCCTAAGGGTACCCCGAACGAGGTTATTTCTGTTCTTGAAAAGGCTTTTCTCAGTATCGCCAATGATCCGAAGATACGACGTCAGATGTTAAATGAAGGATTTGAGCCCATGTCTCTGGGCTCGGCAGAATCAAAGAGATACATAGAACAGATGATCAAAGAATGGGCTCCTATCGTCAAAAAATATAAGAAGTAATCTGCTTTTCCGCTGAGCGGGCCATCGGCCCGCTCATTTCCAAGGGGGGCGATATATCATGTTAGAACAATTGGCCACGGGCTTAATCCATGTATTTGAAATAGCAAATCTCGCAGCGCTTTTTATCGGAGTACTTGCAGGAATAATCTTCGGCGCTTTACCTGGACTGACCGCAACAATGGGTCTTGCATTGCTGGTCCCGTTTACTTTCACCATGAGTCCTGCGGCCGGACTGATAATGCTGGGCGGCATATTCGTTGGGGCCATGTACGGTGACGCCATTCCTGCTGTTCTTATCAATACGCCTGGCACACCAGCGGCTATTGCAACCACTTTCGATGGTTTTCCACTTTCACAAAAGGGAATGGCGCAACACGGACTTGTCGCCGCCGCTGTTGCCTCATCATACGGAAGCATAGTGGCAAATATCGTTCTTGCCACAGCAGCACCTCCCCTGGCGGAAGCGTCGTTGAAATTCGGTCCACCTGAATATTTCTGGCTTGGCATATTTGGTCTTACAATTATCTCTACACTTTCTTCAGGTTCGACTTTCAAGGGTTTTCTTGCCGGGTCGCTTGGTCTTCTGCTTTCAACCGTCGGCATGGCCCCAATCGGAGGTGATGTCAGGCTTACCTTTGGTTTTCCCGAGCTACAGGCAGGCATAGAGCTTATAGTCGCCCTAATCGGTTTTTTCTGTCTACCTGAGATCCTTTCCAGCGTGATCGGAAAACGTTATGCAAAATATACCTCTGAATCGGTTAAACCGGAACTCAAGGTGATTAAAGAAGTTATTGTTTCTCTTTTAAAAAAACCCGGGCTCATGTTGCGATCGTCAGTCATTGGAACAATTATCGGTTTCGCCCCGGGAGCCGGCGGAAACATTGCCAGTATGGTTTCTTATAATGAGGCATCGCGCTGGGATAAACACCCCGAGGAATACGGTAAAGGCACCATCAAAGGTGTCGCCGCAAGTGAAGCAGCCAACAGTGCGATGGCACCAGGTTCGCTGATCCCACTTCTTACTCTCGGAATTCCCGGATCGCCCCCTGCCGCCGTTATTCTGGGGGCACTGATGCTTCACGGATTACGCCCTGGAGCCGAACTCTTCACCGATAACGCGAGCATTGTATATGCTTTCATCATGTCGCTGCTTGTCGCAGCCATTTTCGTAACTCTTATCGGCTCGTTCGGTTCATTTTTCTTCGCACGGATAATCAACATACCGGCCCGTTTCCTCGCGCCGATAATTGTCTTCATGACAATACTGGGTTCCTATTCGATTCGCAACAACATGCTGGATGTGTGGATCATGTTTCTCTTCGGGATTATCGGTTTTGTTTCTAACAAACTCAAATTTCATCCCGCTCCGATTGTGCTGGGTTTAATTCTTGGACCATTTGTAGAGGAAGGACTTGTTCAGTCTATTCTTACAGGGAGAGCACAGGGTAGCATTGTTTCATATATGATTTTTCGCCCAATCAGCCTTGTGCTGATAGCATTGTGTCTTATGTCTCTGCTCTGGCCTGTGTTCGCATCATGGAAAGAAAAACAGCGTTCCGCGAAATCGGGCGAAACAGTATAGGAGGCAGGCCATGTTGAACACAAATCTGATAATCGGCTTTTTTTCGCTCATTATAACCATAGTTGTTTATCTCAGCTCCCGGGACCTCAGCATGCTGGGCGGTGTGTTTATTAACTATGTACTTGTTGCTCTCGGTGGTATGTCGATTGTAGAGATCATTATAGGTTTCATGAGACCTGAGAAGGTTGCCTTCTTTGAATCAATAGTAGAACGAAACAACATTTTTACGGGTGTGATAATAATGCTTATTTATCTAGTCCTGCTCCCCTTGGCCGGTTTTTTACCCTCAAGCTGCCTTTTCATAGCAGTCCTGACGCTTTATCTTTCTGACGATCGCACAAGTTTAAAGACTATACTTCAGAGTTTCGCTCTGAGTTTTGTCGTTGTTACTGTTTTTTATCTTTTGTTCAAAGTATTGCTTCAGGTTCCCCTCCCGCATGGGAGATGGTTTGTTTCTTAAGCCGTCGATGCTTTTCAACACGATGAATGTCTATCGTGATCGTGATACAGGGGGGTTGAATATTTGTTAAGGAAGTATTTTCGCATGGGCACTATCCATAAACAGACATTGTGTCCCAATAATGCAAATATCGTTTTATTGGATTAAGGAAAATATTATTTTTTAAGGAGGAAACATCATGATTCAGTATCTCATGCACGGCACCAAAGATAATGTTGCGGTGGCTGTTGTGGACATCAAGAAAGGATCGAAAGGCGTCTGTATGAACCTTGAAACAAGGGAAAAGAGCGATATTACCGCTCTCTCCGATATCCCTCTCGGCCACAAGATTGCGCTCATCGATTTCAAGGTCGACGATACCATTATCAAATATGACAGTGATATCGGCAGGGTTGTCGATGTGATTAAAAAAGGTGAGCATGTTCATGTGCATAATGTCAAAACCAAACGCTGGTAAATACTTTCACCAAACATTGAAGGATACGAGGTAATATAATGGACAAATTCAAATTTTACGGCTATAGAAGGGAAAATGGAAAGGTAGGTGTTCGCAATCATGTCCTGATCCTTCCACTGGACGATATATCCAATGCCGCGTGTGAATCGGTAGGCAGCAATATTAAGGGTACGCTGGCCATTCCTCATGCATACGGCCGACTTCAGTTCGGAGAGGATCTGGAACTCTATTTCCGCACCATGATCGGAACAGGGAGAAATCCCAATGTCGCGGCCGTTATCGTTATAGGAATAGAACCCGGCTGGACTAAAAAACTTGTTGAAGGTATTGCCGAAACCGGCAAGCCCGTAGCCGGTTTTGCTATTGAACGCCACGGTGATCTCAAAACAGTTGAAATGGCCTCCAGGAAAGCCCTGGAGTATGTCAAATGGGCAACAGAGCTCCAGCGTGTCGAATGTACTTCCGATGAACTTTATGTATCAATAAAGTGCGGTGAATCAGACACCACTTCCGGTCTCGCTTCGAATCCTACAGTGGGTGACGCCGTTACCAAACTGGTTAAATCGGGAAGCACCGTTTCTTTCGGTGAGACCACGGAAATTACCGGTGCTGAACACGTGGTGCGCGAACGCGGGGCAACGAAGGAAATCGGTGAAGAGTTCTATCGAGCATGGAGCGAATACAATGATTTCATAAATGCCAACAAGACCGATGATCTTTCTGATTCACAGCCTACCAAGGGAAATATCATCGGCGGACTTACCACTATAGAAGAAAAAGCTTTCGGCAACATTCAAAAGATCGGTAAAGATTTGAGATACGTCGGTGTACTTAAGCCGGCTGAAGCGCCGAAAGGAAAAGGTCTCTGGTTTATGAATACTTCATCGGCAGCCGCCGAAGCGGTTACTCTGTGGATGGCGTCAGGTGCGGTTATACATCTTTTCCCGACCGGACAGGGAAACGTAATCGGAAATCCTGTTACCCCGGTTATTAAACTTTCCGCCAACCCGATCACCTGCTCGACGATGAGCGAACATATTGACCTTGATGTCTCGGCGATACTACAGGGCGAAATGACCCTTGACCAGGCCGGTGACACGCTGCTCAAGGTAATCGAACGCACCGCCAACGGCAGGCACACCGCAGCAGAGGTTCTTGGACATCGTGAGTTTATTATTACTAAACTGTATCGCAGCGCATAGCAATGAATGCAGGACTCCCCTCAATCTATCTTTTTGATCAGGACTTCCGTCAGGACTGCATCGGCGATATCGCCGGTGCAGTCCGGGAAGAACTTGCCAGGATCAGGATACATGAAGTTGTAAAAAAAGGTTCATCCGTTGCGGTAACAGCCGGCAGCCGCGGCATTAAAAACATCGATATTATTACGGCAGCGGTAGTTGATTTTTTTCAAAAGATCGATGCCTGTCCTTTCATAGTACCGGCCATGGGAAGCCATGGCGGCGGTACTGCTGAAGGGCAGAAGGACATCCTTACCTCTTACGGAATAACAGGGAAATCAATGGGGTGCGAGATCAAATCCTCAATGGATACCGTCAAGATTGGTACCACATCCCTCGGCACCACCGTTTTTCTGGACCGTTATGCTTCAGAGGCCGACCATATATTCGTGGTAAACCGTATAAAGCCCCATACCAAACTCTCCGGTGATATTGAGAGCGGACTAGTCAAAATGTGCATGATCGGTCTGGGCAAACGGGAGGGGGCCGCGACCTACCACCGTGCTATCGAGAGACACTCCTGGATGGAAATTGTACACTCGGTGGTGGATGTTCTTCTTGATAAAAAAGTCATTACCGCCGGTCTGGGAATCGTTCAGAATGCAAGGGAAGAAATCGCAAAAATCGAAGCCATGCTTCCCGAAGATTTCCTTAAACGGGAATCCTCCCTGCTAACTGACGCACGTACCCTTATGGGTATCCTCCCCTTTAACGACATCGATCTGCTTATCGTCGATGAAATGGGTAAGGAGATCAGCGGCACCGGCATGGATACCGTAATAACCGGCAGAAAAGAAAATTCCCCCTATCGTGTCACCAGGGTGTTCGTTCGTGATCTCACCGATGAAACGAAAGGGAACGCCCAGGGCATTGGGCTGGCAGATCTTACCACCCGCCGTTTGGTAAACAAAATCGACTTCAACAAGCTCTACATCAACTCCCAGACCGCGTTTCGTACCGACACCTGTAAAATACCGATGACCTTCGAGAACGATCGGGAAGCTCTCGAAGTGGCAGTAAAAATCTCCGGCATAGGAGATCCTGCCGGGCTTAGGCTTGCGTGGATAATAAACACTCTTGATCTCGGCACTATAGCGGCATCATATAACCTTCTGGAAACGATCACAGAAACTACAATAAAGAAATCCGTACGAGGCCCTTTAGCTATTGAATTTGATCGTGAAGGATTTCTGATCAGCCCGTTAAAACA
>CAZUXY010000098.1:0-8934 GCA_964624235.1 uncultured Leptospirales bacterium | reverse complement strand
CCACAGCGCGGCCGCCGCCAGCGGTATCATGAGCAGCAGAAAGGCGGGGTCCATGAATTCAATGCCGTACAACGGTGTCCTCCCTCGAAAGACGCCGCGCCAGTTCGGCCGTGGCGTCCAGGTTCGCGCGCAGGGCGTCGGGCGGAGGCGCGAACTCCGCGAATTTTGAGAGGTCCCACAGCCGCAGCAGGCTCTCCGGGGACTGGCCCTGCCGCATATATCCTCCCGGGGGCATCACGCCGTCCAGGAAACGGAGTATTTCAGCGGCGGTCATCTCCATGGCTTCTATGCCGAAACGCGCCGAAAGATAACGCCGGAACCGCAACGAGACCGCCTCGCTGTATTCAGCGGCCCTTCCCTCCGCGGCAAAACGTCTCAGTTCATCCATACCCTCCATAAAAACCTGCAGCGGATTTTGAGGCGAGGCCGTATCGGGCCTCATGTTGTTTTTCCCCCGGTAACGCCGCACCGCAAGCATTATCGCCGCCACGGCGACCGCCAGGCAGCCGGCGATGATCATTATACGGTAATAGTTCCCCCGCAGTGCCAGGGGTCCCTCGATCTCGTTGAATTTACCCTCGGGATTCACGGCGTCGATGGTTACCGAGGGAACCCGGTACCCCACCCTGATCCCTTCCGCATCGAAAATACCCATCTCGGGAAGATTGTGGGCGCCGGGGCGGTAATACGACAGTGTGACCTGTACCGTGATGGTCTTATCTGTTCCCCTGGTTTCCTCTTTTTTATCGGCGGACTGGACGCCGTACAGTGGCACGCTGTGTGCGGGCAGGCGTTTCGCGGCGTTTTCGGCAGCTCCGGGGGAATCGGGGGGATAATAAAGTTTTTCTTCGGGAATCGCGACTTTCAGTTCGCTGCTCAAGGGGAAGGTCACGGTAAGAGTGTATACCAGCGGCGCACCTACCGTGGTCTTCACGGGGTCCGCAACCGCGTTGATGACGGGTGCTTTCCCCGCGGGGCGCCCGTATCCCTGTGCAATCAGCAACAGCAGCACCGCCGAAACGGCGGTCATGACGTTTCTCGCCCTCACCATCCGTCCCCCGGCGAACCGTGGTGCCTGGACCGGTTTCTTCTTTCAAAAAACTTCAAAAGCGGCACCGCGGTGGGCCCCTCGGTACTGATTCGTATCGCGTTCGTGTCGTTGTTCAGGGGATAGAGTGTCGGCCCCGGAAAGGACTCGGTGATGACCTCTTCCCCGGTTTCCAGGTCCACATACTCGGCCAGGCCGAATAAATCCGTTTCCCTTTCCCGGGGATCGGTCACGATGACCGGGATTACATCGTGCTTTTTCCCCAGAAGCTTCAGTTTCGGCAAAAAGTCCCTGTCGAGGAAATCGGACAGCACGAAAACAACGCTCCGCTTCTTCAGCACCCTGCGCAGAAAATCAACGGCGGCGGAGATGTCGGTGGCCACACCCGACGGGCGGTGGTTCAGCATGGCGTCGAGTGATGAATTTATAAAGGTTTTGCCCTTTCGGGGCGGAAGATATTTTTCGACCCGGTCGGTGAAAAGCAGCACCGAAACCCTGTCGTTGTTCACCTGAGCCAGGTACAGCAGAAGGCTTGCGGTCTCCATGAGGGCGTCACGTTTGCTCCGGCCGGTCCCGTACAGCAGCGACGCCGAGAGGTCCACGGCAAGCACCACCGAAAGCTCCCTCTCTTCCACATACTGCTTCATGTACAGGTGATTCATTCTGGCGCTCACGTTCCAGTCTATACTCCTGACATCGTCCCCGTACTGGTACTCCCTCACGGTGTCAAAGAGGAGTCCGTAACCCCTGAACGCCGAATGGTATTCCCCCACGAAGAGCGTGTTGAGCCGCCTTCTGGTTTTCAGCCTGATCTTCCTGATTATTTCACGTGCAGGGAGATCCACTCAGGGCACCTCCACCGAATCAAAGACCATGGATACTATATCGTCGGCGGTTCTTCCGTCCGCTTCGGCCTCATAGGTGTGGATGATCCTGTGACGAAGCACGTCGGAACCTATTTCCTTGATGTCGTCGGGAACAACGTACCCCCGTCCCCTGATAAAGGCGACGCAACGGGCCGCTTTCAGAAGCGCAATCGAGGCACGGGGGCTGGCGCCGTATTCGATATAACGGCCCAGATCGGGCTTCGCGGGCTTCCGGGTTTCGGCCACCAGCCGCACTATGTAATCCACCAGCTTGTCATCCACATGAAGGCGGCCCGCCAGTTCTGCCTTCGCGGAGATCTCTCCAGGGTTCGTCACGGGGGTTATTCTGTTGACGTTTATTTCCTCCAGGTTTCGCAATATCCTTTTTTCAGTTTCGGCATCGGGGTAACCCACCAGGCATTTCAGAAAAAACCGGTCAACCTGTGCTTCCGGGAGAGGATACGTCCCCTCCTGCTCGATGGGATTCTGGGTCGCCAGTACCATAAACGGATTCGGCAACGCATGGGTCTCTTCGCCTATGGTGACCTCCCGCTCCTCCATCGCCTGCAACAGGGCCGACTGCACCTTCGCCGGCGCCCGGTTGATCTCGTCGGCCAGCAGCATGTTGGTGAATACGGGCCCCTTTCGCGTGAAAAAATCCAGCTCGCGGGGGTTATAGATCCTGGTGCCGACAAGGTCGGCGGGAAGCAGGTCGGGGGTAAACTGTATGCGGCTGAACCCGGTGTCGATGCAGCGCGCGAAGGCCCTGACCGCCAGGGTCTTCGCGAGGCCGGGTAGTCCTTCGAGCAGTATATGGCCGCCGCAGAGGTAGGCGATAAGTATCCTTTCCACCATGGGTTCCTGGCCCATTATGATTTTACCGATTTCTTCCCTGATTCTACCCACAAAGTCATTTTCCGATTTCACCTGCTCAGTGAGCTTTTCTATTTCAGCGTATTCCATCGCTCCTCCCTGCATGCGGATATGCTTTCACCCGGTAGTATCTGAACAACCGGCGGTGCCCCTTTCAAAGCGCCCGGCACGAACGGCCGAATGTATAATTTAATTGAACTCCCACCCGAAACTGATCTGGGGAAACCAGGATGTTGTTATGCTATGAGGCGCGCCGGTTGTCAATTTGTTACATGCGGGCATGCATAAAAAAAATCCCCCGCGGCGGCGGGGGATTTTCAAGGCGCATACTATTACTTCTTTCCTATCGGAATCCTGAGGTCCATCCCGGGGTATATGAGATGAGGATTTTTAATCTTATCCCGGTTGGCTTCATAAATCCGGTTCCATAACCGGGGGTTCTTATAATATCTTCCGGCGATCTTCCACAAACAGTCGCGATTCTCGGGATTGTACTTTACCCTGTATATTTTATACTCCACGGTCCCCTCAGCGGTCCCGGTCGGCTCTTTTTTACGGTCGGTAACCACGGCTGCGTCATCCCGTCCCTTTACACCGGCGGGGGATTTCTTAGCGGCAAGCACGATCGACGCAAGCCGTTTCGCCTCGCCCGATGAAGTCAGGGACTCCTTGTATTTCGAGTCCGCCTGATACCCCTTTGCTCCCGCCAGCGCTTCCTTCGCTCCGTCCATTTCTTCCCTGGCGATCAATGCCCCTTCGGATTTGCCGGCCTTCTCGACCAGCAGTTCAGCGGCGGCGATACCCTCCTCAGAGCTTTTTTTAAGCGATGTGAGGTACGCCTCGTCGGCGTTGAGCTTTGCCGCTTCGACCGCCGTGAATCCCTTTTTCAACTGGTCCTTCCCCAAAGCGTCCGTAGCCAGTGCCAGATTTTCCTCGGCGGTTTTGATTTTGTCCGGCGCAAATTCGGCGGCGTTATATTTTTTCGCCTCATCTATGGTTATTTTCACCTCGTCAATGGCGTCTTTCAGAATGCTTTTTTTACCCAGGGCGGTGTTTCTCGCGTTTTTGGCGTACTTGTCAGCCTCAAGCGCACTGGTATATGATTCGTAAAATTTCTTACTCTCGAACATTTCACCGGCCGTTTTAAAATACCCCTTGGCCTGCGTGTAATCGTCCTTGGCCAGCACCGGGGCGTTTACCTCATCGGCGTCATTGATACTCTTCTCGGCTATTTCCATGGTGTCTTTCGCCAGCAGGGGAATGGACTTATCATAGGCCTCCGTGGCCTTCTTGTGCGCCAGGAGCGCGCTTTCTTTGGCCTTGTCGAGGCTGTCGTCTTTTACCAGTGTATGGGATTCCAGCAGGGCGTTTTTCGCCGCCTCAAGCTCGGCGGGCGCGTATTTATCGGCTTTCACCGACAGCGCCCTGCTTATTTCAAGGCGGGCCAGCGACATTTCTTTGCTGGGTACGGGACTCCCGCACAGCGCGCCCATGGACAGTGACGCCGCGAATATAAGCGCAATGATTCGACATAATACCGCTGAACGATTTTCCATAAACACCTCGCTTTTTGCCGCTTGATTTCTTAATTGTGTTTCCGCTAATGGCTGATACGACATGAGACTGAGACCGGCACCGAACCGGTTTTTCTATCTGTTGAACGAATCGAGAGCGTCTTCTTCGGAATCGTATATCTCAAAGAAGGAGGTCAGCTTGGTCAGTTCGAAAACCTTACGTACCGACGCGAAAACGTTGATTATCTTTAACCCCCCCTGATACTTTTTTAAATTCGAAAGGCTCGATATGAGCGCTCCTATACCTGAAGAGTCGATATAGGAGACCTTCTCTAAATTGATAATCACGCTGTATTTTTTTTCTTCGATAAGCTTGTTGATTATATCCTTTATCTCGGGGGCGTTATAGAGGTCGATCTCACCGGCGATGTCGAGGATGACAACCTCATCCCTGGTTCTTTTAGTGATGTCCATTCACGCATACTCCTCGCTGGTAATAACAAAGGCGCCCGAGCGTCCAATCATGCTAGTGTATTTGATACTCCATGTCAATATAAAATATGGATAATTAACAAAATCTTTGTCACCGGTCAGGTTCAGGCTCTCCCGCTTCCACGTAAATTCCCGCCCACCTGCGGCGGGTTTCCGTGAACCGGTCTTCGGCTATTGACTCCCTCACCTCATCCATGAATCCCTTCATGAAAAAAAGATTGTGATAGGTGTTGTAGATGAGCGCGGAGATCTCGCCCATTTTAAAAAGGTGGCGCAGATAAGCACGGGTATAGGTTTTGCAGACGGGGCATATGCATGCCGGGTCCAGAGGGGAAAAATCATCGGCGTAGCGGGAGGACTTGATGTTGACGCGGCCCTCAGACGTGTAGAGGGTGCCGTTTCGCGCGATCCTTGTGGGCATTACGCAGTCGAACATGTCCACGCCGCAACTCACGGCATCCAGCATCTCCAGGGGACTGCCCACTCCCATCATGTACCGCGGTTTCCCGGCAGGGAGTTTCCCGGCCGTTACCCTTGTCATCTCGCGGTAAAGGTCCTTGGGCTCCCCCACCGACAACCCGCCTATCGCATAACCGGGGAAATCCATGGCCGCCAGTTCCTCCGCGCAGCGAACCCTCAGGTTCCCGTACACGCTCCCCTGCACAATGGCGAACAGGGACTGGGTTCCCGGATCGAACCGTTCCCTCCAGTAGCGGACCGAATCCACCGCCCAGCGTACCGTCCTCTGCACGGCCTCTTCCGCTTCCTTTTCGGTACAGGGGTAGTCGGTGCAGTGGTCGAGCACCATCATGATGTCGGACCCCAGGTCCTTCTGGATGTCCAGCACCTTTTCGGGCGTGAAAAGGTGAGGAGAACCGTCGAGGTGCGAGCGGAACTCCACGCCGTGTTCGAAAACGCGGCACAGGTCCGAGAGGGAAAACACCTGGTATCCTCCCGAGTCGGTAAGGATGGGGCGATGGTAATTCATGAACGCATGCAGTCCCCCCGCCTGACGGATGAGTTCCGTGCCGGGACGTATATAAAGATGATAGGTATTGGAAAGGATGATCCGGAAACCGATCTCCTCGATGTCCCTCAGGGTGAGGGCCCTTATCGTACCACGGGTGGCGACGGGCATGTACACGGGGGTATTGATGACCCCTCTGGTGGTCCGTATTTCACCGCATCGGGCCGAAGAACCCGTGTCGCTGTGGGTGATGATGAATTCCATGATGCCTTACCGATACGCCCTTCTTTATGCCGCAGTGTTCACCATGGGACGCCGGTCTGATACGGTAAAGCTTTTTTTGCGCCGATTGCAGAAGGGGGCGATGCAATCCCTGTTTAAAAAGCCCGCATCTTACATGGTACTGCTGCCGGAGTGCAGTTCATCATCAGATTCGATGATTGAGTGCAAATCCCTTGACCGACACAAAAACCCATACAGCGCGCCACTGTTATTACAAATCCCGTATTAAGATCGGGAAAGCGGTTCTTCCTCCCGTATCTTTATTTTGAACCCGGGTGCCTTGCGCTTGCCGTCTCGCGCTTATCCGAAAGAAAGACAAGCACGCAGGCCGGGGACATCGTGCGATCGGGTATGGTTTTTTAAACCGGCTCCAGTCCCATCTCCTCAGTTGCGGACCGTCGGACCGCCCTGTGCTGCCGTGTAAACACTATCACAAAAACAGCGACGGACAGCACGGTGAACAGCAGCACCGTTGCATACACCACAGGGCTCGCGATGAAGACATTATACAGAAAACTCCCCAGTACCGCATAGGCCACCAGCGGGCAGACAAAGCCCCACTGGCTGACGAAATACTCGCCGCTGAAAAAATACTTCTTAAAATAGTCCCTCAACAGCGAAAAGCCGAACATGAGGTACCAGGTTTCGAAAGCGAATGAAATGCCGATCACTGCCATGAAGAAAATCCCCAAATGGGCCCCGAACTGGTGCTCCAGATAATGGCCGAAACGGAAGGCCGAGATGGCGAACAGGGTGATATTGGGGACTACAATCAGAAAACTGGGAAGAAACTGCCGATCGGGAAGTCCATCCATGGCGAAGTGGCTTTTAAATATTGAGATGAGTTTCACCACCAGAAGAAACACCCCCATGGTGCCCGATACCAGTGAGAAGAAGGCCGCAGTATGGGCAATGGACGGGTCCTTGGCCATGGCGGCAATTCCGGTGCCGGTTACGGTCACCATTCCCAGTGCGAAGGGGTGCAGAAGCCAGCCGAAACTGATTTTCCCTACATCAAAGCTTTTCTTGAAGGATATGGTGAGCAGGTTTATCTCCGTGAACATGAGAAACATCCATATCGCGCCCCACACCACGGTCGCGGGAAGCATGAGGGACTGAAAGTTTTCCTGTAAAAAAGGAACAAAGAACCTTATGGGCCCAATGAACACGTTCATACTCATGGTTACCGAAATAAAGGGAGTAATGAGAGCGGCGTTCGCCAGGGGATCATTCAGCACCCTGTGGTACTCGTCGGTCCTGAGCCATGAGTACAGGTCGCGGAAAAGCAGGAACGTCAGCGCGAAATGGGCAAGGGAGAAAAGTATCATGACGCCTTCCAGTGCGAAAAAGAACAACTCCGCGCCCGGTGAAAGGCTCCCGTGCCCCATGTGGGACCAGGTGACCAGGCCCTTGCCGGTATGAAAGGTATATTGCAAAAAAGCGAACGGAATGACGGCGATGCCTCCCGCGCCCAGGGAAGAAAGAAACAGCAATGGCGAGAACGGTTCTTTAGTCATCGGTAAAAATCCTCCGGTTAATGTAAGTGAATTGTTGTTAAGTATTTTAGATATTAATTAAATACATAATTCCCTGATCGGCAATAAAAAAACCAAATTCCGGCAAATTTTTATATTTTTCTGAAATAAGCACCGGGGAGCTGCGGTCGCGGCGAAAGTGGTGCCTTTCCCGTGGCGTTATCCCTGCCGTGTATAATCCTCAAACACCTGTATCCCCAAGCGAGCTGTACTTTCGAGCCCGGATTTCTTTCTGAAATATCACCCCCGGATCTTTTCTGGAAAACCGTTCCCATTCAGTAGTGGTGTGTCGGTGAACGGGTATGTTAACTGCAAGCGGATGAGGCAGGCAGGGGCAGGAGGGGAAAGTCATAGACGGCATTACTCAGGGTTCACCGTCAACACGCCCTGATAACTGATATTATAATAATCTGATTCATTTTCACTGCTGCCGGAAGTATCACCATAAAACCAGCTGAGCCCGTTGTCCCGGCTGAACCTGAAGCAGTAAGAATAGGTCCCCGCCAGGGAAACCGTTAATGTCGTAGCATAGATGAGATTATTGCCGTTCAAACCGGTATACGCCGCGTTTTTCCATGTCCAACTGTTAGAGGGACAGGAGCCCGACGGACCATAACCAAGCTGCACCAGTGGTGCACCTGTATTCGGTGGTTGCACAATACCGGAATACCATACCTGCGCCTCTATGGTCCCTGTCTCAACGTTCACCGTCGTGATAACACTCGAAGTAACCGTCTGGCCCCACAGGCTGACCGAGCCCAGCGCGGAGATTTTTGCCGCCGTGTACACCTTCCGGTTGTCGTTCCCGTCCCTTATCAGCACATTAAAGTAGTAATCGGTGGTATGATCAGGATTAAGCACACTCAGGGTATCGATGTCGGTAACCCAACCGCTGGTGATCTCGGTCCCGTTCGTCTCGATGGTGTCTTCGTCATTCAGGTTGTTCGTGGCGGAACTGAATACCCGGTACCGCAGCGCCGGCTGGGCCGTAGTATCGTCCAGGCCCTTAGTCCACACAAGGGTAAAGGCCCGCTGAGGGAGGTTGCGCGAGATGCCGGTAAATTCCAGGGTGCCGCCGTTCCCCGGCACCGGTTTCACCGTATCAATTTCCAGCACCGTAAGGGCGCCCTGTTTCATCGTATCATAGGTCTTGTCTTCCTGTCCGCCGTCGGTGTCGGCGTAGAACCAGGTGGCCCCGTTATCCAGACTGAACCTGAAGCAGAAGGAATAATCGTCGACCTGCAAGGGACTCATGTTTCCCCGGTAAATGTAATGATCCCCTCCATCCCAATGATCATACATTGCGTTTATCCAGGTCCAGTTGTTCGAGGGGCAGCTTCCTTCCGCGCCGTATCCG
>CAZUXY010000097.1:0-9154 GCA_964624235.1 uncultured Leptospirales bacterium | reverse complement strand
CACTTATTCTTAGTCACATCTGAAGTGTCAGGGTAAATATATTCACTGACATCCCATGGCGTACCATGACACATCAATATTTTATAATCGTCAATTTTCAGTTCCCTTTTTTCAGGAAGATTAACTAGATAGTTTATTTGTTCGTTTGATAGCAACTTTTTTGCATATTCAATACCAGAACCATATTTGGCCTTAATTGCTACAGATTTTTCTTTGTCATTACAAGATTGCTCCATCAATAACTCATGGTTTCCCTTGATCATTTCTTTATCATAATTATTTATTAAATCTAAAACAATATCGGAATCATAATAATACCCCACATAATCCCCTAAAAATAGTATTTTATCAACACACAATGCATCAATTTCGTTCATCACAGGTCTTAATGCATCGGCATTTCCATGAATATCTGATATTATTGCAATTTTCACACTAGACCATGATCAATTAATATACTCAGTGCTGCTTTCTCAGGATCTTTTAATTTACCATTTTTTTCTAATTTTTTAAAGTAATCTACAAAAGGGAAAAGAGATTTATCGGCATTTCGAATTTCTTTTTGCATTTGAGTATTCAATACTCCCGGATCGATGTTCATTATTACGACATCATCCTTTTCCGCATCTATAACATTAAAAAACATCTTAGCAGCGGATTTTGTAGAACAATAAATTGACCATCCTTCAAATGGTTTATCAGCCGCACCTGTAGTAATATTCAATATTTTAAATTTAATTTTATATTTATCACACAAATCAGATAAATAGTTGGTTATTAAAACCGGACTTACAAAATTAATATTTATTGATTCCTTAATATGTCGTTCATTAATATTCCCAACTTTTCCAATTGGTGAAATAACTGCAGCATTATTAATATAAATTAGTTCATTGTAATTGCATTTGTTTAGTATAGAAGATTTTTTAAGTTTTTGGGTTAAATCATTTACATTAACCAAATCAAACTTGATTAACTCAATATTATCTGATTCTGCAACTTCATTTTGATAATCAAGAAAAGACCTGGAGATACAAACCAAAAAGCAGTTTATATCTTTTAAAATATCAAAAAATGCTTTGCCCAATCCTCTCGACACACCGGTGATGATTATGGCTTTCATTGTTAATCCAACTTCCTGAGTTCCATGTGACCAAAAGGTCTTTTGTTAAAGGTTTTACAATTTTAAAAATATTTAGTTTATTAAAATAGTATTTATAATTTTACTTTTTCCAAATTCATTTATAAATCCATTTAATTTAGAATGAAAAACACTAAGATTATCTTCATCAACACAAAATTCTAAAATATTCTCTCTACCAATACTATTAATTACCTTCGCAAAATTATTTTCTTTTAAAATTGTCGATACTTGTTTCTGGTTATCTGCAACCATTACAACCATCATCGGCTTTTCCAGAAACGCGAACTCCCACACCGATGATCCCGCTGCAGTGACCACCGCCTTTGCACCGGCCATCAGGTCCTCAACGTCAGGGGGATCGACATGCACTCTTACATATTCATGGTCCTTCCATTTCTCTGCCAGCGTTTTCCTGTGAGGATTTCCCCTCCCGGCAACGGCCACTGTGGGAATCTTTGTGCCTTCAAGTGCGATTAACACCTTATCGGTATAATTATTCGGATCGGTCGCGCCGAACATCACCAATAGGTACCCCTTATCGGCTCCGCGGGCTTTTTCTTTCGCTTCGATCAGCTCGTCCCTGATCAGCACATACCGCAACCCGGCCAGAATCACGGTATCGGGTTTGACTTTATAGTGAAAGTTTTCACTACCATAATTCTGGTTAATCAGTATATCTACCGGATATTCCCTGTCGTTGATATCGTCGAAGGCGACCAGGAGCTTCACCTCGGGACCGATTTTTCGATAATAATCCGAAGATAAGGAATAATTATCGCAGATCAGAATATGCTCTTTCGCCAGACAGGCGGTCATGCGACAGTCCGCATCGAGCACTTCGTTCATGCCGGCAGGTGTTATTTCCCAGTATCGCTTTTCATTAAATTCAGGCAGTATGGAGACGCATCCGAATCCCTTTTCGACAATGAGGTCCTCAACGGTGTTTTCAAAATCACGGGTAATGTATACTACCTCAAATCCCCTTTTTACGAATTCTTTTGCCAGCACGAAGGTCCTGTACAAATGACCATACCCGATAAAGGAAGCACCATCCACCCTGAAAAAAACTTTTTTCACGTTGAAACGTTAATCTCCCTTTATCAAACGGTATTTCATCTCGGCAAGAATCCAGTCCTCTTCGGTATCGATGTCCTGGACGTCGCGTTCCGAAAGAACCACTGCGCCGGAATTTTCCGCAAACACTTTGTTCTGAGAAAAAAACCGGTCGGTCCACATCCAGTAGAACTGTCCCGCATCATGATAGGCAGGTTGAAGGTCCTGGGAGCGTTTGGCATAGTTTTCAGGCCAGAGCATTCGCGCGCGCAGGTTTTCCACCGTCAGTGCCCGTTGTATCGGATAACTGAACCGTACAACAGGAAACACTGAATCGTAATTACCATTCATCATTATTTCGAAGGCTTCGTTCAGCCTTTCCGGACGTAACAGCGGCGCCGTGGGGAGGATGCAGCAGAAACAGTCAAATTCGTTTCCCGACTGCTTATATCGTAAAAGGACTTCTTTGATCACATCCACAATGCCGGCATGGTCATTCGAGGTTTGTTCACTCCGGTAAAAGGGCACCGAAGCGCCGGCGTCACGCGCTATCGTTGCTATCTCTTCATCGTCGGTCGAAACCATGATCTCTTCAAAAAGCCCGCATCCTCTCGCGGTGTTTATTGAGTATTCAATAACCGGTTTCCCAAAAAACGGACGAATGTTTTTTCTGGGAATTCTCTTGCTTCCCCCGCGGGCTGGTATGATGGCGATTTTTTTCATCGGGTGAGATTTTATTGATGCAATCCCTTGATCGATTCTATTACATAATCCGCTTCATCATCGGTCATGGCGGGGAACAGCGGGATGCTGAGGGCCTTTTCATAATACGCATTCGCCCTGGGACATTCTTTGCCGTCAGTTTTCAAGTGTTCGCGATAATAGGGCTGGCGGTTCACCGGGATATAATGCACCTGAGTGCCGATGCCCTTCCCCTGCAGGTGTTCCATCACTTCTTTTCTTGAACGGCCGATTTTCGTAAAATCAATCAGCAGCACATAGAGATGGAAGGCCGAACTTCCGGGCACCGCCTCGAAGGGAACCGACAGCCATTCAATATCGTCAAACCCGCTATTGTACCGGCGGACTAATTCCTTTCGCCTTTCAATCAAACGGTCCAGTTTTTTCAGCTGCGAAGCGCCCAGGGCGGCTTGCATGTCGGTCAGGCGGTAGTTGTAACCCAGTTCGTGCATCTCGTAATACCAGGGGCCCGGGTTTTCGGTAAGGTCAGCCGCTGCTTTCGTGATGCCGTGGGTACGAAGCAGAAGGAGCTTTTTATACAGGCTTTCGTCGTTTGTGGTTACGGCCCCGCCCTCACCGGTGGTCATGGTTTTCACCGGGTGAAAGGAGAATACCGTCATGTCGGAATAACGGCAATTCCCCACTCTGCCGCCGTCGGCATAGCGGGAACCTATCGCATGCGCCGCGTCTTCTATTATGAAAAGTTTGCGCTCCCTTGCCATAGCGCCCATACGCTTCATGTCGCAGGCCTGGCCGGCGAAATGAACCGGGATAATGAGCCGTGTTTTGTCGGAAATATTTTTTTCTATTTCGAAAGGGTCGATATTATAGGTTCTTTTATCGATATCGGCAAAGACCGGGATCAGCCCGTTATAAAGCATACAGTTCGCCGAAGCCACAAAGGTAATCGGCGAAGTAATCCCTTCGCATCCCTGGTCTATTTCCAGCGCGGTCACTGCAAGATGCAGCGCGGCTGTTCCGTTTGAAAGAGCGACACAGTAACGGGCACCGGTATAGGCGCAGAGGGCGTCTTCGAATTCCTTTATTTTCGGGCCCTGGGTGAGGTAATCCCCTCGCAGCACCTCGGACACCGCACTGATATCCTCGTCATCTATATATTGTCTGCCATACGATAAAAAACGACGCATTCGCCCGCGCTCCGTTCAATAGACAATCTCTATGTCTTTGAGACGCTTTCGCATTTCTTCGGTGTCCAGCCATTGTTCGTTAAGGTCGGAGGAATAGCGAAAGCCTTCTTTCACCAGTCGGCCGCCCGGTTTGAAGTGTTTTTTGGTGTCCCACCAGTCGAAATTCGGGTAGATGATAAAATGGTCCCCGTAATCGTACGTAAACCTAGAATCCTCCTCGGTGATCATCACCTCGTGCAGTTTTTCGCCTTCACGAATGCCGATCTCTTCCAGCCCGGCGTCAGCACGCATCGCTTTCGCAAGATCGGTTATTTTATACGAGGGGATCTTGGAGACATAGATCTCACCTCCCTTCGCTTCATCGATGGCTTTGAAGACCAGGTTCACCCCCTGATCCAGGGTGATCCAGAACCGGGTCATCCTGAAATCGGTGATAGGGAGGTTTTTCTCTCCTTTGTCGATGAGTGTCTGAAAAAAGGGAACCACCGATCCCCGGCTCCCGGTGACATTGCCGTACCTGACCACGCTGAAAGTGGTACCTTTCGCACCGACGTAGGCGTTCCCTGACACGAACAGTTTGTCTGAGACCAGTTTCGTCGCGCCGTAAAGGTTTATCGGGTTGACCGCTTTGTCGGTGGAAAGCGCGACGATGCGTTTGACCCCACGATCGATCGAGGCGTCGATGATGTTCATCGCTCCGTGAATATTGGTGCGTATCGCTTCGATGGGATTGTATTCCGCGATGGGAACGTGTTTCAGCGCGGCCGCGTGTATAACGACATCGACACCCTCGAAAGCCCTGTAGAGCCTGTCCCTGTCTCTTACGTCGCCGATAAAAAAACGCAGTTTCTGGTCATATTCTTTGAATCTTGAACGCATCACGTACTGCTTGTACTCGTCCCTGGAGTAAATTATTATCTTTTTCGGGGAGTAATCGTTCAGTATCCTTCTGGTAAATTTCTGCCCGAAGGAACCGGTGCCGCCGGTGATGAGAATGGTTTTGTCTTTGAACATGCTTTCCTTTCTAAAATTGAATTCATATTTTATCAATCCCCGAACCGGTAATGTATGTAAAAAAACATTGCGGGAGGGTTGACAGGATTTTGCGTCATTATTCACTACCAATCAGGGATACAACAGCAATACGTAAACGGATGTCAAGATAATTTGCGGGTACCTGATAACAACGGTTATGAAAACTGAGATAACAGAAAATATACCGGGACACAATCGGCGGTATATGCTTTTAAACGGTTTCTTCAATCATTTCCAGCAGCGTTTTCACATTACGCCGAATGTCATGGTTGGTGCATGAATTTTTAAACGCGTTTTCTCCCATTTGTCGTAATAATTCGTGATCGCCGATTAAACGATTCATCTCATTATTCAATAATTCCGCGTCATTCTCGCAGCAAAGCCCGCACCGGTATTTATCAAGAAAACTTCCGGGGTTGACGTTCAATGAGAGAATCGGGGTTCTGCTTTTACATGCCTGGATGAAGGTATTGGGGAAACCTTCCTCCACCGACGTGTTTATAAACAACAGCGCTTTTTCAAAATATTCGTCTATATCGCTGAACCGTACAAAATCCACCATGGTTAAATTTTTGATGCTTTGCGCCCTTTTTATAATCCCCGCGAAATAACCGTTTCGCAAAGGTACCGGAGGGGAAATCATGACAAACTTCTTTTCAGGATTTTTTTCCGCGATTTCCAGAAATATCTCCGGCCGCTTCCATTCCTCCACCCTGCCGACCCAGAGGATATATTCCTTCCTGAAACCGTTTAACGAACGTATTTCATTGCCGCTGAGTATCAGCCTGCAACGTGAGTCACATTTCCCTTTGAACTGACCGATCTGTGATTCGCTCTGGAAGATCAGCAACGACGCGTTTCCGACCAGCAGCCGGAACAACGGACACGGATTATTCGTCTTCTGATAATGTCCCCTGGCTTCCCTGTCATGGGCGAACATAAATATGAATTTTATACCAAACAAACGGCAGTAGAGGGCAAGCAGGCATGAAAAAGGACTGAGTCCCCGTTGAATTACAATATCCGGTTTGATTCTTTGAATCGCACGGTGAAATTTAAGCACCTTGATAAACGCAGGGTCCTTCCTTTTGTAGGTGGTAACGATATTGAACAGATGCTTTTCATCAAAATCAATAACCGGGTACTCGTTGATTAATGAATATACCTCAAAATCACGATAACAGTTCAGTTCACGGGCAATCAGAAACAACTGCACCGAGGCGCCGCCGAAAGTATTACGGCTGTTCTTGTTAAAAATCGACTCGGAATCTTTAGGAAAGACTATCGCTATTTTCTTCATTGGATTAGTTTTCACGCAAAATGGTCAGAGAAGAAAGTTAAATAGTTTTAAATTATTTTATAAAAAAATATCATACTGTCAAATAGAAAATAATTGAGATATCAATCTGTTTTTTCACCATTGTTATGGTCTTTAATATTTTTTTTATTAAAACAGCATGTAAAAGTGACTTTAAAATATCACGAGATTTATTTTTAATTTTTTACACAAGTCTTTTTATGGATTTGTAAATGCTTTCAAACATAAAAAACACTATTTTGATAACGGCTCCAGTACTGCCACAAATACCGAAAATCATATCACTGCCAAGCTTCTGGTTGAAGTGTCGCCATCCGGAACTGATGTTATTGTTTTTATCAAAACGACAAATCATTTTCGTAAATTTTAAGAACAATTCTTGAGGAAGTTGATTAAAAAAAATGTAATCCGAAATGGTAACGCCGTCAGCGACAAGATAGTATCCATAAAGATCATGAAGTTCCTTTTTATAAATGCAGCTTTGATGCAATAACCTGGTTTTCTTATCGGTTTTATAACAATAGTGTATCCGTTCTCTTTGTCCTTTTTCATACACAAGTATCGCGTCGGAATAAATGAACGAAGCATGGCTTTTCTTGAAAACTTCCGCAGCACATTCAATGATATCCGCGGAGGTGAATGTATCCCCTGAATTCATGAAATTAATCCATTCGCCGTTCGACATCATAATTCCATGGTTCATTCCTTCATAAATTCCACGGTCTTTCCGACTGATCCAATAGTTGATGACATCATTGTATTTCCTGATCACGCCGAGGGTCCCGTCGGTGGAACCACCGTCGATAATTATGTATTCGAGATTATCATAAGTCTGTTGGATAACACTCCTGATAGTTCTTTCAATACTATCAACACCGTTGAATACAGTTGTTATGACTGATATCAGCGGTTTCCCCCGGACAGGTTTTTTTATATATCCTTTCTTCCTGATCCCACCATCTTCAATTATAGTTTTCTTGCCTCCGTGGACAGATGTCGATCGATTTTGTTTATAAAAATTATCCGAATCCCGCTCAATCTTGCGTAAAAGCCGTTGAGTGGCATATTCTGGATTGCTGCCGGTGGGTCCGGATGGTATTTTTCCTTTAGTCTTTTTCTGCACGGCTCATTGCCCGGTAAGTAGTTTACTGTACCACCTGTAGGTCTCCCGAATCCCGTTCTCAAGACCGTACTGAGCTTTCCATCCCAGTTTCCCTATTCTGGAAACATCCAGAAGCTTTTTCGGTGTTCCGTCGGGTTTCGACGGGTCGAACGTTATTCCGCCCTGAAAGGAAACGACCCGGTTCACAAGGGTCGATAACTCAGCAATCGTTAAATCCTGTCCCGATCCTATATTTATGAATTCACCGATTTCAGGAAAGTTATAATTGTTCACAAGGAACGTTACCGCCTCGGCGAGATCGTCCACATGGAGGAATTCACGATAGGGCTTCCCGGTTCCCCAGAGGGTGATTTCTACCGGTGAACTGTGAGCGGTGAGTGGTGATCTGGTTTTCGCAGGAGAGGACAGTTTTATTCCAAAGTGGTCTAACACAGATATAATTGTCGCCCGGTCTGTCGTTTCTGTGATATTATACTCCTTACTGCCTGTGACAACTTTCGTGTTGCCGAAGGTGAGAAAATCTTTTTTTATAAGGTCGAAGTCCCCTTCGGACAGCAGTTTCGCCAGGTGCATCTTGCGGATAAGGGCCGGGAGCACGTGGGAGTTTTCCAGGTCGAAGTTGTCGCCAGGGCCGTACAGGTTCGTCGGCATGACGGAAATGAAATTCGTGCCATACTGTTCGTTGAAATAGCGGCAGAGCTTTATGGCGGCGATTTTCGCGACCGCGTATGGCTCGTTGGTGGGTTCCAGTTCACCTGTCAGCAGGTAGTCTTCTTTCATCGGCTGGGGCGCAAGTTTCGGGTAGATGCATGACGACCCCAGGTTCAGCAGTTTCTTCACCCCGTATCTCCACGATGCATGAATGACGTTGGACGCTATGGCAATATTATCGTAGATGAAGTCGGCTTTATAAGTGTTATTCGCGAGAATGCCCCCCACCTTCGCCGCGGCGAGGAAAACGTATTCCGGTTTCTCTTTTTCGAAGAAGGCCTCAACGTCGAGCTGGCGGGTGAGGTTCAAGGGATGATGGATGATGGATGATGGATGATTTCGCGGAGGTGATGGGTGACGGGTCACGGGTTTACGGTGGTGGTAATTGGTGACCAGATTAGTGTACCCTTTCTCCATCAGCTTTCGGATGACCGCAGATCCCACGAGACCGGTGCCGCCGGCAATGAAAATTTTCGCATTTATTTCCATTAATAATACCGCTTTCTATTCGTGTCTCTGGCAAACATTGAAACCGCCGTTAATCAGGTGCACGTCCCTGAGGGTTTCCGACAGGTCTGCTTCCACCATCTCCCGCACAAGACCGTCAAAACTTGTTCCAGGGCTCCACCCCAGTTTAGTTTTCGCTTTTGTCGGGTCCCCCAGCAGTACATCCACTTCGGTGGGACGGAAATAACGAGGGTCTATTGAAACAACGCAAGTCCCCGGTTTCAGTTTCAAGAAATCATGGCAGTTAATACCGTTGCCGCTCTTTTCTACCAGAGATTTCATCACTCCGGGCTCAACGGCCGCGACAAGACCCTTTTCTTCCACCCCGGAGCCTTTCCATTCGATTGCGATTCCCATCGTCGCAAATGATCTTT
>CAZUXY010000096.1:0-9566 GCA_964624235.1 uncultured Leptospirales bacterium | reverse complement strand
CTCTTCCGTTCTTCCAGGTTGTAAAGCTCGGTATAAATCTGAAGTTCTTCAGTCAGGATTTTTTCTATTTCCGCGACCGGGTTTGCCATGGGTCCCTCCTTGGAGTTTTTCAGACGGATCGCGGGAGAGCGCGTCCTGAACGGTCTCCCCGGAATCAGTCATGAATCCCTGTACTGCCTCCTTTTGAATATCGGCAGATCGGGCGGGCCGGATTAGAATTAATCCTGCCGTTTCCACGGGTCCGGGACCTTCCGCACGGTAAAACCCCCTGAAACGGTGTGTCAAGAAACGATTAATATGGGTAGTCAGCCGTACCGGCAATAAAATAAGCTTTACCGGCGGGCCCGTGTACGGTTTTTATACACCATGAGACGCCATGAAGAATCACTGTTTAATCCCCGTCAATCAACCTGGCGGGAAGACCTGGACCACGGCATACCCTTCTGCCTGCTGTGCCCCACCGGACCTCTCGAAACCGGCGGATTATCCGCACATCTTACAACCCGCCTGGACCGTGAAGAGCTCAGTCGCCTCGAACGGATCAAACTCCCGCGGAAAAAAATGACCTTTTTACTTTCCCGGGTTATGCTCAAGGCCCTGGCGTCCCGGTTATGTCCGGAAGACACCTTTTGCCCGTCGATTACCCATATGCCCGGCGGAAGACCCGTATTACGGGGAAACAGCGGCCTGCACATCAGTATTTCCCATACACGTACCGCCGTCGCGGTGGCGCTTAATAAAAACTCCCCGGTGGCCATAGACCTGGAAAAAATACGCAACGCGCCGCTGAAAGTCGCCGGGCGCTTCTTTTCAGTGGAGGAACAAACCTACATGCGTTCTTTCATCGACACCGATGAAGGGTTTTTCCGCCTGTGGACGCTGAAAGAGGCGTGGGGAAAATTCACCGGAAGGGGAATACTGAAGGTGCTGGAAGATCATGACATATTGTTTGAAGAAAAGGAAGGCGTACTCATTCCCGCGACCACGTCCGTGTATGGAGCGGTGTACTTCCACACCTGGAAGACCGGAGACGGTCTCTTAATAAGTCTTGCTTCATTGTATCCCGAAAAACCGCTACTGTACTCGTGCACGCTCTCCACTTTGGAAGTAATGCTCCCGTAAAACAGCCACCCTACAGGAACGGTTGTTGCCATATATGTACAGCGGGATAGACCGGCAATATCAGCTCATGCCCAGGGACGCAAGGTATTCGTCGTAATTAACCTCGCTCAACGCGTCCATTTCCGTTATTTCACATCCTATCTTGATGATCTTGCTCTCGAGGATTCCTATGTTGCGCACCACCCCCAGGCACGAGGACTTTTTGTTTCCCGGCAGCACCAGGTCGAAGTATACGTAACTGTTTTCTTTAAAATAACGTATGAAACGACGTTCGCGGAAAACGATTGCCACTCCGTTTTTCGAAACGTCGGAAATAATCAGTCTCTCGCTGTTGACGGGGAACAGTTTATATTTATTGAAAAGCTCCTCCACCAGTACGGCCATGCGCTTGACCATGGTCATGGAAGACTCGCCCATCTGTGTGGTATGATTGACCTGAACGTACCCGTAAGGGATTTTTCCCTTGAACAGTATCGGTACCGCTATCTCTGAAATGAGCTGTTTGCGGTTTGCGAGATGGTGGTCCTTCGAGTAAAAATTGTTTATGTAGAAATTGAAATCCTGCTCGCTTTTCGCCGTATCCTTCCTGGTGATATCAGGCATAAGCAGGGGCTCTTTTTTTTCGTAGAAAAACTTCATCCTGGAATCGGTCATCCCCTCGTTGGCAAAATAGATTTTTACCGATCTGAACTGTTTTTCCGCGTCGAACTTGATGATCTCTTTTACACGGTCAACTTTTTTCAGATCCATCGCGAGGGAATTCTGAATAATGAAATCGGAGATTATATTGGTGACATAGATGACGCTCTTCCCGGTTCCGCCCAGTTCCAGCATTTTTCGGTCTTCCCTGCGGGCAGCCGATATCACCTGGAACTTGATGGGCATGAAGATGTACGAATCATCCTCCTGCTTCTCCATAAGTTTCAGGTGTACATAGACGGTATACTGTTCGCTGCGGGTAAAGATCAGGCATTGTTCGTACATGTTCTTTATGAAGGGAATGCTGAGCGCCGCCATCCCGTTGGTGTAGCCCAGGAATTTGGTTTTCAGATCGCCGCTCTTCGTCTTGAGAAAAACTTCGCCCTTCATGAAGAACCTGTAGAACAATTTCTCAAACAGACCCTTGTCGGTGATGGTTTTAATTAGTTCTGCCATGATTACAGTATATATTATTACAGCGGCAGGGACGATACTACCATAATTTTTTACCCCAGGTCGCCCGAAACCGACCGTACCAGTTCGGTGAGGTCATTGATGTCCTGCTCGAGTCTTTTCACCTGATATAAACGGTTTCCGGCCTTCGCCTTATCCAGTTTCTCCATCAGCTCATCCACCGCTTTCCTGAGAGCCGCCACCTCTCCGTCAAGGTTTTCAGTCGGCTTCGTTTTTACGCCGTATCCCGCGTTTTCGGTTTCCATCGTTGCAAGATCGATGATGTCGCCCCAGCCCGGTACTCGGCAATCGAAACCGAATCGCTCTTTTACCGAACCGGCGAAACTCAGGGCGGCTTTCTCTTCCCCGTGCACCACGAACACCTTCAGGTTTTTGTTCTTTATACCGCTCATCCAGCCGAGCAGGCCGTCACGGTCGGCATGGGCCGAAAAGCCGCCCAGGGTATGCACGGTGGCCCTGACTGCCACGTCTTCCCCGTAAATTTTCACCCGTTTCTGTCCGTCCACCAGTTTCCGGCCCAGGGTGCCCTCCGCCTGAAAACCCACGAACACCACGCTGGATTCAGGCCGGTAAAGGTTGTTCTGCAGGTGGAATTTTATCCTCCCCGCGGTGCACATGCCCGAAGCCGAAATGATTATCGCGCCTTTCGCCTCCTTGTTCAGCCGTTTCGACTCCTCGGTGGTGCGGGTAAAATGCAGGTTGGGAAAATCCAGCGGTGTTTCCCCCGCGAGGATCATGCGCATCGTTTCGTCGTCGAAGGACTGCTGGTTCTTACGGAACACCTCGGTGGCCGAGATCGCCAGGGGGGAATCAATATAGACCGGCATGCGCGGTATTTCCCCGGACTTGAACAGTCTTCCGAGCGTATAGATGATTTCCTGCGTGCGTTCGATCGCGAAAGAGGGGATGACGATGTTCCCCTTGCGGTTGCGGGCCTCGTTGATGATCTGTTTGAATTCCTCGTAGGTGTCGGCGCGGCTTTTGTGCAGGCGGTCGCCGTAGGTCGATTCGATGAGGAGCACGTCGGCCTCGTCGACGGTCTCGGGATCGCGTATAATGGCCTGGTCGGTGCTGCCCACGTCGCCGGAAAATACTATCTTTACGGTCTTGCCCTTTTCCTCGATCCACATTTCTATGAACGCCGACCCCAGTATGTGTCCGGCGTCCCTGAACCGAACTGAAACCTTCGGATGAATTTTAATCGTTTCATCGTATTTCACCGGCACGAAGCGATCGAGCGCCGCTTCGGCGTCGGCAGCCGTATAGAGAGGATCCACCGCTTCCCTCCCCAGCCGGTTTTGTTTCCTGCTGATCCACTCGGCGTCCATCTCCTGTATATGGGCGCTGTCGGGAAGCATAATGGTGCACAGGTCGGTCGTGGCCCCGGTGGCGTATATTGAATGGTTGAAACCATCCCTCACCAGTTTCGGGATGAGCCCGCTGTGATCAATGTGTGCGTGGGTGAGCACCAGTGCGTCTATCTTCGGCGGGTCGTAGATTAGATGCAGAAAATTCCTCTCCTTGAGTTCCCTGGTGCCCTGGAACATGCCGCAGTCGACCATAATGGTGAATTCATCGTTCTTGATGATGTACGATGAGCCGGTCACTGTGCGGGCTCCGCCGACAAACTCGATTTTCATGGGCCGCTCCTTCTAGACGATCCTTCCGTCGACGAGTGTTATCGTCCTTTCGGTCATCGATGCGATGTCCCTGTCATGGGTGATGACCACGATGGTGCTGTTGTTCTCCCTGCCGAGGTCGAAGAGTATGCCCATCAGCAGGCGTGAATTGGCGCTGTCCAGGCTGCCGGTGGGTTCATCGGCGAGGATGATGTCAGGGGCCCCGACGATGGCGCGGGCCACGGCTATGCGCTGGCATTCGCCGCCCGACATCTCCGCGGGCTTATGGTCGATGCGGTCCAGCATGTTGAATTTTTCTATGACCGAAAGGGCCCTTTCCCTGCTCTCCTTCCTCCCTGTTCTGCGGATCAGGAGGGGCATCATTACGTTTTCAAGGGCGGTGAATTCCGGGAGGAGGTTGTGCATCTGGAAGACGAAACCGATATGCCGGTTCCTGAAACCGGAGAGGTCTTCCACCGAAGAACCGGAAACCTCCTTGTCCATAATGACCAGTTTCCCCGACTGGAACCCGTCCAGGCACCCCATGAGGTTCATGAGTGTGGACTTGCCGGCGCCCGAAGGGCCCACTATCGAAACAATCTCACCGCGCTTTATCGAAAGCGAGACCCCCTTCAAAACTTTCAGAGCGTTCCTGCCTGAACCGTAGATCTTTTCGACCGAATCAACGCTGATTATTCCGTTGCCGTTCATCGACACCCCCTTACTCGTACCGGATGGTTTCCACAGGCCTGAGCCGCGACGCCTGCCAGGAGGGGAATATCGCCGCAACGGTGGAGAGAAATACCGCGAATATGGCGATCAATACGATGAATTCGGGGGTAATCTCGGTGGGTATCGTATCGATATAGTACACGCTTTTGGGCACCAGTGAGATATTGAAATAAAGCCCCAGGTTGAACTTGGCGTAGACGTAACTCATGGTGCTGTTGATCGTCCCCTCGATCCATCGTATAATGGACTCGAGGTTCAACGAGGCCGCCAGTCCGAAGACCACGCCCAGGGCGCTGCCGATTATGCCTATGAGAAAACCTTCAAGCACAAAAATCACCATGATGGAGACCTGGCCCGCGCCCATGGATTTAAGTATCCCCACGGCCTTGCGTTTTTCCATCACCACCATCACCAGGGTGCCCATTATGGTGAAACCGGACGCGATGATGACCAGGAAGAGGATGACGGTCATAATGAGTTTCTCGAGTTTGAGCGCATAAAACAGGTTCTGGTTCCTCTGTTCGGCGGTCAAGGTCTGGTACTCAAACCCGATCGCCGCCTGTATCCTCGATGCGGTGTAATCGAGCCTGTAAATATCGGCGATCTTGATCCCCAGGCCCCATATAATATCGCCCACATCGAAAAGCCGCTGAGAGGAAGGGAGCGACATCACTATCAGCCTGGTATCGAAATCGTAGTAACCGGTCTTGAAAAAGCCGGCCACCCTGAAGGCGCCTATGCCCGGGGTGACACCGGTAGTCGCCGAAAGGCGTCCGCGGGGCACAATGAGTTCTATCCAGTCACCCCTGTTGATGTTGTAATTGAAAGCCATCTCGGCGCCGATCATGATGTCCCGCGGCGTTGAGAAACTTTTCGATCCTTCGGTAATGAATTTTTTTATATCCTCGGGTATTTGATCCCTGGTGCCTATACCCCTGATGAGCACCGGGCTTATATTGTTCCGGTAGCGGAAAAGACCCTGGCCCTGCAGGTAGGGATTAACCGAAACCACACCCTTCACCTTCAATATACGGTTCTGCAACACGCGGTAACCGGCTATACCTTCCCCCGCCGTGCCCGCGTATCCGGATACCGTTATGTGCGAGTCTACATCGAGGATCTTGTCCTTGATCTGGCTCTGGAACCCCGTCATCACCGAAATGACGACGATTAAAATGAAAACCCCCAGGAACACGATGAATACGGACAGTAACGTGTTGAAAGATATAAAGCCCTGGCTTTTTTTAGCCTTGAGGTAACGAAAACCTATGAATAGTTCGAAGGGATTCATCCGCACAACCCGCCGCCAGTGATATCTACGTTCTGAATGACCCACAATGCATTACCCGTTCACCGTTATTTGTCAATAGTTATTAACATAAAATATTTCTTGACCTCTCTGCCGATAGTAATAGCATAGGATGCTCAATATATCGTCTTGTCGCGGCAGATGCCGCACTGTTCCGTAAAACCAAAAACTGTTATCTTTATCTATTGAAGGGGGACGGGTCTTATGCCCCGGAAAAAACTCTATTCCCTCTGCGGCATCGCCGCGGCGGCTCTCATGGTATCTTTTCTTTACATTTATAACGTTGCATGGACTCCCGGTATCGCCTACACCGACAGTGTACAGGAAATGTTCGATTCCGAGGAAGACTACCTTAAACATGTGGCGGAGAACGTCCGTTTCAAAAATCTCACGCTCGCCATAGTGGAAATCAAAAAGGGTGACAATTTCTGGAAGATAGCACGTGCCCATAACGTCAACATCGATACCCTGCTGGGATCAAATCCTTACTGGAACGATCTGGTAGCCAAGCTCAACCAGAAGATCATCGTTCCCTCAAGGATGGGGGTCCTTCATTATATATACGATTTCGATCAGATAACAGACATCGCCTCACTCTACCAGACCGACGCGTCCAATATACTGGTCCAGAAACACCCGCTGTTGTACCGGTTGTATTACCGTCTTGTGAAAAACCGCGCACCGATCGCGATATTCGTTCCCGACGCCAGGCCCTCAACTCTCACCATGACCGATGAAATGGCGCAGAAATTCGCCGTGCGCGAAATGTTCCGTTCGCCGCTTTCGGGCCGGTTCAGTTCGTTTTTCGGCGGGAGGAACCATCCCATATTTCACCACCACAGTTTCCACAACGGGGTGGATATCGCCGCCCCATACGGCACCCTGGTGGGAGCATCGTGCGAGGGGGTCGTCTCGAGCACCGGCTGGATGGGAGGATACGGGCTGGCCGTTATCATCGATCATCCCAAAGGTTACCGCACTCTCTACGGACACCTTTCGCAGATATTCGTTCGTCACGGACAGCGGGTGGCGGCGGGCCGTCTGATAGGCAAGGTCGGGTCCACCGGATGGTCCACCGGCCCTCACCTCCACTTCACTCTCTGGCATAATGGCAGGCTCATCAATCCCATGAAAGTACTGTGGTGAGGCCGCGGAACTTTCCCACAGTGATTCGCCCGGCATTGACACGCCCGTATAAAAAAACCGGTCACCGGCGCCTTTACGCTTGAATCCCGCCGGCCTATAAGAATATACTGCGCTAATCTACTTGGACCGCCGCGGATTATGAAAGAGCGTCCCGACAGATCAACAATGGCCGGTTTGTTCCGGTCGGCCGGAATAGATCTTACCTCCCCGCAGGAAGAGCTGTTCTGGCGTTTTTACACCCTGATCGCCTCCCACAACAGGGAACTCGACCTTTCCCGGCTTACCCGGTTTGACGATATCATCATCAAGCACTTTATCGATTCAATATACATATTGAAGTTTTTCAGTATGCCCGCGTCACTGCTGGACATAGGGACCGGAGCCGGGTTTCCCGGCATCCCCCTGAAAATAATGGAGCCCCGGCTGGAGCTGGTACTGGCGGAACCCCGCCACAAGAGGGTCTCGTTTCTGGAGATGGCCGTCGCGGAACTGGGACTGGAAAAAGTGAGCATCTATCCGCACCTGGTTGGGGAGCACTCGTTTTTCGACACTTCGGGCGTTATCACCCGCGCCCTGGAAACCGTCGATGATACGCTGTCCAGGGTAATTCATTTTCTCCCCCCGGGGGGAATGGTGATTTTCATGAAGGGACCGGCGGCCGCAAAGGACCTGGAAACGCTGTCGCGGAAAAACCGCGACGGCTTCAGCCTGATCCAGGACAGGGAATATGTGCTGCCGGGAACCGGCCACCGGCGCAGGCTGTTGATACTGGAAAAGCGATCAGACCGCCGCAGGAAGACCTATCGGATATTGACGCGTGCCGGAGAGACCATGGGGAAGGAAATCACGTCAACTGAAAACAAAACCTACAGGGAGTTCAAAAGGCTTTCCTCTGTTGAGGGCATAAAGAAAAGCGGCAGGCTGCTCGCGGCGGGGAAGAAGGAGGTCCTGGACCTGTTGCGGTCCCATCCCGGGAACGCGCGGGCGCTCATTATTTACGACGGGTATGCCGAAGACGATCCCGCCCTCATGGCGGCGATCGCGGAGTTTGACGAAAGCTCCCGGCTTTACATACTCAAAAAGGGATTGTACAACGAGCTGGACCAGTTCACCACAGGATCACCGCTCCTGGTAATGGAGCATCCGCCCCTTGAACCGTGGATACCCCAAGCGAACGAGGGGTGCACACTGCTGGTCCCCTTCCAGGACCCGTCGAACGTAGGCGCGGTGATACGGACGGCGGCGGCTTTCGAGGTGCCCCGGATCGTCGCGCTGCGTGAGGCGGCCTTTCCCTTTCACCCCAGAGCGGTCCGCGCTTCGGGCGGCGCCGTTTTCTCGGTGAACGTCACACGGGGCCCTTCCATAGACGAGGTGGCGTCCATCGCGGATACCCACAGGCTGCCCCTCGTGACCCTGGATGCCGCCGGCGTGCCGCTCAGGGAATTCACCTTTCCCGCACGGTTTCTGCTGCTGCCGGGTGTGGAAGGGCCGGGGCTCCCTCCTGCCTTGAAAAAACACTCGGTGTCGATACCCATAGGCCCGGGGGTGGAATCGCTCAATGCCGCGACGGCGACCGCCATAGCGCTGTACGAATGGCGCGGCGGCGGGAAGATCGGCTAAGAGGACCTGCGACGGTTCAAGAGGACCTTGAGGTTTTTAATGCGGGGATCGTAAGGATTCAACCTTCCGGCTTCCTTCACACACACGGCCGCGCCGGACCTGTCTCCCCGCGCCACCATGCTTTCGGCCAGCTTCAGCCAGCCCCCGTAATAATTCGGGACCAGACGGGTGACTTTCGTGAAATTTTCTCCGGCGGCGCTATAGTCCCCTGCCATGAAGCGCGACTTCCCCATGCGCAGATACCCCCAGCAGTTTTCCGGATGCCGTTCCATGACCCTTCGGTAGCATTTTTCAGCTGACGCATGGTCTTCCCCGTCGAGAGAATAGTCGCCCTCCAGTATATCGGTCACCCAGCAGTCATCACCCGCAACGCCCCTGTGCGCGGCGAAATCCCCGGCACGGTACCACGAACGTTCCCGTATCATACCCAGCTCGTTCACCAGGATATCCATCCACTCCCCGACCACGGGGTCGTTTCTCAGGTATACCCCGGGACTGCGGTCCCTGAACCATACCCGTTCATCAAGGCGGTTTTTTACCGCCTCCCGGTAAAGCCGCGTTCCGGGATACAGCGCCACCGGGGACACGATGCCGTCGCCGGGAAGTGTGGAGCGGATGAGGGCGACGGTTTTTTTCACGTCGGCCGCCGTTTCCCCCTCCATCCCGGTCATCAGGTAGTAGAAAAGGTACAGGCCCACCCTGCGGGCGAGCCGCGCGGCCTCCCGTATCGAGTCGACGCCGGTTTTCTTATCATAGCGCGCCAGTATCCTTTCAGAACCCGACTCCACACCGAACTGGACCTGCTCGCACCCGGCGCGCTTCATCGCGACGAGCATCTCCTCGTC
>CAZUXY010000095.1:0-9745 GCA_964624235.1 uncultured Leptospirales bacterium | reverse complement strand
TGGCGTGCGTGTGCAGGCGCACATCGTGTGCGCACCCGGCGTTGCGACACGAGGTCGCGTCGTTAGCCGGCCGACGGCCACGGATGGCCTAGTGCCGGCGTTGCGACACGAGGTCGCGCTTTTAGCCGGCCGACCAACAGGGAGGAGAAATCTTGTTGTTGCACGACAGGATTTCTCACCCCTACGGGGATTCGAAATGACAGGGTCATGAACCGGTCCCCTGAAACAATCGCCCCTCTCCTTGCGAAGGAGAGGGGCCGGGGGTGAGGTAGACGGCCAGCGCGCTACAGCGTATGCGCGTACCCCACGTTGAACTGTAGCGATCGTGTCTTTATATCGGTGACAATGTCCTCCTTGTTGTAGTAATAACTGAGGCCGTGCTCGTAACGGGCGAATACCAGGATCGACCCCTTCTCGCTCACCGAGAAATCAACCCCCACGTCGACAAAAAGGCCGAACTCGCTGTTGCCGTCAAGTTCGCCGGTGGCGATGGTCACGTCCCCTGCCTTGATGTCCACATCATCGTTCACCAGGAACCCGGCATAAAGCCCGCCGCCGAAGAAGAACGCGTTAAGGTGAACACGAAGCCCCACGGGAACCGTGATGAACGCGGCGTTTACCTCGAAGACCAGGTCGTTCAGGGCGGTGTTGCGGGGATACACGAACTTCAGCGGTTTCGAGTCGTAATAGAGCCCCGTTATGAGCGAAAGCGTTTCGTTGAAGTAATAACCGGCCCCGATACCGATGTTCCACGCGGCCTGCACTTCAGATTCGCCGTTATTGAAGAGCGTCGGGTCGCCCAGCATCCACACGCCTACATCCCGCCCCGTCCAGGCGGTGTAGCTTGCGCCCGAAGCGCCCAGCCCCCCTGAAAAGATCAAACGCACCTCGCCCGGTCCCGCCGCAAAGGCCGGGCCGCCGATAACCAGTAACGCCATGGTGATAATGAGTTTTCGCATAGTAGCACCTCACTTTAATTTTCCAAGACGGCGTACCGTCATTAGATTCCCTTCCCAAAACGCCCGGGCCATACATCTGTATATGCGGCCCTGCTTCACAGTGTCGGCCAACGCGGCAACGACACAAATATTCCATACCGTAATAATGCCGACGGCGATATGCCCGGTTCCCTGTGCGGAAACCGGCCTTGCTTGTCAGTGATGTGGAAAAAAATATGCTTTCCCCAAGCCGGTTACAGTATACCCACCCGGGTTAAAAATGCTCTACCCTGAAGGTCTATCTTGGGGAGGTGTGATGGTATTAATTAAAATAAGGTAAAACCGGCTGTATGAAAGCTGAAAGGTGGGGAAAACGTCGGAACAGCGGCTATTCTTCTTTCCTGTTTCCAGCGATCCTGCTCTCGACCAGATTGCCTACTGAATCGATAAACATCACCGCCATTTCAAGCCATGCCTGTACTTCCTTTCGATCGAATTCAATGAAGTCAGCATAATCGCCTTCCTGTCGCGCATCGTATAACACCGAATAAAGCCTGCCGTATTCCTTCCGGACGATCCCTGTTTTTACATATTCCCTGTTGAAAAGGGACCGCACGCCCGAATGTTTTGCCGATGAACGGCCGTCTGTGATCAGCAGCGCGTTCACCGCGTAAAACAAAGCATAATATAATCGATTGACGACCGAGGAGGTGGTGGCATTTTCCAGAAAACGGCGGGCATCCGAAAGGGTCGCCCTGGCTTTTTCGAGACGGTATGCCGCCATCTCGACATATTCGGATTTCAAAGAGGCACTCCTTCCCGCTCGATCGTAGAATGGAGGGGCAACGCGCGGGAAAGTCGCGAACTCCATTCTTTCTTTCCCCGGATTATTTTTCCGAATACCACGTCCTGCCGCAGTTCGATGGAGTAGGAGATTTCGTTGATCGCCTCCCTCATCGTGCGGTCAACCGTCCCCGGAACCAGTATCAGCACATCCAGATCGGATTGCGCGTCCCCTTCGCCCCTTGCGCGGGAGCCGAAGAGAACCAGATCACAACCGTCGAAGGTTTTCTTCAGCCCGTTTTTCAGGTCTTCCAGCGCGGCCTTTTCGTTCGGCCGCAGGGGAAGGTCGTTTATTCCTTTACCTGTCATGTTCATCAGACCGTTGCGTCATTATGTACTTCGTTCATTGACTGTAAGGGTTATTTAATCTTTCAACAAACCGAAAAGTCAACTTTTTTTACGGGGATGCTACACAACCTTTACACCTTTCGTGCGGTGGTTCTAGAAAAACAGCAATGACGCCATTATAGTAGTTCGGCGCGGGTTTAATCAGATAAAAAATAGGGTTGATTTATACCGGTTCTAATAGAGTATGAGGTAAGGAAGCCCGCATTGAACATGAAAGAAACCGTGAACCTGTTCGACCGCTTCATCGAGTTGCTTAACGCCCTTAACCGGGAAGATGTCGACTATGTGCTCATAGGCGGATACGCCGTAATACTGCACGGTCTGCCGCGCGTCACCGAAGACATTGATCTGTTCATCCGGCCCGATACGGACAACGTCAATCGACTCAAGAGGTCGCTTCTGTCGGTGTTCGACGACGAGAGTATAGGAGAGATCACCCTGGTAGAACTGGAACGTTATCCCGTGATACGTTACGGGTCCCCCGACGGCTTTTATATCGATCTTATCGTGAAAATAGGCGACGCCTTCGAATATGACGACATTGAATACGAGATTCGCCTCATCCGTAACGTACCGGTACGGCTGGCGACCGCCGCGTCGTTGTACGACATGAAGAAAGACACGGTACGCCCGGTAGACCACCGTGACGCCGACTTTCTGCGGTCGCTGCTTGAAAAGAAAGGGGGCTCGTAGTGCCGATATACCGTTACCGTTCATTCGAAGAGGCCGACAGGGCGCTCTGGTGTTACAAGCCAGACGACCATTACTACCGAAGAGTATCGCAACTGTTCGCGTTCGCGTTCCGCCTTAAGCCGCCTACGTGCCGCAGGGGCGTTTTCAGGTTCAAAAGTATCGGCGACGCGCAGAAGTCGGGCCGCTGACCCGTTTCTTTACACCTTTTCTCCTGCTGTATCTCCGTCGGCAATCGCCTTGTATCGGACGTTTCGTGCCGCGGGGTGATTAATGCCGCCGCCTAAAAACATTTGATTAATTACGGCACCGATGCTACATTCCCCCAAAAAAAGGGAGGTCCCGCCATGGAAACGACCCCCATTCCCAACCCCGAGACCCGCCTGGGCGTCATCAAGCGCTGCCTGCACGTGCTGGCCCTGTTACAGAACCCCGACGACCCCGAGAGCTGGAACGCCAACAAGCTGGCCGACCTGCTTTCCAGTGACGAGCCCGCTGATCCCCTTACCGACAAGGCGATACGGGACTATATCAGGAAGTACCTGGTCGACGAGTTCGACATCGACATCGCCACCGAGAGGGGGAGCCGCCGCACCGAGCTGGCCGTAGACCTGGACGAAGACCTGGCCCTGCGCCTTGCGGGGATCTACGCCGGCTTCACCGTGAAGGACACGGGGCGCGACATAGTGCTGCGCCGCCTTATGAAACAGCACCCGCGGGACGGCCTGTGGATGCTGGCCCGCCTCTATTTCGCGGCGCTCTTGAAGAAGAAGATCGAGTTCAACTACACCCCCGCCACGGCGACGGAACCGAAGCACTACCGGGCGCATCCCTACCACCTGGTGCTGCGCAACAACAACCTCTACCTGGTCTGCAAGAACCTGGGCCACAACGTCACGGCGCTGTTCATAATGAACCGCATCATGGGCCTCAGGGTGCTCGACGATGAGTTCGACGAGGATGCCCCGACGGTGGACGAGATCTTCAAAGACAGCCTGGGGTCCTTTATCGGGAAGAAATACGCCGTGGCGCTGCGTTTCCACGAGAAGCTCCTTACCACCATGGAAGAGAACCTCTCGATACTGGACCCGGTGTTCATGGCGGACGGGAAACAGCACTACCGCGCCTCCTTTACACTCTCCGACGACAGGTATCTCTGCAAGCAGCTCTTCATGCACGGAAGCGACGTGGAGATCCTGGAACCGCCCGAACTCAGGCAGACCATGGTGCGGATGCTGAAGGAAAGTTGGGAGGTGTACGGAGGGTGAGGGGGAGCACTACAAATGGATTATAGTAATGATAAAAAATTTTAACAGGTAAATTGCAATAAATATGAGTGATTTCAGTATTTTAAGAGAAGAGATAGATTCTCTAATTGATGAAAGTAAAGTCTGGATAAAGAAAAAATCAATTTCTGAATCCATGGATCGAATTGACTTAGCTAACAAACAATTGATGAAACTCAAGCAATATGCCCAAAGCGACATACAGAATAGAGTTATTACAAACCGGGCATTTGAACTTGAAGTTTTAGCAAGAAAAGTAGATGAAATATTATCCAAAAGAGAAGCAGGAAAAAAAGAGGATGGTAATATCGCTTTTAAATGCAATTGGAACGATAAATATTACAAAGCTCCATGCAGTATAAAAGCATATAATTTCAATTTATCGGAAGGTAAAGCCTGGTGTTGTTCTCCGTTAAACAAATGCAGAGACTTCACTGATGAAGTTTCATATACAGATCACCCTTGTTATGAAAGCATTGCCCTTAAAGAAATGTATTTTGGTGCAGGTATTGACCATACAGGTGATAGAATACAACCACGACATATAAAAAGTGTAAGAAGCAATAGATTAGCAATCTTAACTACAAGGTCTCCGGGTACTGAAGAGAAAGACAGATTAATTATTGGATGTCTCTTTATCAATAAATTAGTTGATGATCCGGGGAAAGAAACTGAAATTTTCGGTCATCATGAAAGATCCTTCGAAATAGATTATGATAAAATAAAAATAAAATTTTGGGACTATTATAAGAATACTGGTGAAGAAGACCTGATACTTTGGGCCTCAGGTCTGTTTCGTTATATATCAAATAATACTGTCCTTAATATTCTTAAAGGAATTGGTGAGCAGTATAAGAATTCAGAACGCGATGTTTCCAGGATAATAGGATTGATTCGGCACTTTGAGGATTTGATAAAAAAATCAAAATAATGTAATTTCCAAATTGGATAAAATTATAATATTTCAGTCCTTTAATTTCCTTTGCAGGAATTTATGAATACAGATTTGAAAAGCCGCTTCAATTCAGCGATGTGGGACCTTTATAATCGCGCCAAGCATGAAGCAAAATACAATGCCACAAGATACCTTGAAATGCTTAATAAATATGGAGGCCTAGAAACGGCTTATATATTAATCAATTCGCCGAAAGTATCCGATGGGTATACTGCTCTCTGGGAACGCGGCAGGCTCGATTTGACGGTTGAAGCATTCATTTGGGATAATCCCGAATACCGGGAATTGTTTAACGATGAACAATTGAAAATCGTAAAAAAGCGTTTAGTTGATTATCGATATGCGCCGGCATTAAAGGAATAACTCCAACCCGCCAGTCATGAATTTCTTTGTGTGATAACGTTTGTATGTATTTATTTGTTGCATTATCGTTTTTCTTAATACTCGTTTGTTCAAAGAGAATAATTCCATGAATACCCTGAAGCAATTGTCGAAAAAGCCGTCCTTTATACCTTCCACCGTCGCATGGTATCTATCTGATATCGGCGAGGCCAGGGGCATGCAGAACCTTTTTATGAAACAGTCGCCTCACCTGTTAAAGGCCTTACGCGAGCACGCCCTCATTGAGAGCGCCGTCTCTTCCAACCGCATCGAAGGGGTCGAAATAGAAAGGTCACGCATCGGCACCGTGTTATTTGGAAAGCCCAGGCTCAGGGATCGAAACGAAGAGGAGGTCAGGGGATACCGCGAGGCCTTGGATCTGATACATTCCAACGGGAAGAATATTCAATTATCAGAAAAAACGATAAAGGACTTTCACCGCATGCTGTCGGGTGAAACAGGGGATGCGGGCACATACAAATCCAGGGGAAGCGACATCATTCAGAAGTACCCCGACGGCCGTGAACGCGTGCGTTTTAAAACCATATCCCCCGGAGATACGCCCCGTTTCATGAAGGGGCTGATAGCCCTAGGCAACGACGCGATACGTGAGCAATGGACACATCCGATAATAGCAACCATCGCCTTTAATCTAGACTTTCTCTGCATTCATCCCTTCAGGGACGGAAACGGCAGGGTATCCCGCCTCCTTTTACTGTTGCAGAGCTATCATCTGGACTATATCGTCGGCAGGTATGTAAGTTTCGAGCGTCTTATCGAAGACAACAAGGAGCGTTATTACGAAACTCTAGAAGAGAGCTCCAATGGATGGCACGACGGCAGTCACGACCCCTGGCCTTACATCAACTTCATCCTTTACATCATTAAAACGGCATACAGGGAATTCAAGGACCGCTTTGAGCATACCGCGGCCGCCAGAGGGACCAAAACCGTCATCGTTACCGAGAGTATCAGGGCGTTTAAGGGGGCCTTCACCAGGGCCGATATCGGGCGACTCTGCCCAGGCGTAGGCCCTGATACCATCAAGAAGGTATTTGCCGACTTGAAACGTAAAGGCGACATAGAACCGCTCGGCCGGGGCCCCGGTGCCCGGTGGGTAAAAAAGGGGGAATACCCTGAAAAGGGGTAAAAGAAAGGGTAGTACAGAAAGGCGATACAGGCCGACGGTCATGCCGACCGATAGTGCGGATGCGCAAGGAAAGCAGCGAGGTGTACGGATAGTAAGGGGAGATGAGCAGGTGTGCCGATACTTTTACCCTCCGATTATCCCGTACTTCTTCAACAATTTATCGTCTTTCTCGGGCAGCCACAATATCCGCTGCCCGGACCCCTGCGGGGCGTTGCAGCCCGACTCCCATGCTTCAACGGTCCTGGTTGACACCCCCATCACGGCGGCGAAGAGCGACTGGGTGAAGCGCAGCTTGTTCCGTATGCTCCTGATCTTTGACGCATCAAAGGAAGGAACCGTCGAGATGGTTATGCGTTTTGTTTTAAGACCTCTCACCTTTACGCCGTTTTCATGGGTGATGGCTTCATTAAGCCCCCTGATGATGCTGCCATATACTTTTTATCTTTCATGGAAGCTCCCGCTTGCGTAGTTCTTTTCTTCAATCCGCTCTCAAGAACGCCGATCAGTCTTCCGATCTCGTTTCTTTCGGCTCTGGTAAGATCGTCTTTAGCCCCTTTCCTGTGTGCGGTGACCAGGTATATCTTTTCATGAAAAAAAAGATACGATTCCTCACCCCTTCGGGGATTCGGAATGACCGGGACATGAACCGGTCACCTGGAACAATCTCCCCTCTCCTTGCGAAGGAGAGGGGCCGGGGGTGAGGTAGATGCGTTTCCGGTGGATAAGGATTATTATTGACAAATGTATTCATTTGTATTACTTTATATTAAACCTGTGTGAAAGTGAAAAATATGCCCAAAACCGTTACATTGAGAATCGATGACGCGTTGCTCGAAAGGTTCAGGCGTCACGCGGAAATGGAAAACCGGTCCATTTCTAATTTCATCGAGACCGCGACCCTGCGCTATATCGAGGAAACGGAATCGGTCGATGAATTTGAAATGTCTGAAATTTTGAGCAACGAAAAATTGTTAAAAAAATTGAAAAAAGGAAGTGAAGACGCCCGTAAAAAGAGAGGCCGTTTTGCCTGATTTCAGGATATTTGAAACCAGCCAGTTTATTACTGATCTCGATAGTATAGGGAAAAATAAGAAAAAAAAGATATACGATAAGATTCAGCATTACACCTACCCGCAGCTTAAAGCCAATCCCTTTTACGGGAAAAACATCAGGAAATTAGTCAATTATGATCCGCCGACATGGCGTTATCGAATAGGCGATTACCGTGTGTTTTATGAGATAGATCAAAAAGAAAAAATAATTTATATTTTAACAATAGAAATAAGAAGTAAGGCCTATTAACAAAGACTTCTTCACACGGGAGTGTCCGCTTTTTTCCACCTGAGAGTGGCTGATGTCTGCCGGTCCCCTGGAACAATCTCCCCTCGCCTTTATGGTATACGGCTGCCGCCGCACCCTGAAGTACTCCCCCTTTCGGCCGTCCATATTCAACTTGACACTTTCGCCTCGACGTGTTTACTAATGTTTACATAATCAATTCATCTTAAGACCCTTGCCGCAGGGAGGACCCGTATGTCGACAAAGTCGTTGTTTTCGGTTATAGTACTTTCACTCTTATGTTTCGCCGTGATCCCGGCGCCCTCAGCCTTGTTGAGCGGCGAGACAAAGGAACCCGACATCGTGGTCGCGCCCCCTCCCCCTCCCCTGGCCGTCTTCGACCTCCCGACCCTGTCGCTTGCGTTTACCGGTGAAGAGCCGCACTTTCTCAAGATGACGCTCGCCCTGGGCTACGAGAAAAACAGCGGACTGGCAAAAGAGCTCTCGTCCCGCAAAGGCCAGTTGCTGCACATTATACGCGTGCTCGCAGGCGGCAAAAAATTCAGCGACCTGGATACGATCCAGAAAAAGCTGGAGTTCGTCGAAGAGATAAAGGCCCACGTGAACACGGTGCTCATGAATGGTAAAATCAAAGAGGTATATATAAAAGAATTCATTCTCAACTGAAGGAGGTCTCATGAGTATACGCCTGTTTCTTTTCGTACCGGCCGCGGCGCTCGTACTTTTATGCGCATGCACATCGATGCGGCCGAACCCCGAGTACCGTTCGTGCGTCAATACCTGCAACGAACATAAGAAAAAATGCATGCTGGCAGCCTTCAGCACCGACGCGATAGAAAAATGCGACAGCGAAATGAACGCGTGCATGAACCGCTGCAGCGCCTTTCCCGCGATGATTCCCGCGGAAAAATAACACATACCAGCAAAGGGTACGCACTATGAGAAAACCTTACTTTTGCGCCGTAATTTTAATGCTGTTCTGTATCGCCGGCTGCGCCTCGCAGTACAAACTGCCCGAAGGCGGGCAGCCCTACGCCCTGGTGAAAGTAAAGGTGGTCTATGACCAGAGGAAGGCGAGAAACATCCCGCCTCTCACCTCCACCCTGAAAAACGATAGACTTGCCGTCACCATCAAGGACGGCGACAGGACCTTCAATGTGCTTTCGAAAATTCTGCCCGTGACAACCGATCCCGGCGGCGTCTTAAGCGAGATCACGGCCTTCAAGATCCACCCCGCGCGGCCGGTGACCCTCAGCGTCTACACGGGCATACACTGGCAGACCCGGCAGATGGAGCGGGTAAAGAAAACCGAGCGGGTCCCGAAACAGGTCACGAAAACCGTGTCGGAATACGACTCTCGCACGCGCCGGACCCGCTACGTCACCAAAACGGTGACCGAATACGAAACGAAGACCCGCTGGGTCAACGAGTACGTCACGAAAGACCACTCGCGTGGATGCACCGCTTCGGCGAAGTTCACCCCGGTGAAGGATGAGGTCTACCTGATCGATTACGGCAACCGGCCGGTCGTCGACGGCTGCGCGCTGCAGGTCTACCGGCAGGTGCCCCTGAAAGACGGAAAATTCAAGCTTGAAGCGGTGGACCATCCGGAGGATACGGGTAAAAAATAATGACCGGCCGACGGACAGGAGGTCCTAGTGCCGGCGTTGCGACAGGAAGTCGCGTCTTTAGCCGGCCGACGGACAGGAGGTCCTAGTGCCGGCGTTGCGACAGGAGGTCGCGTCTTTAGCCGGCCGACGTACAGGGAGGTACTAGTGGCACACGCATTTACGCCTTCCGTGGCGTGCGTGTGCAGGCGCACATCGTGTGCGCACCCGGCGTTGCGACACGAGGT
>CAZUXY010000094.1:0-10885 GCA_964624235.1 uncultured Leptospirales bacterium | reverse complement strand
CGACGCTGCTGGGCTATGCCACCTCGGGAGATATCACCGGAGATTACCGGACCTCGGTTTCGTACGCGGCCATCGCCATACACGGCAAACTGTCGATAGACAGTGACAGCCCGCGAATCGATACTGGTCTATCGAAGAAGGACAGGGTTTTTCTGCTGGAACTTGCCCGGCGGCAGATACATTCCTTCCTTTTCAGAAAAACCGGTATAACGCCGGATGAACAGGGCATACCTCCCTCATGCAGGGCCAGGCTGGGAGTTTTTGTAACCCTGAAGACCGGCGGCAGGCTCAGGGGATGCATCGGGCGTATTGACGCACCCAAACCGCTGTACCTGGGCGTAATGGAAAACGCGCGCAACGCCGCTTTCGCCGATCCCCGTTTTCCCCCGGTGAAAGAAAACGAATATTCCTTCCTTTCAATAGAGATATCGGTCCTTACTCCGCTAACACCTGTGCTTTCTGAGGATGAGATCGTGGTAGGAAGAGACGGGCTGGTCGTGGAAATGGGCCGTAACCGTGGGGTGCTGTTGCCCCAGGTACCGGTCGACTGGAACTGGTCCCGCGGGGAATTTCTGGTTCAGACCTGCCGCAAGGCCGGGCTCCCGGATTTCGCCTGGAAGCACGGCGCAAGGGTTTTTTCTTTCCAGGCCGAGGTTTTCGGCGAGGAGGGGAAAGGTACGGTTAAAAATGGAAAACCGTAACTACCTCAACCGCCGGGAAGCCCTGAAAACGGCATTCTCGGCCGGACTATCGGCCCTGGGATGCATGTCGCTGTTATCGTGCAAAGAGAATACGGAGTATTTTCTCTACGGTGACGAATACTACAAAAAACCGGCGCGGCACTGGAAGCCGTACGGCGGTGACAGCGTCCAGTGTCTTCTCTGTCCAAACCAGTGCGTTATCAATCCAGGGGAAAGAGGCGCCTGCAGGGTACGGGAAAACACCGGCGGCAGGCTGTATACCATGGTGTACGCCCGGCTGGCGGCGGTTCATGTGGACCCGATAGAGAAAAAGCCGTTGTTTCATTTCCTTCCGGGTTCATCAGCCTATTCGATCGCCACGGCGGGTTGCAATTTTTCCTGCAAGTTTTGCCAGAACTGGGAACTCTCCCAGACCGCGCCGGAAAAACTCGATGCCCGGAAGGTTCTTCCCGCCGAGCTTCCCGCAAAGGCAAAATCCGCGGGCTCACGGATCGTCGCCTTCACCTACAATGAACCGACGGTCCAGTTCGAGTACATCATCGACGGTGCGGCTGCCGCGCGCTCTCACGGGGTGCGTTCGGTAATCATCTCCAACGGTTACGTCAATACGCTTCCCGGCAGGGAACTGATCGCCGGGCTCGACGCAATAAAGATCGACCTCAAAGCTTTCACCAGGCATTTCTATGAAAGGATATGCGGCGGCAGCCTGCAACCGGTGTTGAATAATCTGGTCGCCGTAAAAAAGGCCGGCAGATGGCTGGAGATTGTCGTACTGGTCATCCCCACGCTCAACGACTCTCCGGGGGAGATCAAAAACATGTGCCGCTGGATCGCCGGTTCTCTTTCGCGGGACGTCCCAGTGCACTTTACCCGGTTCCATTCGACCTATCTCATGAAAAACCTCCCTCCCACCCCGGTATCCACCCTGGAAAGATGCCGAGAGGTCGCGAAGGCCGAAGGGATAAGGTATCCGTACATAGGAAACGTACCGGGGCACCGGTGGGAAAACACCTACTGCCACAACTGCGATACGCTCATCATACGAAGGGGCGGGTTTTCATATGTGGAAAACCGGGTCAAAAACGGACGGTGCCCCTCCTGCGCCGCACGGATCCCCGGAATCTGGTCCTGAGTTCATACGTTGCCTGATCCAGCGTACACCACGGCCGACTATGCGCATAAGTCACCACGCAAGCTGCGACCGCATCACAGGGATCATTGCTCAGAGCCTGATTTCAAGCAGGTAAGGCTGGTACTCCAGCGGATTAATATAGACGGCAAAAAGGGTTTTACCCCACGAATAAATCTCTTTCCCGGAATAGTAAAGAGCGGGTGCGCCATCAGCCGCACGTATCACCGGCGGCCGGTAAACCACTTCCTTTTTCGCATGTCGCAGATCACTGAAATCCCCGAACCTCACCATGATGATTTCGCCGGTCCACTGCCGGCAGTATATCAATATGTACCGCCCGATAGCTTCATTATACGACAGCGAACATTCACCGATCACGTCACCCAGAAAGGATCCCGCCCGGTTGATGTCCCTTCCCCAGCCGCCGTCCTCCTGTAAAAATTCATATCCCGCACGGTCACTTATGCGTTCCGCCGCGACCCTGGCGAACTTGACAGGTGTAGACCCGTCAGGCGCCCGGCAATGTCCCACGGTGATGCAGTAGCCGCCACGACGAATTACGCATGAACCGAAAGCTGGATAATTCCCCGGGAACAGGTCGGGCAGACGCACGAACCGCACTCCCATTCCGGGACGCCATCCTTCGGGGATGTCCCACCGGGTAAGTCCGATTCCGGAAACCCTGAACGCGAGGAACTTTCCCGGTTCGGTAATCGTAATTCTAAGGTAATAGACGTATACCGTATTCCCCATCCTTACGCCGTCGACCGCCCACAGCCTTACCCTGGAAGGATCCTCACTCCTCAGATACTCGATGAAAGGCGCAACCTTTCCGTTTTTCTTGTAAAAGGTAAAGGGAAGGTTCTCGATATTCTGCGGATTTGGTGCCGGAGTAAAAGCCAGCGAATTCGACAGGAAAGAGCTTATTGCGGTCTTTTCGGTAAAGGTGGCGGAGGAGGAAACCTCCCCTTTCCAGGTACCAAGCATGGTGTCACCGAATGTCCAGAGAGTGAGATTTTCGCTGAAAGGAACCGGGGTTACGCCGTCCTGTCCCAGGACTTCCTCCAGCCGGGATTCTCCGAATACGCCGAGGGGCCGTGTCTTTGGTCCGCACGAGATCAATACCGCCAGCACCATAAGAAACAGGCCCAGCGGCGCGCGCCGTATGTTCATACCGTACTCCATGTTTTGCCGCCCGGCACTGCGCCGAATTTGCCGTATTCCCTTACCTGAGATGAGGGCTGCGCGCACATACCCAGTCTAGCCCACCCGCGGCCGGTTATGCCACAAAAAAACAGGTTTTGCCCATGAACTTTTTTTTCTGTTACCTGTCTAATCCATTACTGAGGTAATTATAACGATACTGTCACATGACTGGCATCATGCACGGCGCAGGAATAGTCTCGATGCGGACAAATAGTATACGAAACGCCATCCAGACCGATCCGCGGGAATGTTCCTTTACTTTCTGGGGAATCATGGTATATTTGAATGCAGAGGTTATTCCTTGACTCAATGGCATGAATTGACGATAGATGTAAAAAGGATACGGAATATGAGGAGAATCAACCACCTGCTGTTGGCCCTGCTGCTGACCGGAATACACGGGTTCGCGGCCGCACCGGAAACGGTGAAAAAAGATGATGATACCTTCAAGAAGGCCGTGAAGTACTTCTACCAGCAGAAATTTGAAATGGCCGAGATCATGCTGCAGGAGGAACTGAAAAGAAATCCCGAAAATCACCAGGCGTATTCCTACCTGGGCGACATTTTTCTGAAGAAGAAACGATACGACGGAGCGCTGGAGCTGTACCGCAAGGCGGTTGATATCAATCCGAAAAGCGGTGAAGACTATTTCCGCATGGGACAGGTGTTTTATTATAAAAAGGAAGGAACGCAGGCCATTGATAATTTCCGCAGGGCTTACGCCCTGGATCCCAAGCTCAAGTTTTCCTACTATCACGTCGGACTCTCCTATCTGATCCTCATCAGGGACAAACAGAATACCATTACGAACTGGGAAAATTATCTGAAAATCGCCCCCGAAGATCCTCAATATGAAAGGATACGACGCGCCATTGAACTGTTGAAGGACCCCAAATTCATTATACCTCCGCTGGGAAGCGACATCTCCATAGAGGAAGCCCTCCATCTCGGGGGAATGGTGCTCGAAAGCGCGGAACATAAAACCGAGGACAAAAAAGCCGGCCACGAGGGCAAAAAAACCAAAAACACCCTTGAAGACATTTATCGCGATGACGCATTAAAATAACCTGGAGGTACGCCATGTCTTACGACCGCTATAAGTATATACGAAGGGGGGGTATAGCCGCGATTATACTCCTTGCCCTGCTGACGGGAGGCTACTTTTTTTATAAGAACCTGGGCCCATCCGCGAAAGACATACCCGATCTGAGGATGAAACAGGTAGAGCTCTACAAGAAGCTCCTTGAAACGGACCCCGCCAACGTTGATCTGATGATCAAGATCGGAAACCTTTATAAATCCATGGGCGATATAGACAAAGCCATTGAGTATTATAAAAGAGCTCTTAAGATCGACCCCCACAATTATGCCGCTCTCAATGAACTGGGCCATGCGTACGCGCTGAAGGGAGACTACGATAACGCGATCAAGACACTGGAACTGGCAAAGAAATATTTCCCTAAAAATCCCGTCGCCTACAACAAGCTCGGCAATGTGTACGACGATCTGGAAAAACTCAACAAGGCACTGGACGAATACCGCAAGGCGGTCAGGGTCGAGCCGAAATACCAGGAGAGTTACTGGAACATGGCCCGGCAGCGTCTTAAAAAAGGTGATTATCAGGGGGCTTTGAGAATCGTCAAGAACGGTCTGGCGAAGAACCCCAACGATGCGGAGGGATATTTCAACCTCGGCAACGTGTATATGTGGGGAAAGGAATACGACAACGCCCTGAAAAACTTCAAAAAAGCCATTAAGCTGGATCCGTCCAGATCGAAATACCACAGGGGCGCGGCCGAGGCATCCCTGCGGCTCGGAAACACCGACGATGCGATCGCTCATTTCCAGAAGGCCCTGGAGGTCGATACGACCGATGCCCTGGCGGCCGAGAGGCTGGGTGATATCTATGCCAAAAACGGCGATTTTGACAATGCCGTCAAATACTACCGTCATGCCCTTGGATACAATAACAGGGATAAAAACCTCAGAAGGAAATATCTGCTGGCGCTGGAAAATCTGAAAGGCAGGCAAAAAGTCGCCCACGGTCCGCAGGGAACGGACAAAACCCCCGGGGAGGGGATATCGCCGGGCGAACGCCGTCCAGGCGATAAGATCACCGAGGAAGGCAGTGACACCGTCAAACAGACGCCGATAAAACCAGACGCAAAAAAATGGAGGGAGCTGGGCGATAAATACCGCAAGGAAGGTGATTACGACAACGCTGTCAAGGCCTACCGTAAGGCTGTAGATGCCGATCAGAACGACGATTACTCACACTACTGGATGGGCAGAATATACTACCATAATAAAATGGACGAAGAAGCGAAACAGTCGTTCAAGAACGCCATAGTGGCGAATCCTAAAAACGCCGATGCTCATTACCGTCTGGGGCTGATCTATTATATGGAGAACAAATTCGATACGGCAAACAAACATTTTTCCAAGGCCATCGAGTTGCAGCCCGATTTTCCGAAAGCCTACTACTCCAGGGGACTCTCCTACCACAAAATGAACAGGGACGGCAACGCGATCAGCGATCTGAAAACCGCCGTGCGCCAGGACCCTAAACTGGACCGCGCCTATTTCAACCTGGGAAACATCTACCTGAAGAGCAAGAATTACGCTGAAGCACTTAATTACTTTTCAAAAGACCGCGAGCTTAGACCGAACAACCCGGATACGAATTTCAAGCTGGCCGAAACTTATCATGAGATGAAGTCCTATACCAGTGCGGTCCAGTTTTACCAGAAAACCATTGAGCTTGATCCGAACTATTTTCAGGCCTATTTCAACCTGGGTCTGATCAACGCGGAGAAGAAACAGTATAATGAGGCCATCGCTCTTTTCGAGAAGGGATTAAAAATCAAAAACGATGACGCGCCGACACTGTATGAACTTGGAAAATCATACGAGGCGATGGGAAATGATAACCGAGCCATAGAGTACTATTCAAAAGCGATAGCAAAAAATCCCAATTACTCGAAAGCATACATCAACCTCGGCAACCTTTATTCAAAAAACAAACTGAACGATAAGGCCATAGAATTGTACCGTAACGCCGCAGTAAACGACCCTAAATCCTTCGACGCTCATTTCAACCTTGCCAACGCTTACAGGGAATCGAAACTCTATAACGAGGCAATTGAGGAATATAAAACCGCCATAAGCCTGCACCCGATGGACTCACGCGCCCATTTTTTTCTCGGACTCACCTATCGGGACAAAGGTCAGTTCGAAGAGGCGGTCCAATCGTTCGAAAGGTCGACACAGATCAATAAAAACAACTGGTCGGGACATGAAGAACTGGGAATGATCTATTACCGCAAGATAAAAGACAAGCAAAAAGCCATTTTCCATTTCGAACGGGTCCTGGCGCTGAATCCCAGGCATCCCGAGGCGGATAAGATCCAGAATATTTTAACGCTGCTTCGGAAAGAATAATCCTGGATTGCGGGCCGGCAAATACGGCCACGAAAAAGCAAATTATGAAATGAAGGACACCTTTATGAAATTTACCGGAGTCCTGGAATGCGTTTCTTCCAAACTAAACCTTGACAGGGTATGTTCCTTGCCGCATTCTGGCGATGCTCCCGGGATTTCACATTCAGGATAAACGGCACTGCTGTCGTGAGTAAATAAGCCGCCGGGATACAGAGGCGACTTCCCGTGTTATTCGACTGTATGTTTCACATCAGGATGAAAGAAGCAGCCGCGACCGTCAACGTTCACGGGCATCAAACGGAATCAGTAGCGATGAATCGTATATTAATCTTATTCTTTGTGTGGTTCACCATTCTGGCAGCGGGATCATGTTCTCTGGTTATATATGATACCCGCAAACTGTTTAATGATTTCAAAACCACCGGATTTCTGGACCAGGACCATTACCAGGTGATTATAAAGGGTGTTCCCGATGCAAAAAGCCGCGGGCTGGTTCAGAGCCGGAAATCGGCGTTTGAAGACGCGAAGAGCAGGATCAACGGCATCGTCATATCGAGCCTGTCCGGATACTTTTTTTCTTATCAGATAAAAAGGCACAAGTTGAAGGGAATACACGATATTCTGAACTACGATGATGCCAGGAGGGAACTGGAGAATGAACTTGCCGGGTATTTGCGGTACGGCTATATCGCGTTTGAAATATACGAAGCGGATTATTCTGCCGTTATTATATACAGGCTATATAAAAGAAGACTGATAACCGGCATCGAGTCTATAAACATAAAGATGATTTTAAAACAGGAAAGCATAACCCCGGCTCACGTAAAGTAATTATGTAATGGGGCGCTCTATGAGTAAAAATTCATTTAAAAACTGTTTTTTTAAACCGCTGCTTCTTGCCGTAACGGTTCTTTTTTGTATGGTGAACATTACTTCCTGTACGCGAAAAGTGATGCAGGGCCCGCCACCTGTCGATAAGCCAACCCACAGGGACAAACCGTTTCCCGTGTATGATCAGGAAGGGTTCATAAGCGCGGATAATTACCGCGTAATCATCGTGGAACCGCGCGAAAACGCACACAGGGAAAACCGGGATGCCATAGAGAAATCCGCCCGCTTACGGGCCCTGAGTTCCCTGGAAAAATACCTGATATCGGAAGGGTATTCTCTGGCTCCTTCAACGAGGGCAAAACTCATCAATCTAATTGAACGGTACGGCACAATACGTCTTGTGGACAGTCCAAACACACAAAGGATTGTTTATTATTACGAGATACGAAAGATGAACTTAAAACAGGTACTGCACGACACCTGCCGCACCAGATGACCGCAGGCAAAAGGATCATGTAGCACAGCAAGGTTCCGGGAAGGGGGTCATTTTGTACAAATATAATACGCAAGGTTCCGAAGAATAAAAAGGTCCAGTTTTTCCTTATGTTCGTCGTAAATACTGCTGAACATTACACCCAGGCCGTAATTTTTGTCGGGAAGCACGTCAACCCTGACCACCATCGCCAGCGCCTCGATGTGCTTGAGTTCCTCGTCTATTGGGGACAAATCGATTATCACTTTGATGATGCTTGACAGTTCGATCGGTTTATTGAACCTGAAATAGAATCCTCCTTTACTAATATTGATCAGGCTTCCGATAAATTCAATCGCCTCTACCTCCTCGGTGCTTGATTCAATAAGCATCTCGACGATTTTTACAGGAACTTCTATGTCAAGGCGGAAGTGCTTTCTTCTTGGGACTTTTCTGCGCTCTTTTCCGCGCACCTCTTCTTCAACAGGGATCTCGACCCTGGGGTGTTTTCTGCGTTCCACCTGTCTTCTGTCGTCCTTTCCTGAATAGTTCATCACCATCCACTGGTCAAATTCCTTTTCGAACCATTCCGTCATGGCTTCCGCAAGGACGATATCTTTATTCTTTTTCGATTTTTCAATAAAATATGATTCGATTTCCTTTTTTATATCACTGGAAAGCTGTTCATATTTAATAGAATCCCTTCTCATATCGTCAACCTTATCCATTTATCATTATGCTCTTATATTCAGTCCTTCACCTTCATCAGAAGACCATGCAATCAAGTCTTCAGTATTTTCCAGAGGAATAAAACATGCCGCCGATGTGTTGCCGTGCATACTGTTTTTTAATAAGGTGACTATATAATAAAGTGAAATAATATCAAGTAAAAATGCAATTATTTTCTTGATGGGGTTCGATATAAATAATAGACTGCCTGAAATATTCATATTATTTTATACGTTCAATAAAAATATATGCGCCGGAATTTACCCAAAACATTAATCATTGCCGCTCTTATTTCCACACTATACGCTTCGTATCTGCACGCCGAATCTGAAACCAGCCCACCAATAGACAATCAGCCGGCATTGATCAAATCACTGATTGCCGCTGAAAACAAAATATCATATACAAAAGAGATCCTTGAGATCCTGAACCGTCTGGACAATACCTACAGCCGGCTTTATGAAAAGCTCATCAAGGGCGGTAAAATCAACATATTCTTCGATCCCGCCCATGGGAAATGGCCGGATGGAAGATGGGAAGGAGAAGCCACCGGAAGGCTCAGTTGCACCGGGGTACCTGAAGAATCGTATTCTATTGCACTGTCGCGGGAGCTTTACAGGCTTCTGATACGTAATAAACACATTCAGGTCATTTCTACTGATGAATATATAAAGGTATTAACGGGGAATAAAGACGTTTATAACAATATACCATTCACCGAAACAGTCAGGCTTGCCCGGGAAACCCGGTCATTTCTTATCATATCCGAACATCTTAACAATATCTCTACCATTTTAAAGGCGGGCGGTTTAATCAATATCCCCGGGATACATATCACCGAAAGCAAATGGGGGACCGCATACCTTACCTACATTAAAGATTCCCACCGCGGATTCCTAACCCTGTACAACAAGTACGATACTACCGATATGTCCCGGCAATACAGTCTCAACCTGAAAAAAATTCAACTCGCCAGAGGAATGCATGTCAATAACTGGAATACCGGCGCTGTTCCCGATGACCGTTTCTGTTACTTCATAGATTTCCCGATATCGGTGATTTTCGAATCGGGGTTTATCTCCAATCCCGAAGAGGAGTCGTTTCTGAACAACAAGGAAAATCAGAAGATCATTGCCGGCTCACAGTATGAAGCATTACTGGAATCCCTGAAAGATGTTTTCGGTATCGACATATCCGGACCCGAGCCCGTCCGGGTCCATACCCCCTCGAAAGAATTCATAGAACTGCTGAAACTTTCCAGGATCGCCATTTTTTACATCCATAAAGGGGAAACATCCCGCGCGCGTAAAATAATATCCACCATAATAAAAAACTATAAAAACCTCAATCCTGCGGTCATTGAAAACTACCGCGGTGTTTCAACCACACTGTTGAAAGCGGAAAGCTGCTACAATACCGCCAGATCACATTACAAAAAGAAAAATTACTCAAAAGCCCGAAAATTCTCCCTGGTGGCATTGAAAACGCTTTCAGCTAAACCGCTCTTTGAAAACATAAGTGTACAATACAAAAGGGAGTTCCAGCGTTTGGGAATCGTTTCTGCGGCCAAACCACACATAGAAATAAAGAAAATGCCGCCACTATCGTCGATAAAGGTAGGTAAAATCAGCAGAATACCGAAACTTCCCAAAACGTCCCCGATAATTCTTACCATGGAAAATGACCGGGATCTCACTTCCGCAGTTGCCAAATCCCTCAATCCATGCAATTCAGACCTGGCAAAGATAGTCACATCGCTTAAAAACGCTCATATTGTATCACGGGTGAGAACCTCATACCGGTCGGAATCGGGGAAAGTCCGTTACAGATGGAAAAATATTAAAAATCGCATTATCTTCAGAGAGGGGATATACATTGTCACCCTGGACCATAAACTCAATGTAAGACGCATTACCAGGACCAACAGTGTTCCCCTGAATCCATGGAAGTTTCAGAACCATGAATACCTGAAAAATTCCAGCTTCGCAATAAATGAAAGAGAAAAATCCCTGTAGTTGCCGCTACAAATCCGGTCCGATTCAGGCGCATTGGCATGGCAAACCTTATTACTTTTTCGGTGATTATCTTAACGATAAGTATGGTACGCGTATTTTAAAACTTCCCCTGAACGCGGGGTTCTCCTGTCCAAACCGTGATGGAACAACGGGCACCGAGGGCTGCCTGTTCTGCGCTGATGACGGTTCCGCCTCCCCGGCCGCCTCCGGATACCTGGACCTTCCCGAACAGATAAAAACGGCAAAGCAAAGCTTTCGCCGGTCAGACCGGGCGACCAGATATATCGCATACTTTCAGGCGTTCACCAATACTTACGGCCCTGTCAAGGTACTGAAAGAGAGATATGATTCGGTGCTT
>CAZUXY010000093.1:0-10970 GCA_964624235.1 uncultured Leptospirales bacterium | reverse complement strand
TATCCTGTTCGTCCAGACCCACCAGACGTACCCGCTGCACGCGCACCCCTATGAACAGACCGGTTACCTGGTATCGGGCAGGCTCGTCCTTATAGTGGGAGGGGAGCGATATGCGGCCCAGCCGGGGGACAGCTGGTGCGTAAGGGGCGGTATCGAACACGGGGCGGAGGTAGTTGAAGACGCGGTGGCGCTGGAGGTGTTTTCTCCGGTACGGGAGGACTACCTTCCCCGGAATGATCCCGGCAGCACCGGAAAGTCCTGACCGGAAAGGTGAGCCGTCGCTCAAAATTTTGGTTGTAAATCAAAAAAAAATTACCTATATTACAGTTTTACCACTATCCATTACTAACGGGTGTTGACATTGTCCGGCTTTTCATTTGATTGCTGAAATGACCCGGGTACTGTAGTGAGGAAGTCTCCGGTTGTTCGGACGCAGCTTAAAAAGGTAAATACCCGCCGTACCGGAAATGGTAGGTGCGCTACACACGCATGCGGTACATGGTGTAACATCCCTGATGGAGTTATGTATGAGCAAACCCCTGACGAATATGATTCTCAACCGGTATCAAAACAGCCCGTTCGTTGTTCAGCAAAAAGCGCGCACGTTGATGTACTGCTACGTCTTTCTGCTGGTGTGTATGCCGGTGGTGTTTACGGTTCTGAATGTACTGCAAAACAAGGGTTTAATGAGCTTCATGAACCTTGTGATGATAGGCTTCTTCATCGGTATAATCATAGGTTTTTTATTGTTGAGTTTCGGGTCATACAACGCATCGGCCGGTTTAATGACTACGATATTCGCTTCGGGTATTGTTGCGCTGGTCATGCAGAATGCGGTCGCGGGGGAAATGAATTACGTCAGTAATATGTTCTACATGCTCGTCATCATTATTTTTACCGCTCTTTTCTGCACCATGCCCTGGCTGATCGGAGTGAGTACCGTCTTTCTTGCCGGCGGTATCGCCGCGTACTTTCTGGCGATCTCCCGGATGCCCCGGGAAACCGTCGCCCTGATGAATGAGATCGTGGGCGATTATTCAATTGCCATTGTGTTCTCCTTTGTGTTGTGCTACCTGACATTGCGGGTAAACAGGAAGAGCAATGATCTGGCCGAACAGGCGCTGCAGAAGAACACCCGGCAGCTGGAGTTCATAAGCGGTATGCTTGTTTCCCTCAGGGACATTTCGGGAAAGGTGGCGGGATCCTCTGTCGAAATATCCAGGGCGGCATCGGGTTTTTCTGACAATGCCCAGTCGCAGGCGGCTTCGGCCGAGGAGATCACCTCCACCATAGAGGAGATGGGTGCCGGTATCGACAGCGTGGCCGCCGTGGTGAACAGGCAGGCCGATATGGTGATAAAATTCATGCAAAGGATAGGCGAGCTGTCCGAGTTCATGCAACGGACTACCGGCTTCATCACCCGGTCGGCGGAGCATGCCGGGGAAATATCCCTCAAGGGGAAAGCGGGCGAAGACTCCCTTGCCGTCATGAACACCGGTATGAACAGCATACGGCAGAGCTCATCCGACATGAACGGCATCATCGAGATCATCAACGATATAGCCGACCAGATCAACCTCCTCTCGCTCAACGCCGCCATCGAAGCCGCACGGGCCGGTGACGCGGGGAGGGGTTTTGCCGTGGTGGCCGACGAGATTTCGAAGCTGGCGGACCGTACCACCTCCAGCATCAGGGACATCTCGGGGCTGATTTCCATTAATGAGAAAGAGATATCAAGCGGGCTTTCGAATCTCGCGGGCATTCTGGGAACCCTGCAGGACATCGTATCGGGCGTGACAGGGATATCGGATCGTCTTTCTGAAATACTCAACTACATGCGTGAACAGATGGACAGCAATGAGGCGCTGAAGCACGAGGGAGCGGCTATCCAGACCGTTTCCGATGAAATCCGCACGGCCACCGAGGAACAGAAGGTCGCGGCCGGTGAAATATCGCGTTCCATAAGCCTGATCAACGATATCGCGCAGAAAAACGCGACCGGGGCGGTCGAGCTGGCCGACAACGCCGAGAAGCTGGCCTCCATGGCCGATGAACTGAACGGGAAGGTCAGGGAATTCTGATCACGCCGCGGATCAGTCGCAAAAAACAGCCCCTGCCTTTCATTTTCCTTGACCGCCCGCCCGTACTCGTGTATCCAGAGTAAGAGTAATTGAAACCGCGCAGGCCCTGACTGAAATGGTATGCCGCCGTTCGGCGGCGCCGTTCGATGGAGGTCACCCATGAACGCATCGGAAAAAGCCGGGAGAAACGCACGAAATCCCCGCCTGGCATGGGCAGGATACCTTTTTGCCTTTTTCAATCTTGCGGTGTTCCTTTTGGTACTCTACCTTCTGAAACCGATCTGGTTCGGGATCGACGGCTTTATCATTGCCGTGACCGGTGTGAACGTGCCGTGGATGCGGATCATTCCCCTGGTCACCGTCGCCGTAATGCTGCTGCCGGTCTATGCGTTCGTACTTCTAGTGCGCAGCGACGGGGGCAGGGGCCAAATGCCGGGAAGGACTCTGTTCCTTGTCACCTCCGGCGTGCTGGCGGTCTGGAACGGCATGCTGGCAATGCTCCTGCTCCAGGCGGGCGAGGTGTTCCTGCTGCCCACGCTGCGATATTACCTGTACGAAGTGTCCCCGTGGTGCGGTATGGCCGCGTCGCTTCTGCTTCTGACCGTGTTGCTCATCAGGGTGTACCGTGTGGTAAAACAGGGGGCCGCCGGCAGGCCGCCCTTCGTTCCCGCCGCGGTATTCACCGTGCTGGCGGCGGTGATTCTTTTTGTTTATTCGTTTACCGTATACGCCGGCAGGGACCGCAGGGCGTTCCCCCATGACCGCCCCCTCTCACGACCGGTTGATTATGTGAACCCGCTGAACGGCACCCACGGGCCCTATGAATACGGCGCGACCGATCCCCTGGTGGCGGTGCCTTTCGGTATGACCCACTGGACCCCGATGACGCAGCGGATCAAACTGGGGAAACGCGCCTACCGTTATTACGACGGCTCCATCGCGGGATTCCTGGCCACGCACCGCCCGGCGGTCTGGATGGGAGACTACGGGCAGGTGGCCGTAATGCCCGGGACCGGTACTTTCAGGGTGAGGTTCGGCGGAAGGGCGCTCGGGTTCAGGCACCGTGATGAAACGGCCACGCCGTACTATTACAGGGTGCCCCTTAAGACCGGCGAGGGCGGCACCATAATCGCCGAGATGACCGCAACCGAGCGCTGCGGCATTTTACGGTTCACCTTTCCGAAATGCCAGGCCTCGCGTATAATGGTGGAGGCCAGCATGCATCCGGGCTACCCCGGCTATGTGAAGATCGACGCCGTGAAAAGGGAACTGGCCGGCTACAACTGCGACCGTTATTCCGACACGATCAGCCCGCCCCTTAAAAGTTTCAGGGGTTACTTCGTGATCAAGATAGGGAAGGCCTTCGCCGCTCACGGGACATGGAAGGATGACACCGTCGAGCGGGGAGGAAGGGAAACACTCGGAAACCGCATCGGCGCCTGGGCGGAGTTTCCCACCATTGAAGGGGAAACCGTGGAAGTCAGGGTAGGCACCTCGTTCATCAGCCTGGAACAGGCCAGGGAGAACCTGCGTCGCGAACTCGACGGCAGGGATTTCACGCGGGTCATGGAACGGTCCCGCGCGCTCTGGAGCGAAAAACTGGATGCCATCGCCATAGAGGGCGCCGACGACGAACACAAAAGCATTTTTTACACGGGGATGTACCGTTGCCTGCTCTTTCCGCGGGAATTCTCGGAATACGGGCGTTACTACAGCGCTTTCGACGAGAAGATCCATGCAGGAGTGTCGTACAACGATTATTCCCTCTGGGACACCTTCAGGGCGGTCCATCCGCTCCTCATTTTGATCGCGCCCGAACGCGTCCCCGGGATGATCACCTCCCTGCTGCAGATGTGCGACGAGGGAGGGTGGATGCCCAAGTGGCCGAACCCCGGATACACGAACATCATGATCGGTACCCATGCCGACTCGGTCATCGCCGACGCCTGTATCAAGGGGGTCAGGGGGTTCGATACCGCCGGGGCGTACCGTGCGGTGTACAAAAACGCCATGGTTCCCCCCGATGGCGACGGAACTAAACGATGGGCCGACCGCGACCCCTGGACTTCCTATGAGGCGAGGGGAGGGCTCTCATGGTACAAGAAACTGGGGTATGTTCCCGCCGACCGTACCGCCGAGTCGGTCTCGCGCACCATCGAGTTCTCGTACGGGGATTTCTGCGCCGGTGTGCTGGCCGGGACCCTGGGAAAAGAGGTTGACCGCCGCCTGTTCATGAAACGAAGCGAAAACTACCGCAACCTCTACAACGCCTCCACCGGTTTCATGGCGCCGCGCAACGCCGACGGCTCATGGAACTCCAACCCCGCCGAGGGTTTCACCGAGGGCGACAGATGGACCTATCTTTTCGGCGCGCTCCACGATCCTGATGGGATGATAGCGCTTATGGGCGGAAGGGCGGCTTTCATCAATAAACTCGATGAGAACTTTAATAGCGGACATTACGTGCACGAAAACGAGCCGGGACACCATTACGTCTACCTGTACAACTACGCCGGGGCGCCCTGGAAGGCCCAGGAACGGGCGCGGTATTACTGCGAAACGAAATACAAAAACGGCCCCTCGGGACTGCCCGGCGACGAAGACTGCGGCCAGATGTCGGCGTGGTTCCTGTTCAGCGCCATGGGGTTTTACCCGGTGTGTCCTGGGAAGGACGAGTACGCCCTGGGGAGCCCGCTCTTTAAAAAGACGGTCATACGGCTGGGCGGGGGACGTACGTTCGAGATAACGGCGCCCGATGCCTCAAGTGAGAACAAATATGTACAGTCGGTCTCACTCAACGGGAAAAAGCTCGAAAGGCCGTTCATACGCCACGGCGATATCATTTCCGGCGGCAGGCTGGTGTTCGTGATGGGCCCTCGACCGCTTTCAGAATGAACGGTGCATTCGCCGCCGGGATCATCGTCCCGACCCGCGTGAGAAGTGCAGATAAAGCAGCCAGGTGATGGCGAATGATACCAGGAATATCAGCAGGGGTACGGCCACGCCCGTCAGAAACGTGCCTCCCGCGGTGACGGCGAAGGCGATTACCCCTCCGACCGCCAGGGTGATGACCGCGCCGCAGATGATCTTCGCTCTCAGGGTGAAGACCCGCTCCGCCCTTATAACGCGTTTGCGGTAATTGATATAGGCAAGCAAAAGCCCCAGGGAACTCACGGCATAGGCCATAAGCATGCCCATGATCTTACCCGTAGCCTCAGGACTTATGTTCACCGCCGTCCTCCCAGCGTGTGATCTGTTCCATGCGACCCAGGTATTCCTTTTCCTTCATTTCGAACTCCTCGGAAATGGTGCGCAGCTTCGGGTCGATGACGAGGAACATGAGCACCGCGCACACAATGCCTCCCGCCAGCGCCGCGAACCCCCACCACCGCAGCAGCAGGGAACCGGCGACCCCCACGGTGATAAGCAGGTATGAAAATACGGAAAACACCGATGCCCAGACGTCATGTCCGGTCCACTCCTCGGCGCGTGCCGGGTCCCATTTTTTTCGCAGGGTCACGGTTGCACCTCCGTCTTCAGGTCGCCTTTGCCGGCAACAAGTCCCCGCTTCACGGCTTCCCTCCTCACGGGACCCCAGAATCCCGGCGGGCGCGCCTGCGCGTAGTATCGTACCAGATGTTCCATGTCGTCGGGCGCGGTCATGAAGGTCACCGGCAGGTATACCAGGGACACCAGCACGGCCAGCATCCAGAAGTTAAGGTAGTTGGGCAGTGCGGGGAGAAGCCCCAGGGCGGGCAGCACCCACACCACCAGCCAGCTCATCACCAGGTTGGCGATCCATGACGAGAGGTACGCCCACGAGTTGAAACGCCACCAGACCACCTGCAGAATAGAGGGCACCCAGATGCCCGCGGCCTGCAGCCAGAGCGCGAAGATGAGCCACTCGGTGATACTGGCCATGGTGATCCCCAGCACGAACGAGCCGATCAGTATAAGCACCGTGCTGATTCTGCCGGCCCTGACCAGCTGCGCCTGGGTGGCGCCGGGATTGATGTAATGATGATAGAGGTCCCTGGTCGCGTAGAGCGCACCCAGGTTGAGGCTGGTGGATATGGTCGAGAGGTGGACCGCCACAATGGCCGCGAAAAAAACACCGACCAGCCCCGGGGGAAGGTTCTCGAACCCCAGGCGGAACCAACCCATTTCGTAATCACCCGTCTGTTCGATGGCGGGGTACAGCACGAAGAAGGCGAGTATCGACACCGCCCAGACCGCGTTGCGGAATATGGTCATCATGCCGCCTGCCCAGATGCTGTACGAGGCGTCCCGCACGGTCCTGGCTGACTGGATGCGCTGGGCCTCGGAGTACCAGTCGATGAAGTTGCCCATGCCCAGTCCCCCGAAGACCGCCATGACCATCAGGGTGATGAAGTCGGCCCAGTAGAAGGCCTTCCCGTCGATGCCGGCGAAACCGTCGAAGTGGAAGGGGTTCATGCGCCAGGACTGCCCCAGGGACGCCAGCTTTCCCACGATCCCCTCCGGCCCACCCGCCGCGTAAATACCCCACACCGACACCAGGGTGATGACGATAAAGGATATCACCCCCTGCTGGAAATCGGCCATCACGACGCCCCAGTACCCGGCAGAGAGCACGTACAGTGCGCAAAGGGAGGTGAACAGGACCATGCCCAGCCAGGGCGGCCAGTTGAAAAGGTAGGCGCAGACCTTGCCCATGGCGGAACTCACCCATGCGGTGATGAACATGTTCATGAAGGTCTGCCATCCCGCCATCCATCCGCGCAGGAGTTCGGCCCCCATTCCCGAGTAGCGCAGGCCCTGCCATTCCGCCTGGCTCATTGCCAGGGAACGCCTGAAGACGCGGCTTGATATATAGGCGCTCACCGCGCACCACGCCGCGAAGAAGGTGAACCAGATGCCCCGCATGCCCCAGCGGTAGATGACGCCGGTCACCCACATGGGAGTGTCGGTGGCGGTATGGGTGGCGTACACCGAGGTGGCGGGGAGCCACCATGGAAGACCCCGGCCCGCAAGGAAGAAATCAGATTCGGAACGCTTGCCCAGCCGGTAAAACAGCGCCCCGCAGGCGACCATAAGCGCGATGAACAGGAATACCCAGACCCAGTCTATGGGGGCGAAATGTACCATAAACCATCCTTCACGATGGATCGATAATGTATAAACCCGGCGTTTCGGGCGCCTGCATCGACAACGCGCCGGGATCGCCTTCGTTTTTTTCAGGATACCGAGGCGTACGATTCTATCCTTTCAGCGTTGCGCGCACGCTTTCATTTCATCATGGGTGGCCGCAATCGCCGTTCTTCTCACTTACCACCGGGTATCTGCCGGCGTTTCGATCGTCTACGAAGAGTTCTTCCTGCCAGGCGCCGCCCAGGTTTGCCCAGGTGCCCACCCCGGGGCGACGGGGGTCCCTGGTGAAGATAACGGTGCGCCGGTCCCCTCGCTCATTGTACTTGTCTTTAAGTTCAAAACGGAAACCGTTTTTTACGGGAATGACCGAAAGTACCGTATAGAATACGGATTCCTGGCCCATATTGAATTCGAAGGTGGCGCCTTCCCGGTCCCGTGTGATGGCGATATAGGGGGTTTCGGCGAAACACCACCGGTGTATGACCATCCGGTCCCCTTTCTTTGTAAGTGATATCCATTTACGCGGAAAGTCTGAGGGCAGTGCGGCGGGTGTGCCTGCGGGGGTTTTGTCCAGAAAACCGCCGAACACCCATCCGATAGTGCCGTTCCAGTCCACTCTGGTCCACCGGCCCTTACGGCCCGCGACCGTGACTTCCGGGTCCTTTTCCTCCAGAACGACAACAGCGGTCCCTTCGGGGATCACTCCCATCTTCGGGGCGTTCTGCGCGGGGCCCGACCGGATACGCAACCCCTCCTTCACGGAAACCGTCGCCGTGCCGGCACCGGCAGCGTACAACGCAACGATGAGGAAAAAAGCCGGCGCTGCGATAAAAATCCTTTTCATACGGTCCTCCGGCGGTTATGGTGACGGTATTTCATATCAGGGGGTCTGTAAACCGTGATTATAACGTGCCTCTACCGTGCTGTCAACCAGAGTTTGGATCATCCCGTGCGGGCCGTCGCGCCTGAAGAACGGGCCTGATGCCCTCGGCGTTCGGACATGTGGTCACGGGGACCGCGCTGGGGTACGCGCTGAGCGGGGACGTGAAGCGCGGCATCGGGTACTGGTGCTGCGTGCTCGCGCTCTCGCTGCTGCCCGATCTCGACGTGCTCGCCTTCAGGTTCGGGATCCCCTATGCGCATCCCCTGGGCCACCGCGGATTCTTTCATTCGATGCTGTTCGCAGTCCTGATGGCAACTGCCGCGGCGGCGCTGTTTCGCGCGGTACGGCCGGGTGCGGGAGTGCGACCCTGGAGACTCTACATGATTTTCCCGGCGGTCGCGGTAATGCACGGCCTGCTCGACACCGCCACCTCGGGCGGCCTCGGCGTGGGGCTCTTCATGCCCTTTTCGGACAGGCGCGTCTTTTTTCCGTGGCGTCCCATAGCGGTATCCCCCCTCACCATGGGGGGGTTCATGGGGCCCTGGGGGGTTAGGGTGCTGAAGAGCGAGGCGCTGTGGTTAGGACTGCCCTCGCTGGGGCTGGTGATCGCGACGGTATTGTACCGGAGGGTACGCCGTTCCGGCGCGGACCGGCGGAGCTAATGGCCGGGTACCTCTACAGATACACCGGTATCCCTTTGCTTTTTAGAAACTCCTTCACCTGGCGTATACTGAAGGTGCGGAAATGAAACACCGAGGCGGCAAGGAGCACGTCGGCCTTTCCCTCTTCTACGGCCTCGTAGAAATGTTCCAGTTTACCGGCGCCGCCGGAAGCCACCACGGGGACCGTCACCGCATCGGCTATGGCGCGGGTGAAGGCGATGTCGTATCCCTTCAGCGTCCCGTCCCCGTCCATACTGGTCGGAAGAATGACTCCCGCACCCCGGTCCTGGCACTCTTTTGCCCATGCCACCGCGTCTTTTCCCGCAGGTTTGGTCCCGCCTGAAACCACCAGCTCGAATCCCGAGGCCATGTCGGGGTTGCGTCGGGCGTCGACCGCCACGGTTATTTTATCTGACCCGAATTTTTTCACCGATTCGTCGATCAGGGCGGGGTCTTTCACCGCGGCGCTGTTCATCGAGACTTTCGCAGCGCCCGCTCCCAGCACCAGTTCGATGTCCTCGATGCTGCCGATGCCTCCTCCCACGGTGAGGGATATGTCGATGACCGAAGAGACGTTTTTCACCCATTCCAGACGGGTCTTGCGGTTTTCAAGGGTCGCGGCGATATCGAGCATCGCCAGTTCGTCGGCGCCCTCCCGGCAGTAAAACGCGGCGTTTTCCACGGGATCGCCCGCGTCACGAATGTCCACGAAATGCACTCCCTTTACCACCCTGCCTCCCTTCATGTCGAGACAGGGCATGATTTTCACCGGTTCCATGGGGGCTCCTCTGCTGCGGTAATGTGGTGTGTGGTATCGATATGATGTATCACCAGGGGCATCGTAAAGGCAAGCATCTTTTCTTTATACGGAGTGACCCGATCCGTACAGGGGCGGGAAAATACTGAATGTATTGCGCATTGCGGTATGTGCGCCGGTTATAATTGCTATTATTTAATTATAAAATATTTGACATTATGTTGTAATATAAAGAATAAAGAAACGGTTGTTGCCGCACTGTGTACGATACCGACTATACCCGATAACCGGAGGACTGACATGATTGGTGCACTGAGGGAAGGGGTCAAGAGGCGTTATGTGAGTGAGGATGCACTGGTGCAGAAAAGGGCGGTATTGCTGCTCTACATGAACATTATTATCATAGTCTTTATGGGGCTTGTGGTGATTTCGGTACAGATGCTCCCTGTAGACCAGAACCAGAAACTGTCCGCGGTCGTCGCCGGTGTTCCTATCATGATCGGTGCGGCCATAAGCCTCTTGATGCTGAGGTTCGTGAGTTACAACGCCGGTTCCTTGGCGCTGGTAATACTCGTCGCGCTGGGGGGAGCGGTGGGCCTCACCGGGAAGTATATGCTTTCTCCCCATACGGGCTTCGGGGTCACCATGGTGTTTCACGCCGCCATTGTTTTTACCGCCCTGTTCAGCACCCTGCGCGCGACGACCGCCATGGCGGTGCTCAGCGCCGGGTACACGGCGGCCTACCACCTGCTGGTATCGAAAAGCTTCGAGGGTGCGTACGGGGAGACCATGCGGAACATCATGGTGGTGGGTCTTTTCGCGATCGTGCTTACGTACATAGTCACCGTGATCATGATCAAGACGCTCACCGCGGTGCTGGAAAAAATACGTGAGGAGTCTGAACGCAGCCGTTCACAGTACGAACTCATCAGAGCCCTCCTTCAGACCTGCGGCGACACATCGGAGCGGCTCTCATACTCTTCGGAAGAAATGTCCGGGGCCAGCGAACGCCTTTCCTCCGACGCCCAGGGGCAGGCCGCATCGCTCGAGGAGATCAGCTCTACGATTACCGAGCTGAACGCCAATTTCTCGAGTATTGAACAGCGGACCGTCCAGTCATTCAACGTGCTGATGGGCCACCTGCAGAAATTCGGGTCCCTGTCGAACCTGATCAACGGGCTCAGGGAAGTCACCACCGAGGTTGTCGATACCTATGGCCGCATAAGGAAGTACATTGAAGAGGCGAAAACCGGCCTCAGGAAGACGGCGGAAAGCAACGCGGTCATGGTGAAAAACTCCGGGAAGGTGAGCGAGATCGCGGTCCTTATAGGGGACTTTTTCGAACGCATCAACCTTCTCTCACTCAACGCGTCGATCGAGGCGGCCAGGGCCGGCGACGCGGGCAGAGGGTTCGCCGTGGTGGCCGACGAGATAGGCAAGCTGGCCGACCAGTCGGC
>CAZUXY010000092.1:0-11044 GCA_964624235.1 uncultured Leptospirales bacterium | reverse complement strand
CATTCTGAGCGTAAAAACCCTGATAATCTCCTTTTAATACAACTCCACTTAATACCACGCCACACAAAACCGTGAAACTCTGTATTTGGGTACTTCCATACGTACATTAAATCTCCGTTATCGGAGGGTTTTAATCCAGTACTTTTTCCGGTGGGGCTCACACCTGTTGATTATATGAAAACCAACTTTTTTTGTTGACACAGACCACCCTTTTTGCATTAAGTATCACTGCTAAACAAAGGGGTGTTAGCTCAGTTTGGTTAGAGTGCCTGCCTGTCACGCAGGAGGTCGCGAGTTCAAGTCTCGTACACCCCGAATTCGGAAAAAGGAACCAGACAGAGGTTCCTTTTTTCATTATCCCCCTATCCGCGACATGCTCCTGCGACTGAGCAAGGAGGCGCACCCCTCGGAGGAATTAATATTGCATTCCAGGTGGTGCTCCCTGGGCTTTTCCATGACCGCTTTCATGATTTCACGCTTAATCACTTCTGCGCCGACATTAATGCGGTACAGTTTCTTCAGATCATACTCGGATGTAGAATGCAGGCAGGTCTTAAGCAGCCCGTTACAGGTAATTCGCAATCTGTTGCACTGTGCACAGAATTTATGGGTCATGGTGGGAATGATCCCGACGCTCAGGGGGCGCCTTTCTTTATAAGCGAGAGTGTACATTTCAGCCACCCTGGTATCAATGCGGGAATCCCTCTCGAGCTTACCCATCGTTTTCAAAACACTTAATAGTGACCCGGCGGGATAGAAAACCGACCCTCCCCCGAAAGGCATTCTCTCAATGAAACGTATCTGGCATGTGCGTTCACTAAAATAATCCAGCATTTGTTCGATTTCATCGATCGTTTCCTGAAATAACACCGCGTTTATTTTTACATCAAAACCGCCGATATCGAGTGCTCGGTCGATAGAAGCCAGAGTTGCGTTCAGCGCATCATTTCCGGTAATCTCGCGGTAGCGTTCCCTCGAAAGGGTGTCCAGACTGATATTAAGTTTCCTCACGCCGATATCATGCAGCTCTTCAAGCCGGTCGGCGAGCAGTACGCCGTTTGTGGTCAGGCAGATCTCGAGTCCGGGAAGCTTTTCCCGTGTAGCGTGCAGGATTTCCATTATTCCTTTTCGTACCAGGGGCTCGCCGCCCGTAAAGCGGACCTTGCGTATTCCCAGGTCGGCAAAAATAGCAATCAGCTGAACAAACTCCTCGTTCCTCAATACCTCATGGTGATCAAGCAACTCTACCCCTTCAGGCGGAATACAATATACACACCTGAGGTTGCACTTGTCGGTGACCGATACCCTGAGGTAATCGAAATTTCTTCCGAACCCGTCTTTCAGCATGATCTACATTCTATGAGTTATACTCAATCTCACGGCATATCCGGTTTCCGCATCCGCCCCTTCCTTCCAGGCCCCGATTTCAAAGGTGGGTATGGAATTTTCGTTGTGACGTTTAACGAATACATACGTCGTATAGAGCGATACCACATATACCAGCACATTGGCGATTACCGCGAAAGTTATGTTCTGGGCGGACCGGTCATAATCCCTTTTCAATTCATCGACGGTTTTATACCCCTCGCCTGGAACCCGAAACTGCAGATCATGATAAGGATCTATCATTTCGTTTGCCTTTTTCGCCGACCGGTAAAGTGACCTTCGGTATTCCCATTTCCGGTAATAATGATACACCACCCAGGCGCCCGCACATTTCAGAACACCGAACGCGGCCCCCCAGTAGTAATTATTATAATACAGGGAACCTCCGCCGGGAACAAAAAAATCCACCGCCAGGGCCTGATAGAGGGGTATTTCCTCCGTTTTCTGCGGGTATACATTTGAAACGATCCGGTTACCGGTATACCGTTTCCCTTCGGTACCGTCAAGGTTTTCCTTCGCCGCTTCAGCCAGTAATAACTCCGTTCTTTCCAGGCCATACACCGGCGATCCGTCACCCAGTCCGCAGGTGCGCGCGTGACAGATTGTAGCTCCCATGCAGCATAACATTATCGCAGCAGCAGTGATGCGTAGATTAACGTACATGTTATGCGTTCCATTCATCAGGGGATAACAACCTCTGCGATGTCCGAACGGTCGCTTTCCCTGCCCCCGTCGCCCGATGTCATCCAGAAATAAAGAGTTCCGGCGAAAGACTCACTGACATATATTTCATTGATCAGCTTCGGATCGCCGGAGTATTCACTTTCCCTGACGTAACCGAGATAGTAAATCTCGCTGTAGTAACGATGCTCATCAGAGAAAGGAGGGGGATCGCTTCCATCGGTATAATACAAATAGTACACGAGGTTTTCATTGGTCCCCGTATCGGGATCATAGGCGCCGTCGGGCCCTCCCGGGCCGTCTGATCCGTCGCTTGAAAAGTTGATCTGCAGTTCGCGTTCGGCAGGCAGAAAATCGACCGAGATTATCTGCGGCGGAGCAGGTTTTTCCCCGCCTTTTATTCTGGAAAGGTCGGTAAAATAACTTTTTTCCACCGGATTATCGACGCTGCAGGCCGTGGAACTCAGAAAAACAGGGAATATCAACAGTAAAGAGATGATCTTACCGTACAACATCGTTACCCTGAAACAGCAGGTTTTTTCTGAAATATTCATTATCGGGTTCCAGCAGGCAGGCCAGGGAATAGTATTCAAAGGACTTTTTACCGTCACCGAAGATCTCATAAATTATGCCCAGGTTGTTGTATGCGGCACCCATGCGGCTGTCTTCCTTCACTGCATCGTGCAACAGAATCAGCGCTTCCTGGAATTTCCCTTTTTCCGCAAGCATCACCGCCCTGTTGTTAATCCGCGCCGTGGGAGTGCTGGAACGCAAAACGACAAAATACTTTCTTATATAAACACGGTGTACGTATTTCTCGCTTCCCTTGACCGCGCCATCGCAGGGGTTTGCGTCCCTGACCTCCCACCACTGGGGGTGTGACAGTACGTTTTTTACACGGCTTTTTTCAGGGTCGGGGCAGGAGGGGATTTTTCTTACCATACGTACGGGATGATAGGAATAGCATGCGAGCAGCAGACATACACCGCAAATCCCCATGCTATAATTCAGGACAGATCTTTTCACCGGTTTCTTCCACGACCTTTGCAATTGAAAGTATGGTCTTTTCATTGAAATGGTTGCCCATGATCTGCATACCAATGGGGAGACCCGCGCTATCGAGACCGATTGGAATCGAGATACCCGGAATCGCGGCAAGGTTGGCCGATATGGTCAGGATATCAGACATATACATTTCAAGCGGATTACTTATTTTTTCACCCAGTTTAAACGCGGTGGTGGTCGTTACCGGGGTAATTATGGCGTCGACTTTCGAAAAGGCCTTCTTGAAATCCTCAATTATCAATGTCCTTCCTTTCAGGGCCTTGAGGTAATACGCGTCGTAGTAACCTGAACTCAGGGAAAAAGTACCGAGTATGATTCTTCTTTTAACTTCTTTGCCGAATCCCTCGTCCCTGGTCTTTGTGTACAGTTCCGAGAGCGTTTTTAAGCCGGGGGAACGATAACCGTATTTCACTCCGTCGTAGCGTGCCAGATTCGATGAGGCTTCGGCGGTCGCTATCAGGTAATACACCGGGATCGCGTACTCCACATACTGGAGAGATATTTCCTCCACACGCGCACCCGCATCCTCGAGCTTTTTTACCTTTTCCGCAATCCTGTCCCTGATCTCGGGAGTAATGCCTTCGAAATATTCCTGAGGGAGACCGAGTCTCATGCCTTTTACCCCGATACTTAGATCCGAAGGCATAAAATCCACTGACCTTTCCACTGATGTGGAATCCACACGATCGTGTCCCGCGATAACACCCAGAAGGAGCGCGGCGTCATCCACCGTACGGGCAAAGGTCCCTATCTGGTCCAGGGATGAAGCATAGGCGACCAGACCATACCGCGAAACTCTCCCGTATGTGGGTTTGATGCCGACCACTCCGCAAAACGACGCCGGCTGACGTATGGATCCCCCGGTGTCCGAGCCCAGTGCTCCCGGGGCCATGCGTGCGGCTACAGCGGCAGCCGACCCGCCTGAACTCCCACCCGGCACTCTCTCCCGGTCATAGGGATTTCTTGTCGGTCCGTAAAACGAAGATTCAGTGGTAGACCCCATGGCGAATTCATCAAGATTCGTTTTGCCTATGGTCAGGAATCCATGCTCCTTGAGTTTTCTATATGCGTGTGCATCATAGGGAGGGATGAAATTGCGCAGTATGCCCGAAGCGCAGGTGGTAAGAATTCCACTGGTGCAGATATTGTCCTTTATGGCGACCGGAACACCGTCGAAAGGTGACCGGGTGCCGCCGTTTCGTCTTCTTGTGTCAGATTCTTCAGCTTCCCTGAGCAATGCCGCTTCGTCAAAGCTTATATAGGCATTTATACCGGCATTCAGACTGCGTATTCTGCCTGCATATTCCTTTGCGATTTCGACGGAACTGACATCCTTCCGGGATAGCAACCCGGAGAGTTCATATATATTTTTATCAGTGAGCATCGGCATCCTCCATCTGCTGCCCGCAACGTCATCCCTGATATCACCTTGTAACTGAAAAAGGGTCAATTATTTTTTACTGAACCGGGGTTCAATTAATATTATTGACTTTTTAGACTTCACGTCACTATATTATAAAAAATGGTGGCCTGAATCATGCCACCTTTTTATGTTTATACTGACGAGTGGTTTTCAGGGAACACACTACTCCAGGAGCGGATTCATATAATGCTGACAAAACGAAATAAAGCGTTTCTTTCTATTTTCACCCTCATTATTCTGGTGTTCGGTTGTTTCAACCGGACCGATGGCCTGAAGCAGACCGACATTAAACCTCTCGTGTCGGTTTTCCTGTCCAAACATGTCGGTTATCACGCATTCACTGATGAAGTGTCCCGACGCACCTTATCGAACCTTTTCTCATACATCGATCCGGGTAAATACTACTTCTATAAACAGGATATGGAGAAATTCCGTGCTTATGAGAACAAACTCGACGATCTGATCGAAGAGGGGAAGCTGGGCGTTGTATTTGATATTCTGTCCGTTTACAAGGAACGTTACGAAGAAAACATGAAGCTGTTCAATACGCTGATCAAGCAGAATTATGATTTTGAAAAAGACGAGACGATCGTTGTTGATAAAGACAGCATCGATTATCCTTCCAGCAAGGCGGAGATGAGCGAACGGTGGCGTAAAAACATCAAACTGCAGCTGCTTAACTACCTCACCGCGGTGAAAAACGTAGATGAGGCAAAGTCAAAGCTGATCAACAAATACCGGCTCAATAAAAAGCGGGTTGATGAAATCGACAATGAGAAGATGCTTTCAATGTTCATGAACGCATTTTCGATGGCGCTGGATCCCCACTCAAATTACCTTTCCCAGGAAGAGCATGAGGATTTCATGATATCGACCAAGCTTAAACTGGAAGGTATAGGAGTACTCCTTCGCTCAGAAGATGGTTTCGTTGTTGTCGAATCGATAATCCCCGGTGGTGCCGCGGACAAACTTCCGGAACAGCTGAAATTGAAGCCCAACGATAAAATACTCGGCGTGGCCCAGGCTGATGACGACCCGGTGGATGTGATCGATATGGATTTAAGGGACGTGGTAAAGATGATACGGGGAAAGCGCGGCAAGGTGGTGAAGCTTACCATTCTCCGTAAAGCCGCTGATGAAAAAGGCGGCAACGCGCCGAAAAACCACCGTTTTGTCGTCCCCATCGTCCGTGAGGAAATCAAACTCGAAGACCGTGCGGCGAAATCGGACATTATTACGATACGCAAAGGGAACCGCCAGATACGTCTTGGTTACATCAAGCTCCCCTCTTTTTATCTTGATTTCGATGCGGTACAGAGAAATGATCCATCGGCCAAAAGTTCTTCGACCGACGTGATACTCCAGATCAACAAGTTGAAAAACCTCAATATTGAAGGCATGCTGCTCGATCTTCGCGGCAATCCGGGAGGGGCCCTCACTGAAGCCATTAATGTTGCCGGTTTGTTCATTGACCAGGGACCCATTGTCAAGGTCAAGGACGGCAACAACAACGTTGAAACGATGAACGACAATGATCCCGGAGTATATTACGACGGTCCTCTCGTGATTCTTATCGATAAATTCAGCGCCAGCGCTTCCGAAATTTTCGCCGGCGCTATCAAAGACTACCGCAGAGGCATGATAGTCGGTCCTACAAGCACCTTTGGTAAAGGGACAGTACAGACCTACAACCCTCTTCCCGCGAAAAAAGGGGCGGTAAAAATCACCACTGCCATTTTTTATCAGCCCGGCGGAACCTCAAATCAGCTCAACGGGATCACCCCGGATATAATTATCCCAGATATCAGCTCGGTATGGATAATAGGTGAAAACAAACTGAAATATCCCGTACAGTGGGAGAAACTGAAAAGCGCCGATTTCGTTCCGTACAGGAATTTTGTTAACCAGGTCATGATCAACAGTTTAAGGAATAAATCCCGTGAAAGGATCTCGGGGAGCAAAAAATTCAAGGAGCTTATAGAAAAAATCCAGTCCCTTAAAACGAAGATGAATACAAAAGAGCTCAGTTTAAAAGAAGAATCCGCCATGGAAAAAAAGGAGATACGCGAACTACAGAAAGAGCTGAAGAATGACCCATCTGAAAAGCTCATCAATCTTGAAAAGGACCTTTTTTTGAAAGAAGCCGCCGATATCACGGTCGATTATATTGATCTGCTGCGCTGATATCCGTGGTTATAGCTTTACCGAGCTGATGTATTCTTTCACTTTACCCTGCGCATTCGAGCTCCGCACGATCAGGGGGTCCACCCCTGATCGCATCAGTTTTTTCCTCAGGTATTCCATATCCTTCACTCCCCGGGTACAGTAACTGTCCTCTATGAATACGACCAGTTCAATCCCGTAATTTCGCAACTGACGGTAAAACAGATCAAACCTTTCCTCTACGGGCCTCAGGGCGGGGCATAAGGGCCTGAAGACAAGGGAACCAAGCAGGTCCATATATAAAGAAGGAGATTCGCTGTTTACGGAAACATCAAACTGGCGGCGCCCCATGCAACTGTCGTCCTCAACAACCAGACACCCCGCCGCCTCAATCAGATCCATAACCGAACCATCCCCCAGAAAACCTCCTGCGACCAGAACCTTCGGCAGCGACAGGTCCGCCTCAGTGTGTATACCGTTCAGTTGCTTCAGGATAAGCCTCAGGTGGTCCAGAACCAAATTCGCCGGAAAGCAAACCGCCGATTCGAAAACAACCTGCATGTCAACATGGGACAGACAGCCCGGTTTTAATGCCCTTTCCGATGATATCCCCCGTACCAGCCTTTTAACCTCACCATATACACCAGCCGCGAATACCAGGCGCTCATCAGGTAATTCTTCCAGAACGCAGCCGCTGATGCTCAGAAGAAACCCGGCGTAAGCTTCATGCACTTTTAAGATGGATTCATCTCCATATCCGGTCGGTAATTCCAAACGGTATACATCTCTACCGGCGTCACCGGACATACACTGTCTGCAGTACCCGGTGTCTGGTATGACCATGATATCGCAGATACCCCTGTTCATGATGTCCGGGAAACTAGCATCGAACGCACTCTCTACGCAGTCTTTCCCAAAAACATGCGAGGGGATCCTGATGGGCAGCACACCGCAGGCGGCACATATCTCCTGAGAAAGAATATCACAGGGTGTGCATATAACTTTACTGTCGCCCGAAAGGGACTCTTGCCTGACTATTCCCTCCCAGTTAAAGAGCAATTCACGCAATGGATCCACCAGGTAACCCAGTAATGACACGGTCTTGCGTCCTCTGAAAATGTTAATTTTAACATCAGGTCACTCACTCGTGCAAGTGAATGCGGTATCAAAAGAAGGGTCAATTAAAAATCAGGTATCCCCGTCTTGAAAAAGGATTGCTCAAAAAATTTAATCCGTTACATTGTCATTTCATGAAACCGGAGAAATTATGAAAACCTCAAAAACGGCAAAAAATCGAAACCCGTTCCTTTCTATTATTCTACCCATGTATAATGAAGAGGACAACGTTGAACCTCAATATCATGAGATAGTCAGGGCCGTAGATCCGCTCAACATTAAATATGAGATTATTTTTGTGGATGACGGAAGCACAGACCGGTCTTATGCAATTCTTTCAGCACTTGCCAGAAAAGACCGCCGTCTTAAAGTTATAAGATTCCGCCGCAACTTCGGCCAGACCGCCGCCATGGCCGCCGGGATCGACCACGCCGGCGGAGAGGTGCTGATATTCATGGACGCCGACCTGCAAAACGATCCCCGTGACATTAAAGCCCTGCTTGATAAAATCGAGGAAGGATACGATGTGGTCAGCGGATGGCGCAGGAACCGCAAGGACAATCTTTTCTATCGAACCATCCCTTCACGAATCGCGAACCGGCTTATCTCCAGGGTCAGCGGCGTACGCCTGCACGACCTGGGATGTTCCTTGAAGGCATACCGGGGTGAGGTGATAAGGGAAGTGAAATTGTACGGTGAGATGCATCGTTTCATTCCCATACATGCCTCATGGGTGGGGGCATTGATCACTGAAATCCCGGTCAACCATAATCCTCGAAAGTACGGAAAATCAAAATACGGTATTATACGTACATTCAAAGTGCTGCTTGATCTTTTTACCATCAAGTTTATGGGTTCGTTCGCGACGAAACCCATTTACGTGTTCGGCGGAATAGGCGCTTTTATGTTCTTCGCAAGCTGCGTCAGCGGGGCATTGGTCGTAGGTATGAAAATATACCTGAAGCATTCCATGATCAGGAATCCCATGCTGTTATTGACCGTAATGCTGATAATATTGAGTTTCATGTTTATACTGCTCGGTATACTCGCGGAGCTCCTGATCAGGGTTTACCATGAATCGCAGGGCAAACGCCCGTACACTATTAAAGACAAAGCCAACTTCAATTGATTCGGTTTTCTGCTTCAATACAGGATTGAATAAAAAAGGGCGCCGCAGCGCCCTTTTTTGCACGTATCGATTTTTTAATACATTCCTCCGCCCATTCCTCCGGGAGGCATACCGGGCATCGGTTTTTCATCTTCCGGTTTATCGGTAATGAGCACCTCGGTGGTGGCCAGCATACTGGCTACAGACGAAGCGTTCTGCAGGGCGGAACGAACAACCTTGGCGGGATCGATAATACCGGCTTTCATCAGATCTTCCCATACCAGGGTATTCGCGTTGAAACCAATCCCCTGCTTCTCATTCTTGGCTTTCTCCACGATAACGGAACCCTCGACACCTGCGTTATTGGCGATCCATCTCATGGGATCCTCAACCGCTTTGCTTACTATTTCAGCACCGATTTTCTCGTCACCCTGCAGTTTTTTCGCCAGCGCATCGATCGCCTTCTGCGCATAGAGCAGAGTAAGTCCGCCGCCGGGAACTATGCCTTCTTCAACAGCGGCACGTGTCGCGGAAAGCGCGTCTTCAACACGGTGCTTCTTTTCCTTGAGCTCCACCTCGGTTGGCGCGCCGACGTTGATAACCGCCACGCCTCCAGCCAGCTTGGCCAGCCTTTCCTGAAGTTTCTCACGGTCGTAATCGGAAGTGGTTTCTTCGATCTGCTTCTTGATCACGTTTATTCTTCCCTGTACTTCTTTCTGGTCGCCGGATCCTTCAATGATGGTGGTGTTTTCCTTGTCAACAATCACCTTTTTTGCACGGCCCAGCATGTTAATGGTGGTGTTTTCGAGTTTCAGACCCAGGTCCTCTGAAATCACCTGGCCCTTGGTCAGGATCGCAATGTCTTCCAGCATGGCCTTGCGCCGATCCCCGAAACCCGGAGCTTTGACGGCGACGCAGCTGATGGTTTTGCGGAGGGTGTTCACCACGATGGTCGCCAGCGCTTCGCCTTCTACTTCCTCGGCGATGATCAGAAGGGGCTTGCCCGCCTGTGCAACCTTTTCAAGAACCGGCAGGAGGTCTTTCATGGTAGAGATCTTTTTGTCATGGATCAGTATATGGGCATCTTCAAGTACCGCTTCCATGGTCTCGGGATTGTTCACCATATAGGGGGAAATATATCCGCGGTCGAACTGCATTCCCTCTACAACCTCAAGATTGGTCTCGATTGATTTTGCTTCTTCTACGGTGATAACCCCGTCTTTGCCCACCTTTTCCATAGCTTCGGCAATAAGATCGCCGATGGTCATATCATTGTTCGCCGAAATAGAGGCAACCTGGGCTATCTCTTTCTTGTCGTTGATTTCCCGTGCGGTATCGGCGATAAACTTCACACAGGCGTCGACCGCCTTATCCATCCCGCGTTTGAGATCCATTGGATTTGCGCCGGCGGTAACGTTACGCAGGGCCTCCCGGTAGATGCCGGCGGCAAGAATAGTGGCGGTGGTCGTTCCGTCTCCGGCCACGTCGTTGGTCTTGGTCGCCACTTCCTTCACCATCTGGGCGCCCATGTTCTCAAAGTGGTCTTCCAGTTCGATCTCTTTTGCTACGGTTACCCCATCCTTTGTGATGGCGGGAGAACCGAATTTCTTGTCGATCACCACATTTCTTCCACGAGGTCCCAGCGTTACACGAACGGCATCGTTAAGCTTGGTAACCCCCTCAAGGATGGACCTCCTCGCTTCCTCGTTATATTGCAATAATTTTGCTCCCATTGTTAACCTTCCTTATCAATTAATCAATAATCGCCAGGATATCATTTTCTCTTACGATGAGATATTCTTTCCCGTCGTGTTTAACCTCTGTACCGGCATACTTACCGTACAGAACCACATCCCCTGCCTTGACATCCAGAGGGATCCATTTCCCGTCCTCGTATCTTCCTTTCCCGACCGAGATCACCTTTCCCTGCTGGGGCTTCTCTTTCGCCGTATCCGGAATATACAAAGCTCCCTGTTTCTGCAGATCCTCTTCCATTATCTCGATCAAAACCCGATCACCTAATGGTTTTATAGCCACTTCAGTCCTCCTTAAAAAATGATATAATTTGTAATTCCCGGTGTGGATATTTCATTTCTAAAAAA
>CAZUXY010000091.1:0-11420 GCA_964624235.1 uncultured Leptospirales bacterium | reverse complement strand
GTCAATGGAAAACGGAACGCCGTGACGATAGGCCTCCAGTTCGGCCTGAGGGACACACCGGCACCCGTCAAGGAACAGGGCAGCGGGGAAATCGTGTTTTCAACGCAGCCCTTTCCCGTCTCTAAACAGGTCATGGTGCTCGCGCTCATCCTGTGGCATATGGGGACTTTTTATTACCTGTCGCGGAAGATCCAGTCCGGTGAATGACGTGGCCGTACGGCCATTACCGCCGTTGTTTTTTTACCGCTGCACCGTCCGCAGATATTCGGCGCGCCAGGTCCATTCGTGCTTTTTAACATTCCAGGCTTCGCCCTCCATGGTTTTGTCGCGTATGGTTCCTTTGCGTTCGGTGTACCGATTATTGATTTCCATATAGATACGGCAACCCTTCTGTTTCCAGGCGCCGTTCTTCCAGAACCCGGTGGGCGACTGGTAGTGCAGCGGTCCGTTTTTCATAAACCAGTATTCGTAATAATCGCCGTCGGAATCGACGCCTCCCCAGACCGTACCGGAAATATCCGGGCAGGTACTGTCCGTAATATCGAAGGTGCCGCAGCCGGCGAACACCGCCGCCAGGGCGACAAGCAAGAGACACAATGACGCGGTGATTTTTTCGGTGAATGTCTTCATGGCATGTTCCTCACGGATTATACTCACCCCCCCGGACCTTGCACGCTGATTAATACGGCTGTCTATCGATTACGCCGGCGGTCCCCGGAGTGTTCTTCGGGTTTTTTACCAGCATTCCCCTTTCAGCACACCGGCGTAATTGCGGTATATCTCCTCGGCGACACCCCTGATATACGACTGCCCTGGGTCCTGGTCTTCTTTCAGCACAAAACGCAGCATTTTATGGTTTTTCAGATGGTCGCCTGAAGTCTCCTTTCCCAGTTCCAGGTTGTACACGTTGAACTCAAACCCGTAGTCCACCGGATGGTACGCGTTGTGAATTTTTACCGTTCTGCTGACCGGCAGGTTCTCATAGGTGAACATGTCGGAATACGCATCGCGCGACAGCACCGGCTCCGGATACCCTAATTCATCGGTCAAATAGCGAAAATGAGCCGTCACCTCTTTTACGAAATTATCGGAAATTTCCATTACAGATCTCCTGCCGCATTGTACGCATTGTCTCAACTTCAATGACCCTGTACTCTGGCCCGCCAATCCCGGTTGCCCGGAAACACTGTAAATTTTTCTTCATTGCCGTTAAAAACATTCAGATCGACATAGTTTGGAATGCCGTCGACCCTGGCACGGTTTGCATACTGCCAGAAGGTCCAGTTTCTTTTATCGATTAACCCTGGTCTTTTGAAAATGTCCCTGATCCAGAGGGGATGATCTTTGAACGCGCCGGCCAGATAATAGTCATAAAACTCATAGGTTGAATACAGCACCGGCCTTTTACGGTACTTTTTTTCTACAATCCCGATGAAATCGGATAATTCCCTGTGTAATGCCTGTCTGGTCAACCTGTTGCCGCTGTTGCCCATGAACTCCAGGTCCACCACCGGCGGTAGCGACGTATTATCGTACGGTACAGTCGCGATAAAATTTTTCGCCTGTTCCGCACCGGTCTTTCTGAAGGTGAAGTAATGGTACGCGCCCACGATTAAACCGTTTTTCCCGGCGTTTTCCCGGTTATACCGAAAACGGGGATCGACAAAACTTCCGCCTTCAGTCGCCTTGATAAACACGAATTTAAACCCGGTATTTTTAACCTTCTCCCAATCAATCTTCCCCTGGTGATGGGAGACGTCCAGACCCTGGACAGGGAACTCGTCAAAACTCACATAATTGAACCGTAACCATCCGTAATAAAACAACGCTGCGGCAATGGCCGTCAACAGTGCGGTGATAATGATAAGTATTAATACCGTACGCTGCTTCAGGGCCGTCATTTGTCTTTTTGCCGGCATGGGATTAATACATCAAAAACGACGCATACACCCGCGACGGCCTGTCCGGGCGAAGTCCGCAAGGATTCGGTTATACGGCGCCTTACTCCGTGCTTGTCGTTTTTTGTTTTCCAGTTCAATGATTTCCTTTCCCAGGTTTTCCATGTCATTATCCAGCATCCTTTTATGGGGAATATCCTTCGCTTTTTGTAATGATTCCCCGGCCTTTGCGTATTGCTTCAACCGTGTATACAGCCGGGCATGCATAATATGGATTATACTGATATTGTTTTCCGTCCTGACGCCGGTTTTCAGCGCTTTGTCAAGATCGTTCTCCACCTCGTCGTATTTTTTATCATGGTACAGGTTAACCGCGGCTTTCAGCATATAATAAAACCCTTTCTGACCGTCCGCAAGCATGCCGGGATATTTTACACCGTCGATCAGTTTTTTTACCTGCGAGAAATTCTGTGTGCTGAAATATCTGAAGGCACGCCAGATGGCATTGTATCTAAAGTAACCGTATACCTGAAAAATATTCCAAGGATCATCAGCAGGGAGAGGTATGTATTACCTGCATACATGAAGTAAGCAAAAAGTAAAAGATGGATTACCGGGAGAATTATTCTTGTTCTGTTGGAAAACATGCGTACTCCGTTGATATGACATTCTACTTATGCACATGCCTGTGATGGATATCCGGCCAATGCGGATGTGAATGAAAACCCTTTTCGTGCAGATGCAGGTGCTCGTGATACGAAATCTCATTATCATGAAAATGGTCATGATGCAGGTCATCATGCTTATGAAAATGGGTATGTTCCAGTTCATGATGTTCATGATAGTGTTCGTGCCGCTCAAAAGCCAGCAAACCGATAGAAACCGGCAATAGTGTAAATGAAACCAGCTGCAATACCGTAATCGATTCGCCCAGAAATAGTACCGCAAAAAAGACCCCGAAAAACGGCGCGCTCGAAAAAATCACCTGGCTCCTCGTAGCCCCCATTTTCTGCGCGGAAATTATATAAAGAACAATACTTACTCCATATGACATACCGCCCAGCAATAACGCGAAAATGATCGATGTGAACTGAAGAGTCCGGTCATGGATTACCACACCAATGCAAAAGTTTATTGATCCCGCGAAGACCCCCTTATAAAACGTGCTCTGCATAGCGGATATTCCATCGATCAACGCGGTAAAATGATTGTCCAGGCCCCAGCATATACATGCCGATGATACCAGAATGACGGAAAGAACACCGGGCGTACCCTCGTTTATTGTTAACATTACCCCGGATGCCAGGGCAATAATTACACCGGCCAATCCTTTCTTTCCCAAATAATCATTGAAAAACAGAAAACCCAAAACAGAAGTTGCGACAAGTTCTAAATTCAGCCATAACGAAACAGAAGAAGCCGACGCGAACTTGAGTCCAAACAACAATAAGATAGGGCTGATGACGCCGCCCAATACGATCGCTCCCAAAAGACGTCCCGCGTTTTTCTGATTCAACCTGGGCACACATGAGAACTCTTTTCTTGCCAGTATAACAGGAAACAATCCGACCGAAGCGCCGAGATACAGCAAACCCGCAAGGGAAAAAGGATCCGTAATATTCAATAATATTTTGCTTGCCGGTGTGGCGACACCGAATAATGCGGCGGATATAACCGCCGAAACAACAGGCAAAATACCGATCTTCAACGGATCATGTTTCATCTGGAGCTTACGTTAAATTCAACAGTAAAATATCACCACGTTTTCGTCCGGCGGCGGCGCTTTCCCCCGGCCTCAATCGCCGTTTATTCTTTCCTGCCCCCGATTTTTTCTACTTTAGCGACCAGCCTGGACCACCGGTATTTGAACAGGGCCGTCACCAGTTTCGCTATCAGGTACGCACACAAAAGGGGAATACACGACAACAGCAGAACCAGCAATGCTTTTATCATCCATACGAAGCCCTCGAGCCCGTAACGCACGCCCAGCGAAAAAGCGTGCCCTATCTTCGTCGTTTCCATCAGTGTGACGAATATATAGCTGTAGAGGATCGATGTTTTCACACCGGCCCTTTCCCTCTGCGCATCGTTCAGTTTCGCCTGAAGCCTGTCGATCAGCGCGGCGTCATTCTTACGCCTCGCCTCATTCAGCCTGGTTGTCAGCAGATCCATCCTGTCAGACCGGCTCGCCAGCTCGTCGCTGACATCCTCGGCCTGAACGGTGATACCCAGCACGGCGCCCAGGTGTGAAAGCTTATCGATGAGGGAGGAGAAAACCTCTGACTTCACCTTGATTTTATAACGGATCTCCAGGCTGCTGTCCGCATTCACTGCGGTCTTTTCTTCAAGAATCTGGCCGCCGGCATCATCCACGAATTCCCGTATTTTCGCCTTCGATTTCTCAATGTTCCGCACCCGCACCGAGATCGAACCGTTCTTTCTTACATTCGGTCCTTTAACGGCTTCCGCGGACTTCGTTCCGGAATCGACGGGTGGCGCCTCCTTTTTACATGAGGGGACCGACAGCGAAAACGCGATTAAAAGAATCAACGGCAGATAAGCTTTCTTTCTCATACCCTGTCCTCGTGTATAATTTTTTCCTGTTTCACGGCTGCGTCCATACTCACGGTGTTTCCCCTACCACCAGCCTGTAGCCGAGATCGATACTTTCTTTTTCAAGCAGGCGGCGGTGCTTTTTGTGCCACGCGCCGCTCTCGATGTCCTCCCTGAGTTTTTCGAGCCCCCGCGGAACGCCGGGCATGCGCACAAAGGTCGATATGGCCTTACGGGCATCGGAGTCCAGGTACATCACGGGCCTTCTCCAGTAGGCGCACATGAACCCGTCGGTGCAGTCGTGGGGTATCTCGACAATTTCCACCGAGATGTTTCCCAGTACCTGTTCCAGCGCGTCTATCGCCGGAAAGAGTTTTATATCGATCCCTTTTATTTCGGGCAGGTACTCTTCCAGCCAGAAATCATCGCCATAACCGGTCCAGGTGAACAGCACTATTTTATTTTTCGTCACCCTGCGCATTTCCCGCAGTCCCGCAGCGATATCCGACCAGTGGTGCAGGGTGAGCAAGCCCATGGAGCAGTCGAAGGTGCCGTCCCTGAACGGCAGGTGTTCCGCGGTACCCTGCACCGCCGCACCGGGCCTTCTTCTTTTCGCGATCATTTCAAAGGAAGGTTCCAGGGCGACTACGGGACGGTCGGCAGGCTCGTAGGCGCCCACCCCGGCGCCGACATTCAACACCGATACGGCGCCCCCGAGATGACGGTGTATCCGTTGCGCAATCCTGGGATCGGGTATTCGATATCTCCCGTACTGGGTTGCGAGTGTATCGTAATCGACCTGCATACGATGTGTGGTTACCGGTTCAGTTCACCATGGCCACGGCTCCGGGCCGCGCACATTCATTCTCATCGATGCCCGTACGCGCGGTGTATCGCCGTCGACGGTGTATATGAATGCTTACCTTTTAATATAGGTTTTGGCGCCGTAGGTTATGGTGTTATCGGCGCGAATGGTGTAAATATACGCGCCATAGTGATAAAAATACCGCATAAGTGACGTTTCGTTTCTGCCGTCGGTTTTAAAATCAACCGATTCGATAATGCTGTTATTGTGCGCGTCTTTCACCGTAAACAGGTTTTCGCTGCCCGAGATCCTGGTTTCGATAAATGACCGCGCCGGTATCTCTGCGCAGAACCTGTTGTTGATATATACATTCACCTTCTCATTCGACGCGTTATCGATGTAATACACCGAACCGCTGAGATATCCGAACAGGGACGTCGGGAGTATCAAAAAAACACCCAGCACCAGAATAATGATCGGTTCGGTATACTTTTTCTTCCCTTCATAGATATGTGTAAAGAAATCAAATATTGAGATGCCCAGGATAAGATAAAACGCCGAGACGAAAATAATATAAAACACCAGCGCTATTATTTCCAGTCTGTATTTATACGTATATTTTTTAGTATTGATCTGCCGTTGAATATAGTACCTGTCTTCCGCACCGGCTTTTTTATTATACGTTGAAATATGCGTGGGAGGGGTCTCCCCGAAGTCGTAATCGTTATAGGCGAAATTATAGTTGAAGAACCTGATCTTCATTATATCCTTCGGGTCCTGGTTCCTGAATTCATAGGTCCCCAGAGGCGTAAAGTATTCTGTAGTGCATCCGGTGAATCCGCCGCAGAGTATCACGAACAGCAACAATACCCGGAGTATACCACACTTTCCATGAACAGGCCCGGCGGCTGATACCATATTGAATCCACTTCCCCTTCTATAGTAATGGCATAAAAAAGTACGCGCCTGTGCGTCACGAATACGTACGGGGGTTTTACCATAATATCCTCTCGAACCGGATAACGTACAATATTTTCGTGCAGCCGGGTAAGAAAAAGTCCGCAGGCTCTCAGGGGGAAAGGAGAAAAGCGCGATGTGCGCTCTGCAGGCCGCATGGGGGAGCGCTATTTCAGCCTGAGATTATTTCTTCAGATCGCAGACTGAAAAAGTGAAAAATAATTGATACTTTTTCTCGTTATCTCAATCTTCCATAACATTATTGATACTTCAACATCCCGATCAAAACAACACGGCGGTATATTCCAGCAATAGTAGTGAAGGGAGTTCAGGGAACTCGCGTCTGCAGAAAACCGGCTGATGTAATGGCATGTGCAGAGTCCGCTGTCGCGGCCGATCATCAGGACGACGTCTATTCGATCTCGTACCGGCTTCCCCGCAGCAGACTGTTGAGCACCTGCATCTTCATGAGCACTATGTTCTCCCCGTCGCGGCTTTTGGTTATCACCAGCTGGTCCCCGGTCTTTATGCCCAGTTCGTTCCTCAGATCGACCGGGATGACGATCTGCCCCTTGGGACTCACCTTGCCCACACCGTATACGATTTTTTCTTCGTCGAGCGACCTGTTTTTTTTCATACTCCACCCCGCAACTTGAAAGAGAACACTTTATCCCGCCCGCTGTCAACCTATTTGCACCATGTATAATATGTTTTACTTGTATTACTTATTTAACTTGACAGAACACGCCGCACCCTCACCATGGAACGGACCGCGCGGCAGTATTTTGATCAACATGCGCCTTCATTCCATAGCTCCCCGGAACATACGCCGGTCGCATAAAGGTGAAAAGGAGGAACGTGATGGAACTCATGGAAACCATGGAGAAAAACGACATTCGTGAATTTTTTTCAAAGGGATGGATGACCCACGACGCGATGTGGTTCTATCACAGCATCCAGTCCCTGGGTATCGAAAAGGCAAATCCCATTAACCTGGCCGCGGTACGGTCCATGGCGGGCATTGAAATGCGGAGAATACTGAAACTCATGGGCCGAAAGGCGGAACCCATCACCGTTTTTGAAACCTTCAAGGAAGTTTTTTCCACCGCGTGGAAACTGGTACTTCCGGATTTCATGAATGCCTATTATTCCTTTCCCGAAAAGAACCTGATGCGCGGCGGGTGGCGGGAATGTTTCGCCTATGACGGGTTGAAAAAAATCGGGGCGATAGACGGTTACCAGTGCGGCATCATGGTGCGTATAGAAGGGTGGATTGACTCCCTGGGGGTCAAATACACCATAAACCCGGCGGTAAACGGCTGCCTTATGCACAAAACGGGAAAATGCGAGATGGATTTCACCTTCAATCTTGATTGACCGAGAAGTGAACGCGGCGCCCCCTGTTTCCCGTTCGGCGTCTCCGGGGAAATAAAAGGGATGCCCCGTATCGAAGAAATGTTTTTCAGGCGGATTTTTCATGCGGGGAGCGGACTACACGGTCAGCAATAAAATTCATATTATCGATTAAAGGTTTGATTATATCTCAGGTATGTGCTATATTTATTATATCCTCACAGGGACGATATCAGAAGACTGGAACGAAGCCTGAAAGGGGAGGAGCACCTGTCATCTCCGAAACAAAGGGTCAAACATGATCAGATCGAGTTGATGAAGGCCAGACCGTAATAAGGTGTGGCCTTTACGATTATGAAAAATGCGTTTTTATCTTTCACTCTTCATCGAGCTTTCTACCCTTCAGCCGTTTGAGAAAGCAGGGATATGGATGCCGGGTAAACGTTCCTCCCGAATTCAGTCATACAAGGTGGTATTATGAAATATTACGATATATTGTGGGATGCAGATCCTGCCATTAATCAAAAATTAACAAATGCTGTTGATCAAATAACCTTACAGGCCAGGATATTTCCTCAATACGGGAGATACGGCAACCAGAACAGGTCAGTTGAAAATAAAAGACCCCTCGGTTTTAAATTCGCAAATGATCTGGAGAACAAAATCAATAAAATTTTGAAGAAATGGAAGGTCCTTGAGTATTTCGAGGAAAGCACGGCGGGGAAATAGGAGAATAATTTCTTTCATCACCCTTTCCTCCCCAACGGAAACAGTTTGACCAGGCGACCGACGTCCCTCTATTTCTTCAGGGTTTTCGAGGGTATAAAAAAGATTGTGAATAATGCCATTTACACAAAAAATCCGACACCCTCTACACGGCAATAGGGCGGACATCATACTGTTTTCTGCAAAAAAACTTCAGGGGACCGCGCTTCCTTATACGTCGCGACTGGCCGGCCCTCTACATGCATCGCACCCGGATTCTCAAAGGCATAAGCCGTCCCTTGCTTCCGCAACCGCCGTAAGGGTTTTCCCTTATTCATTATTATAATTATAAGCAAATCCCTTACACGGGCTATCAGGTATTTACCTTAAATAATCCTTACATCTCTTTCATGCGGGTATCATGGTTGTTTCATGATCCTTTCATGGTTGTTTCATCTTCGTTTCATGTCCCTTTCATGTATATTTCATGCTGCACTGCTGCTCCTTTCACACTGCACTCCTGCATCTTTCCGGTATATTCTCCACAATCATTGAATTTAAAAAAATTTTTTTTTCACCGAAAAAATTTTAAAAAACCGGCCCCCCGTTCGTATTAGCTGCAACACCACAACAGGAGGTACTTATATGCCGTCACCATAGCACCAACGCTGCAGCGACCGCAACAACGAACACAAGTCTGTAACACTTAATGGAGGCGTACATGGTAACCGGTAAATCAATTTCACAACAAAAGGAGATAATCCATGGCTAAAATCAAAACGAGTATTCCCTTCAAAGGGATAAGGAACACCCTTGAAGGACTTACCTATTACGAACGGGGGGAAGAGACAATCACCCGGGCGTATAAAAAGCAACTGGACGCGAACACTCCAAAGCAGCGCAAGGTGCGTGCCGCTTTCAAGGAGGTTCTTACTCTGTGGAAACAGATCGACGGCATTGTTGCCTCGGCATGGAAATCCCACGGCGCACGGAAGCGGATCACGGGACATACCCGTTTCATGGGTGAAAACGCGAACCTGGTGCGCCTGGGCAGGCCCCTCACCCTGTGCCTGGAGTTCGGCATGGAGGGCCTGTCGCGCCTGACCGCCGCGCCGGGCGACGCCGCCGGTGAAATAGTGTGCGAGTACGGCGTGATCGAGGGTGAGGAGCGACCGTACCTCACCTTTTACACCCGCAAGAAAGAGAACGGGAAGCCGAACGGCGTTCTCACGCGCGTGGACGCGGGCGCGGCCGACGGCGGGAGCTTTACCCTTACCGGCCTCGAAGAGGGCGCGGAATACCAGGTCTACGCCGTGACCACCGACGCGCCGTATCCCGAAGCGACCATGGTGTCGGCGTCACTCTGCGCCGAGGCCGCGGCGGCCGGGGGCGCGCGGGCGAAAAGCGCCGCCGCGAAGAAACAGAACGCCTGATGTAACGTATTTTCCGGGGGCCGTGTCGCACGGCGGCCCCCATTTTACACGGCCGGCGCCATCGGCGCGGTTGAACCCATCACTACACAGAAAGGAGAATTATCATGGCGAAAGTAACCCTTAAAGACGGCATCACCGACTACAAAGACCCCGACGGCACCCTCATTTTCTATACCCGCAACGGCCAGACCTATGTACGGCCGAACCCGCGGCACGGGGAGGGCAGGAAACAGAAAAAGACCCGCCGGCCGGGAACCAAACCCACCCGCGGCATGATCGGCGTTATCACCGCCGCATGGGACGTGCTTCCGCCCGCCGTGCGGGAAAGCTGGGGAATGAAGAACGTCCTTGTCACCGTCGACGGTTTCGATTATTTCTTCAAATCCAACAAGCCCCGGCTGAAAGAGGGCCTGCCGATGATCCTGGCGGGTGACGAAGAGCACGCGATCGACCCGCCCGAAGACCGGCCCCGGCCGCCGGTGAATTTCACCGCCCGGGCGGGCCTGCGACCCGGTACGATCATCTGTACATGGGGACCCGTTCCCGAAGGGGCCGTACCGGTCTGCTACACCCAGGCACGGGGCGAGGGGATCAAACGGGGCCCTCTCACCCGCCATGAGACCGAAAGTCACACGGCCGCGGGTCACACAGTTGAAGGTCAAAGTGCTGAAGGACTCGAGAACGACGGTCATAAGGCTGAAAGAAGCGATTTCATCATCACAGGCCTCGATCCGGGCGTGTGGTATTTCGTGTATGTGTTCTTCACGGCGCCCGGCAGCCGCGGCAGGGTGCAGCCGTCTGAATCAGCGGGGGTGCTTACGCAGGCGGGGTGAGGAAGGCCTGTGATTAACACGATCAGAAGACTGAAAAGTTACGTTAACCACCAGCAACAGCAACATAGTAAAGGCTTAAACCGCTAAGGCGATGTGCACGGATGCACGAGTGCCGGCGTTACAACAGGATGTTGTGTCGTTAGCCGGCCGATGTGCACGGATGCACGAGTGCCGGCGTTACAACAGGATGTTGTGTCGTTAGCCGGCCGATGTGCACGGATACACGAGTGCGGCGATGCCAGGTTGGCATGGAGCCGCCGCAAAGGACGCAAAGAAAGGAGAGGGGGGTACTATACGTACAGGTTGCTTTTTCTCTGAATCAGGGGCACCATCCCCGGAGAACCGCCCCAACCCTTCGCGTCCTCCGCGCCTTGGCGGTTCAGATATTAAGTAAACTACAGGCACCAGTACCATGGCAAAAGCCTGAACCGCAAAGAGCGCAAAGAGAGGAGTTTTTTATTAAGTACCCCCTTTCAGAATATAAAATCCGTGGAAAGGAAGTTCGACATCCGCTCCCTGAGGATCGACGATATGAGTTCCTTGTTGGCGTCGTTGTCCCGCGTCGCCACCAGGGTACGTATTGAAAAGACCCGAAGGGCGTCGCTGACCGAAAGGGTCGCCTCGGCCGAGTCTTTCCTTCCCGTGAAAGGGAACGTGTCGGGCCCCCGCTGGCACTGGGTGTTGACGTTGACCCGGCATACCTGGTTGACCAGAGGGTCTATCAGCCGGGCGATGGTAGGCGCGTCGCCGCCGAAGATGCTCACCTGCTGGCCGTAATTCGAATGCTCCACGAACTCCAGCGCCTTATCGATCTCCCTGAAGGGGACCACGGGCACCACCGGGCCGAACTGCTCCACGTGGTAGAGGTCCATCCGCGGCGTCA
>CAZUXY010000090.1:0-11823 GCA_964624235.1 uncultured Leptospirales bacterium | reverse complement strand
TGCCGACGATCTGCTCTATGAGCGCCGAGGGTACGGTGTTTTTCGCCGAGAGGGAACGCACCAGTGTCCTGATGGACGCGCCGGCGAAGGAGGAGGTGGCGTTGTACCTGCTGATATCGCAGGCCGCGACCTGGTACAGGGCGTCGTCGACGTAAAACGCGTCGATAAAGTTGCCGGTCATGAGCTCGACGGGCAGGTAGATGGCCGCAATGTCCATGCCGGGGATGTCGCCGAACCTGGGAAAGAGCTTGGCCTGCACGTTGCGCAGGTCCATCAATCCTTCCTTGTAGCGGTGCTCCCCGGCAGCGGCTTTACTGGTACGCTCGAAGCAGTCGTACATCACCGACATGACCGCCGATATGGCCGTGGACAACGCTTCCCGGTCCCTGTCAGCCGGCGACCCGCTTTCGAGCAGCAGCAGGCCGATAGTTTCGTTACCGTGCCGCACCGGCCGCAGCAGGCAGTAGAGGGCGGTCCCGTTTCCGAGGGACAGCGTCTGCTCGACATTGTCCCCTCCCGCCGCGTCCGCCGTATCCAGGTCCTTCGCCAGTTTTTCATAAGGCACAGGGGTGAATTTTTCCCTGTAGACCCTGACACCCAGGGAGACCGGCGTTCCCTCCTCCAGGAAGAGGACCTCCATGCTGTCAACGGAGAACAGTCCGGCTGCCGGCCCGAAAGCGTCAATCAACTGCCCGGCCAGAGTTTTTTTATCCATATATCTTTCCCGTTTTCATACCCGCCCGTTCCGTGCCTGCGGTACGGTGCGGCCCCCTCCTCATACCTTTGCACGGCCGCCGGCGCATGTACACAAAAAAATATCGGCGCTCTACGCTCAGTCGACCTCCATCGAAGAAAGCACGGCCCTGATTACCCCAAATTCCCTCTCGAGTACTTCATTGTTCACCTGGAGGGTGACGGTCAGGAACCGGTTCTTCCCCCTGACGCAGATCACGAATTTCTTGAACGCGCGATGGTTCTTGCCTTCCCTGACGTAGTCGTAATACCGGTAACGGTACTCGCCGGCGATAGGTAAATCGAAGTTCCCGCGTGCTGCCTCCCAGACAGGAACGCGGGCCGCGTCGAAACGGTAATCGCAGTATTGACTGAAGTTTCTTCCGGCGGGTTCCTCCAGGCAGAAGGACATGATGACGGACCTTTTCCTGTCGTTGAACTGCTCGGTCTGCACCTCACCCAGGTCGAAGCCGCGGTGCAGCCATCCGGCGGGCACGCTCACCCTGAGGCGTCCCCCGTAAAAACTTTTCGGCGTGAGCTCCGCCGTGTAAAGCGGCAGGGTCCAGAGGACCAGGACCATGGAAGCGACTGCGGTTTTGCATGTGTACATGGTTTCTCTCCAAACAATCGGCGTTATCGGCGAAATGGAACCTGTTTTTTTGTTGCAAATACCGGCACAGGGCCAAGAGTACCCAAGGTCATCCGTATTACACTGAGCACCCGGAGGAGGAGATTGCAATGAAAAAACTATTTATGGCTACGGCCGCGTTCTGCTGCGTAACGATACTCACGGTGTTACCCGCCCGGCGGCTCCCGGGAGAAGCGAAGGCGCCCTTCAACCCCGGAAGCATTACCCCCACCGCCGACGAACTGAAGCTCTACCGCCTCATCATGCGCTACCGTGCCTCAAGGGGGCTTTCGCAGATTCCGCTCTCCTCTTCTCTGATGCACGTCGCCCAGGTCCACGCCCGCGACCTGACCGACAACAGGCCCGCATCGGGCGGATGCAACATGCACAGCTGGTCCGGCAAAGGCTCCTGGACCGCCTGCTGCTACACCCCCGACCACCGGCAGGCGGCCTGCATGTGGAACAAGCCCCGCGAGCTGACGCCCTATACCGGCAACGGGTACGAGATATCCCACGGGATGTGGGGCGCTTCCATAACGGCCGAAGGCGCCCTCAGGGGCTGGCAGGGCAGTCCCGGTCATAACGCGGTGATCTTGAGCGAGGGAAAGTGGTCCCGCCATCCCTGGAAAGCCATAGGGATCGGCATCTACGGTAATTACGCCGTGGTATGGTTCGGAGAGATCGACGACCCGGCGGGAAACATTACTCCCTAGCGGTCAGGAACAAAAAAGAAATAAGGAGATGATGGAGATGCGGGGATAGAGCAGGAGATTTTTTATACTGAACCACCCCGCTTCTTACCCCCGTATCGCCGTTTCTATCGTCTTATCCCCTTAACTGCTTTTGGGACGGTCCGCCTCACTTCGTCGCGGCGGGAACGCCGCTAAACAAACAGGTATCCCAGCTTCGCCTTCGCCTCCGAGAGAAGTTTGTCTTTAGTCGGGAAGTCACGGTACACCGTTAACGCAAGTATCCCGTACGAGGCAAGGTTGATCCAGTAGTAAGGCTCCCGGTAGATCGCGCCGCCGGTCACTCCCATGAAGCATACGGCCAGGCCGAAGAAGGCCGGCCCCTCGAGCACTGCAAGCTTGATGATACGGGCGTTTTTTATGATCATCAGAATATCGCCGGGGCCGAGACGCGGGGTCCCTTCCCCTGAGCCGCCGTTCCCGGCGTAGGCGCGCACCTGTTTTTCGGCGAAGGCGCGGCTGTATAGAAACCCGGAAAGCCATACGCATACGGCCAGCATAACCCCGTGGATCAGCGTCATCGTCATCAGGTCGGGGGCGGACTGCGCCGTCTCGGGCCCTGAAGGAAGTCCCCTGTAGTAAAGGAACAATACCACGGCGAGGAACAGTGTCGCTCCCATGCCTATGGCCGCATGGACGATCTGCAATGTTCTTACCGCGCTGTCGTTCAGTGACTGTCTGAATTCATGAAATCCTGTCGTGTTCATGATTCCTCCACCGGGCGGAACTTCCCCGCCCGCGTTGTTATTTTCTTTTTATCGAGATGATCACCACGTCTTTCACCGGCACGTCGTTATAGGGGCCCACGCTCGTGGTTTTGACCGCCCGGATTTTGTCCACCACCTCCATGCCCTTCACCACCCTGCCGAAGACGCAGTACCCGTAACCCTGCGTGCTTTCGTCGCGGTAGTTGAGGAAGTGGTTGTCGACCACGTTGATGAAAAACTGCGCCGTCGCGCTGTGGGGATCCATGGTGCGGGCCATGGCCAGGGTCCCTCTCAGATTAGGTACACGGTTGGCCGCCTCGTTCCTTACGGGCAGACGGGTCGCCTTGGGGGCCATACCGGGCATGATGCCGCCGCCCTGGATCATGAAGTTCCCTATGACCCGGTGGAAGATGGTGCCGTTATAAAAGCCCTCGTCGACGTATTTCAGAAAATTTTGCACCGTGAGCGGCGCCCGGTCGCTGAAGAGCTCAATGGTGACCTCGCCCATGCTGGTCTTCATGACCACCCGTGGATTGGCGGCAAAGACGGCAGAGGCGGAAATAATGAGCGATAAGACTACGGCAAGTATTCTTTTCATGACAGGTTCTCCTGTGTATTTTCGCGGCGTTTCACCCGCCGGGGTATACAGACGGCGGCGCCGTGATATGCATGCGCAAAAAGTATAGACAGCCCCGCGGAAAGGTCAACAGGAAAACGGAGGGGAAGCGTGTCAGGATAAAACGCTCTTTAAATGACTTTCGCCGCGACGGCCATTTCGGGTGCGTCATGTGCGTATTCCGCCCCGGCGACATTTGAAAAAACCTCGGCGATTTTGAGGCCGTTTTCTTCGAATTCTTTCGTCAGTGAAACCAGATCGAAATACTGCAGCCAGTTATAGACGACCCGTGTCCCCGTTTTTTCGATGATGGTGTATTTATCGAGCACCACCTTTTCACTGTCGTATTTAAAGGTGTTCATGAACGTATAGTAATCATGGGGCGACCAGAAGCCGGAAAGCTGCTTGCGTTCATAAACGGCGGCCTCCTCTCTTTTACTGTACGCCTCAAGCGTATACACATCCAGCAACACGGAACCCCCGGGTTTCAGCAGTTTTCTGAATTTGTCCAGCATCGTTTTTCTCTGGGCTGGACTCAGGGCGCAGTAATCGCACATGATCATGGTGATCAGATCGAATTTCTTCGATGAGTCGTACTCGAGATAATTGCCTGTGATATAGTCGATCTGCAGATGTTCATCCGCGGCCGCCCGCACCGCATACTCAACCGAGCGCCGGGAAAAGTCGATCCCCGTGGTTTTGATCCCCCCGCGGGCGAACCTCAGGGTATAGAGCCCGGGACCGCAGCCGAAATCCATCACCGCCGAATTGTTATCCAGCCTGAAATGATCCATAATCCACGCCGCCGACCGGTTGATGAAATCGATATTCCTCGAAGAGACGTCGATCGATTCATTCAAATGGTATTCCAGCATCTTCTGTGAGGTGTGCCCGTTGGTCCACAGGTCGGCGGCCGTATAGCATTCGAAAGGCCGGGGCCTCCGGTTGATTTCAGCGAGTCGGTTGAACATTTGCAGGCTCCTGAAGGTTGATTATACTGGTGTTGCTGACGGCCGGCGGGTTTCAGGAGACGGCGAGCACCTTCCGGGCCGCGGGCTCCTTATAATCGATTTTTTACCTCTTCGCTCCCCGCCGGTCTGCATCGCGGTGATTCATATCGCGGCCCCCGGGGAGCCGCAAGACGGTTCACGGATCGCGCAACAACATGCATACAAAACCCCCTGAATATCTCATTGCAACGAAAAAACGCGGGAATACCTGAACGGGGGGGCTTATCCCCGCGGCAGTTCCATCGTCGCGGGGGAATCTTCCGCCATCTCGCCGGCCCGCTCCTTCAGGAAACCGCGAAGCTTTTCCCGGTCACCGATTATATGTTTCGCCACCCAGAAGAAAAGAACGCCGCAGGGCAGCCAGCCCGCGATCGCCGTGTTCATCATGAAGAGATAGCCGAAAGGGATGAGCAGGCCGCCGATGGCGGGCCCCATGCCCACCCCGAGATTGCCGGTGATGTTCAGAAGCGAAAATACCGTCCCCCGGTGTTCGGGCCGGTTGACGTTCATGATCATGGCCGGCACGTTCGCCATGGCCACCGAGACGAGAAATCCCGTAAAAAAGCCGAGCACCATGTACAGGGGGAGGTTTGCCAGGGGCATGTTTACCATGACGACGCTCGGAACGATGCCGGCAAGCACCATGATCCCGCAGAGCAGCGGCATGTACCTCGGGGATTTCTTGTAGAGCCACTCGCCGACATAGGCGAAAAAAATCCCGCCAACCGCGCTGCCGATGCCCATAACCAGGAAGACGGTGGTCGCCATTTCCTTGCTGATGTGCCGGTATTCCTGGAAGAAGGTGATGGCCCAGTACATAAGGATACCCCAGGGAAGCGTACCGGGAATTCCCTGGAGAAAGATATAGAAGTTTGTCTTCATGCGCAGGATCAGGTTGAAATCCCTGAAATTGATCTTCTGCTTATAGACCAGCCCTTTACGAATGAGATCCTCTAGGGCGTCCTCGGTCCGTCCCTTCTCGGGCTCCCGGGCGTAGAGAGCGAAGAAGAGGGCGATGGGAATATTGGGGGCGCCTATAAGAACAAATGATATTCTCCAGCCGTAGGCGTTGGTGAGATAGCCCGCGATGCTCACGCCGATGATGCTGCCGATGCTCCAGGCCGTGTTCATCCAGGCCGAGGCGGTCGAGCGGTGCTCCTCCTTGAAATAGTCCGCAAGCACCGAATATGAAACGGGATAGACACCGCCCAGCCCTATGCCCGAGAGCAGCCGCAGGAAGGTGAAGGAGCCGATGGTCTGCGTGAAGACGGGAACGCCGGTCAGAATACAGGGCACCTCGCCGATTAGAACCACCAGCACCAGCATCCACTTGCGCGATCCCTTGTCGGCGATATAACCGAAGATGATGCTCATGAACGCCCCGACCAGTGTGAAAGCCGAACCGATAACCCCAAGGGTCATTTCATCCACCCCGTATTCCTTTGACAGCTCGGGGAGTATGGCCGACATGATCATCTGGTCGGCGAACAGAAGCAGGGTCATAACGAACAGCAGCGACAGGGTGATAATGTCGCGCGCGCTCATTGTAATTTTTGCCATGGATCCTCCTCAGTGTTCCGGAAGGGTTGCTGTTATACAGCGGCGCCGATCATCCCGTGACCGGTCTCACTGCAATCAGTTTTATGAAGATGCAGGTATCGTCAATCGTGCATACCCCGCTGGATCTCCCGTACGGTCTCGATTATCGTCCGTATATTATCACCGGGCATCGTGTACTGCAGCATGTGGGTGGCGCCGAGAATGTGCCTGCCGTTCCTGCCGCCGGTACGGTAGTTCTCGAGGATTTCTCCCCGCAGTTCTTCGGGCGTCATACTCTCGCCCCGCTGGGTGTCGATACCGGTGGCGAAGCAGAGCTTTTTTCCGTACTCCCCATAAACCTGTTTGAAGTCATTGCCCGCGCCGGGCTGCAGACCCTGCAGAATATCGAGCCCGGCATCGACGTACCAGTGAAGGAAGGGAACCTGGTAGCCGCATGAATGAAGCATCGCCAGAGCGCCGCATTCATGGATCGCCTCGATAATCCGCCTGAGATGGGGATATGTGAACTCCTTCCACATCTCCATCGATATCATGGTTTTGTTCGTGAACCCGTAGTCGTCGTAGAGGCAGACGATGTCCGCCCCGGCCGCGACGCTCTTCCTGATCATGCCGATCTGCCAGTCGGCGAACCGGCGCTGGAAGTCCTTCATGTCGTCGGGATAGTCGTAAAGAGCCAGCATGGCCGCCGACATTTCCCATATCTGGGTAAAGAGAAGGTCCTGGACGCCATAGTGGTCGGCGTAGATACTGATGTCGGGATGGGCTTTCCTGAATTTTTTAATTCCCCCATAGTATTCATCGCCGGTCAGGTCAGGCAGGCGAAGGTTCCTCAGGTCATGTATGCTTTGCACCGCCGGTTGTACCACCTCGATATATATGCCGCCCAGTCCCCGGACGCCCCCGAAGATATCATTCATGCGGAATTTTCCGTTTTCCCAGTAATAACCGTCGTCGCCGAAAACGGCTTTCCCGCCGGCTACGGGGGCAAGATCGGCGCCGAGCTCAAGCGGATAATCCCGGCTGACAAACGCGTCCAGTATAAAGGGCAGTACAACGCTTTTTTCCCGCGAGATCAGAAAGTTGCCGCCTTTTCTGAACATTCTCCAGATGAGTCGCGCCGGTATATTCCATTTAACGCCGCGGCTCGGATATAACTCGGCGATCATTCTGGTTCCCGCGTGCTGGTTGAATAAATACATCACCGGGACCCTGTCCACGGGCAGTCCCCTGACGGTCGCGTGCACCCGCTCCTTCGAACTCATTGTGTCTTTCTTCATAGAAGCGCTCACCGAAGAAATCGTTATAATGCTTTGCGTATCATCGCGGCATGCCGAGATCCGGTGGTAAAGGCAGGACCGGAGTGAGTCCATCAGCGGTCGATACATAACAGTTAAAAAATAAATGTCAAGTTCTATTCCACCGCATCCACTCCATATCAACACAGCGCTTGCGGACAACTTCAGTAAATGATGATTTTAAAATACTCCATACCGGTCATTTGCTGAAATGCGTATGAAAACAGGCCTGGATGCCGGCGGCCGGCGGCATCTCCCGTATACTGTTTAATGCTGTACACCACACAGGACCGGATGTATGTTTGCGGCAAAGGGTACCCATGAAAAAACATCCGACAACCTGTTTCACGGTTCTATTGTTATGCGGCCTGTTCATTACCCCGGCACAGCCGGCAGGGATAAAAGGCGAAAAAACAGTGTTCATCCCTACCTACGGCATCATCGGCGAAAATTCCATCCGCGCGGAAATTCACCTGTGGATTTTCCAGCCCGAAGAAAATTCAGCGCTACGCAATGTCATCACCGCCGCCGTGAAGAACCTGCTCCCGGATGAGGATGAACCGCGGAACCCGGAAATCTTTAAACGGCGGATACGACAGTTCATGGTCGACAATAAAAGAAATATTACACCGCGGGTGATTATCGACTGGAAAACGTACATCCTCAACGCGACGAAAGCCGACGGTCATTCGGTCACCGCACTGACCCTGCCGCTGAAACCCGAACACCGAAGCCGGAAAACCCTCCCCGTACTGGTGAAAGCGGACGCGGGCGATACACGCACCTTCGGGGGCGCGCTCACACTCGAGAAACCGGACGGCCTGTCGGTGATATCTGACATCGACGATACGATAAAGATCAGCGATGTCCTTGATAAAAAAGCATTGATCAGAAACACCTTTGTGCTTCCCTACAGGGCCGTCGACAAGATGGCTGAATTCTATACACTGCTCGAGAACAACAACGCGACATTTCATTACGTCTCGGGCTCCCCCTGGCAGATGTATGAGGAACTTTCCGCCTTCATGGACAAAGCGGGGTTTCCCCGCGGGTCGTTTCATCTGAAGAAATTCAGGATAAAAGACAGAAGCTCCGTCGATTTCATCACGGCGGACCAGAAAGACTATAAACTATCAGTACTGTCGAAAATCATCGAAGACCTGCCGGGGAAACGGTTCATCCTTATCGGCGACTCGGGGGAAACTGACGCCGAAACGTACCTGGCGATTTACCGGAAATACCCGGACAGCGTCAGGGCCGTGTTTATCCGGGATGCCGGGAACCTTGGCACTGAACACCACCGGTTCAACACGATCAAAGAAAAATTTTCTCCCATCATATTTTCCTTTTTCAATGACGGCGGCGACCTGTTGAAGTTACACAGCCAGGTATTGAACGGAACGCCGGCGGGACTGAACAAAAAGCAGCAATAACCGTATGGAATGAAACTACAATTCCCGACAGAACGGAGTGGCGCCGGCGCCGAACAGTACCATTACTGTAGCCGCGACCGTGGCTACCGTCATATTCATGGGAATCTCCCCCTACGGACTTCACCCGCAGGCCACACACCGCCATGAGGCCATGATAAACCTTCTTATTTTTTTCTGTTTTTAACCTCATTGACCCTGAATTTCACGATCCTTTCAATCAGATCATAGGGAATGGGTTTGTCGAGCGGAAACCGTACCGTGCCTTTTGCGTGTTCATACCCGGCGATCTCCGCTTTGAACGCCTCAATGCCCGAGGGTGTCGGATAAAAGCCGATATGGTGCGTGAACGCGGCGAAGTGGACCAGGTTTCCCTTGAGCCTGAAGGTGGGTATTCCGTATACCATGGCTTCTTCCGCGTCGGGAGCGTTCTTTCTTATGAGCGAACGGATTTTCTGCAGTATCTCCCGGACATCCTTCCCGAAGAGACCGATGTACCCGTCCATATCCGCCGGCGGTTTTCGTTCTTTCTTCATCGTTTACTCCATGATTATATGGTAACGCGCGCGGGACGCACCCGAGGCCCCGCGGCCGCCGTCACTTTTTACCGACGAAGAGCAGCCATGTGTGCCTGAAGGTTATCGCGCCCCCGGTAAACGCAAGATCAATCCCGCAGTCGATCCCGTGCAGGCCCAGGTGTTTCATGACGGCGAAGAGCGGCGCACGGTGATCGGGGTCGGTAATGGCGACCCATTCCCCGAATTCCCTCGGGGTGTGCCACTGCTCCTTCCCCGTCAGCCTGAACCCCCCGTCGCGGAAGAGCTTCAGCAGTTCCGCTTCTTTCAGCATCCGCACGTGGGAGGGGTCGCGCAGTTTTTCCAGGGCGTTGTGCAGTTCGGACACCTTCTCGCGCCTGTCCGTTATGATATCGGCGACGACGACCCTGCCCCCGGGCTTCACGATCCTTACTGTCTCTTCGACGACCCTGTGCGGTTTTTCAAAATGATGGAACGCCAGCCGCGTCACGACCACGTCGAAAAAACCCTTCTTATAAGGCGTGGCTTCGGCATCCCCGACGCGGTAGCGTATATTCTTCAGCCCTTTCGCCCGGCCGAGCTGCCGCGCCTTCGCGATCATGGCCGGCGTGATGTCGAAAGCATGCACCTCGCGCACACGGGGAGCGATCGCACGGGCCACGATCCCCGTGCCGCAGCACAGGTCCAGCACCCGCATGTGCGGCCGCAACTCCGCCGACGCCAGCATTTTTTCGAGGACCTCTTCATTGCTGAAAAAGCCCGAGGCGGCCATGGTCCCGGCCTGTTTCGAGAAGGCGTCGATCAGTTGTTTCTTTTTCATGGGTTTCCTGTATAGGGAACGGCCTGCCGTTGCGGCCGTCGATCCCTCCCTCAGGCCCATACATGTATGGACCGGGTCAGAAGGGGCCGGCGGCGGGCCGGATCATGTTATTTTTCTAAATATACAATGGTGACCCTGTCACTCATTTTTTCGGTCCTGAACAGTCTATAGCCTGCTTTCTGATAAAGAGCGATATTTTTACCGCTCTTCTCTCCCGAGTAGAGCTCGAACCGGCCGATCCCCCGGGCCCTGAAATGTCCCTCTATTTCGTTCAAAAGCTTCGCGCCGATGCCCCGGTTTTGATGATCGGGATGGACGATGAGCCTGCCGATGAAGCAGGTGCCGTTTTCGGCGTATGCCCTGACCGAACCGACGATGACGCCGTCGATCACGGCCTTCAGCACTGTCGAACGGCCGAACTCGATTGTCAGTTCATCGAGCGTCTGGGTTAAGGGCGGAATGGTAAAGTCGCGGTAGAGCTCGGCCTCCTGACGGTACGCAAGCTTCTGCAGCGCCAGTATATCGTGACAGTCGTCGAGGGTGGCGGTGAGGATGTTCATTGTTATATCGTCCTGGAAATTATGGTATATAACCTTTGCCGCGGCCCGGCGGACACGAAGGCGCGCCCGACATCTGCCATAACAGTGAAATATTTTAGATGAAAAAATCATAGTGCAAGTATAAAATCAGGGACAGCGACAAGGGCATATACAATCACAGGCAGCTGTCAGAGAACTGCCGTTACCACCGACGGGCAGGAGGGACAGTACCTTTATGAAAAAAAAGAACACCACCGAAACGACAAGAAAGACTACGATCGGGGGAGTGATAAAGAAGTTTATCATACCGGCGATCATCATCATTGCGCTTTTCTTTATTCTGACCGAGGATGAGTATACTGAAATGAGCAAGGCAAAAAACGCTTTTCTGACCTTTGTCGTATTCATCGGGGTCTGCGCCGGTATTTACTGCGGTGTGATGACCTTCTTTTCGGTCATCAGCGGGTGGAGGGTGCTGCATCTCAGGTTCCCCGCACCGGAAACAGCCCGGTCTGCCGCCCCTTTCTTCTCCCAGAGTGTCGAGATGGGCTATATGGATTACCGCATGAGCGTGACCGTCAGGTTCACCGATACGGGCATGGTCTTTTCCCCGTCCCGCTTTTTCAGTTTCATGCACAGGCCGTTCATCATACCCTATGAAAAAATCGACAATTTCACGAAAACCGGTCCCTCCGGCCAGGACAGTGAATTCACCGTGGAGGGGATCACTATCAGGATGTCGGGAGAATCGGCGGAGGCGCTCAACAGGAAAATGCTGGACCCTTCCCTTCCCGCCGTGTCACTCGCACCCGGCAGGGACGATCCCGAGCACTCCATGAAAAGGGGTGAACAGAGGCTCACCACCAGAAAATGCCGGTTCGAAGAACTCCAGCCGGCGTTCGTTTCACAGGTGCGTGATTTTGTTAAAAGCAAAAAAGCGGGCGCTCTTAAAGGTGCGGCGGTGCATTGTTATGAAACGACCTTCATGGAAAAGGGGCTTTTCTGGGGCTTTTTCGGGATAGTGTATCACCGGAACACGGACCTGGTGATCACCCCGGAGTGGTTCTTCTGGGGAGTCATCGACGGAGAGGGCAGCTCCGCGGGAGGTGCGCGGTTAAAGGATATCGCCAGAACTATTGATCCCGGGACAATTCTCACCGCGGACCCCCTGGAATTCAAAGGCATCAATATAAGCGGCCTG
>CAZUXY010000089.1:0-11980 GCA_964624235.1 uncultured Leptospirales bacterium | reverse complement strand
GCTAACGACACAACGTCCTGTTGTAACGCCGGCACTCGTGCATCCGTGCACATCGTCTCTGCGGTTCAATTGTTAAGTTAACTATATGCAATAATAACTTGTCAAAAGGCCGTATAACGACAGGGTGACTTTTCGAATTCCGCCGCCTTCCCGAGGATTGAGAATTTATACCGCACCGTCAGGGTTTTAAGGTTGACGGCCGTCTGAGGATATTGCCAGCTTGAAAAGATAATATAAAAAAGGGAAGGTGCTCCATGGGTAGAATACTTGTACTGTGGTGCCTCGCCGCCGCCCTGTACGCTTTTTCTCTGGTATACGCCGGGGAGCGGAAGGTCGGTGAGAAATGCGTCGCCGACATCGACTGCGAATTCGGCGCCGAATGTACCGACGGTGTCTGCCTGCGTAAAAGGGAATTCGACTTCGGCGGTTCGGGCAAAAGCGGCAAACCCTGTTCGATCGACGCGGACTGCATCGGGGCCGGCAGGTGCGTGGAAGGGGATTTCGGAAAAAAATACTGCTCCGGCAACTGACGCAATACGTTCCATTACCTTCAACGTGAGACACGGGAGGCACGCCATGATTACCCTTATCGCGACGTTAAAGATCAAGGAAGGAAAAATGAACGAGGCGGTTGAGGTGTTGAAGACCGCCGTGCCGGGTATTTTAAAGAACGAGCCCGGCTGTTTGGCCTATGTGCCCCATTCGGTGCGGGGCGAGGACCACACCATCATTATCTATGAAAAATACCGGGACAAGGAAGCGCTTAAACTCCATTCCGCCAACCTTCCCAAAACCCTGGAAAAGCTGCTTCCCCTGCTGGAACCCGGCATGGATATAAAGAACTGCACTGAACTGCTGTAGCCGGCGGTTCCAGGTAATGGTGTAGAAGACCAACCGCTGGCACCCCATGACCGTCACAGAACCTGTACTCCGCGGCGCGTCCTTGAACGGCGCCACTATCCGCTACCTGTATTACGAGGGGGAAGGCCCCGACATGGTCTTTATGCACGCGACGGGTTTCGGTCCCTGGCAGTGGCACCCGATCGCACGGGAGTTCGCCGGCGGGTGCCGCGTCATCGTGCCCTTTTTCTACGAGCACCGCTATACCGCCCCAGGGGAAGGCGGCGTAGGATGGGACCTGCTGGCCGGCGATCTGCGCGGACTCTGGGAATCCCTGGGCCTGGAACGGCCGGTGCTTATAGGGCATTCGATCGGCGCCACCCTGGTGACCCTGGCGGACGCCATGGGCGGATCCGCGGCGCGCAAGATGGTCCTCTTCGAGCCTATCTTTCTTCCAGAGCATTTTTACGGCACCGGTCCCTCCGTGGAACAGCACCCCATGGCGTCAAAGGCGGTCAAACGCGGGAACCACTGGAACAGCGCCGCCGAAGCGACCGCCTATTTCCGCTCGCGGGACCTGTTCAGGAACTGGGACGAAGAGATGATGGAACTCTACGTGACCCGCGGTCTGGTAGAGGCCGAAGGGGGCGGGCTCACCCTGGCATGCACCCCCCTGCAGGAGGCCGCGCTCTTCATGGGGGACACCCGGTACAATCCCTGGCCCCGCCTTCGTGATGTCGACTGCCCCGTGCTGGTGGTGGAGGGTGAGACGAGCGAGATAGGAGAGCTCATCGACTGTCTCCGGGCCGCCGCCGCTTTCCGCCGGGGTAGCCACCGTCTGGTCAGGGGCGCGGGGCACCTCATACCCATGGAGAAACCCCTGGAATCGATACGGATCATCCGGGAATTTATCTGACGAGACCGTATCCGCCCACGCCGGTGCGCGTCGCGTTACGACTCCCGTTTACCCCGCATGCGGTGCGTGTCCGGGTTTCACCTCTCCCCGCCGCACGCCGATCATCATGATAAAGGCCAGGCTGAAGAACAGCGGCGATGCCAGCCAGATATTGTTATAGTTGTGACCGGTGAGCTGAATGATCCAGCCGTTGATATTGGGACCGGCGATGGCCGAGGCGGTGATGAACAGGTAGTATATCCCCGTATAGGTGCCCGCCTTCAGGTCGTCGGTCATGTCCACCACCATGGGGAGGGAGTTGACGTTCACCATCATCCACGACGCGCCGCATACCATGAGCAGAATTCCCACCATCGGTATCGTCCCCAGGACGGGAAGTTTCGTGATCACCCTGGTCAGGGCACCCTTGTCGGAGGCGTAAATCGCCAGAAGCGTCGCGATCAGCAGCACGATCCCGGTCATGATGGAACGTTTGCGTCCGATCTTTCCCCCGATGTAGCCGGCCGGCAGGGCGAAGAGCACCAGGGTGAACAGGAACTGGCCCAGTATGCGGGAGCCATCCCCGCCGGGGTATCCCAGGTGGTTTTTAGCGTAGAGCGTGAAAAAGGCCTCGATGGCGTTGAGGGCTATATACCAGAAAAAGTGGGCCAGAAAAAGGAACAGGGCGCTTCTGTCCCGGTCTTTAACCACCAGCATGAGGTTCTTCATCAGTTCCGGCTCCACCTCCCCGGCGCGTTTGTACTCCCGCGGCTCTTTAATGAAGATGAAAAGCATTATCCCCGCCAGGATAACCAGTCCCGCGCCCATCCAGAAGGGCCAGGCCTGGTTTCTCATGAAGAGCGCCCCTCCTCCCACGGCCGCGATGATGCCGCCGATACCTCCCATGAAATTGGTGATGCCGTTGGCCTGGGAACGGTGCCTGGACGGGGTGATGTCGGCAAGGAGCGCCACCACCGGGGTGCGCCATATCGCCATGCTGAGGATCAGGGTGACGGTGCAGCAGACGAAGAGGGGCAGTACCATGGCCAGTGGTATAAAGATAAAGGCGGCCGCCGCGACGGGAATGCCGGTGATGATAAAGGGCATGCGGCGGCCTATGCGGGTGCGCACCCGGTCGGACCATGCCCCCATGGGCGGCTGTATAAAGAGCGCCGCGATGTTGTCCAGGGTCATGAAGAAACCGATCATGGCCGGCGCCATCAGAAAGCGTTCCTGTAAAAACAGCGGAACGAAGTTGTTGTACACCACCCAGACGGTGGTGAAACCGAACGAACCGAAGCCCAGGAAAAATATTTTACGGTAGTTGAACTGCATCGCCGTACTCCGACCGAAGAGGATTGTCCCGTATACGGGACGACCACTATAGACCCGCGCGCTGCGCCGTGGCAAGTATATTACCGGCAGGCTGCCGGGTACACCGGCGGTTACTCACGGTAGGCGTTTTTTCATTGTGTACAGCGTGATTTTGATGTATAGAGGGCAGGGGTGTGGCGGCCCTAATAGGGCGGATCACGCACGTAGAACGGCAGGGGGATCCTGCCGGGGAGGCGGTCATGAGTGAAAGAAAACACTTGTTTCGCGCGGAGCGGTGCGACTTCTGCGGCAGGTGTTTCAGTCTCTGCCCGGTGATGCGTCTCCCGCTCAATGAGGCCGCGGAGGAGATGAAGCGACTCGCCGGGGGCGGGGAATCGCTGCACGTGCTCCAGCAGTGCACCTCGTGCATGTCGTGCAACCTGTACTGCCCCGCGGACGCCCGGCCGTACAGCCTCATACAGGAACGCTGGAACGAACGTTACCGCCGCGAGGGGGCCCCGCCGCTGTACGAATTCGTCTGCCCCACCCGTACGCCGAACATCTGGCAGCTCTTGAACCTGTTCCTGGATGAAAAGGAACGGGCCTGGATCACGGAGTGGATGGATCGCGCGCCCGCGCCCGGCGATACGGTGCTCCTGGTAGGCAGTTACGTGCACCTGTTCCCCTTCATCATCGGGGGGAGCGCGCTTCTGGACCATTTTTGCGCCGTGGACCGGCTGGACCACTGGGAAGCGGGGGCGTACCTTTACCAGGGAGGCTACCTGGACGAGGTACGGCGCATCGCCGAACACACGCGGGATGACATGGCCCGCTGGGGGGCCTGCACCGTGGTGTCCCTGCTCGACGCGGTGCACAATCTGTATTCACGGGTGCATCCGGAGGAGATGGGCGTGACGCACCAGGCAACATTTGTCAATTTCAGGGACTGGCTGCTGGACCGCATGAAAGACGGCACCGTACGGGTACGGCGCCCCCTGGACATAACGGTGACGGTCCATGACAACTGCTACTCCAAGCCCTTCGGACCGGAATGCTGGGACGCCCACCGGGAGATACTGTCGCGCTGCGGGTGCACTCTGGTCGAAATGGAACACCACCGGGAAAATTCACTCTGCTGCGGGTTCGGCAAGGGCGCCTCATGGACCGGGAACTTCACCATGCCTTTCGAGATCATCGCCGAGGGCGCGAAAAAGATACGCGAGGCCGAAAAGACCGGCGCCGCCGCGCTGGTTTCGTACTGCGGTGGGTGCATCTACCTGCTCTGGGCGGCGCGGGAACTCCTGGGGAGCCGCATCGACATCTACCACAGCGTGGAAATAGTGCGCATGGCCATGGGGGAGGATTTGGACTACCCGCGCGATCATCTGCGTCGCGCATGGGACGTCATCGCCATCATCACCTACCAGCTCGCCGTATCACTGTTCAGGAAAAACTTCCGTATTGACGCGATCGGTTTCGACGCGGAACGCAGCACCTTCAGGCCGGGGAAGCGGCTTTTTCTCAGGATGCTGCGGCGCGCCTTCGATGTGAAACCGGTGCGCAGGGCCTATGCCGCCCTGTTCAGGCTGCTCATGCCGGTGCCGGGGCGCCGGTCCATGCCCGCAGCCCGGTAACACCATTCACGGTCAGTAGAGGGCCGTGAAGTTCCAGCGGCCCGCCGGCACCCTGAACCGGTAGTACCGTTCGTCCGCACCGGTGAAACGCACGCCGTCGCGCGGCGCGGCCCACGCCCGGTCTACCGGTATAACCGTGCCGTTCACCGACACCGAAGAAAGCCCCCTGCCGTTCCGGTCTTTCGCGTGTATGCACGCCACCGCCGTGGCGCCGCGGGGGGCCGTAACGATGAGGGTGTAGCGGCCGCTCTCCGCAAGCGACGACACCTCGATAACACCCCTGACCGTGGGAACACGGACCCGTACCCGCGCGAGCGGCCCTTCATTAGGCTCCACGGCGAATTCGCCGTAACCCGGCGTGAGCGGAAAAACGCCGGCGGCATACCGGGAAAGGAGTACGAGCCCCCCTCCGCTCCAGGCGTGATTGTCGGTCCCGCCGCCGAATTCGATACTGCCGACCTCCCATCCTTCCCAGAGTGTCGAGAGGGGACTCTCCACCATTTTTGCGTAGCGTGATTTCATCCGCGCCAGGGCGTCTTCGGCGTACCCCATGGCGAAGAGCGCCTCGAGCACGTATTTTTCCATGTAGGGACTGGCGTGCCGTTTTTCATTGAGCACACTGCGCAGTTTTTCATATCGCTCCCTGGGGACAAGGCCCGCCAGCACGGCCAGGGCGTTGGCCCGGTCGTCGGTGTCGCCGCGGTATCCGGGGGAGCGGTAGGCGCCGTCCTTCCAGAACGCAGCGTCGAAACGCCGTTCGATTGAAGCGATCAGCCTGTCGTATTCCTGGGTGTCGGGACCGTGTCCCGTCGCGACAGCCAGGTGTTTCAGGCCTCTGAGGGCCAGCACGTACCACGCGTTCGCCAGCACCTCCCGGTCGATATTCGCTCCCCAGTCGCCCCAGTCCCAGCCCCCGGTGCGGCGCACCACCAGCCCGTCGGGACCGGTGCGCCACAGGGAGATATAGCGTTTCGCGTGCGGATAGGCGCGGGCGACGGTGTCCCGGTCGCCGGTAGAAAGGTAATAGTTCCAGAAACCGTACACGCCTATAGACGCAAGCGTATGGAGCGGAAGCTCGATATGCCAGTTGCCCGCCGGGACCGGCGAGTAGAGCACCCCATCGGCCCGCTGCCAGGCGGCGAGTTCCAGGATCGCCTTCCTGGCGAGCAGATGGCTTCTGGTGTCAAGTGCATAAAAGGCCTGGGCGATATGGATGACGGCGTCGCCCCACCACTGGGCACGTTCACGGTCGGGACTGTCCATGAAGTTGTCGCGCATGTTCAGGTACAGGGTACGGACCGCCTTGCGCCACAGCCGGTCGTAAAACGAATCGTCGCACTCGAAGCGGCCGGTCATGTCGGTGTCGTAGCCCGATTCGCGGTACCGCGCTTCCAGAAGCCCGGCTCCCACGGGAAGGTCATAGTAGACCACATGGCCGTTCATCCACCCGGGGCATTCGTATTCCTGGATGCCGTCCCTGGTTATGTACTCGGCCCTCACGGTGCGCGCCCCTCCTAAAGTGTAATTGCCGGTATAGATATGCACCTTGAGACCCGCCCGCGCGCGTATCTTGAAGTAAGGCGTCACCTGGGCGTTCCAGGGGAGGGCGCACTTCAGCAACTCGCGCCCGGCCCCGCGCGCGGGTACTCGTTCTACCGCCCGGTAGGTCTTAAGGCCGCTCTCCCTGAAAAAGGGAATGGGCCGCGCCGTGAGGGGGCCCCAGGGCCGCACCGGGGGAGTGCCCGCTTCCACGGCGCCGCGCCAGGTGGAATCATTGAATGAGAGCGCCGTCCAGTCACCGGGATCGCGGCGCGCGTCGAAACCGGTGTTCGGTTCGGCCAGGCGGAAGTTGGGTCCCGGTCCCCCGGGACGGTAACAGGCGGGGTGTGGCGTCGTCTTCCAGGTGCCGTCGCTTTTGAGCGCGAGACTCCCGGCGCGGCATTCGAAGAGCAGACCGGCGCGGCCGCTGGAAGCGTGGGCGAAACCGTCCCGGCCGAAATGCCACACCAGCACCGCGATGACGTTGTCCCCCTTTTTCAAAAATGGACCGATATCGAATTCGTCGTAATAGGTACCGCCGGGGTGCGGCCCGCGCTTGAGCCCGCCTTCCCTCAGCGCCATTGTGCCGTTGATCCACAGGCGGTAGCGGGTGTCGGCGGCGATGCGGGCCATGGCGGTGCGCGGCGCTTCGTTAAGGGTGAAGGTCTTCCTGAAACAGAGCCACGTGTTTTCCGGTGAGCGCCGCATGCCACGGGGCGTCACGCGTTCCAGAGGTGAGAGGCCCGGACAGGTGATCCACGAAGCGTTCCAGTGCTGCGCGGGAAAAGCCGCGACGGCGGGCCACCGGCGGTGTTCTTTGAAAGCAGCATGGCCCGCTGCGAGCAGGAACACCAGGCCCAGCACCGCACAGGCCGTCGCGACGGACCTTATGGTAAAACGCATCCCCCGCTCACCGGTCCCTCCGGACCTTTTCAAAGGAACAAAGAGCGCGGGTCCCATAAACAGGAAAAGCAGCGCGTACCACAGGTACAGGCGTGATGAAGGCAGTATGGCGGTCAGGCCGGTGCCTGATTCGGTCACCAGTACGTAAACGAGCAAAAGGCCCCATACCGTCGGGGCTATCATACCCGCAAGCCTTAGCACACGGCGCCGGGGGGTGGAAGCGGCGCTCGTGAAGGCGAGGCAAATGGAGCGCCAGATCAAAATCGCCGCCGTTATAATGGTGATGGTTAAAGACCAGTGAAAGGTGAAACCAACGGCGGCGGTGATGAACAGGTCCATCTCGAACCACAGTGGACGCAGTATCACAAGCATCAGAAGCGCCGCGGCGGTGGAAGCCGGCGCCAGGGCATTGAGCACTACCTGGGGCATCAGTCGCGTTACAGACATGAAGGGACCTCCCGTTTCAGGCGTGGCGCACGGGTGCAGGTGCCCGCGCGGGGTGACTACCGGAAAAACACAATATCGTGCATCGTCTGGGAAGGCAACCACTAAACGCCGGGGCAGGGCGATGGTGCTGTTTCCTCCTTGACATCGGCGCCGCGATGCCGTTACCTGAGGGAGGAGGTGGTTATGGCGATACTGCTTTTCCTGGCGCTCTGCGCGTTCCTTCCGGGCTGTCTCACCATCAGCTATCACGACCGGGTTTCAGGATACGGATCCCCCCGGAATGAGTTCAGTGATTCCTCGGGTTTCGTCGTCTACCGGGGGCGCCTTATCGAGCACGTGACCGTAAAGAACAGGCCCGGCACCCTGCTGCAGTTCGACGGCGTGCTGAAGGGCGAGGGACGCTGGTTCGAGATCCATATCCCGAATGAACCAGGTCTCAATTTCATCTATACCGAATCATCGAAACGGCGGGAATCCTCCGCGCAGGCTTTCCTGCTGGTGGAGTACACCTCGGTCGCCAGGGGATACGACGACCTTATGAGTTATAGTCCCGCCGCCGAAACGGCGGACCCGGCGGGTCTCATCGGCCGAAAAATGAAGGTGCCGCTTTCCGGGCGCGACTTCCCGGTGGCGTTGAGCAAAATGAGCCTTAACAACGTAAAAAAATTTTACTCGTCGGTGTGGCGCTACGATCTCAAGGGAAACGGCAGGGCGACGGTCCGCTATTACGGCGACCTGGAGCGCAAGTATTCGGTCCTGGAGATACGCTGGCACCGTAGGAGCAAAATCATGAAGGCGCTCTACACGGCCGGGTATATACTCCCGGTGGCGGGGGACATCGTCACCTCGCCGCTGCAGCTGATCGGGGCGATCGTGTATTTCGCCATGGGCGGCGCGGCAAAATAATAGTTGAGGTCCCTTCCTGCCTGGAGCCGCCGGTCACGCCGGCATCGATGTCACGGCATGAGTATCGTTAAGGATCATGAAACATTTACGGACTGAATCACTGACAGGAGAATACGGCGCATGAAAGAGCGCGACACACGATTGACCGCCGCCGGTGTACGGGGCATCATCCGGGAATTTTCCGCGGTGCCGGCCGGCGGGGCGCTGCTGTTTACCTCCGCCGGGACCCTGCACTGGGACAGGGGATGGATCTACCTGTCGCTGGCGGCCGCGTACCAGGCGGCGTATGTGATACTGTTGTTGAAAACAAATCCGGCACTTTTGAATGAGAGAGGGACATTGAAGTGGAAGGAAACACGGCGATATGACAGATACTTTATCGTCTTTCATGTCCTGTGTTATTGCGTGGCCCTGGTCGTCGGGGGCCTGGACTCGGTACGGTTCGGGTGGTCGCACGCTCCCGGCGCGGCGCTGACGCCGGGTGTGCTGATGTTCCTGTTTTCGTCGCTCATTACGTTGTGGGCGTACCGCGCCAATGCGCGTTTTTTGCTTACCCTGCGGAAAGACGCGGGCGTCTGCGGGGAGGTATGCACCACCGGGCCGTACCGGTACATACGCCATCCCGGTTACCTGGGAGCGATCATCGCCGCATCGTCGTTTCCCCTGATTACCGGTTCGATGTACAGCATGGTGCCAGTGTTCTTTATCATAGCCAACATCATCGTGCGCACTCATTTCGAGGACAGCGCCCTCACCTGCGAGCTGGAGGGGTACTGTACGTACGCGGAGAGAACCCCGTACCGGCTGGTACCCTATCTCTGGTAGAAAACATCGCGGTGAATTGCCGCACCTTCAGCGAAAAACACGGCTCTCTTTCGAATTACCGGTAATTCAATTGATCACCAAAAGCATGACGGGCAGATCGTAGATGTTCCCGGCGGCGTCCCTGGCCTTGATGTCATGCACGTAGAGTTTCTGTCCCCGATTCAGGCCCCTGATAAAATCCTTCTGCTGAGTGGTGAACCTGTTGGAGAGGCTGGTAAAGGTGCGTTCCGCGCCCTGCAGTACCGCGCTGATCGAGAACCGCGTGACGGTAAAGGCGGCCTTAACCTCCACCGCTTCCAGCACGGCGGTTACACCGGTCGCGGCGAGCAGTACATTTATGTTTATGGGGCCGCCGTTCATGTTGCTGATCTTCGGCACGGGTACGGGTAAAAGTTTCACCTGGAATTCCTTCTGCGTGATCTTGCGGTTGTCCTTCCCGTATACCAGCAGCACGCACCTGCCCGTGGTATTCGGCACCAGCAGCGTGGCGCCGTCCCGCTCGATGAGCTTGCCGTTGTTCACCTTCATGGAGAACGCGCTGCGCTGGATGCCTGCCGCAGTGATGGAAAGAGGGTTTTCAACCCCGCAGTATATGACCGCGGACTCCGGCACGATGATTATCGTCGGAGCGGTTTCGACAGCGAATGCGCGTACGGGCAGTCCAGGTGGGATTAAAAGGACGGTAAGTACAATTGACAGAACCGGGAATTTCATAGATGCCTCCGTGTATGGTACGAGCGATCTGCTGAATTCGGGTAAGGACCGCGGCCTTGAGCAGGATGCAGTTTATATATAGGGCCGCGATACACCCGTTAGCATTATACGACTGAAGGGCACCGTCAATCCCTTTTTGAATACGGGTACGGTTTCGATACCGTACCCCGGTTTGCCGTGACGTCCTAGATCCAGCCCAGCGGGATGAATACCAGGTAACAGATGAAGAGTACACCCCCCATAATGCCCACGAACCTGGCCTGCTGTTTCGTCGTGGGAAGATCATACACATAATAGGCCAGCATGGTGAACGGAAGATAGGCCAGCACCAGCAGGAAGAAGGGGAAGCGCGCGCTCCACCACCAGTAGTTCCAGATCAGCGCGTCGAAGGAGTTCAGTATCACTTCCACTATCACGCCGAGCACCGCCCAGGCGAAGGCAAACACCACCCGGTTGTTGAGCACCCCGAAAAGCTTCGCGTCCTTGTCTTTGGGCAGACCCTTGGTGACGCAGAGCCCGTAGAAGAGAAAGCAGAATATGATCTCGATGTTCCATCCTATCAGGGTCTGGTACCCGCTGGGGAAACTGCACATCCAGTACGCCGAATAGCCCCCGGTCGCGGTGTAGATGAGGCCGTTCCACATCTCGTTGAATGCGTCCATCAGTACGAATGCCAGGCCTGCGAATATGCCGGCCCAGTTACCCCTGTCTATTTCAAGGGCATAGGCGAACGAGACGGCGCCCAGCAGGGCGATGACGTGCCAGCCGAAGCGTGAAGAATCACGCATGTTGGCGAAGTTCTGCGCCGATCCGTGGGCCTGGCCCGAAAGATCGGCCAGGAACGGAATGATCCACACGAGCAGGTAACATACGGCGATGACGATCCAGATGGACCGCATCTGTACGATTCTGTTTCTGCCTGCTGATTCCATGGTGCTTCCCTCCCGAATCATGAAATTAAAGGCTTTAAGACGGCCTTCAGGTATGGTAGGCGGCCGCGCGGGCCCTGTCAATCATAAAAGTGAATAAGTTAATTAAATATTCACATATATACTAATCTTATAAAATCGGCCGGCACGGCACATAAAAATATGGACATATACGCCGGCGGAGGCTACACATGGTACCAGCGTACGGCCGGTACGGCCGGAGACCAGGGAGACGGGTGAACCGATGAAGACAGGTGCCGACAGGAGAGCGAAGAACCGGCAGAGTAAAAAGGAGCGGATATACAGGGCCGCCCTGGAGGTGTTTGGTAAATACGGCTACCGCAAGGCCGCGCTGGACGACATCGCCGAAAAACTGGGCATCACCAAGAGCGGCCTTTACCGCTACTGCAAAGACAAGCGCGACCTCTATGAAAAATCGGTCTCGTACGGGCTTATCCAGTGGCAGCAGACCTCGGCCCGTTCGATCGATGATGTGAAAGATCCGCTGGAGCAGGTGAAGAATTACGCGACCGCCGGGATGCTGTATCTCAACGGCAATACGGACCTGAAAAACGTGGTGCAGAACGACCCCTCGGTCTTTCCCCTGAATACCAGGGAAGACCCATTCGCGGCCATCAACCTGGAATCGATGAATATTCTAAAGAAGGTCCTGAAACGGGGGGTCAGAACGGGTAGGTTCCGCAAGATGAATGTCGACCGGACCGCCTCCTTTCTGTATTCGGTGTACGTGATGCTGATCATACGGTCGTACGTGATGTCCGACATCGAACTGGTGGGCGACATGATGAACACCGCGCTCGACACCGTACTTCACGGAATAGTGAAGGAGTGACGCCGGCGACCGTTTCATTTCCATGATCAGGGACTACCTGGCTTCGTGTCTTTTTGCTGAAAATAAAAAGGAGTGATGTAGTATCTCAATAACCTCACCCCCGACCCCTCTCCTTGCAAAGACGATGGGAGATTGTTCAAGGGGGACCGGTACATGTTTTTTGTCATCGTATGATGGCACT
>CAZUXY010000088.1:8382-12003 GCA_964624235.1 uncultured Leptospirales bacterium | reverse complement strand
TCACCGAATCGGGTATTTTCGGTTATATTGCACCCGTGGTTTTGATCAGGGCTTTTATTGCCGCTATTAGAGGTTTCAGGCACGGTAAAAAAGAGGGCAGGGAAATGCAGCTACCCGCGGTTTTTCTGGTCGATAGGAATAAAATCATCAAATATTCATATTACGGCACGAACATAAGTGACATGCCTTCCGTTGAACAGATACTGTCGCATGCGTAGTGCATTATGATTCTGACCATCCGCGGTGGTCTATTTTCATAAGTGGAAATATTATTGTAACACGCATATTGCAACAATGTCTTTTATTGATTAAGCATGCATGCAAAATAAGATATTTCGCGGGTAAACGCCGATGGCCTGATTAAACCTGCGAGTGATATAACGACTGCTAGAAAGCCGATACATGATGACTGATGATCAAATTTGAATTAGACCTCAAGGAAATCCTCGGTTTTATTAGGTCCGATATGTCAGTATCAATTCATTATTTAAGTATAATCCGCTTCCATTATTTTTGTTAGATGGTTAAGATGATCTTTTTCCTCGGAGGCCATGAATTTGAAAAAGGACCTGGATTCAGCATCGTCGTTCATTTTTCCGAGTCTCAGATACAGGTCGTAAAGCTGGACTTCCATCCCCATGGCATATTCAAGCACTTCCTTAACGGGTCGGTTCATGAACCAGTTTATTGCATTGTATAAATCCATACCGCTTTCTATCACAGTGGATATTTCATTCAGATTTAACATGGATGAATGACCGGTTTTTTTATGGTCTTCCAGTGGTATGCGGTTCTCCCGGGTGAATCTGAGCAGGTGTTCCTGATGGGATTTTTCTGCCCTTGAAAGTTCGATAAAAACATTTTCTTTACCTGAAAATGGAAGGTTCTTTGCAAGCGATTCATAAAACATTCTGTTTCCTTCCTCAAGTATCAAGCTAATGGTTATACGATCCCTGATGCTGGCCACAGGGGGGAAAAGAACCATTACAGCCTCAGGTAATGACGCTGCCTTAAGGCCCTTCCATCTCTGTATACCACCCGTAACTGAGAAGACATTTTCGAATCCCCCATTCATCAGCACAGATGCCGCTGCACGACTACGGTTCCCTGAAGCGCAATAGACGAGGATAAGTTTGGATTTTTCCAGTTCATCGATCCTTGCGTTCAATTCACCAAGTGGAATCAGATATGCGCCGGGGATGTGTTCGAGTTTAAATTCCTCTTCCTGCCTTACGTCCAAAAGCTGGTAACCATCGGGTGGTGGGTTGTTTACTATTTCTTTAAATTCCTCAGAGGTAATCTCGGGTATCTTAATGAAATAATCCATTAAAGTCATGGTGTGCTCCTGCCATGGATATTTTTTATATTTGATAGGACCCTTATGAATTGTGGTTGATCCATCAATTTCTACAAAGATGATCTCTATTTATTATAACGCTCATCCGGGTCTTTAATTGGCAAGATGTAAATGAACATTAATACAGGGAGTTTTAAAGTTGCTAAAGAATTAAACATACCGATGTAAGTACTTTCATATAACGATTATGACTTGACCTTTCGGTAGTGAAAATATTAGAAATTATTGTTGAGATCAAATAATAAAGGAGGTTCCTGATGAACAATCCTGAAGTAACTCAGCAGGCCCTGGGAATTTTGCGTTCAGGTGCTCACTTTCAATGGTATGTAATTCCTCTGCTTGCGCTTGTGGTATATGTCTATTTCAACGAGGCATCAAAGAAGAACTGGAAGGGCGTAGCGGCTGGTTTATCTCTCTATATGGTTCACTGGTTTGTCGAAATCATAAATGCGCTGGTACAGCATCTCAGCGGTCACGCTCTCTGGACGGTCCCAACAGGGACAGCTTTTCTGCTACTCGTCGGTGTAGGTGTAGAGTTGAGCCTCATGTTCTCGATCGCCGGACTTGTTTTCAGCAAGATACTTCCGGAAGATCCTTCTTTAAAAATAATGGGTATCAACAACAGGCTTGTATTCGCAATTGGGAATGCGGCTTTTTTTTCCATTTTTGAGATATTCCTTGTCAAGACACCGGCTTTTGTCTGGGTGTATCCCTGGTGGGGGGCTCTCACGGTTTTTATTACCGTGTATATCCCGTTTTTCGTTGTTTCAATGTACTGCTATGACTGGAAACCGTCACTCCAGAAAAGAGTCATAGGCGGGTTGTTTCTTGTCAATGCTTCGATGATTGTTATTTTTGCCGGCATACTGAAGTGGATCTGATTATACATTATACTCTAATTCAGTAATCCAACAATTATCGGGGCCGGTGTCCTGGAAAGGCCCCGATATTTCAACAGTCCCCATGACTGTCACGGAAATTAGAAAAGTTAATTATCCAAAGTGTAAGCAATAGGATCCCTTCGGGTTTAACAACAAATACCATGAACCCTAAGGTGGTTGGTAACAAAAGAATCGTTTAATTTTCCGTTCATTATTGAAACGATACATGTCGTTGAATTGAAACGCATAACAGTCTAGTATATACGAATTTGATATAGAAATTGAACGAAGATACAGAAGCAACAGAATAATAAATTACTTGTAAAATATTTAACGGGATGATATAAATCAGCGTATCGGTATTCAAATACAGAGAGCCGGAATTATGAAACAAGAAATTATTATTATAAAAATATACATTTCGAGGTGGATCAATGAATATTGAAGCACTTATACAAAACGTTATAAATTTATTTGTAATCGCAATAATACTGGAAGCGGCTATCATGGCTATATTCAAAATGCGCTCGCTGAGCGCCATGGAGTCGAGCAGGGCCTTCGAGGCCAGCCGTGACGGGATAATTATTATCATCTGTCTGTTCTTATGTTATAAGGTGGGTGTTCTTAGACTTTTCAAAGGGACCGGAATAGTGTTACCGCGATTAATTGATATAGTTATCAGTGCGCTGGTTCTGGCAAGAATGACCTCCTTTGTCGGCGGATTCATGTCAAAGATGAAAGGTGATTAGCTGAGATGTTAAAATCTAAATAATCTTCCTTATTATGATAAAGAAGAAGGTGTAATTTCACACAGAAGATGGAAAAAATTTTTTATATTTTTACGCGCTTTGGCTGGTGTGTTCCTGACTTTTGATAACTTCGTTATATTTCGTTAAAATCGCATTGGTTATTAAATCCCTGGCCTCCTGGGTAATGGGGAAAAAAAGATCGATAAATTCACCGTTTTTCCTTTTGTTGGAAGGCATTCCTATAAATATGCCCTTATCACCCTGGACAATGCGTAAATTCTTAACCACGAATTTTTCCAGAAGGGTAATGTTGGCAAACCCGAGGGTTTTCCCTAAATTTTCCTTCGGAAACACCCTTACTTCAGTAATAATGTCATCCATCTCAACACCACCATGTGAATTTGTTTACTAATAGATAAACATATGTAAGTGAACATGTCAAGAAAAATATTCAGCTATCTGATCAGGCGTTTTTATAATAACAGAAACAGCGTTATTGATAAAGATAAAATTATGAATTATCTGCATTAATTTCAAACTAACTGATGATATTTGTATAGGGTAGTCATTCCTTGGTAATAATATAAAAGTCAGAAAATTGCAGGAAGAAAACAACTCTGCCGCTTTATGATAT
>CAZUXY010000088.1:0-8372 GCA_964624235.1 uncultured Leptospirales bacterium | reverse complement strand
GAATAACAATTATTTTCGTTTGACTTTTTGAATAAATTTTGGGTAGTTACTATTACCACCTATAAACAAAACAAATAATTATTTGAGGGTAAACATCATGAAAAAATATTTTTTATCAATGGGTATTCTGGTTTTTATCATCGGTTGCTTCGCCACCATGCCGCCTCCCGTCAAGGATATTTACCTGAAAGATGCGACACCGGCAGAGCAGAAGAAGATGAGCATGTTGGAGCAGGATATAATCAAAATCAATCAGGAAAACACGAAAGTCAAAGATTCTTTAAAAATATTAAAGCAGAAAATACTGGTAAGTGAAAAGGATATAAACCGTCTTGAGAAGGAAAAATCTTATCTGCTTGAGAAGGAGAAGCTGCATACGCTTGCAAATGAAACCGATAAACTGGTCCAATTGAACAATGAGAAGAAAAAAAATGAAAGACAGTTAACATTGGAAAAACTCAATTTTGATTACCTGAATGCGAAAAAAGACAATGATGAAGTGTACAGCGAGCTTAAGAACGCCGAGCTTGCCGTCAAGGTTGCCGAATTGAATTATGAGAAAGCCAAAATTGGAAGAGCGTTTCAGGATAAAACAATGAAGGGAATTAACGCCACGGCAAAAGATTCCAAAGAGAGAGACAAAAACAAGATCAATCTCGAAGAATACGAGAAGTATTATAATGATCAAAAAGCCAAGCTAGAGAACAAGCAGAAAGAGTTTACTAGATATTCCGATTTGCTGAAAACAGCCGAGAATAAGCTAAATGATTTCAAAAAGTCCGGAGAATAAACGCAATGAAATCCACAGTTAATAAAACGGCTGAAATGGCCTTTAGGGGTATCCTGATCATTTTGTTCGTGTGTTCAGGCCAGGGTTTATCAAGCCTGCATGCCCAGTTCAAATGGACCAGCGACTATAAAAACCTTTATAATGAAAAGGTCGCGGTAGAACTGGAACTGAAAAGTGTCAGAACACAGTATTCAAACGAGAAAGCTAATCTGGAATCACAAATAAAAAGACTTGAAGATGAAATCGCAAATCTCAATCAGAAGATTTCCGTATGTGAGAAGCAGCGGGCAGAAGATCAAAAATTAGCGGAGAAACGCATAAATGAACTGAAAGCAACCATCAATCTCCTGCAAAAAAAAGGCAGCGATACAGAACAGAAACTTGTAGAAGAGAACAAAAAGCTTCAGGAACGGTACGAAAATGAGTTGAAGAAAGTAAGGGAAACTCTTCTTTCAGAAAGGAATAAACACCTCAGCGAGATGGAGGAGTTAAGAAAAAAGTACTCTGCAGAAATCTCTATGCTCAATGAAAAAATCAAAAATCTCAACGAGGACCTCGTTTCACTGAAGAACCTGACAAAATCCCAGAAAGCCGAACTCGACCGAATGGAAAAGCAGGCCAATGAGTTGGAAAAACAACTTGAGGACGAAATTCGCAAAGGTGAGATAAGACTCAAGAAGTTTCATGACAAGCTGATCATAAACATAGATGACCGCATATCTTTCGATTCGGGATCAGCGGAATTGAAAAAGGAAATACTTCCGGCACTCGGCAAAATCGCAAACATTCTGGAGAGTTATCCGGAATACAAAATTATGGTTGAAGGACACACCGATAACGTCCCGATAAAAACACGACAGTTCCGTAACAACTGGCAGCTTTCTACCGAGAGAGCGTTGTCTGTGCTGGGATATCTGTTGAGGAAAAAAGAATTGAACCGGTCCCGTTTCGGAGCCGCCGGTTATGGTGAATACAATCCGATTGTACCGAATAATTCGGCTGCTAACAAAGCCCTTAATCGCAGGGTCGATATCGTCGTTATACCGAGAGTGACTAAATAGAAAGGTAAGGGCGTATCCAGTCGATTCAAAAAGGTCGAAGAAGTAAGACATGCCTGTTTTCCTTATGGGGAACAGGCATGTTGCGGCTTGGACTGTATTTAATAAGCTTTTTATTACTCACCAGATGTTCCGTAAAATATTATAAAACATGATTCAAAAATGTTGCAGATGGATAAATCAAGATACTGGTGAATGGCACGGCGGATTAGAAACATGGCGTTTATACTGTTCTTCATAGTATTTTTAATAATTTATTGTTTTGCTAACGGATATATTTTTTTAAAATTCTGGCGAATTTTACCCCAGTCTGCTTTGATTAAATGGATATATATAATTTCTTTTTTTTATATTTCATTTTCTTTTATCGTTGGCAGAATTATAGAGCGATTTGACATTTGCACCGTCAGTAAATTCAGCATATGGGTCGGGTCCTTTTGGCTTGCGGTAATGGTCTATCTTTTTATTGGATTTATATTGAACGATGTTTTCCTCAGTATAATAAAAATACGTTTTGCTGGTGATCCATTTATTTCATCTTATCAACGAGCAGCAGGATTAATATTGCCGGCTATTGTAATATTAATTGTAATAGCCGGACATTTTAACGCTATTACTCCCGACTTAAAAACCCTGAACATTTCCGTTGAAAAAGAATCGGTATCGAAAAAACTGAACATCGTACTGGTGACCGATATTCATTGCGGTATTTTAATCGGTAATTCCCGTCTTGAAAAAATGGTTAAGACCATAAATGAAATTTCTCCGGATGCGGTTCTGCTTGCGGGTGATATCGTCGATGAGGATTTAAAACCGGTAATAGCGCAAAACATCGGTGATACATTGAAAAATATAAAATCGCGTTTCGGCGTATTTGCCGTCACAGGTAACCATGAATATATTGGAGGCGTGAATGAAGCGGTAACTTATCTAAGGAATCATGGCGTAAATGTATTGAGGGACCAATGTGTTTTGATAGGGAACCTTTTCTATGTCGCAGGTAGAGAAGACCGCAGCATTAAAAGGTTCAATGGACAGAAACGAAAATCAATTTCGGAAATTTTGCAGGGAATAAACAGGAAATACCCTGTTGTTTTAATGGATCATCAGCCGTACAATCTGGATGAAGCGAGTAATAACGGTGTGGATCTGCAGGTTTCCGGACACACTCATCATGGTCAGTTGTGGCCGTTCAATTTTATAACACGAAAAGTGTATGAATTGAGCTGGGGATACATGAAAAAGTATAATACTCACTATTATGTATCCAGCGGTTTCGGGACGTGGGGCCCTCCAGTTCGCACGGGAAACAGGCCTGAAATCGTTCACATCATTATATATTTGGATTAATGTAAGAGACAAAGTTAAAGTGCGTGAAAAAACAGCACCGAATGACGTAACGTATAAATTCACCGGTAAGGCGGAGTGAATAATGCGTGAAGAAAAAAAATCAATTCCTGAACGCCTGAAGCTTGAAGCTGATTATCAGTCACGTTTGCCGGTATATGAAGAAATCCTGCTCAACATTGTAAGGAAAATAAAACAGATACTCGATGTGACTGAAATAAATGCTTCAATAAAATTCAGAGTGAAAAGCTTTGAAAGTTATTTCAATAAATTATTACGCCGCCTGCAAAATCCGGTTGAAGGAAGTCCATCTGAAATACATGATATACTGGGTGTCAGGATAATCTGCCCGTTTCTTTCTGATATTGACGTCATCGAGAAGCTTATATGTTCCGATTTTGAACTGGCGCAGATCGAAAGGAAAGGTATAGAACAATCATTCCGTGAATTTGGATACAAATCAATTCACATGCTGATAAAAATACCACCGTCAATGCACAATACCGACAAAATTGGAGAACTAGAGTACTGCGAGATACAGTTACTGACTACATTACAGGATGCATGGTCGGAGGTTGAACACGAAATGGTGTATAAATCGGAATTCTCCAGCTTTGACCTTCCTCTCAAACGAAAACTTGCAGCCCTGAACGCCAGTCTGACTCTTGCGGATATAATATTCCAGGAGATACGTGATTATCAAAGAGAAATGGATATCGAACTTAAAATGCGCAGGGATACTCTTTATAAGAAAATGGGCTGGAATAATGATAGAAAGCATACAAATGATGAAGGGGGAAAACGGGATAAAGGCGGAATCGCGCATGATTACCAGATTATAAATGAACATGACGATAGCCTGGATACCCTACTATTAAAAGCAATTACCGCACACAATGAAGGAAGGTTTGACACAGCAGTCGAGCTCTATACGCGTCTTTTGACGACCGGAATTTCTTCTAATATAATGTCGGTAATCTACAATCACAGAGGACTGGCTTATTTTGTCCAATCGGATTTCAGTAAGGCCATTGAGGATTTCAACATGGCTGTTTCGTATGATGAAAAGAACTTCAGGGCCTATAACTATCGCGGCCTGGCACACAGGATGGTCGGTGATCATGCCTGTGCACTGGCAGATCTCAACAGTTCGCTGAAAATAAATCCTTATCAGAGTGAATCGTACTACAGCAGAGCGCTGGTATATTATGATATAGGTGATATCGGCAAGGCGATAAAGGATTGTGAATATGCGATTAACCTTGATCCAAAGTCTGAAAATTATCAGCGATTCCTGAAAGTAATAAGGAAAGAAGTTTTATCTGGGTCCGATTAGCGTACTAATACTTATCGTGAGCGTGAAGGTATTTTCTAAACATGGGTACATACTCTATTTACTGGTGTGAGTATTAGAATGATTGTGTTACGCTACTAAGATTTTTATTGAGCAATATAGTGGTTTGTAATACGGGTATCTCAGCCATAAACAGGGCAGAAAATTGCCGCATGGTTTATCGCTTGACAAAATATAGAGCCGTAAAACCAATTATTCCAACTTGCAGGGAGGATAGTATTTCAACTATTCATAAAGTCGGCCTTTCCTTCGTGATATAAGAATAAAATGGTTGTCTGTTCTTAAACATAAAGAGAAAAAGCGATTTTAATGAGTTATCTGACAGTATTTCCGGTTTCCCGGTAAAGTAGAATCAGTTGAATAAAGTAAGATCGAAAATAAAGGGTGTCACAATGTTCAACGACAGGGTATATTGCGGTGAAGTGAGTAAAAAAGATCTCGGAATTAAGATAAGTCTTAATGGGTGGGTTGATAAAAAGAGGGATCTGGGAGGCATAATTTTCGTTGAACTGAGAGATGTAACCGGAGTGGTGCAAATAGTTGTGGATTCATCAAAATCAAAGTCGATTGCCGAAACACTGGACCAGGTCAGAAATGAATATTGCCTGCATGTTGAGGGTACGGTCAGGGAGAGGTCCGAGGAAACTGTCAACCCGAACATCAGTACCGGATTTCTTGAGATTGAGGCTGATAATATTATTATTCTTAATCCTTCGATAGTAACACCGTTTCCTCTGGATGCAAGAAATCAGATCAACGAGGAAATACGACTTGAATACCGGTATCTTGATCTACGCAGGGAGGAAATGCGCGATACGATAATCAACCGGCACCGTTTGATGCAGGTAACAAGAAATTATCTGAGTGCAAACCGGTTTATAGAAATTGAGACACCGATGTTGAACAAATCGACACCTGAAGGCGCAAGGGACTTTCTGGTGCCGAGCAGGATAAACAGGGGAATGTTTTACGCGTTGCCCCAGTCCCCCCAAATCTTCAAACAGATATTAATGGTATCAGGATTTGACCGGTACTTCCAGATTGTAAAATGTTTCAGGGATGAGGATCTTCGTAATGACAGGCAGCCGGAGTTTACTCAAATCGATCTTGAGATGTCGTTCATAACCAGGGAATCGATAATTTCCGTTATTGAAGGCCTGTTGCAGATGATTGTCAAAGAACTGTTGAATATTGATATAAACATACCTTTTCCGCAATATACCTATGATGATGTAATGATGCGATACGGAAAAGACGCACCTGATACACGGTTCGGTCTTGAACTTGCAGATTGCGGCGAAATATTTAAAAATTCACAGTTCAATGTTTTTAAGGAAACACTTGCGGGTAGGGGAATCATCAAATGCCTCCCGGTGCAGGACGGGGGTGAAATATCACGCAAGAGGATTGATGAATACACGGAATATGTGAAAACATTCAAGGCCATGGGACTTCCATGGTTGCGATACAGGGACGGACAGTTTGAGGGAGGAATATCAAAATTCCTTTCGGATGATGAAAAAGATGCACTGGCTGGGAAGCTCAAACTTTCAGGGAATACACTGCTGATATTTTCATCCGACCGTGAAGACGTGGTAAACGACGCTCTTGGTAATCTGAGACTGCAGATCGGCAGGGATTTGCAGTTGATCGATACTGACAAACTGAATTTCCTGTGGGTAGTGGATTTTCCATTGCTGGAATACAATAGGGAAGAAAAACGTTTTTACGCGAAACATCACCCCTTCACCTCCCCGCAGCCGGATTGTGTTGAGTTGCTTGACCGGGTAACACCAGAAACGGTAAATACATTGAAAGCTGAGGCGTATGATGTAGTCCTGAATGGATCGGAGATAGGTGGCGGTTCAATAAGGATCAGCAACACGGATTTACAGCGAAGGATGTTTTCGGCACTTGGAATATCAGATGAAGAAGCCCGTATAAAGTTTTCCTTTTTGCTGGAGGCCTTGAAATACGGAGCTCCACCGCATGGAGGTATTGCTCTGGGCGTGGATCGAATATTAATGCTTCTTTTGAAAAAAAACTCCATCAGGGACGTCATTCCGTTCCCCAAGACTCAGAAGGGACAGTGCCTGATGAGCAATGCGCCCTCACCTGTGGCCCCGTCACAGCTCAGGGAGCTTTCAATTAAAATTACCGACCGCGGAAAATGATTGGTAGTACGGAAGAACAGCGCATAGAATTCGATGACATATCCATTTATAAAAGGATATGCGGGCCGCAGGACAGAAATATCAGGATAATCGAGAAAATCCTGGGTGTAAGTATTATACCGAGGGGTAATACCCTTATAATCGGCAAAGAACGGGGTGGGGGAGGCAGAGCAGGGAGGTTAATACACGTAATGTCCGATTACCTGCTTGTACGTGAGAAAGGATATGAGTTTGACGAATTCGATATAAAATACCTCGCGACAACGGTGGCCTCAGGAAAAACAATCGATGTTGAGGAGATCAACCGGTTAAAAATACTGATACCTGAAACCAATCGCACGATCGCCCCTCGAACTCTCAACCAGGCGAACTATATCACCTCAATAAGAAAGAATGCCATTACATTCTCCACCGGACCTGCGGGTACAGGTAAGACGTTTCTTGCTGTTGCTGTGGCGCTTAACTATTTCCTTACCGGCAAAGTCGAAAGAATTATTCTGACCAGGCCGGCTGTAGAGGCGGGAGAAAATCTGGGATTTTTGCCAGGGGATCTCATTCAGAAAATTAATCCTTATCTGCGACCCCTTTATGATGCTCTTTTCGATCTTATAACTTTTGAACGCGTAACTAAACTAATTGAAAAAGGCAATATTGAAATCGCACCTCTGGCCTACATGCGCGGTAGAACGCTGAACCGATCCTTTATAATACTGGATGAAGGGCAGAATACCACTGTATCGCAGATGAAGATGTTCTTGACTAGAATGGGAAACAACTCGAAGATTGTTGTTTCAGGAGATTCCACCCAGATTGACCTCGAAAAGCCCAAGAAATCTGGCTTGCTCCACGCAATGAAAATCCTGCGGGAGGTGGATGAGATAGAAATGATTCATTTTTCAAAAGAAGATATCTGCCGTCATCCGGTAGTGGAAAGAATTGTTTCCGCTTACGAGAAAGACGAAAAGTCCGAATAAACCCCCGGCACCTTAAACAGGCTCCCATTTATGGTTACAATGGTAAAAATATTCACACGATCGATGCACACCGCATTAAGAAATCGAAATGTGCGCAGGTCTCAGTTCCTTATACTGGGAGTAATCGTCATTTCAACCGTCCTTCTTTCACTGAATATGGTGGGCAAAACGTATCGTTACAGTATCGGCGATATTGCCCGTGAAGATATACGGGTTCCCGGAGATATAATTTACCGCATAGAGTCGGAAACCATGATGGAACGCAAACGTGTTTCCGAAACCGTGCCGCTGGTATTTGACAGGGACCAGTCGATTCTGGTGGAAAGAATGAAAATGGTGGATGTTCTTTTCGATTATGTGGAAACGACTTTAATGGAAATCCCTCCCCACGGAATTGAGGATAGAACCTTCCAGTTCATGACCCTGAAGTCCAAACTGCCCAAATATCTATTATTAGATGACAGGACACTCTACAATGTGTTACGTCACCCGAAACCGTCGGAAATGAACGCATTGGTCAAACGGATTCTTATATATGTCATGGACAGGGGAATACTTGAAAACGCCTACACCAATCCTCTGGGCATAGATAATAAAAACGTCACCATAAGGATAATAAACATTGCTCACGATACCAATGAGATTTCCATAAGCATCGAAGCTCTGAAAACCATT
>CAZUXY010000087.1:0-12870 GCA_964624235.1 uncultured Leptospirales bacterium | reverse complement strand
CTTCAAGGGTGTACACATCTTTCTGGATCTCGATGCCGAAATACATGGAGGCGTAGAGGAGCTTGGTCTCGGTCTTCTCGGCGCCGTTGTCATAGAGAGAGGTCTTCCTCACCCTGAACCCCTGGTCGTCGTATTTATACTGGCCCACTACTTCCGAGGTGTTGGGATCGGTGACCGTCTTGATGCGGTTGGCAGAGTCATAGGCCATCTGTTTTACGCGGCCGGCGGCGTTGTCGGCCTGGTGGATCATATTGCCGGCGGCGTCGTAGTACATCACGAACCGGTCCGAACCATACACCGTGGTGTTGATGGCGCCTGCCGCGTGGTTGGCATAGACATAGCTCCAGCGGTCCACCAGGGCATGGGAATCCGGGTCCAGTATGTCTTTTCGGGTCAGGTTCCCGTTGTGGGTATAGCCGAAGGCACGCTCGTATTTCTGCGGCGGCGGGTTGTTGAGGCCCAAGCCGTTCCGTTCGGTCTTCTGGTAATGGCCCGAGGCGCTTACCAGGCGGTTTAAGCCGTCATAGGTGTAGGTATGCCATATGGTGCCGCCGAAGGCGACCCACACGATGTGGGAAGTGCCGCACGCAGGCACGGATGCCTGAAAAGCGTGCTGCCGGTATCGGTGCCCATGTCATAGACATTTTCAATCTGCGCGATGCTGTTGTCCACCTTGAAAGTGTAGTTCACGTCCTGGATCGAACTGTAGATCTCGTTGGTGTAGGTGGTGGAGAGCAGATGGGTGAGCCGACCCTTGATGTCGTATTCATAGCTCGTGGTGACGTTGTTCCCGCGGGTCATGGAGGTCATCTGGCCGAACTCGTTGTAGCTCACCGACGACACGATGTCCCGTGAACCGCCGTCATAGGCGGTCGATATGCGGTTCACCCCGGCGGCCATGTAGCGGTAGCTCACGGTCACCCGGGCCGTTCCCCGCGGGTCAACGGGATACTGTATCTCCGTGACGCGGTTCAAAAGGTCATGGGTATACAGGGTCTCGTAGGCCTTGTCGAGGTCGGCGATGCCGCTTTCCAGGTTCTTGAAGTAGCGCGTTTCCTTTTTGGTGCGGCCCAGCAGATCGTAGCTCAATACTTTCCGCTGCGCCGGGTCGTCGACCGCCACCAGGCGCCCCTTGCCGTTGTCGCTCCCGGCAATGCCGTCATAGGTATAGTAGACCACCCCCTCGGAGTTGGGAAGAAGCTTTTCCGCCAGGCGCCCGGCCCGGTCATAGCTCATTACCGTCGTCCGGTTGAGGGCATCGGTCTGGCTGACGATATCGCCGAAGCCGTTGCGGCTGTAGCCCATATAGCCCAGGTCGGGGTCGCTCGCGGCGATAAGCCGGCCGAAGCCGTCATACTGCCAGCAGGCGATATTATGGCCCGAGGTGTCTTTGACGCCGGGGGTGAAAAGCCCCGCCGGGACGTTCCCGTCCATGGAGGTGCTGTTCAGGTCCATCTTCTTGACGCGGTTCCCGGCCAGGTCGTAGTAAAAGCCCATTTTCGCGTTAACCGCGACGTTATCGTCGCCGGTGCCGGCATCCTCGACATAGAGCACCTGCCCCCGGGCGTTCTTCGTGACGGTCTTGCTGCGGCCGACGTCTTTCTGAGGAACCGCAGGATCACAAGGCCTGCCGAAGACTCGGAAACCCTTTCTGAAGCGGACATTGTCCTGCTTATGCCGGTTCATTCGAATGCGGACTAACGTTCGATTTGACTGAAGTTTACCATAAACTTCTACCGGCGGACGCGGAAATTCAGCATTCGTCCAGCCAGCGTACGGCGGCTTCATGGTCCCTGAAAATTTTTAAATTTGATCCCGCGTTGACTAATACGGTCTCTACAAAATCATGTGAATGGTCGTCGGGGCTCACCAGCGCCGCCACGGTGGGGAATTGGTGTATACGTTCCAGTTTCCGTACTTTCATATAGGCAAACTGGTAATTGTTCGCGACTGAATCGGTGTTTCGCGCTTCGGTCATGTCCAGCAGATATCTGGATATTCCCTTTTTGTCACCTAGTTCATGTGCCTTTCGTATATATTCAAGCATCATCACTCCGTTTATTTTTCCTTTCACCTTCATGGCAATATACTTTCCGTCAGGTGATGTGTTCAGACTTACCAGCATAACTGGCCCCCGTTGACGCGGAGTTTCACGATACCGTTCATCAGTTCACCATTACTGAAATACTCTTCACTGTTCGATGGTTGTCGCGATTATCCATAATTTACCGGTCGGATGCTGCCGGCCCCCGTCCGTCTTATTGTCATATAGTAATGTATAAGAAATTATAACAGCGATTTCCTTTCATGTCAATAGTATACTCAACCACGACAATGTAACGGCATGCGCCAGGGCAACCGGTGAGCAGCCTGCGCGCCTGCTTTATTTTCACCGACGTGTTCATGGCGGCGATCCTGTATGAATGAATTAAAATGTGTTGTTCTCGAACGCATCTATCATATCACCTGAAATGCTGATGTTCGGCGCTCTGGAAGGCAGGTTCCCACGCTCGAACCAGCCCGCGGTTTCTATTTCATTTTCATTGATTATAATGGGCTGCGTGTCGTCCGCTTCGGCGAAATATCCGATCATCAGCGATCCCGAGAAAGGCCATGGCTGGCTCTTGTAGTAGCGTATGTTTTGAATATCAATGCCGATTTCCTCTTTTACTTCACGCCGAACGGCTTCTTCCAGGGATTCCCCTATATCCACGAATCCGGCAATCAGGGCATAAAATGATCCGCTGTAATGTGTTCCCCTGGCGAGCAGAATTTTATCGCGGCAGGTGATGGCGACGATAATCGCGGGAGTTATTTTCGGATACACAATGGTGCCGCAGACGGGACAGAGTATTGCCCTTTCATCATCTTTCATTCCTGTTTTTGAACCGCACTTCCCGCAGAATTTGTTGGTGTCGTACCAGTTCATCAGCTGAGAACCCAGGACTCCTATCCAGGCGTATTCATTGCTTTTTAAATTGCGTAACGAGATTATTTCATGATACACCATGGTTTCGTCTACGGACGGAGGATTTGCGGCCAAAAAACAACCACATGAATCAAGCGCAAACAGGTAGGTCACACCGGTGACCGGTATGGTGTTATGGAAATCCGAAAGCCTGGGGATCCGGTAATTGTCTCCCGTTGTTTTAAGCAGTATGGTATTATCCTTATAACAGAGAATATAATCCTCGCTTTTAATATCCGCCGGCCGCCTGTAGGCAGTGTCCAGAACATGTGGATGTATATCATTGATCATTGTGCCGTGTACCCTGTTTCATGAACGTATAATGGCGCTGCTTATTCCTGAGCTGTCCTCAAGTTTCAGTCCGTTTTTTCAGTTCGTCAATATTAATAAATGGTCCAACGTCAAATGACAGACGAATGGCGCTTCATTTCACCATTTTCCGCAAATATCTGGTTGACGTTCCCCGCGTAACGCCCTTAAGCTTGGATCATGCCGGCGGAACGACCGTATCAACCGCAATCCATACCGGCAGGGAGGAAACCATGAACGCATCCGGACCCGGTACCCTGGAATCCGTAAAGGCCGTATACATCAACGCACCGGTCTCGAAAGTCTGGAAGATACATACCGACATCAATCAATGGAAATCCTGGCACCCTGCCGTCACCGCGGCGGCACTGCAGGGACCGCTCAAAGCCGGTTCGGTGTTTCGCTGGAAATCAGGAGGGGTGCCGATAGTCTCGACCATAGAGAAGGTGATGGAGAACGAAGCGATCAGCTGGACCGGCAAAGCCGCCGGCATGCACGCCCATCACACGTGGTATTTCAAGAAGAAGGGCAACGGCACCATCGTGAGCACCGAAGAAACCATCAAAGGCTGGCTGGTGCTCATTCTTATGCTCGTGAAGCCGAAATTCCTGGAAAAATCACTCGATCAGTGGCTTGAGCATTTGAAAAGTAAAGCCGAATCGTCCCGGTAGCCCGGGCTTCGATCCTTACCAACTTCACCGCACCTGAATGTTCAGCGCTTTGCCCACATTCATTGCCAGGCCCATGAAGGCCTTCTGCGCGTCATCGAGCAGCGGTTCGTCTTTATATTTGAAGCTGAGCAGCGCGATAATTTTAGCCAGGTCGCCTATCTCTTTCTGGATATCTGTTTTGATCCTTTGAAGATCATCCATACTATTCCTCCGCCTGACGCAATTCCCTCATTCATAAAAGTGGTATCGATTACCGTACATACTATTTTTAGCATGAATTGATTGCCGAAGTCAAATTATATCATCAATAGATAAAAAATGATTGAATTATAATTTTATTTATTATTGCATGAGTACTTTACAAAGAAAAAAAGATTATACAGAAATAGCGTAAAAACTCGCATCTTCATTCGCAGCACTACAGCGCACCAATATTTGGAGGAAACATCATGGCAAAAATAGAAACCAGCTTTCCCGTACACTGTATCAGGGGCCGTTTCGGCAGGGTGGTCTTCTCCACCGTGAACGACGAGACCCGCATGTATCCTTTTAAAAAGCGCCGCAATCCCCGCACCGGGGCCCAGCAGGCACGCAGGGGTCTCTTCGCCGACGCGGTGCACAGCTGGCAGTTGCTGAGCGTGGAAGAGAAAACCGAATGGAACCGTCTGGCCCGCAAACACCGTAAAAAGCTTAAAAAGAGCTGCATGGGGTACCACCTATTTCTTCGCACCGTGCTCTACGGCGAAACCGCCCCCCTGGTCACCGGCACCGCCGTCTTTCCGTCCGGGAATCCCCTGCGCTTTTTTAAAAAGAGGCTCCGTCGGTCCTCCGTTGCCGCTGCGTCGGCACTCCGAAACCTCTTCAATACCCCTCCAGAACCTCTACAGGAGTCCATTATCGCCCCTCCTGAACGGGAAAAAGCAGCCTGAAAAGGCCCCACGGGACGACCATCGACGTATTCTCTGAAACCTCCGGGCCGGAGGTATGGGGTGAGGCCGGGAGGTATGATACTTAAAAGACTTAACCGCAAGAACGCGAAGCGCGCAGGGAGCGGCACGTGGTTTCACCTGGTATACCGCTGGCATACTCCGCGGCCGTAAACCCCGCACACCTTTTTATATCACCTGAAAACTATCTCTCCAGCAGGTTCCTGGTGGGAAACTCCGCCTCGGTGGTGCAGTTGATGCCCAGTTTCTTGAGCCCCGCGTCGTCACCTGGTGTAGGGATATGGGTCATATGCATTTCACAGTTCCTGAGTTCCGTGAGCTTCTCCATTGCTGCCTGTGCGGCGGGATTGGTCCCGGCGCTGATGCAGAGCGCTATGAGGGTTTCTTCCAGGTCCAGGCTTACTGTTTTTGAACCCAGCACGTTTCTCTTGAGCGCTATTATCGAGTCGATTATGTGAGGGGAGAGCAGATGAATCTCGTCGGGTATGCCCGACAGGGTTTTGATGCTGTTCAGCACCAGGCTGGGCGCCGCGTGCATCAGGGGTGAATTTTTCCCGGTTATTATTCTTCCATCGGAAAGCTCAATGGCGGCGCCGCAATAGATGCCGTCATTGCCCTTCCCCGCCTGTTGCGCGTCAGAGGCCGCTTCCCTGGCGGGAAGAACCACGGTTCGGTCGGTTGAGGATATTCCCAGTTCTTCCATCAGCAGTTCCACCCGCTGCACCGTTTCCCGGTCGGCGAACCCGATGGCGTATTCGCATGAATACCTGAAATACCTTCGGATAATCTCCTGACAGGAGGCCTCTTTTACTACATCGTCATCTATGATGCCGAAACCCGCGCGGTTAACCCCCATATCGGTGGGTGAGCGGTAACCATAACTGGAACCGCCTATCCTTTCGAGAATCCTCTTGAGCACGGGGAACGTCTCCACGTCCCTGTTGTAATTGACCGCGACTTTATTGTATGCCTCCATGTGAAACGGATCTATCACGTTATAATCGGCAATGTCCGCGGTGGCGGCTTCGTACGCCATGTTCACGGGATGTTTCAACGGCAGGTTCCATATGGGAAACGTCTCGAACTTCGCGTAACCGCTCCTGATACCGTTCTTATGGTCATGGTACACCTGGGAAAGGCAGGTGGCCATTTTACCGCTGCCGGGGCCCGGCCCTGTTACGACTATCAGCGGGCTGGTCGTTTTTATGTATTCATTGGCGCCGTACCCTTCGTCGCTTACGACCAGGTCCACATCGGTGGGATATCCTTTGGTGTACCGGTGCGTGTATACCCGTATATTCTGCCGTTCCAGTTTCTTCTTGAAAATGGTTGCCGCCGGCTGGTTCTCAAACCTGGTGATGACCACGGCCAGTATATCGATACCCCAGTCTTTCAGGTCGTCGATGAGCTTCATCGCGTCGGCGTCGTAGGTGATGCCGAAATCGGCCCGGACTTTTTTTCGTTCAATATCCCCTGAATAAATGCAGAGTATGATATCCGCCTTATCGCTTAACTGCCGCAGCAGGCGCATTTTCACGTTGGGGTCGAAACCCGGCAGCACCCGCGCGGCATGATAATCGTAGAGCAGTTTCCCTCCGAACTCTAGGTAAAGCCTGTTGTTGACCAGGCCGACCCGTTCAAGAATCGCCGCTGTTTGCTGTTCAAGATACCTGCTGTTGTCAAAACCTGTTTTTTTCATAATTTCCGTCGGCACCCGTATGGCGATAGTGTGATCAAACGCAACCTGCCGCAAGTATCGGGCAGCGGTTTAACCAGGTCATTAGACCGTAAATTCATGTGCAGTAACACCTGCAACAAATAACAAACAACGGGTGTACATTGCAAGTAAAAGTTTTGAATTTAATAATTTACCGCAGAGACCTTTCGGGATACGGGGAGAGCGGTTCGTCAAACCCGGCCGCGGTTTATAACGTTACCGATGGTTGAGGCTATGCCCGGAAGTCCAGTACGTATTCAGTGCCATTTTCACTGTTCATCCGGATAGCGCCTCCCATCTGTTCGGCGAATAACGGGATGAGGGTCAGTCCAAGCGAGGTGCTGTTTCCCGTTGAATGTTTTTCGGGCATGCCGATCCCGTTATCGGAAATTATCAACCGGTAACCTTCCGCGGTCTTCATGAATTTCAAGGTGATGACCGGCGTTTCGTTCCAGCCTTCCGGAAAAGCGTATTTCAACGAATTGCTCATCACCTCATTGACCAGTAGCGCGCATGAAATGACCTTGTTTGTCGGAAGTGAGTGCCGCTCTATTTCCAGTCTGGTTTCAACGCTCCTGGAGTGCCGGCGGTACATCAGGATTATTTCTTTGGTGACAGTGGTCAGGTACTCCCTGATGTCGATGGTATCGAGATTTTTCGACTTGTAGAGCTTTTCATGCACCAGGGACATGGACCTGATACGGGTTTTAAAATCATTGACCAGATCGATCGATGCGGGTTCCTTGAGTTTTTTCCCCTGGAGGTTCAGCAGGCTTATGATTATCTGGAAATTGTTTTTCACCCGGTGGTGCAGTTCTTTCAGCAGCGATTCTTTTTCCTTTAATGAATCCCGTATTATCTGTTCGGCTTTAATGCGCCGGGTGATGTCCCTGGAATTAAGCACAAAGCACATCACCTCATCTTTTTTATCATGAACCGTTTTTCCCGCCGATTCGAGCACCCTCCAGTTATTGTCGCCGTCCCTGAAACGGTACTCGACCGTCGCTGGTATGCTTTCCGCTTCCATTTTTCTCTTGAGATAATCACCCATTATCCCGGCGTCTTCGTCATGAATATAGCTGTATATACTCTCTCCGATCATATCTATGTCATCGATGTTCAATACATTTTTTACTGAAGGACTTTCAAACAGGATGGTCCCGTCACCGGCTATGATGGATATTACATCGTTTGAGTTTTCTATCAGGCTGCGATAATGCTTTTCCGTACGAACTATGACTTCTTCGGTCTTTTTCAGTTCATTTATGTCCCTGATCATTCCTATCGTGCCGGTATAGGAACTCTTGCCGGGTTTCGACTGGTCGCTGTATATGCCGGTCGCGAACACCTCCCCATGGAACACGCCCGATATTTCTTTTTCTTCGGCGAATGCATCGCGGCCCTTATGCAAAAGGCGTACCGCAAGATTCCGTGTCGCCCTGGCCCCGGTTCTTCTTTCATTGAACAGTCCCCAGACGGTTTCGTGATTGTTGCTTTTCTTCCGGATGTGTGCGGTGACACCATCAGCATACACCATGGCGTCGTCAGGATGGAGAATATCGGTGAAATGCCTCCCTATAAGATCAGCCGGCGCATATCCAAGCAGGGAAACCGCGTCATTCAGATAATTGAATTTCCCGTTCTCATCCAGCTTGTAAATGATGTCAGGCAGCAGCTGAATCAGTGTTGAATAATTTCCTTCTTTCATACGAACACAGGGTTATGCATTTACTATATTTATTATGCCGCTTAAATAACCCTTGAATAGTATAGCCGATGATTGTCGATAAAGTCAAGGTTTATACCGCGTACCCGTATACGTAATGTTGCGTAAAAGAGAACCCGGTCAGTCGCTGCTCAGGGGATTATTGTCGCATCGTGTTATATTTTCCATGACACACCGGTTTTTTAATTTTTCCATTCCATTAATGATCGTGGTTAATTTGGACACTATCGTTGAGGCGCCCGACGAGGTATTGTTTTGAATCGATTCACGCAAAAGATTCAATTCAGCAAGGAACCGATCGAGCTCATTGACAATGCCGTTGAACGGGTCCATACCATCACCTTTTACTGGCTTTTTTTGTCAATTTCCCATTAATTTCCTTTAAAGGGAAGTAACGCTGATTTCATTATACCGGCTTCTGACCTTTTCCATGCGACGAATCAGGGTTGAGCGCATATTCCCGACAATTGGAAAAAAAAAGGTTTTACTCCCGGACTTTCAGTCGTTTTTCTTTTCCTGGCGGTGTGATATCCACACATATAAAAAATAGCATATCCAGATGACCGCTATCAGGACTATGCCGGTTGCAAACTTTTTCATATAAGGGTTTACGCCTGATGAGGGCTCTTTTGCATAAAAAAACTGTATAAAAGCCCCTAATGTCGAAATGAGCAGAATGACGCCGGACAGGGCCGTGGCCATTCGTTTTATCCTTTCACGCAGTTCAGGGTTTTTCATGTGATTCCTCTATTCAATTTCCTTGATTATTTTATGGAACGTTTTAAAATTCAGTCGTATTTACCTACATACAGGCACGGCTCGATTCAATAAAGCAACTGTTTACGCGGAAAAAATATTTTTTATTAACACAAAAACCGTCAGGAGCACAGGGTGTATTTGAATTTTGAAAATATTGTTATGGTAATTTCAGGGATTACGGTTTTTATTTTTCTATGGATGAAAACCAGTGTAATCACCGCCCTCACCGTCTACACGATACTGCTCTGGTGTCTCACGGTGTATGTGTATTTTATCCGGTAATGCCATAACCGACCCGTGACGCGGTCAAGGGATTCCGGACGGTTAGCATCATGAAAACACTGACCCTGATTCGACACGCCAAATCAAGCTGGAAACGCGAAGGTGCAGCTGACCTTAAACGACCTCTCAGCACACGGGGGAAAACCGACGCCATACTGATGGGGTTGCTCCTTTTGAAAAACGGCATTCTGCCGCAGTTGATCATAAGCAGTCCCGCCATGAGAGCCTTCAAAACGGCGGAGATCATCGCGGGCCAATGCGACTACCCGGTAACAAAAATCAGGCGTTATGATGAACTGTATATGGCTTCCCCGGAAGATATGCTGGCGGTACTCGGGTCGCTCAAAGACAAATACACTCATGTGTTCCTTTGCGGACACAACCCCGGAATCACCGGACTTTTACACACACTCATCGCGACGGAAACAGGCGATATTCCCACCTGTGGGATCGCCTGCGTGGAAGTTGACACGTCAGCATGGGACTCCCTGGCCTCATCTCCCGCCGTGTTAAAACACTATGATTTCCCCAAAAAACACTATTGATACAACTACACCTGCGTCCGGTTTTTCAGATGCGCCATACATGCGTGTCGCAACCGGTGATTTGTTCATCGCGTCAGGGAGTTACCACATCGAACCAGTCGTTAAATTTATTATACGTACCGGCCGACATGTCGCGGAAAGTGATCTCGATATGATATTTGCCGGCCGCGATGCCCTGCCCCAGGTCTATATTATAGGTGGTATTCAACACCGGTGTGATATCTCCCGCGTGTAGGCTCTGGTTCAGGATGTTCTTTTTATCGAGCACGATCCTTCCGTCATCCGCTTTAAGCAGAAGGTCCGCCTGAAAATTGACATCCTTTTTATCGTCCTTGGTTACCCCTCTGACCTTCAGATTTACCCAGACGGTCTGCCCGGGTCGGAATTTCCTTCCCTCCACCATGGGACCGCCCTCAGTGAGCGCAATACTGGTCAAACTGAATTGTATTTTCAATGATCGAGTGAAATTGTTTTGCGCGAAAACGGTAACCATTAAAGATACCGTGAATACTACGATACACGCCGCGGTTAAACGCTTCATCTGGCACCCCTGATTCTGTTTTTTACTCAAGCTGCATTGATTCATTGTATAACCCTCCCGCATAATAATCAAATTATTTTTGATCCATTTTGACCACACTTTTGCAAGCGGATCAATGAAGGTTTTTTCTCTTGATTTTACCACCACCTGTACAATTGTTGATCAACAACAGTCTTTAAAGTTACAATCCATCAGGCAGGTGACATGTCAGCGATTGATTCGAAAGCGAAAGCCATCCTGGATCATGAAGAATGCTTTGCCGATTCCCTGGCGGCAAAGGTGATCGATAAACCCAGGCTGAGCGTGTGGATGATACTTGTTCCCATCATTTTTATATATTTCTTTTTTCGTATGAAAAAATTCACCGATGGGAGAAAGGATTTTTCATCCAAATATATTTTAACCAGGAAACAGGCGCTTTCAAAGGCCGTTGAATACGTAAAGGGGGACAGGAACGCGGGCGCCGAGGACATCGTCAAAAAGATCGATATGAATGAACGTCAGAAAAAATACTACCGGGAGATTCTGTCCGTACTCCACAACCATTATGTACACCTGCTTACCAGCAACGGCGCAACGTACGAAGAACTGGTCAGAAAGTCGTATAAATCACGCGATAACTTCATGAAACACATCAGCGAAATCAATGAAGCCGAGAGGGAATTCAACCGGTGTTTTATTGAAAATACCGAAGATCCCGAAATCACCGGCATCATCGATTCGATTATGGAACATTCCGGCCTGCTGAGAACAGAGCTGGCCGGTAAAATATTTTCCTAGCCGGCGGTCTTCCGCTCTCCCATATCAATTTCCTTTACCGCACGGCGGAGTATTTTCCCCACCGTGGATTTCGGCAGTTCGTTGATAAAAACGATCCCCCTGGGCACTTTGTAGGCCGCCAGGTTCTTTTTACAGTAATCGATAACCTCATCTTCATTCAGTGCGGGGTCTTTTTTTACCACATATGCCTTTATGGTCTCACCCCGGTACCCGTCGGGCACGCCTATGCAGCACGCTTCCAGTATCCTGGGATGTGAAGTAAGTATATTGTCTATCTCCGTGGGATAGATATTGAATCCGGCCGCAATGATCATGTCTTTTTTGCGATCATTGACGACGAGGTACCCTTCTTCATCCATAAAACCTATGTCGGCGGTATACAGCCATCCGTTCCTCAGTGTAGCGGCCGTTTCCTCGGGCTTCTTATAGTATTCCATCATGACCTGCGGGCCCCTGATGCATATCTCGCCGCTTTCCCCCGCCGGCAGTTCTTTATCGCCGGTATCCAGATCCACAATCCTGATTTCGGTATCCGGCAGCGGTATTCCCACCGTACCTGTCTTGACCTTCCCGCCCCAGGGCGTGCAGGTGGCGAACGCGGTGTTTTCGGTCTGCCCGAATACGTCATAGATATCGGCGCCGGTCAGATCCTTAAGGGTTTTAACCACATCAAGCGGCAGCGGTGCCGCTCCGGCGAAAAAACCTTTTATATACGAGAGGTCCATTTTCATGAATTCACCGTTGTTCAGCAAACCGACGAAGATGGTAGGTACACCGGGTAAAAATCCCGGTTTGTATTTTTTCAAAGAGTCGATGATTATGCCCGGTTCCGGTCTGGGTATCATTATACTGGTCCATCCGCTCCAGACCGGCAGGTTCTGGCTTACCGAGTAACCTGCCGAATGAAAAATGGGATAATTGCCGATAAGGCACTCACCCCCGTCCTCTAAATCGGGGAACCATGCCCTGAATAACTGCACCACCGAACAGATGTTGGCGTGCGAGAGCACCACCCCTTTGCTTACACCCGTGGTTCCGCCCGTGTAAATTATCGCCGCCGGTTTCTCCCATTCGGCTTCATTTTTTACCGGGTCATCAGATTGCTCTTTCAAGAGATCCATGAATTGATACACTCCCTGCTGAGGAGTAATCTTACGGTACATGGTCTTCTTCACGTAGGGATAAAGCTGTTTTTTGGGGAACGGCAGAAAATCGTTTATATGGCAGGTGATAATGTGCTTGATGCCTGTTTTATCCCTCAGGCTGAGCGCCCTGGGCAGGAGCAGGTCCAGCGTAATAAGCACCGTTGAGTCCGAATCATTCAGCTGATACTCCAGCTCCCTTTCTGTATACAGGGGATTGTTCATAACGGTAACGGCGCCGCAGTTGTATACGGCGTGATTGGCAATTAGATGCTGCGGGATATTCGGCAGCAGGGTGGAGATTTTATCTCCCCTGGACACACCGAGTTTTCTCAGCGCTCTTGTGAAACGGTTGACAAGCCTGTGCAGTTCATCAAAAGTGATCCGCTTCCCCATGTATATAAAAGCGTCTTTTCCCCTGAACCTGTCGGCGCTTCTGGCGAGTACATCAGGAAAGGTTATTTTTTCATAGTTGATGCTGTG
>CAZUXY010000086.1:0-13089 GCA_964624235.1 uncultured Leptospirales bacterium | reverse complement strand
GACAATTCTCACCGCGGACCCCCTGGAATTCAAAGGCATCAATATAAGCGGCCTGCACTATGACGAATCACGCGTCGAGTCCTGGCGCATAAATATAGGCAATGACGAAGAAGGTAACTCTTTCAGAAAGAAACTTGCGGATGCGGTTGGGAAGACCGCTTCTTCGCAGTAGAACCAAACCAGTCAAGCGCCGCTTTCATATAACGTTTGCGAGTATATGAAGTTTTTTCTTTTCCCGATAAAGCGAGCGGAGCGAAGCAGGGAAAAGAAAAAATGAGGCGAAGCCCAAGCGAACGTAGTGAGCGCCGCGCATTACGCCGTGCTATATGAAGGCGGCGCGCTTCTCGGCAGCCAGTCGCAGCAATACACGGACGTATTGCTGCGTTTCCCGGAAAAAATTTTCTAAGAGAAACCACACCAAACTAAATTAAATTACTATTTAATAGGTAGAAAAAGTCAGTGGAAAACTTGACTTCTTTGTAATACAGAGCACGAATTGTTATCAATCAATGAAAATGAGTGATGAAGGTTTTTTATTCATTCCTTCATTCATTGGAAAATACTATCTTTTTGGAGAATTAGATGAAGCATTTTATATTTCTGGCAATGCTGCTGGTTGCGACAACTTTAGTTTTTACGGCCTGCTACGATGATGGCGGGAAAACCTACGCAATAGGCGACACTGGTCCAAGCGGAGTAGGAATAGTATTCTACGTAACCGATGGCGGATTACACGGCTTAGAGGCGGCGCCGATTGACCAGAATCCATCATCATGGAGTAATCTTTATTCTTTAGTTGGGACAACTAAAACCGCAATAGGAACTGGCTCTGCGAACACTGACGCGATTATTGGACAGAGTGGCCATGTTACCAGCGCGGCACAAATATGCAGAGATTATCGCAAAGATGAAGAAGGATACTGGTTTTTGCCCTCCAAAGATGAGTTAGACCTGATGTATAAAAATTTGCATCTAGCCGGTCTTGGCGGTTTCGAGGCTGCGGTTGGTACTTTTTATTGGAGCTCGTCTGAGGTCACTGATGGCGCCGCGTGGTACCAGCGTTTCGACAATGGCACCCAGGACGTCACCGATAAAAGCTACATCAGGCTGGTTCGGGCTGTCCGGGCTTTCTAGGCAGACGACTTTTCAGACATCCATGTCTGTCGTCGAGTCGAAGCCTTTTTGTAACCTCCTGTCACGGCTTCGACACTAAGTCATCCGTGACTGTCGCATTAGCTCATCCATGAGCGTCACAATTCAGCTATTTAACAATTTTCTTCCCCGCGCAAGCGGGGAGGAAGATTTTTTTGAAATGGGTATTAATGGCTCCATACTACGATCTACCGGTATTTAAGGATGTATACAGGCTGATACTTAAATATCAGTACACATAGGGTTTTCCAAGAGAATATAAATACACTCTGGGGCAGGACATGAAGCGTGACGGCATAGCGCCGGCAAGAAGCATCTACCGGGTGAACAAGGCAAAAGAACTAGACAGGGTATCCAGGGCAGTTTCTCGATGATTTTGAGATACTTAAACTTGAAATCCATTAATTATATTTTTTTTCACTCTAAAGGCGGTCGGGAAGTATTACGGAAAATAATGTTTTCAAGACCAGGCTAAGCGGCTCACAAAGCGAAGTGTCAGATGAATACCGGCACTTTTCACTTTTACCGAGTTTTTCAGGAAACTGATAATTTATATACTGCCAGCTAATTTCTACACTATCCAATTTAAAAATGACATATTCTGTCTATAAAAATGTTTTTCAATATTATTTAGTATGAGTTTTATACATCCCATAAAACAAATGCACATTTCTACTTACCTGGAATTAATAAGAACCTCTTTAGGAATTAAATTTACTTTTGTATCATCCCATATATATATTTCTTTTAAAATTTCTTTGTGTTCATTAATTTGTTCTATTACTGTATCCTGGTTATTTATTCGCACTATCAACCAGTTTCCAAGATTTGCATTCAAGGTAGTTAAAGAATTGCTCTGTAATGTTTTATCAATTTCTGCATACACAAATAGTGTACCATTTACTTTTCTCGTTATAAGTGACGTAAAATCATTATTTGAAAGTAATCTATATTTTGAATCTATTACCTTTTTTGGGTAATAGTTTTTATAGTGTATGGGTTTGATAATATATACTGAAATATCACAGTTGTAATTAATTTTATGCTTTTGAGGCATATTTGAAGAACAAGATAAAAATAGTGTTGTAAAGATTGTCATTAGTAGTATACTGCGATTATTCATATCTCCTCCTAATCTACTATTCGTGAACAGTCTGTGAAATAAGACTGTATTTTTTCCCCGCGCGCCGAAGGCGTCCAACTAACATCTCTTATGGGGAAACCGTATAATAGCCTGTAAACTCTTTACGCGCCAGGAAGGCGCGGAAACACCAGAAATACAAGGCCGGAAAAGTATTGCAACTAACGTTCAAACATATAAGACGTTTTGCCGTAATGAAATGAAGTCAAAATGTGCCTAAGGCCAGGGAGCGAAGCGATGCAGCTTATATACTTTGTTGAATCTGTAGAAAAACCCTTTCTGTACAACCCGGTGCTCCTTGTACCATACATCAGTCTTTGTCGCAATATTTAATTGCGATCAATTCAACAAAATAGTTGTAAAAAGTCAATGAGGTTTATTATGCAAAGATCGTATTGTATATTCTAAGGTATAAATTCCAAACCTAACTGAACAATAAGAGGTGCGAACCGCGAGGCTGCTGGAATTCTATTTATTATTAAGGGCCAGCGTACCCGATATAGCTTCGCATGTACTGTCAAATCATTATAATTTTACCAGAAGCGAATATTACCGACAGATTGAGAACGCCACAAATAAAAAAGACCTGACGGAATTTATTGAGTACGCGGTACAGGGATTCAGGGATGGTTTGTGTGATACATTGAATATCATTCAGGAAAATCAATTACACATAACATGGAGAAATTATATCTACGGGATTTTTGATAATATGAAAACAGTCGGCAAAGCATCCTCGGCCAACAAACGAAGGAGAAATTTAATTTTACGAATCCCATTTGATAAATATTTAAATGAAAAGGAAATCAACGAATTGCATCCAACCATTATCCGTGAATATTCAGCATTGTCTGAAAGAACACTGTCACGCGATATCGATGAGCTTGTGAATCTCAATTTACTGGATAAAAAAAACGGCGGCTATAGAGCCAAAGTTGAAGTTCTAAAACAATATATGGCGGTGAGATTAAGCCATTAAATGACGGTAGGGTTATCCTGTTTTCTGTTCAATAATGTGTTCCCCTTACTATTTATTATTTGAGGTGTCCGGTTGTTTGGGGGGGACGGTATATCATGTCTTATTGCAGGCTTGTTAAGTTAGGGGAGCGGTATAATATCTCAATATGGACTATATTAAAGATTTGATGATTGAAACAGCATAGGTACACAACGTTGGCTTGAGGACTAGGAAAAAAGCGAAAGATTATTGACACTATCGAGGCCGAGCACGGCCACAGCTTCATTTCTTGTGGCCGCGCGCAGCGGTTATGCTTTGTTAGGCGAAGATGCGATGCCTTGTTTTGCAATACTATTTATTTAACTTCAATTTTAATTTATTGATTTTTTCATTATAATATTCTTCAGATTGTTTTAAATCGATTGCGCGCTGACATATCTTTATTGCATCTTCAATATTCTCCTCTTTTTCATATATTATTGATAATCGTGAAAATGCCGGAATATTTCCAATAAAGACTTCTTCTTTAATTCTATTAATTTCATTATTGGTTTCTTCGGCACCATATATATTTTCAAGCTGTTTAACGCGATTAATTTCTTGTTTTATGTATTCATCAAACATTTCTTTTAAGCTATTAATATCCAACAAGCAATATTCCTTACATTTCTCAATGTACATCTTATCTAAACTTCTATATTTATAGTAAAAATCTTGAAGATAAATATATATAAAATGTCTGTTTACTAAATTATTTGAGTTTTTATTAAGATCTTTCAGGAGAGACGCTTCCTGTGCTTTGTCAAAAGTTAATTGTTTTTTGGGTTTCGATTCTTTCTGGCTTGGGAGCGGTTTTCCCGCTTTTCTTCTTTCTGCAAGAAGAACTTTTACATTATTATGTGCTTCTTCTAGCAAACTAAACATTTCATTTTTTAGTAACTTGCTATTATTAAATTGTGGCACTGGAATTTCTTCATCAATAATTGAGACATTAGCAAATATTCTTTCTTTGGATGATCTAATTTTTGATAATTCAGATTCTTCTATGAAATTCTTTAAGAGTATTCCATCAGTTCCATATTTTTTAAGTAAAATTGTTCTTAAAGAATCAGTGAATATATCTGGATACTTCTTGATATAATTCATATTTGTGAAATCAAATGACTTTGCGATTCGAGTGATATCTGATGCCTTAATCACATAATTAAAACTGTAATAGCAAATTAAGAATAAATTATCAGAAAAATGAAATTCATATTCTTTATCTAGTGATTCAATGAATTCTATTACCAGATCCCCTCTCTTATGCAACATTGCAGATAAAATAAGAGCACTGGCGGAATAGAACTGAAAGGAATTATTAGAATGAACATCTCGTAATTTTAATATTATTCGAAATGCTTTTTCGAAATCACCTTTTAATAAATGACGTTCAAGCCCGTAATAAAGTATAAAAACATAACCAATATTTATAGAATTATTATATGGGTTAGCCAATAATTGAAGGTATATCCATTTCTGTTCTGGTGTTAAATCGGTGTATCTTGGAAAATATGGTGGTCTATCTACTTTTGAAATATCATCAGGTTTTGATATTTTTTGCTTTGTATATATAAGACTTGGCTCTTCTTGATTTAATAATGAAATTGTAATTTTTATTGATCCAAGATCAATAGTATCCTTATTCCTTGAATCATTCGTAAAATTTTTATACGGACCATCTGCAATCCAAACCAAACCTTCAAGATCACTATGCAAAGATGGCCCTTTGGCCATAACTTCACTTGTATTAACAGGAACTAATAAACTATTGTTGCTACTATTGGATTGAATCGCCGTGTTTTTAAATAAATTAAAAATTGACATCGATTGCCTCCCGTAACAAATATTTTGTTTATATTAAGAATTTAACAAATAGATTAAGGCATTTCTTTTATAGACATACTATTTTTTCTATCATTAAGGCATCGCATTTTCGCCTAACGTTCAAGCATTGCCGACGTTTGCCGCAGCGAAGCAGTATAATTGTACGTTATCTTCGATGCAACACTCGGTAGGGGTGGGTGGCTAATCCTTACCCCGCGGGGACTTACACCCCGCAAGAAGCGCCAAGCTTTTTCTGGCGCACTAACGTTCAAGCATATAAGACGTTTGCCGCAGCGCAGCGGAGGTAAATGTGCCGATGGCCAAGGGCGTTAGCCCGCAGCATATACGCCCTCTTATCGGCTGGATTTTGGTGGCTTACTATCACCTTTCTTTTGCTGATATCCATAAATAAGTTATTTGTGATAGTCAATAATGATCTGCTCCTCATCAAAAAATGATTTATTAATGAGAGCGTTTTTTGTGGTTAGTGGGTCTGGTGTAAATAAAAGAATTCGCAGGTTCTCAATAGCTCTTGAAAAAGAAACATATGCAAGTCTGATTGACCTATCTAACTGGCCTTCTGTCGGATTTCCAGCTATCTCTGGTACAAGCATTTTGATAAAACTATATTGGTTCCATGATGCTTCTATATCATCGTAAACCACAACAACATTTTTATATTCTTCACCTTTCACACCGTGCTGAGTACTGTATGGTGTGTTTTCATTTATAAACTCTGCATATGGTTCAATTTCATCGGTATTCATCTTAAAATATTCATCAACGAGCCAGTCTTCCTTATCTTTTTCATGTAAATCATTGTTATAATCCTCACCTCGTGGTGATCTTTCAAGGTGCCGAGAAAGCCGTTCTGAAACCTCAATGATTTCGTTTTCCTGGCAAAACAATAAAATCTCTTGGAGGGTATTGCTTGACCATTTTTCCGAAAGTTCCTCAATAAGGTTTTTAGCCAAATCCCTCATTTTTCGAAGTGATTTGTTAGCGTTTATGCCTTTGGGATTAAATGTTGGGCTTGAATTTCTTAGGTTGTCCAGGACTTCCTTTTGATTGTTCGTCCTATGCGCAACCAGCAATGGAGATATTACTTTAATAAACGGTTTTAACAAAAAGTGATTTCCAGACTCATAGTCCTCTTGAGCGCGTGTTGAAGCATATAAACCGGTAAATAACTTTTGGAGTGTTTCAAATCCAAGACGTTTAGCAATCATTTGTCTGACTAAGAACAAATACTTGGTTTCCTCAATCTCATGAATATCCCAGATTTTAAGAATATCGTTAAACTTGGCGGAAGCTCTTTCAATTTGTTCGTCTGTGTACCGCTTTCTTGGGCCTTTCGGCTGCTCTGCAGCAACAAGCCTGATCTCCACACTTCCCTCAAGCCTTGATGCTTCGCCTGCAGGAACCTGTTGAATGTCCGTTCTAAATGCATTCAGAAGATTAACCACAGCCTTAGAACACCTAAAATTTTCTTCCTTTTTTATTAATTTGAACCCTTCTGGCCCTGAAAAATCTCCAGCACGTTTATCGTAAATTTGCTGAACAGGATCACCAAAATATCCAATGATAGGCAAGTTGCTTCCCGAACATAGTGTATTAAGTGCTGTTACAATCTCGGGGAAAGTATCCTGTGCTTCGTCTACAAAAATATAGGGATACTTTTGAGCCATAATTTTTTGAAGGATCGCGTTATTGGTGATTAGATGTCCGGCTATGGCTATAATGTCATCATGACTGAGCTGCCCTTCGCTATAGTTACTGAATGTTGAATTGTCACTGTAATAAAAATCAGATACTTCTTGGAGAGATTTAATATCCTCTTTAAGGGCGGCAATCTTTTCCCTTGCGCTAACTGCCTTCTTGCTATTTCCTCCATTATCATCTTCCTGTTTCTTAATGATTTGAGCTGGGATGTGATGATCAATGAGGGTCTTTCTTATTTCGGTGGAAAACCTATTAATAACAGTCCATAAAAAACTATGAATGGTTGAAACATAAAAAACTTCATCGAAATTGAGACGACTGGATATTACACCAACAGCACGTTTAGTGTAAGTGATGCAAAGAATTTTTTGATCTTTTTTTCTGAGTTCACCAGCCTTTGAATCCCGTATGTAAGAAAGGGCTGTTAATAAAGATTGGGTTTTCCCAGAACCGGCACCTGAAATAACAGAAAAGCTCCGGTTTTCGTCAATACATTCCTTGATCTCTGTATCCGCCTTAGTAGGGATTAGATTTGGGCTCATCAGGTGAGTGCCTCCTGAATAGTATCAAGCTTATTTCCCATCTTTGATTGGAGCCAAATTAATCCGGCTTTGATGTAATGGGGCACTTTCCAATCCTCTTCCGAAAAAACAATATCTAATGCGAATTCCGCTTTTTTAATATTAGCTGATTTTACCAGATTATAAATCTGCTCATAATCTTTATCGTGATCACCTTCAAGTGTTATAGAAGTTGTAACCTTTCCGTCTTTAAACAGGTCCAGATTCTCGTAAATAAAAGTCTCCTCGAAGGTTCTACCATGCATTTTTTTATCTGTTTGATATCCAGCTACAGACACAGGTTTTTGGAAGGTTAGATAACAACAGCTATCTGCAAGAATTTGCTCTGCTTCTTCCTTATTATTTAACTGTTCAATGGTAATATCCTTATCATAGAAAAACTTTAGGCACGCGTTAGATGTCTTAGCACCTGGTGTATCTGTCCTACACGATTTTCTGGAGTCATTGGGATCAATAGAATCACAATCCGTTATAATAAGGTAGGGTATTCCGATGAATTTAAAGAGTTCTGCAAAACGATGTGCGTAGGCACCGCCGACTTCGAGAACTGTTAGGTAACTGATTTTAAGTTCTTTAGCTTCCTTTTCAATCATCTTTGGAAGTAAGAGCTTTTCAGCAATCCCCTCAACAAGGACAGCAGCATCGGCAAAAAACAGATCACAATGGGTAAGCTTCAAGTATTGTTTAAGGAATTTCAGTGTTTCTTTTCTGTTATCTTCTTCATCCGGAGCCGAAGTGTTTTTGGGCTGAAAATCCTGTAGGCTTATGACAGTTGATGCGTGAAGAGCTTTTAGCCCTTCAGGACATTCCCCTTTAATCTGACATCGTTTAAAATACCTAACCTTATGAAATTCTACAGCATCTAATATGTGGGAAGAGTGTGTCGTAATGCAAAGTTGCGGTATCAGACTTTCTTCTCCTGCGTCTTTGGCATTTTCCTTTAGGACATTCCAAATATTTGTAATAAACGTTTGCTGAACCTGTGGGTGAAGGTGAACTTCTGGTTCTTCGATAAATACTAAATGACATATGGGCCTATTGATTTTTGTATTTATCCATTGCAAATGGTAATGAGTCACCTGAATAGCAATATAAATCAAATTTTTAAACCCAAGACCGTTATAGGCCTCTGGTAGTTCATGTTTAAGTAATGGATCAATATATAGAAGCTCCGTATTGCCTTTGAGGGCAACTTCTGGATTTAGAGTAGATACAATTTTTAAACTGCGATCATTTACAGAAGGAACACCTAACCTAGAAATAACCCCCAGTAAATCTTTAAAAGTCATCTCATAGTGATCCGATAGGCTCTGATTATTTTCATCTATGACCTGGTTGGCAGCTTCATTAATTGCTGGTTCTTCCAGATTGTGCTTGTAAAAAGTTGCGAAGGCTGCCGAAAGACGATTGCTATGACTGGCTTCCTGATCATCAATATTTCGTTGTGCATTCACAAAGTCTATTCGGAGAAGAGATGAAAGGACGCGTTCTGCTTCAGATGGCTCAAGTGCTGAGATCACTGGTTCGGTATCAGTTTTTTCCAGAACGTAGTAATGAAGGCAAAAGAATCTTTTTAAGCTTCCTTGGGTGTTTAGAAATCGTGATAGTGTAAATGCATCACGTGTGTTCCCTTCCTTTTTAAGGGATTTTGCTTTTTCATAAACAGAAACAAGATTATCAATGTCATCTTGCTTTGCAGCAAAACTTATTCTGATGCCCACCTCATAAAGATCTGATAAAGTGTTGGGCAGAAGTGAAAAGACTCTCCCAAATTCAATGTCAGGATCAATTTTGAACCAAAGATCCAAATCAATTGATGGCAAGCTCAAGTCTTTCTTACCCTCTGTACTACAAAATTGATCAATCTCACGAATTTTTGATACAGAAAAGTCATGGATTCTAAATTCGGTTCCTTTTAGAAAATACCTAAAGATAGCTGTTGCTGATGTCTTACCGCTGTTGTTGGGTCCAACGAAAACGGTTTCGCCAATATCGAGGTCTATTTGTACGTCCTCCAATCGGCGAAAGTTCTTAATGCTAAAACGTGTTAATTTCATATATTATCCCCAATAACATTGATAAAACTTATTTTCTGCAAAAGCCACAATTATTAGTTTTTCTTCTTCAAAAATCTTGCCGATAACGTTCCGCGGCTACCCGAAGTTGCCCGAAGCGAATGCAATGGCAATTTGGGCGAAGGCCGCATGGCCGGAGCCGGGTAGCCGCTGTTATGTTTAGTGCCCGGCTGGTCTGGTTATAGGTTTTCCAAAGTACATGTATGTACTTTGGAAATACTTACAGTTTAAAACCCATCAACTGGTATACAGGCTTTTGTAAATAATTTTCCAAAATCTGTTAAAACCCACTTACTATATCTCCTCGTACCAGTTTGATTTGCACCACTACCAATTGGAACTTGTTTAATAATAGGCCAGTTTACCAAACTTAATGAATCTAAATGATTATAATACAAGCTCTCGTTTTCAGGATAACATAGTTTTTCAAGAGGAATTGTAGATTTTTCAACTATTCTATTACTGAAACGATTGTTTTTACGATCTAAATCCATTGTATCAGTTACCAAAAATTCATTAATTGATAGCTCATATAGCAAAACTGCTTCATCATGAGAAAGCTGACTAATTATATGAACAAAAGATGGGTGAGCTTTATCAATTTCATCTTTATTCATAGATTTAAGTAATAATTCTTCGAACATTTTCCAAAGGGGTGTAGATTCATCAATATATTTCATTTTTTCTAATGCTGGGCCTATTACCATTGCAGGTGGTTCAATGATTTTATCTTGCGGAATAGCACTTACTTTATTTCGCAAGAAATTTGAAAACCGATCCTGTAATGCTGCCGTGATCTGTAATGGAGCAAGTAGAAGTCGCCCTGTTTTAATTATATCTGTACCTAAACTACTTACTTCAACGAGAGGTTTTGATGCAGCATCTTTGTAAATTTCTTTTATGACTTCTGGAGGGATCATCTTTATAATATCTTCAGGTTTATCCACTTATAAACTCCTTACTTTCTAACTAAAATTAATATTACATTTTTCATATTTATTCATACTATCTGGATAATTTTTCGATAAAGTATCAAACCATATTCTTGTTTCTGACTCTGTTGGCCTGATTACTGTTTGGTTAGATTGACATGTTAAAAAAACACAATCAATTGGCTTCTCTGTAATTTCGTTTTCAAATGCGTCAGTATGTAGAATACATTTAATGTCTTTACCTCTAATATATCGTTTCTTATCTTGAAATATACAACCATAGTTTATTATCCATGGATTATTCTTCATGATATAGTCTCTATTGTTGTAGTAGCTACCGAATGGAGGAATAGATAAAAGATTATCATCATTTGTAATAATTTTTGGATAAAAAGTGTACAGTTCTAAATCATTATAAACAACAATATCAAAATATTTATTTACAAAGTTTTTATAATTAAGATTAGGAATAAATACATAATCATTTCGGATTAAATTTCCTTGTTTATATTTTTCATAAATTTTTATCGTATTTTCAAATATTGCAAAACCTGTAAATGAGCAACATCCTGCAGAACATGTACTACATATTGAACTTGAAAAGTGAGGATTCTGTCTGTTTTTTATAATGTCTTTGATCTCATTACTAAGAATCAATTATTTCCTCTCTTCCCGAGGCCACTGGCGGCGGCATTACCAAACAAGTTAAGCTGTGCAATTTTCAGCTAACTCCTTCACATACGCAACCCTTCGTCTATACCAGCGACCAGTATAGTAACACGAATTTCATATAAACCGGCTAAAAGAATATAATCACGAAGTCTTTCGTCTAAGTAACTATGGAAGTCCGCTACCAGGAAAGGCGCTCTCTGTCTCTTCCCTCATTAAACAACCTCCGGCCCTTCTGTCAATTCATTCCACCCATTATCCTCCCCCGCGGTGATAAAAAATTACTCACCGGGCCTCTTTTCTGCCTGTGTAGTCAGGGTTTTTACTTACATGAGTGTAAGGTATTTGCTTACTTGAGATTATTACGAGATCACACAGTGGTTTTTTGGGATGATGGGTTTTGGGATGATGGGTTTTGGATGATGGTTTTGGATGATGGTTTTGGGGGCATGTGCGTTGCGTGTAGTTGGATCATCGGCTGAGCAATATTCAACCGGTATCACCATGCACCGAAATGCAGTGGTGCAGCACCCGGGGTTTATTTTACGGAAGGTATGCTGACGTTACACACCAGAGGTAACGCTGCCTGCAACGGCCGGCCGGTAGAACAGCGTGCCACCGGTCATAAGGGGGTGAGGTCAAAAGATCGCGCGGCCGTTCCCGCCGGCGGCGCCGTATGCGGCCGCCGGCGGGACGGCGGAAGCCTTCAGTTACGATGATCGTCCCTGTTCCAGGAGCAGCCTCAGCCGTCGCATGTCCCCGGCGACCTGCCTGCGGAATATGAACGCAAGAATCGGTTCGAAGAGTCTCATTACGCCCTTCGGGCGCAGGGTTAAAGAGTACGTCATTCGTGTGCCGCCGGGCGTACGCAGAAATTCACGTGTACCCTCGCACGGCACCGGTCCCGAGAGGCTGCGGAACCCCGTTCGTGTATCAGAGAATTCCGTAATCTCCGCGACCGTAACCGCTGTCTGGCCCAGACTGCGCATGGTTTCTTTTGTGGTAACACCGACGGCGGGTGCGTCACTTCCTTCTATGACCATCCGGGTGACCCCGGCCCGCCATGTCGGATCATTCCTGTAACCACCCGCAAAGAGGAACACCTCCCCGGGCGGGCGCGTAATGTCTTCAAAGACTTTCACGGTAAACATCACCCTCCTCGTCGCGTAACGACGTTTTTGAATTACCATATTAAATAATGGTACAGAACGCCACGGCGGGAATCAAGTGAGTCATTTCTATATTAAAATTTATTTTATTAAATGCTGAATATTGCCCTTACAGTAATACACGGCAACCCGTTCCATGTAATCAATTTCGACGACGTTGTGGTGAACGCGCCGGTCAATTGCGGTATCGGCGCGGTTTGGGGAACCCGCCGTCGTGACCCCCATCGGTTATTCATGGCGACGATTTCGTAAGGGCCCAATACAACGGATTATTCCGTATATACCGCCGTACGCGGTCCAATTCATGCGCATCCCGTACAATCCGGTCGTAATATGAACGTTGCCATGTGAATACCGCCCGTTCATGGATACGGTTTATTTCCCGGGCCACCACCGCCTTGTATTGCTGGATTATTTTCGGTAATATCATTTTGGTCGGGTCGGTATACCGTCCCGGCACCGGTGTGCGATACCACCGTCACCGTTTAACAGCATGATGCGGTCCCGGATCGAACCAAACCAGTGAATACGGTCTTTTACGTTCATGGTGATGAAATACGCACCCTGTAAGTAAAACATCTTACAAACTGTCAGTTCATCACGACACAATTTTCGTTTCGGATAACTTTCCCCTTTGCTGCCCCTTCGGATCAACTTCGTTCATCCTGAAATCCGGACACTTTTGCTTTCTCTCCCCTGTTTTCCCCATCGCCTCCTTGCTCTCCGTGGCAACGGGAATCTGGTCGGTAAAAAAGATTCCTCACCCCTGCGGGGATTCGGAATGTACTGTGTATCACGTCAACAGTTTTATACCGGCTGATACA
>CAZUXY010000085.1:0-13428 GCA_964624235.1 uncultured Leptospirales bacterium | reverse complement strand
CTGGAGCATCTTCACCTTCGTGCTCGGTGCGATGTGGCTCGCCCTCAAGATCGCACGAAGTTGCGTTCTGAAAAGTGATTCATTCTGGAGGCTGAATCGTATTGCTCTGCAGCCGAGGAAGGGATTGCGTTCAGCGTATTTTTTGTTGAAAGCGTATATTTTATCACCGCCCACATCGAGTGTTCGAATCGTGACCGGCAGCGGGTTGAAAAAATCGATTACTTTCCTGTATGCGGCAAACTGCTTTTCTTCATCAGGCAGGGATTTATCCAGGAAGAGGAATTCAGAACGATAAAGTCCGATGCCCTGTGCGCCGTGTTCCCTGATAATTTCCATTTCTTCCGGTATTTCGATGTTTCCCAGGATGTGTATTACCTCATTATCGAGGGTGGTTGACGGCAAATGGGTGAGTTTGGAAAGTTCGGCTTCCAGCAGAAATAAATCTTCCTGGTATTGATTGAATTCATCTATCTGTTCGGTTGAGGGATTAACGATTACTTCCCCGTGTATAGCATCGACTATTACCGTGTCCCCATCCTTGACCTGGCTTGTTCCGTTGATGGTACCGACAATCGCGGGAATCTCAAGCGCTCTTGCCATGATAGCAGTATGTGAAGTTCTCCCTCCGGTATCGGTGATGAAAGCGAGAACATACTTCTTGTTCATCATTGCCGTATCGGAGGGGGTAAGGTCGGTTGAGAAGACGACCACTTCCTCTTTGAGATCGTTCAATGAAACTGATTCTGTACGTAGAAGATTATTGATAAGCCTTTTATTTATGTCGGATATATCGATTATTCTCTCACGCAGATAAACGTCTTCTATAGAGGAAAGGCTTTGTATCAGTTCCATGGATATATCATTTATAATCCACTCGACATTGCGTTTTTCCTCTCTGAGGGTCCTGGTTACCTTTTCGGTAATCATGGGATCTTCAAGCACCATCAGATGACTTGAAAAGATCTCTGACATGTCTTTTGAAAGACTTTTAGAGATTTGTTCCTGTATAGACTTAATATCATTTTTTGTCTTTTCGAGGGCGTTTTCGTACCTGGCATTTTCAGTGCCGAGCTGTTCCTCTGTTATAGTGTATTTGGGAATAATGATATTTGACCCCTGATAGATATAGGCCTTACCTATCTTGATTCCCGGTGAAGCGATAATTCCGCTGGTAATCTTGTGCATAGGAAAATCTGGTTTTGACAATAAGGTTGATTCCTGCCGGTTAGACCTGCTAACGCTGGTATTTTAGAATGTTTTCTATAGTTTATGAGTTACATCAGGATATACCCTAACCAAATTAAAAAACCATTAACCCCCTTAAGTATTTTAATGTGGGTTCCGCTGAAATCCGGTTCTATAGAATTCAACTTTCGGCGAGCATACTGTCAAGATAAAAAACAGCGGAAAAGGTATTTGCATGGTATGTGCCGTAACGCTAAATCCCGGAATTATGCCGGAAAATGCGTAATTACAAATATTTTTTTAGATAATCGTTTCCTTCCGGGTGTTCAACCGGTGATATTTATTAATTTGATTTTTATAAATGTGAATTGTAATATAATACTATCATTTAATATTGTCAGTATTCCGTGAAGATGAAATCATCAGTATACACAAAACACATTAATCATAATGTGGAACCACTTGAGGCAATAGTATTGGTATTGCTGATAGTATTCTGCGGAACCACTCAATGCAGAGCAGGAGGGGGTGATAATTTGCAGAATCTAAGAAATATTATGGTTAAGAAACAAATCGAATCCCGGGGTATCAGAGACGCAAGGGTGTTGGATGCCATGAGCACCGTGGAGAGGCACAAGTTTGTTCCAGACCAGCACATTACTTCCGCCTATGAAGATCATCCGCTGCCCATTGGATACGGGCAGACCATATCCCAACCATATATAGTGGCTTTAATGACTGAACTCTGTGAATTGAAAGGCGATGAGAAGGTTCTGGAAATCGGCACGGGTTCGGGATATCAGGCTGCGATTTTATCATTGCTGGCAAAAGAGGTATATTCGATTGAAATTATAGATAAGCTGGGGAAGAGTGCCGCGCTTCGGCTGAAAAATCTTGGGTATAAAAATGTCGTGGTTAAAACAGGCGACGGATATGCCGGCTGGCCGGAAAAAGCCCCTTTCGATGTTATTATACTCACCGCGAGTCCTCCGGAAATTCCGCAGACGCTTATCGATCAACTGAAAGACAACGGGCTGCTCATTGCGCCGGTGGGAGATTATCACCAGGAACTGGTAAAAATCGAAAAGAGGGGGGGGGAAATTTATCGTAAAACCATTACCTACGTTCGATTTGTCCCCATGGTGCACGGGAGCAACTGACCTGTATCACGGATAAAACGCAATCGAATTGATGCCCTCGGTTTCATCGAATCCCAGCATAATGTTGGCGTTCTGAACCGCATTACCGGACTGTCCTTTTACCAGATTGTCTATTACCGACGTGATAAATATTTTTTCGGTTCGTTCATCTATTGCGGGGCGTATAAGACACCGATTGGTCCCCCTGACATCCGTGGTGCTGGGCGATCGGTCGGTGATCACCACAAAGGGGCTGTCATGATAGTACTCCCTGTAAATTTCCTGTAATTTACCAGAAGTCATGCCGCCCACGGGATCTCCGTAAATTGTAGTCAATATGCCGCGATTGAGCGGTACTATCTGTGGAATGAACAGAATTTTAACATCGATCCCTGAACGGGACCTGAGCACGTTCTCGACCTCCACAATGTGCTGGTGCCTGCCTTCGCGATAGGTGTTAACGTTTTCATACCGCTGCGGATAGAAATTGGTCTCACCCGGATTTCTGCCGGCCCCCGAAACGCCGGTTTTCCCGTCGCAGATTATTTTGTTACCATGGATGCATTTCTGCTCAAGTGCAGGCAGCAGCCCGAGTATCATTGAAACCGCAAAACAACCCGGATTTCCCACGATTCTGGCATTTCTTATGGCATCCCTGTTCATTTCGGGCAAACCGTAAACCGACTCTTTTATCAACGTCGATGCAAAATGCTCCGTTTCCATACCCTTATTTTTGGCATACAACATATAATCATCTATCGAGGTAAAACGAAAATCACCGCTGAAATCTATTACTGGAATGCCGCGCTTGTAGAACTCTGTGATTAGTGTCATGCCTGCGCGATCAGGAGTGGAAAAGAACGCGATGTCAACTCCGTCATAGTTGATGTCATCAGCCGCGTCAACCCGGGTCGATATTGTTCCCTTCAAATGGGGGAACACACTGTCGATGGACATGCCGGCTTCTTTGCGCGCCACCAGTTGTGCGATTTCAATACCTGAATGGCGGAGGAGAATTTCAATAAGACCCAGTCCACCGAAGCCGGTTGCACCGACAATAAGAGCTTTTTTCATAACGGATCACTCCTGTAGTGTATGCTAAAACAAGCACTATATTGTGTAGTATGTGTCAAGAATTTAACAATGAGTCATTTAAGGATCTGTCATGACTCATGTACCATCTTGATTAAAAAGAACACTTTCGCGCAGGAACAAATAAGCTTAACGGCGCATGGACAATTACGACTAAAGACTGATGCGGGACCGGTAAATGAATTATTTTCAGACGTGCACCCGATCGGTTGAGAAATAAGTTAACGGAACTTCTATTGATTAACTCTTGTTACAACACAAAGGTAATAAGCACTGATAACACCACGGGTTATCAATTACGGTATTGTTAGAAGAATTAATTTTTTAGAGGTTTCCTTAATACTGTCGGGAAGAGAAACGTACGGTTCTGTCTAATTCATTCGTGCCGTCAAAGATATTAAACAGGCGGGGAGCGTAAAATAGAATATACCAACTCCAGTAAAAACCGATATACTCTCCTTCATCGGGCTTTCCATTTTTATTGGAATCGAGAATGGCGAACAGGTAAAGATCGTTTAACCCGAACGGGGATGATATGGGAATGGACTCGCTTATGGCAGGTGAAACAGGACATGAATACCAGGATGAAGAATCCTGATAGGTGACTGTGCTCATCGCCACGATATAATCCATATCATTTATGGCAAGATCGCTGTAACCGTCCTTGTGTACCGCAATAATCAGTATCTGATCACATGTCTTTAATGTATACTCACCGGGTAAATCCCCGTTGTCGAACTGAAACGCGATTTCTGCAGAATGGTTGTAGATTTTACGTTTTACATTGAAATCCCAGTCACCGAAGGGTTCTACAGTGTTTATTCCTTCTTTCAGTGTGATGGTGTTTTTCAATAAACTGTTGTTCTGGAAAAAACCGACCATGTCATCTTCTGTTGGATCGGGAAATCCGGATGAATAGTCCCGGTCCCAGAGCGCCATAACCATCACGTCCATTCCCGGAGCCAGCCCGGTGTTTGATACATCGATGTCAAAAGTGTAATCTCCCGAGGGAATTCTCTGAAAGGTCTTTATTACGGAAAGAGGATCAGAGAACAGCAGATTTGGATCTGTATCGCCGGCGATGAGTATAAACATGGGTCTGGAAAACAAATCGTATCCAGCCGGTTTTTCGAAGAAACCCTTTAGTGACATCTCCACATCGGAGGACGACGGTATGTCCATTGTCATCGTAATATCAAGGTTGGAGTTCAATCCCTCACAAAGGGTAACCGGTGTGGGAAGTTTCTGCGGATCGGTTGTGTAATAACCCAGCCTGTCCAATCCATCGGGTTTGCCGTTTGCGTTCTTGTCGATGAACGCAATAAGATAGACGTTATTGATCGGCGGAGTTTTCCCAAAGGGAAAAATGTTTATTGAATAAGGAGCAGGTGAATCGCTTTTAGTCATCCTCCGGTAACCGATGATCGCGTTAAAATCCAGCGTGGAAATATCAAGTGTGGATATATCTCCGGCGTATGCCAGCACGGTAACTTCACCGGATTCAGTGCCGTGTATTAATCCGGATACGGTGATATTGAAATCATTAACAATTCTGCACACGTCTACCGTAATACCGGTATTGCCGTCTCCTTTAAGAGCATAACCGGAAGTATATGAATTTTTATCGAAATATATACCCAGGTAGTCACCTTTATCGGGATAGGGTATACCGTTGCGGTAGTTGTTGTCGATGAAAGATATAATTGAGATAACGTCTCCCGCTCTGAAGGAGGTGCTTTCGAGGTCGATAGTGAAATCAGGATTGGATTTATCGATTGAAGCAATGAGTTGCACACTGTCATATGGATCAGAAAGCATCTGGTTGGGGTCATTGCCGTACGATAGAACTAAAAACAGCGGACCTGAAGAATCCACCGCGTCTGAGATATTGATGCTGCCGGAAATACTGAGATTTTTTTCAGGCATACCACACGTGGATAAAAAAATAATCATGCTGCACAACGAAACAATGGAAATCCTAGAAAACATAATGAACCTTCAGCATCACCAGATCATTGTTTTCAAAGTATTTAAAAATAGAACCCTCATTACCGCGTATGTCCGCATACTGAACCGAGATTTTTAATCCGTTTTGAAAATCGTACTCTGCTTTGGGCCATATAATCAAACCGTTTTCACTGACATCAATTATACACGAAACCATGAGATGCAACCGCGAACTGAAAAAGCTGTCCTGAATTTTCACCGTGAGCAGGTCGGTAATGAACGGTTCCTGAATGGATGAATCGAAGTACCGTGATTGATACCATTCCAGGGTAAGAATAGTTTCACCTTCATGATTTTCAAACAAACGGTTTATAGGAATAAAATAATTCAATCCGGCGGAATAAGAAAGAAAATGTGAATGCTTAACATCGAATGGAAATTTAGTTAAAATAGAGTATTCCTGATCAACAACCCCGACTTTATCATGTGTATAGGAAACCTCTCCCTGCAGCACAAACCTGTCGAGATCAGTAGAAAAATCGGCGCCCACCATGGTTACCACATGGTGTTCGGGGCTGACTATTATCGAGGGATACGGAAAAGTTATCTCGGTTTTCAATGGCCGAAATACGGGGTCCCTGTCAGGACCATGGAAAATGCTCAGAGAAAGATCCACACCGACGGTGCTTCTGGATAAACGGGCGCCATACGCAAAATTCTCAGGTGCAATTTCCAGTTCTTCAGCCTCGTCAACGAAAACAGGGAATGGACCCTCCTTATATCTGATGGCCCAGAAATTCCCCTGATCCGCAAGTCTAAGCGGCACATGGAGTGGGGTAAACACGAACTCCAGGGTGTAATTGTTTAAAAAGAACATGGCAGATAGCGCAGGTATTCCCACCCTTAATTCATCATCGTCCCTGAAAAGAAATTCCCTTAAATCATAAGGATTGAAATAAGATGTGGGATTGAACACATCGGCCGTTCCCCATCCGAAAATCTGGTTGCCGGCCCTGAGTCTGAAATTACTGAACCCGAAATTGAAGTATAGCTCGCGAAAATCCAATTCGGTGTATTTGTTGGATAACCGTCCATTGCGACCGATCTCAGGCTTTCCGGAATAGATATATGTTTCGTTGATTGAATCATCTATGAACACCGGGGCAAAATAAAGATTGGAATTGGATACAAGATAAAAGGAATCAGTACCGTATTTGATCTTCAAATTGGTTCTTACTTCACTTTTCTTATTTATGGTTGATGTTTCCTGTCGGGTATAGGTGGATAAAAAATCCTCAATTTCGATAAAACCATTGCTTTTAAAAACAAATTTTGAGTTTTCGAAACTGTCAGGTTGAGTCTTTTTGTCAATCTCTGAATTTCCATTTGATTTGGAAACCTCGGCATGCAATGAAACTCTTGCTGCAGGATAAAAACAAAACAATAGTGCAATAAAGAGTGCGCATCGAAACAAAATAACCGTGTCTTTATAGAAATTTATACATGAGTTATTCGAAGTGATTTTCATCGAGAAATACCCTTAAGGATTACTTCTGAAAGCATATCGGCAACCATTGTATCGGAATACCTGCTGTTTTTAATTGCGGGGAGTGTTTTGAATGACGCAAAAAAGGAAATTATCGACACGATAAAGAAGCGTATGAAAAACTCATAATCCAGCTTTTTTAACTTCCCCATTCTGGATTTGTCATCCAACTGACTCTTGAATGCTTTTTTACCCGTCACGATGAAAAATTCCAGCATTTGATTGGTGTTACGACCGTCAAATTCAATGAGGTCAATAAAAATCAATTTGAAGTATTCCTGGTTGGAATCGATTGTCTTCTTTATGGAAATTATAAGTTGATCTATATTGAATGGAAAATCTTCTTTTAAAACAAGAAAGACCTCGTTAAGAGAATCAATGATTTTACCCGGATCGAATATCTGCTGAAAAAGCTCATCCTTGTTCTTGAAATGGTTGTAAATGTTTCCCAATGACACACCGGCTTTATCCGCTACTTCGCGCAATCCAGTAGCGGCAAACCCCTTTTCTGAAAAGAGCAGTCGTGCGGAATTGAGAATTTTTTCTTTCCGAGAATTCATAAAAAACAAACGTTCGTTCATTTCAAATTTAAACATCAAAACATCCTGCGTCAACAGAAATATAATATTATTGACAAAAATGTTACACGTTGTAGCTATTCATGAAAATTCGATACACCGAAGGGGGAATATATAATGAAAAAGTACAATGTGGTTATTCTTGGCGCGACCGGTGCAGTTGGAATCGAATTCAGAAAAATTCTTTTAGAGAGAAAATTCCCCATAGCCAATATACGCTTTTTGGGCTCTACCACTATAGGCAAAACATTTGATTTTGGTGACAGAAAGGTTACAGTGGAAGCTGTAAAAGACGATTCCTTCAAAGGATTTGATCTCGCCCTGTTCTCTGCCGGGGCAACCATCAGCAAAGAAGTTGCAAAACAGGCAGTTGCATCGGGATGCATCGTGGTGGACAACAGTTCGGCATGGAGAATGGACCCCGAAGTGCCGCTGATTGTCCCTGAAGTGAATCCGAATGATGCTGACCGACATAAGGGATTGATTGCCAATCCGAATTGTTCGACCATACAAATGGTTGTAGCATTAAAACCCATCCACGATGCAGCAAAAATAAAGAGGATTGTGGTAAGCACCTACCAGGCGGTTTCCGGAACCGGTCTAAAGGCGCTGGAAGAACTGGATATTCAGATAAAGGACCTGGTTGCGGGAAAGAAAATTTCACAGAGGAAAGTCTACCCTCATCAAATCGCGTATAACGTATTACCGCACATAGATGTATTTCTGGAAAACGGGTATACAAAAGAAGAGATGAAGATGGTTAATGAAACAAAAAAAATAATGGGTGACGACTCAATCAAGGTTACCGCGACAACCGTTCGTGTTCCGGTAATGTACGGGCACTCGGAATCGGTAAATGTTGAAACAGAAAAAAAACTCAGTACAGCTGATGTGAAATCGATGATGAGTAAAGCGCCGGGCATAACGGTAGTAGACGATGTAACCAGGAATCAATATCCGCTTGCGATCGACGCGGCCGGAAAAGATGACGTTTTTGTGGGTCGTATAAGAGAGGATGAATCTATTGCGAACGGAATTAATATGTGGGTGGTCTCAGACAATATACGAAAGGGGGCCGCACTTAACGCAATTCAAATTGCCGAACTGCTTATTGAGAAAAAAATGCTGTGATAGATTTTTTAAAAAATCCCGCCCTGCGGGATTTTCTTTTGAATGATTCAATCATGATCAGGATAGCGTTGCTGTATGGATTTTATCACATCAATACATTCAATAAATACTTCAACGAGCTCCGGATCAAATTTCGTCCCCGAAAGCTTTTTGATTTCATGAAGAACGGATGTTTCATCCCATGCCTCTTTGTAGACTCTTTTTGACGAAAGCGCGTCGAAAACATCGGCAATAGCGACAATCCTGCCGAATATCGGTATTTCTTCTCCCTTAAGGGGTAATGGTTTTCCATCTGAGGCAGGTTTAAGTGGATCCCCTGTATTGATATCAATATGTCCCGGATACCCTGTGCCGTCCCAGTTCTCATGATGAGTCAGCGCAACCAGAGCGGCCACTTCATCAAATTCGGAGTGCTTTTCATTGAATAATCTGGTGCCTAGATATGTATGGCTTTTCATGATCTCGAACTCTTCATTGGTGAACTTTGAGGGCTTTTTAAGAATAAGATCAGAAATTGCAACTTTTCCGACATCGTGCAGCATGGCAGCCATTCTTAATATGTCCCTGATTATATCGATTTTATTTTTTGGAATATTGTGTCGCAATGCCCATCGTTCATAAATCTCGATGGAATATGCGGCAACCCTGTTGACATGAGCACCGGTTTCTTTAGGGTCCCTGAGTTCCGCCATGCTTATCATGCGAAGCAGCAGCGCCCTCGTCATCTGTGCGCGTTGTAAAATCATACTAACAATACCGGCGAAGTGCAGAATAAAAGGCTCATCCTCACTGTTGAAGGGTATGATTGTACCGGTATCTGATTTTGCATTAATTATCTGTAATACACCTACTATATCACCACGATTTGTTTTTAAAGGTACGGTGAGCATGGAGGTGGTCTTGTAATGAGAAATACGGTCATAACTGGGATCAAAACTGTAAGGAGCTGTTCTTTCAATCGCATATACATCGGGGATATTTAAAATTTTCCCCGTTGAAGCCACATATCCAGATATGGAACCGGTATTGATGGGTACCTTGAAGGTGGTATATATAAGCTTATCCCCCGGGGGAAGTTTGCTCTGCATGGTATCATTCTGGACATGACTGAACACAAGTTGCTCTCCCTCACGGATGTAAATTGAACCCGCATCAGCGTTGACGACTGTCCTTGCCTCGGTAAGTACCCGTTCAAGCAGAAGGTCAAGGTCTTGAACCTCACTGAGTTGTGAACTAACCCTTATTATTTCCTGAAGCTTGTTAAGTTCTTTTTTCATGACAAATCCGCTTTTTAGATTAAACTATATACCATATTCCAATGAATAATACAAATTTAATGACTTGCCATACTGAATCCCAGACTACAAAATTAATTTAAAATAAGGACAGAAATCAACGACGTCAACTTAAACAGACCCAATATGGTATCTTTTCGGAAATATTGATACATATACGACTATATAATCAAATTTTTATTGTAATTGGACGAATAGATTAGTAAGCTGTGTAATTAATCATTCATTAGAATCAATATGTTGGAAAAAAATATTAACGGGTTATGTATTCAATAAGGGACAGTATTCGATAAATGCGTTTATTATTGTGTTATTTTGACCCAAAGGCAAAAAAAATCTTTGTTGAACATAAAGATGAGAAAGGTAATACCGTACGCGCCCTTTCCTCCCCGTATAATTTTGTATATAAAAACGAACTGGTTGCCAAAGTAATAAATGTTGAAACCCAGGAGGAGGCACCATCTCAGATTGATGAGGGTTATAACTTTTATCGGATTGAACAGAACACTTCGGTGAAGCCTGGTGAAGGAATCTTCTTTGACAGTGAAGCAAAATTATTCAAGGCAAATAACTTCGGCTTTGTGGTAATTGAGGACGCAACGCAAAAAATAAAGTTGATTAACCCGCTTCAGATCACCAGGGATAAAGTATCGGCCTACTTCATGGTTTTCCCCACTAAATTCGGACAATTGCCTTCGTATAAAGATATCGAAGACCTACTCATGAGCCGTAAAATACTGGCTCTTGTGGATAAATCGGAAATAGAAGCACAGCTTTCTAATATAGATATCAACGAGAAAAAAATCCACCGGATAACCGTTGCCAAAGGACGTGAGCCGGTGAATGGATTTGAAGAGTACTTTGTACCATTGATTAAACTCGAAAAAAAAGCCGGTAAAGTGCTTGAAGACGGAAGAATAGATTTTAAGGAACAGGATTCCATTATTGAAATTAAACGTGGGCAGGAAATATTAAAAAAGATACCGGGTGTTAAGGAAGAAGAGGGAATGGATATCTATGGCGACAAGGTATCCGCCGGCTTCGAGGTGAAAGAAGGGTATCTGAAGGGTGATCACATAGTTCCGTCAATGGGTGACGCAAATATTTTTATTTCGGATATAGATGGATGTCTGAGTGTCGAAGGTAAAAAAATATCAGTAACCCCGATAGCGATAATCAGGGGAAATGTTGATTATGATTCCGGTAATATTGATTTCAACGGTTCCGTACATATAATGGGTTCGATTCTGCCGGGATTTTCCGTTAAAGCGAAGGGTGATATTATAGTCGAAAAAAATGCGGATGACGCGTATCTGGAAGCTGAAGGCAGTGTAATGGTAAAGCAGGGTATTGCGGGCAAGGGATCAATGAAGGTGGTATCAGGAAATAAATTGAAAGCTAAGTATATATTGAACGCAGATGTTGAAGCGGTTGGCGAGATTGAAGTTGAGGATTCAATAATTAATAGTAAAGTTTTTTCAAATGATAAAATATCGGTGACGGCAAAACACGGGAAAATCATAGGAGGGGAAACTATAGCGCGACATGAAATTATCGCCAATGTCGCCGGTGTGCCGAAAGAAAATGAAACAAAGCTGACTGCCGGGGTGAGTCTTTTTGTTGAAAGAGAACTTACCGGAATCAGGAAAGATATTGAAATACTTAAAAATGAAATCGATGACACTCTCAGAAAGATTAAAACAAGCTTCGGGGAAGGATTGTTTGAAGACCCAAAAAAGTTTTTAGCCATTCTTCCGCCGGTAAAAAAGAAAAGCTGCCTCGAACTGCTGAAACAGTTGACCGCGAATAACAAAGAAATGGCCGTATTGAACAATAAGCGGATTGAAGCTGAATCAAAATTGAAACTGGAAAGGGAACCTGTCGTAATAATTACAGAGGAGGTTTTTCCGAATACGCTGATCGGCATAAAAAAGCGTAAAAGAAGGATTAATGAAAAGTTAACCAATGTAAAGTTCTATGAAGATCCCGAAGAAAAAGAAATCAGATATACCTCTGTAGTATAAATTTCCCCACTACATGCGTAAGGAAATTCTGAAAAGTTTCATTCTGATCTATAGGAAATGAATATGGACACAATGATAGATTTATTACATCTATAAATTGTAATAAAACCAGATATTTTAAATTATAATATCCGGGTTAAACATGGATAATAGAATAAATATAGTAACGAATAAACACTTATTACAGGCACCTCTATAAATTAGAATTTTCTGAAATCCCACTATTGAAAATTCTGATTTTTATCCTTAATTTTTGCCCACATGGGAACATCCAAAATGTAATACTGAGAGGTTCCCTTGTATTTGATTGCAGGTATACCTACTGGAATTAATTTGACAAAACAGATTGGTGGATTATTAGGTACAGTAACAAAGAATCAGTCATGGAGGATAAACATGGGAATGCCCGGTATTTGGGAATTGGTGATAATATTTCTTATAATCCTGGTGGTTTTCGGAGCAGGGAAAATACCTAAAATCGCCCGGGATATCGGAAGCGGAATAAAGGAATTTAAAAAATCATTAAACGGGAAAGACGAGAACGAGCAGAAATAAACGGAACATATGCTTGATCATACGAAAAATCTTGAGGTATCATCGGGAATTTTCATGGAAATGGGTCTTTTGGATCGACAAGCGACGGATTTCTACAGGTCTTTATTTGCGCATCATCAAAAATGGCATAATGAGTTTAATACTGCGATAAAAAGGTGCAGATTTATACCGGCGGAAACTCCGCCACTTGTCAGACCGGGTCTTCTGCGGATTAATGATGAAATCAGAAACTTATTGGCCCGTTGTCTTTCCGAATTGATTGACATTATTCATGAATTTAATCTAGGTATTATTAAAGGCGATTATACTGGATATTTTCAAGATGATACCAGAAGAATTGATTCATTGATTGATGACGTCCTCTCGATGAATGCTGATTCATATCTCAAATACCAGGATGTCTTTAATATTGGAGCAGAGGAGTTGGTGTTTATAGCGGTAAGTACATTGAAACCCTTCTTTGGATCTTTAATGCTTGCATATGCTTCACATATCGACCAGGAACAATGGTACAAACATCAATGTCCTGTGTGTGGTTATTACCCGGATATTTCAAAGATAGATGACGCGTCTGGGGGGAGGAGAATTTTACATTGCGCACTTTGTGAATATGAATGGATTTACAACAGGATTGCTTGTACCATATGCGGAAATACGAACAGTGAAACACTGGGATATTTCGCGGAGGAGGGGAGTCCTTACGAAATAGATTATTGCGATATGTGCAAGGGGTATATTAAGTCAGTTAAAACAGGTAAATTCGATCCTCCGGAAAAATACGATCTCGTGGTAGAAAATATTCTTACAGCCTACCTTGATTATTTTGCAATAGAAAAGGGATATAGCAGACCCTGAGGGTGACTCTGAACAAATATGTGAAGATATGTCAGCTACAATAGTGCTATGTTTTTATGAATAATAATACATATTAAAGCC
>CAZUXY010000084.1:0-13554 GCA_964624235.1 uncultured Leptospirales bacterium | reverse complement strand
TGGGACCTGGAAGTCCCGACATGCTTCTGGACGCCGTTTCCCATGACACTGCCGCCTCAAAGGACGAACAGCCTCTCTTCCACGGACGGTCAGGGCCCGCCAGAGGTTCCCGCCAGCTTGCAATGCCACGCGTGGGAACATACAAGCGGTTCATACCCCGAGTACCGCCCCTGTTTCATTTGAAAGGTTAATACTCAATTTTTTACTTCCCTGTGCAGTGTTTCTACATCTTTGAAACCGGTGTGATGAACTCTGCGCCAGACCTGGCCAGAAAACCGTCTTTGCCGGAGCGGTGGCAAAAGAGTTCAGTATTGAGTGATTAATGAAAGCTATGTAACAAGGAACTGATTGTCAATCCATTTTGTGTGAACGGCATACTGATGCGCCGCCGGTTTAAAAGACTATCTTTGGCGTGCGTATACGCGGTCAATTGATTAAGCCCGGGATACATGTACCCCCCCAGGCATCGGGTCCATGGACGGCGGAGCAACCGCACGGAGTTTCCCGGGATATGCGGGGTAAATCAGAACCTGTGTCGGTTTTGATGGCGGTGATTATGCGGTCTTACTTTCCGGTGTGTTTCTTAGATGGAACAGTATCATTGCTTGTACACCAATGATTACCCGGTGCGCCTGAAGAGGTAAGCGGCACCTGCCGGATTCAGAAATGCCAGAGGGGGTATCAGGATGGAAATTCTCCAGGTGTCAGACGGCACACGATCGGTACCGCCTGTATTCAATCACGACGAGTTGAATAACCGGTGAGGTTCGAAAGGGTGAAGCTGTTCATGACGTTTGTGGACCGTCCGCCGGTGCGAAGCACCCGCTCACGGCGCCGCATGGTTGTTGTCGGGCGTTCCGGGGTACATGTTACCTGGCATTCTTTCAAACGTTCCTTCATGCACACGATGGCGCAGATATGTCCGTAGCGCATGTAAAAAACATAATCGCCGAACCTTCCGCTCGACTTTTTAATGATGGAACTGAAGGGGAGTATCTTTTTTATATCATATTTCATGAGTGTACACGGTATTCGCCCCGTCCGATAAGGACCGGCGGTGCATAACGGCATATATACTATACTATGGCGCAGGGGCCAAAAAATCTGACACATTTTATTGCACGGCTGTCATGGGGGATAGTTATCATGACAGGAAAGGCGCGTTATGGTCTATGGAGAGGTATTATATACCAAACGGAGCGGAAGAAACCGCCATTGATCCGCTGTCAGAGGTGCACGGGGCCTGGAAAGGGATTCATCACTGAGAATTGGCGTAGTGGGAATATGCCTGCGGTGTGGAGGAACGTACTTTCCCTGAATTACAACTCCGGGGGTAATCCTTTTTCACCCCGCAATGGCGAGGGTGCCAGTCGAGGCTGAAATCATCGGGTCCCCGGTTTCGGTGTCCTCGATGTAGAGTGCGTACACATTATACCATGCACCGGGGTGCAACCCCTCAACAATTATTTCGGCCTCGCGTGATTCGCGGCGCAGAAGCGGTCCCCTCCGTACGCCTTCGCCCTTTGCCTGAACGTAAAACACCGTGGAAAATCCTTCCGGGGCGGGTGTACAGTCTATGCGCAGGGTGCCCGGCGTGTCGCCCGGTGCGGCGTTCAGCACGGCCGGTGCGGGTATACGGCCGAAGGGAGAGACGTGGCTGTTGTCTTCCGCCTCTACCAGGATCAGGGGCACGCCCTCTTTCAGGCGGGGTTTGTTGGCCCTGATGAAGCAGGTATAGCCTATCAGTGAAAATAGTCCGCTTTTCGCCCCCCATGCATGACGCATGCAGGGGTCCAGGTCTTCCCATGCGGCGGTGAGGGTGCCTATCAGACTGCGGGCGGTTTTTTTATTGTGTTCTCCGCCCCTGGGATCAACCACCTCGTCACTACGGATTTCTTTTACCATAAGCTCGCTCCTGTACGACAATGGGTGTCGGGCATGCCCGCATTATCTACAAACGCAGTACACAACATGCAATTAATACGAAACCGGGGGCTGATGTGTTAAAATTTTTCAGGGAAACAGGGAAAACAGGGGTGATGGTTATCGGAAAAGGAGGGTCCGCCCTGTGGTCACTGACAGTACACGCATCCGCAGGGTCAGTTCTTCGACAACAGGGTATCCTCTTCAGCCCGCGATGCCGCGACGGCCGCGGTATATCAATGCGTCGGTCCGCCGGGAGTGACGGTTACCGTGACAGGGTCTTTCCCCACAGCTCTGACCAGCAGCGTTTGTTCATTATCATTAATGGTAAATTCCCCGCTTGAGAGCGTGACGCTGACCCCGTCGGGGTAGTGATACCGCGGTACGTATATCTCGGTGGGGGCGGTGACGGCCGAATCGGGACGATAGCGATAGACGAAACGTTTCTTCTTTATATCGAAATTCATGTACAGCGGTTCACCGGCGGTGCGAAGGGCGTAGGGCCTGCAGAAACCATCGATTGCCCGTCCTCCGGAGTGTATGTCATGGGGATCGTTCTGCTGGTCGCGGGAGAAGATGGAGTTATCCTCCTCGTTCCAGTTATCACCGTGTAGATTGTTGTTGTCGGCGGTGTAGTTCCAGATAGTCCCTCCGATAAGGTTTGCGTCCAGGGCATTGTAGTAGGCATTGAGCGCCTGCACGTGTTTGCGGTAGTCGCCGGTGCGGTACGCCCTGCCGTTGTACAGCTTGTACATGAGCCCGAATTCTCCTATGAGGGTGGGGCCGCCGCCCATCCGGTCGCGGCTGAAATCCTTTATATGGCGCAACTGGTCGATGAAAGACCGAATGACCCGTTTTCTGCCTATCACCAGCTTTTCCCGGTAGACATCGGCGCAGAACCAGGGACTGAACCTGTTGCGGTATACCATCAGCACGTCATACCAGTGGCTGGCGTTCACCAGGCCGGGAACCTCACCGGGTGCGAATGAGGGAAAGTCCTTGCCGGGAATAGCTTCGATGAAGATGAAGGCGTCAGGGCTTACGGCGCGGATCTCCGCGGCAAAGCGCGTTATAAAAGGCTTCAGGTAATCGTTTACGAAGCTCACCCTCCTGCCCCTGACGTGTGTGAAATAATCGTGCTTCAGTATGCGCGGAACGCCTCCCCTGTCGGTCCACACACCGTGTTCGCGCCACACGCAGTCGTACCCGTCTTTCCATAAACTCACCCCTTCGGGGTTGACGATTACGCGGTTGAGCTTTTTAGAACCGGTTATCTTCAGCTTGTAACGGTATGCCTCGCAGGGTCTGCCGCAGGCCGCGGCCATCGCTTCCAGCGGGCTGAGGGCCGCTTCCCCGATAAAGCGGAACTCGCCGGTAGTGACCAGGTCGGCGAATTCAATATACCCGCACTGTGGTTCGTTGAGGCTGCCGTATCCCACCACGTTGGGAAGTCCCTTTAGTTTTTCGGCCAGCTTCTTCACGGCAGCGATGTAATGCCTTTGTAAAAAATCCTGCACCGGTTCGCTGCCGATGGTCCGCCGGGGGGCGAAGACGTTACCACCGAAAAACAGGGTAAACATGGTGCAGGGCCCCAGCCGGTAGTTGTTGCTGTCCCAGACCATGTGGGGGTAGGGGGCCCCGTGGATGTTATGGACAAAAGCCGCCCCGGTCTGGTGCATTTTAGTGATGTCCATGCCGACCAGTTCCATGCTCCAGGCGGGAGCGCCGTCCCCTCCGGTCCAGCGGCTCCAGACGTCCTGGTGTGGATCGATAAAGACGCTGATTCCGTATCCGGCGGCCTTCTCGATCACCGCACGTACGTAGTCCAGATATTCCTCGTCGTAGACGCCCGGGCCTTCATGCTCTATGGCCTCCCAGGTCACAAGGAACCGCTCAAAGAAAAACCCCCATTCCCTGAGACGTCTGAAATGCTCGTCCGCCTCGTTCAGGGGGAAAGGCCTCCCCGTGAACGAGACGTCGCGGTAATCGAAGAAACCGTCCCTTTTCCAGGTGGAGCCGTCGGGACGGAGGGGTATCTTGCAGTTGCCTCCCAGGTTGACGCCCCTCAGCATGAGGGTGCGTCCTTCATCGTCCTTGAACCACTGGCCGTCAATGCGCATGGGCGCCTCCTTTATCGAAAACACTTACCGGGAATGTACAGATCATCAGAAGGGGTTCTCCGTTTCATACGGCAACGCGGCGGGCCTGTTGTATGAAATATCGGGTATCCCCATCATGCGCAGTGCGAAGAACAGCGTGCGGCCCGCGCGGCCGAAGGCGACGGCGGTATGATGCGGGAACCGCTTCTCGATCAGCACGTGTCGATAGAACCTCGCCATCTCTTTCACGGCGATAACGCCGATGCTCCCGAAAGACCGGGTTTCGATGTCGAGTACCTCTCCCTGTGCCGCGTATGCCTGCAGCCGTGTGTCGGCGGTCGAGTGCAGCCGGAATATCGTTACCGGTCCGGGTTTCAGGCGGCCCTCCATGGTGCCGCAGGTTATGCCGGGCGCTTTACCGGGTTCGAGCAGGCGGTGCATTATCTTATGATATGAAAGCTCCGGGTCCATCAGGCACGAGGATGAGGTGTTGCCGCAGTGGAATCCCATGAAAAGGTCCGAAAGATCATAATCTTCGGCGGCTTTCCCCCGGCCGGCGTACATGTCGGCGGGTAGGTTGTTGTTGATATCAAGCAGGGTGGAAACGCATCCGGTGGCGCACATCGCGATAAACTCGCTCAGGGCGCCGTAGATGTCGGTTTCGCAGCTCACGGGATACCCGCGCGCCGCAAGGCGTGAATTCACGTAACAGGGTACGAACCCGAAGAACCCCTCGAAGGCGGGCCAGCATTTGTTGGCGAACACGCAGTAGTCGGACGCGCCGCGATGTTCTTTCATGAAGTCGATAAGTGCCAGTTCATACCGGGCCATTTTCTCGATGCTTTCGGGGAAACCGTGCCTGACGCCGGGTTCGGTCTTCATGTTTTCAGCGATGTTCTTTATACGCGCGTCGCCTTCGGCGTTGCGGTAGATCTCCAGGAGGTCAAGTTCGCTGTTTTCCATGATCTCGACGCCCAGGTCGAAAAGCGGTTTGATGGGCGCGTTACAGGCGTAAAAATCCTGGGGACGGGGCCCGAAGGCGAATATTTTCAGTTTCCTTACTCCCAGAATGACCCTCGCCACAGGAATAAACTCTTCGATCATGCGGCACACCTCCCCGGCGGTCCCGACGGGGCTTTCGGGGACATGGACCCGCAGGTTCCTGAGACCAAGGTTGTATGACGCGTTGAGCATGCCGCAGTAGGCATCGCCCCGGCCGTCGATAAGGTCGCTGCCCGATTCCTCCGCGGCCCCGGCGAACATCACCGGCCCGTCAAAGAGTGCGGCGAGCTTCGTTTCAGGTCCCTCGGGGCCGAAGTTTCCCAGGAACACCACCAGGGCGTTGATACCGGCGGCCCGTACCTCTTCAAGCGCGGCGATAGCATCGGTCTCGCTCTCCACCACCCTGTCGATCACCGTAAGGGGAACTCCCCGCTCGCGGCAGCAGGCCGCGATGGTGTCGCGCCGTTTTCGGGAGAGCGACGCGGGGAAACAGTTGCGGCTCACGGCCACCAGTCCCGGTTTAACCACAGGAATATTTTCCATCAGTTCCATCCTCCGTTAATCTGGAATTATCATCAGTGCAGCCATATTTCATCCACCCGCGTCTGCAAGCGCTTCAATGCCGGGCGCATTGACCTGGTCCAGTTTCTCTTCGGCGACCTTCCGTACTGCCTGACGCGCTTTCATGAATATCTTCATGTGATCAACGGCCGTGGGATCGCCGGCGCAGCAATCCCTCACGGCGGCCGTATAGGCGGCCCGCAGATCGGTGCTGAAGTTGACTTTTTTTACTCCCGCGTCCAGGGCCGCGCGGATTTCTAAAGGTGCCAGCCCGCTCCCTCCGTGCATCGCGATGGGCGCGCCGGTACGGCGGCGCGTCTCTTCGATGATGCGGTAATCCAGGAGCGGTTTTTCACGGTAAAATCCGTGCACGGTGCCGAAGGAAATTGCCAGAAGGTCGACGCCTGTCTGGCGGAAGAAGTATTCTGCCTCGGCGGGGTCCGTATAACCTGCGTGGCCCGCGGATGCAGAAGCACCCTCGCCGCCGGGCACCCATCCGATCTCACCTTCAACCAGCACGCCGTTTGCATGGGCGATACGGACTATCTCGCGTGTCCGGCGCACGTTTTCCTCCAGGGGGAGCCTGGAGCAGTCAAACATCACTATCGCATACCCGCCGGCGACACAGCGCACGGTGAGATCGAAGTCGTCGCAGTGGTCGAGCATCAGGTATGCCGGTACCGATGAGCTCTCGGCAGCCGCGCGGGCCATGCCGAGCACGAAGGGCAGGCCAAAATTGCCGATCTCGGAAGGGCCGGTAAGCATGATGAAAGGCGTGTTTTTATTCAGGCCGGCGTCGAGCACGGCGTGCATGTCGGTGAGGTCTGTGACGGTAAAAGCGGCCAGGGCCGCTCCGGGCATGCGGTTGATTTTCGTCAGTAAATCGGCACATTTCAGCATAATAATCATGTTCTCCTTTCACGCACGGTCATTCAGTGCGATGTGTTGTTCATGATGAGTCTTTTATGAAATCCGTGAGTTCTCTGTGGTCAGGCGGCTTTCCACGGCTTACGAAGTAACCCGCCGTATACGCCGCGGTACAGGCACATTCGACAGGTTCCATCTCCATCATCCAGGCGTTGCAGAAACCGGCGTTAAAGCAGTCGCCTCCGCCGGTGGACACCACAGGATACGTAGTGTACGGTCCCTCTACCAGCCATGTCCCTCCGTGCGAGGCGACGCAGGCGTTTTTCAGGGAATGGACCACAACGGCGGTGATACCCAGTTCGTTCCGGATCGCGGCGGCGCGTGCAGGGAGACCGGTATCGTCCAGGGAAAGCGCGTTGGCGAGACAACGTGACTCGGATTCGTTGAGTCCCAGCAGGGTGGTGGTGACCGCGCCGAAGTTCCTGATTATAACGCAGACACCGATGATTTCACTGCCGGTGGTGCGGCGCAGGTCTGAAAGGTCAAAAAACACCACAGGTCGCCGTTCAAGTCGGGAGATGATATCGTAAAACCCGGTGAAAACCCTGCCCAGGGCAGGGTCGATGGACCAGTCGAGCAGTCCCACCAGGGAAACGTGCTCTACAAGGCGGTCAAGTTCTGCCGCCGGTAGGCGCATCATCAGGGTGTCCCACAGGTCCCCTTCGAACGACATGGGCCGGTTCAGCATGATCTTGCCGTCACTGAACTCGAGGGCGAGGGTGCGGCCTGGATCGCCCAGGGAAATAACGGTGCCGCACGACGCCGCCAGTTCGGAGAAAACGGGGTGTATCCCGTCCCTGCCCAGGGCGGCGATAAGCGATAGCTTGTTACCGAACGCCCGCACGGCCGCACCCATATTGGGAGCATTGCCTCCCGGCCTCGTCTGGACGGGATACAGTTCTACGGCGGCGCTGAGCCCTGCCGAGCCCGCAAGGTGTTCCGCGAAGGAACCGATGGTATCGAACATGCGGGGCCCATCGTTTACATCGTGGTGCCTGACCACACGGCAGATCTCGTCGACAAAACCGTCGAAACCCAGCAAGACATGTCGGGATTCGTGTTCCGCCGCAAGACGTTCAGCCACCCTGCCTCTGATGGACCGTTCTTTATCCATTAGACCCTGCACCGGCCGGTACTTTGAGGCCGCGGCGTTTTTCAAGCTCGGCCACGATCTCGCGGTACTTCTCGAGACTTATCGGGTACTTCGCGATGGCGATCATACCCAGCAGGGTAAACACCACCGGGGCAAGGCAGAAGACGATCCGTATGCCCAGCAGCGTACCGTCGGCCTGAGTTGCCAGGTTAGGCACATAGCGGCACAGGTCCAGAGACCACCCCACCAGCAGGCCCGCCAGGGCGCCGCTCAGCTTGGGGCCGAAACCGACCATTCCATAGAAAATCCCTTCATTCCGTTTGCCGGTGGTATACTCGTTGTATTCGATGGTGTCGGGCATCATGGCCCAGGGATTCACGAACTCGGTGGAAAACCCCAGGCCCGCCAGGGCGGTAAGGGCGTACAGCAGGGGAAGGTTTCCGGGCCTGATGAAGAATATGCCCACCATGGCCGCCGACAATACCCCTATGCCCATAAAGTAAGACCATTTTTTCCCCACACGCCGGCTTACCATCGCCCAGAAGGGAATGCATACCAGCGCCGTCCCGAGGAGCGTCAGGAACAGGGTGCTTAAAAGCTCCTCCTCCTTCATATAATACTTCATATAGTAGATCATGGTGGAACTCATGAGGACGATGGCGAGCTCGATCAGAATATAGGCGAGCAGTACCGAAAGGAACGGTCTGTTTTTAAAGGTATCAATATAAAGCCTGAACATGGGGGTGGGATCGGGCTTCTCGTCCATGTATGCCCGCTCCTCCTTCACCCCTCGGAAAACGATCAGGGTCAGTATGATGAACAGAACCCCGTAAAGGGCGGCGGTCGCGCTGAATCCGGTTCGCTCGCCTGGGAAGAGCGATATGAGGAAACGTGTAAGACCGGCGGCGATAAACACGCCGATGATGGCCCCCGCCATGCGGTAGCCGGTGAGACTGGTGCGTTCATCATAGTCCCGGGTCATGTCGGGGGTCAGGGCGCAATAGGGGATGCTCACCAGGGAGAGGCAGAGGTAAAAGGCCAGGTAGCTCGCCGTGGCGTGTAGGAACAGCCATCCCTGCCCGCGGATGGGGATGTAGGTGAACAGGAGGAAGAAGAAGACACCGCAGCCGAAAGAGCCGAAGAGCAGGTAAGGACGGCGCCTGCCCCAGCGGGTCCTGGTGCGGTCCGAGAGATACCCGATGAGGGGATCTGAAAAGGCGTCGACGCAGCGTACCAGCAGCAATGAAACCCCGGCGAGCGACGCCGACAGGAGCGTCACATCGGTGAGGAAGTACATGTAAAAGAGCGCCACCGTCTGTATGACGATATTGGTCCCGAGATCGCCCATCCCGTAGGCGATCTTGGTCTTTACCGGAAGCCTGACGGCCGGTTGAACCGTGTTCATGTCGTTCCTCCTCGGCGCCTCAATGAAACAGCAGGGCGTTATTGAACACCTCGTCGAGCACCATGCCGGCGGCGCCCACGGTGATGGCTTTTTTCAGTATGGAGAATCGTATGTCGATGCGTGAATATGACCACGCCGTATCCCTGAGGGTCTGCTCCATCGCGGGCAGAAAGAATTCCCTCGCATCGCACACCGATCCGCCGAGCACCACCGTTTCGGGGTTGAGCAGGGTGATGAGAGCGGCGATGCCCGTGCCCAGGCTCTGACCCATGGAGTCAAAGAAACGCAGCACCTCTTTGCCCCCTCCGGCGGCGGCGTCGATCATCAGTTTCAGACCGAGATGCAGGTCGTCACCCGATGCCGCGGCTTCGGTACGTAACGGGCTGCCGGTCAGCGGGTGTTCCCTGAGCCAGGAGAGCAGCGCCCGCCCAGACGCGTACACCTCAAGACAGCCGTTCCTTCCGCAGGCGCAACGGGGGCCGCCGGGATCGACCGTGACGTGTCCCAGTTCGCCCGCGGTGTTGTCGACCCCGCGATAGGTCTTGCCGTGTATCATTATGCCGGCTCCTATGCCGCCCTCGATGTAGACGCAGCAAAAGGTCGTGAGGTCCCGGGCGATGCCGAACCAGTGCTCGCCCAGTACGCAGCAGCTCAGGTCATGGTCGATGAACACCGGCGCCCCGTAGCGCTCTTCGAATAGGGCCCTGAGGGGTACGTTGCTCCAGCCGGGATGATTGGGGGCATACCGGCACACGCCGGCGGCCGGGTCATATACCCCGGGGACGGCGATACCGATGCCCGCGACCAGTTCCATCGGAGGAGAGGCCGGGCCGGTAAGTAGGCCGACGGCGGTATGAAGCTTTTCCACAAGCTCATCGGCGGGAGCGCCGGGGTCCAGGGGAACGTCGCACTCACGCACCGGGGTTCCTTTGAGGTCCAGGAGTACCGCCTCGACCCTGTCCCTGCTCAGCCAGAGACCGATCGCGTGGTTGGCGGCGGTGTTGAGTTCAAGATCGACAGGGCGCCTTCCCACCCCGGTAGTTACCGGCCCTGCTTCCCTGATAAGTCCGAGGTTCATGAGTTCACCCACCAGGGATGAGATGGAACCCCAGCTGAGGCCGGTTTTCCTCTGTAAAAGGTTTCGCGACAGGGGGCTCTCGTCCCTGAGTGCCCGCATGATAGTGAGCAGATTGCCGATTTTAAGTGTTTTCTGGTCGTTGACAGGGTACTTCATGGGTTCCCTTTTCATTTTACGACAATATGAATAAATCCAGGGTGTAACACTATGATATATATAGATATATCAAGGCTTGAGATAATATTCCTCAACCAATGAGATTAGTCAAGCGGTTTTTTAGGGAAAGACCGCGGAAGTCGATACGGCGTATCAGGTAATTATGCGGGTGTCGTGGTAATCAACGCATGTACAGGTATCCTGTGGTCGGGTTAATTCCATTGTTAATGAAGAGGATTCCGTATATCGATAAACTTCGTTCCGGTATGCGCTATTTTACACCGGACCGGCCGCGCAAGGATTTTCTCTTTCAGCAGGTTCAGTGTGTGTTGTGTTGCCATGTTTGGCGTCGGAACACATCAGATAAAAACCTTTCTCATCGTCATGACGTACATGACTTCCTGTGTTTAATGGTATATACATGATGCAGTATCACCGATCTCCGTATCATTTCGGTACCGGGTTAAAATCGGCAACCATCATCCGATCTTCCGGTCATACTTTTTTCAGTCAGGTGTTTCGTTGTGGTTACGAGTTTCTAATCAAATCCTTCAGTCATCTCCGGTGTATCAGTAATAAGGGCCGGTAGTGTATCGCTGACCGCCGCCTCCAAACCGGTAAAATTACCGTGTGAAATGTGCTTGAAAGTTTCTGAATTTTACGACACACAGTGCGGAGGGTAATGTACGGCGGTCGGATCCGTATGGCAGGGCGCCGGCTGTCTAAGGGATATGAGGAGGAGTTAATATAATGCTGAACGGAAAAGACACCATGGTCGCCAACCTGGGGGAGTGTCGTGTTGATTCCCCGCTGCCGGTGCGGAGGTTTATCGATGAGGGCGCACGCGTCATCGTGGATGTGGAATACGGCAGGGTGGAGACGTCTTTCAGGGAACACGGGGAGGCGCCTTCGTTCGAGAACGCGGGTCCGCGGCGAAAGATCTTTTTCAATCCCTCAGATGCGAAGGCGGCCATCGTCACCTGCGGGGGCCTCTGCCCGGGACTCAACAACGTAATACGGGCGCTGGTAATGGAGCTTTATTACCAGTACGGCGTGAAAACCATTTACGGCGTGCCGTATGGCTATGAGGGGCTGATCCCCTCGTACGGACACGGTTTTATAGAGCTGGTTCCCGACATGGTTGACGAGATCCACGCCAACGGCGGGACCATGCTGGGGTCATCCCGCGGCAACCAGAGTGTGCCCGCCATGGTGGACACGCTCGAGAAGAACGGCATTTCGATGCTCTTCACCATAGGGGGAGACGGGACGCTTCGGGGTGCCAAAAGCATCTGCGATGAGATATCGCGCCGGGGCCTCAGTATCGCCGTGGTCGGCGTGCCCAAGACCATCGACAACGATATAAGCTTCGTGGACCGCACGTTCGGTTTCGCCACCGCGGTCGCCGAGGCCACGAAGGTGCTGGGTTCGGCCCACGAAGAGGCGCGGGGCGCGCGAAACGGCATAGGGCTGGTGCGGGTGATGGGACGGGATTCGGGTTTCATCGCGGCCTATACGGCGCTTGCCTCCAACGTGGTGAACTACGTGCTGCTTCCGGAAGTGCCCTTCAGGCTGCGCGGCGAGGGGGGACTGCTGGACCACCTGCACCGCAGGCTGAAGGCGAAAAAACACGCGGTCATACTGGTCGCGGAGGGTGCGGGGCAGGAGTATTTCGAGGGGGAAAAAATGCGTGACGCCTCGGGTAACGTGAAACACGGCGATATCGGCGTCCTGCTGAGAGACGAGATCGGTTCGCATTTTAAAAAAATGGACTTTCATATCAATATCAAGTATATCGATCCGAGCTACATCATCAGGAGCATCCCCGCGTCGCCGGATGACGCGGTGTACTGCATCATGCTGGCCCAGAACGCCGTCCACGGCGCCATGGCCGGTAAAACCGGAATGCTGGTGGGACGATGGAACAACTATTTCACCTTTATTCCTCTGCAACTGGCCGTCCAGAAACGCAAAAAGGTTGAGCCCGACGGCTACCTGTGGTCCATCGTCAAGGGAGCGACGGGACAGCCGGATTTAGCGTAGCGCCGCGTACTCCCGCACCAAACACCTCACGACGGACAGGTACAGCGACGGATGGCCTGGAATATCCATCGTGGCACGATATCACCTTATCTGCACCGTAATAAACGTGAAGGATCGGCCGGTACGCCGAAAACCGAGCGGGGGGCAGCGGTGAAACCGGATCTTGCGTATTTTCACCCGGAACGCAGGGCCAGATTTGACAGAAAGGTCGCCAGTTTTTCATCCAGCGGGCGATGACCGAAGATGAGCCGGTACCACATCGCGCCGAAGATAATGTCGATCAGGGCGTCGACGGAAGCGGGGTCGACGTCTGGTAGGGCAGAGTGCGCGCGAATCAACCCTGAAAGCGTCTCCTGCCTTCTTGCGATAAAGGCGGTAAAAAAAATATTTAGAAATCTTTTGTCGGCAATACCCTCGGCGACGAGCGACCGCAATATGACCCCCGCGTCCCTGTTGACCGCGTTGAACACCCGCAGTATGAAACTCAGCAGAGAAGGGGCCTCATCGCCGGGGCCGCGGGCGTCGACGTATTCTTCAGCATTGTACAGCAAAGCTTCCATGAGGAGTTCCGCCCTGTTCTTCCACCAGCGGTAAAGGGTTTGTTTCCCCACACGGGACTTCAGCGCTATCTCGTTCATCGTCGCCTGCCGGTATCCGCGTCTTTTCAATACCGTTACGGCGGTTTCGAGAATCCTTACCCTTATCGCCTCGTCGCGGGGGCGGCCGGCTTTCATTGTTTTTCCGGTTGACATTACGAGACTCCAGGTATTGTATTGTATTAGTAGACTGATGGTCTCGTAATATGCTTTTATGTACTATGCGTCAACACAAATATACGGAGGTCTGAAAATGAAAAAGGTACTGGCGTTCCAGGGGAGTCCCCGTACGGGCGGCAACACCGCACAGCTTATAGAGAAGGCCCTCGACGGCGCCCGGGGGGCAGGGGCCGAAACCGAGTTGATTCACATACGTTCGATGAAAATGACCGGGTGCAGGGGCTGTTATTCCTGCAAGAAAAATGGCGCATCCTACGGAAAATGTGTACTGAAAGACGACATGACGCCTGTTTATGGGAAGATCGATCAGGCCGATGCGATACTGTTCGGGAGCCCGGTGTACATGTGCGCCATGACCCCTGAACTTAAAATGGTCCTCGACCGGCTGTTTCCCTACCTGACCATGGGACTGGGCTCCCTCCTGAATAAAGACAAGAAAACGGCGTTGATATTCACCCAGAATCAGAAAGACCCCTCGCTGTTTAAATGGC
>CAZUXY010000083.1:0-14229 GCA_964624235.1 uncultured Leptospirales bacterium | reverse complement strand
ACTTCCCCGGTAAGTAGTGGAATGCTGTTTTCCTTTACAAAATCGAGCACCTCCTGTTCGAACCCGTTAAGATTGTTCCTGCTGTAATCGAATGAGATGAGTTCGAGGGTGGCCGATTCCGACCATATTATGAAATCAGGTCCCATGGTGAGGGCCTTTCGTGACAGTTCTTTCAGTTCTTCGAGATATTTAAAACGGTTGTTGCCCCAGTCCTCCCATGGATCTATGCAGGATTGTACCGTTGCTGTCTTCAGTATCCTGGGAACACCATGAGTTACCGTGTTCAAACGGATTATTCCATAAATGAATGATGCAATAAAAACAATAATAACGGCAATAACCCCGGCATAAAGTCTGAATGAATGGGGCTGTGACAATTTTCTTTTCTTAAAATACGCATCTGCCCACACCGCGTTGGCGAAAATAAGAATGAAGGAGACTCCGAAAACCCCCGTTATCGCGGAAACCTGGATAAATGGGGTGAATGTATACTGCGAATATGCCCAGTAGGTCCACGGGAAAGCGAGGAAGCCTATGGACTGAATGCCGTCTATGATCAGCCATACGGCAGGATATATAAGAATGCGGAAAATTTCAAATTTTCTGGACAGGATTTCCGCCAGGAAAATCTTTCCGGCAAAAATAACGGACAGGCTGGGAATAACAAAAACCAGTATAATTATTTCACCACCCGGAACCCTGAAGCCGAAATCGCCGATCCAATGATATACAAGGAAAACCCCCACCATGCCGGTAAAAAACGATGAACGGTATACTTCAGCCGGTTTTTTGTCCCGTACATGTACCATGAGTGGAACGAGTGAAAACCATGCGAAAAACGGGAACAGTTTCAAGAACCATACATCATAACTCGGAAAAGTAAAAAACATCAGTATTCCCGTTAGGAAGTAATAATGCTTGGAAATTGTAGTGCGTATCGAGGATAGAACAGGCATTATCATAACTTTTGTATCAACTTGATAAAATCATCCTCACTGATAACATTAACACCCAGTTCTCTGGCTTTTTGAAATTTTGAACCTGGGGATTTTCCCGCCAGAAGGTAGTCTGTTTTTCTGCTTACCGTACCTGTCGCTTTCCCGCCGTTTTTTTCTATCAATTCCTCAATTTCCTTTCGGCTGTATTTATCAAGAGTCCCTGTTACGACAAAGGTTTTATCCTTTAGCGGATTATCATCGTTTCGATCGGGTATGTTTTCTTTCAGTATTACAAGACCTGAGTCCAGCATGCGTTTAATAAGCTGTCTGTTTTCATTATTGTTAAAGAATTCGAAAACGGAATCAGCAATCCCGGGGCCTATCTCGTTGATCTGCTGCAGTTCCTCACGGGTCATCCGATAGAGGTTTTCAATTGAATTTATGTTCATTGCGAGAACCCTGGCAATATGTTCTCCCACATTTCGTATGCCCATGCTCCGGAGAAAGTGTGACATTGAAATACGTCTTCTGGTGTTTATCGAATCGATGATTCTCTGCGCTGATTTTTCCCCCATCCTTTCAACCTTCAACAGGTCCTCTACTTTCAGAGTGTAAATCCCGGCTGCATCTTTGATTATATTCTGGGCATAAAGCCGGTTTATCAGTTCAGGTCCGAAGAATTCTATGTCCATGGCGTCCTTAGAAACGAAAAACCTCAGATTTTCAATTCTTTTTGCCTCGCAGTCCGGATTCACGCAACGAATATAAATCTCTTCCATGGATAATGTATAGCCGCACACCGGGCACTGTTGTGGTTTTGTAATTTCACCAGATCCCTCTGTTCTTTTATCCAGTATCACTTCGACTACTTTCGGTATTACATCACCGGCCCTGATTACTTTAACCGTATCACCTATTCTAAGGTTCAACCTGTCTATTTCGGAAAAATTATGAAGTGTGGCTCTCTTCACCACTACACCTCCGATATTGATCGGGTGCAGGTTCGCTACCGGCGTCACCACACCGGTTCTGCCCACCTGAAAATCCACAGAATCCAGTACGGTAATCGCTTCTCGTGCCGGAAATTTCCACGCCGTAGCCCACCGGGGAGCCTTGCTGGTCACACCCAGTCTCTTTCTCTGTTCATAATCATTGATCTTTACTACGATCCCGTCGATGTCAAAATCCAGTGTATGACGGTTTTCGATCCAGTGCAGGTAGTATTGTTTTATCTTTTCAATGTTTCCAAACTCAACAAAGCTTGAAACCGGGAGGCCGGCGTACGAAAAAAAGTCATGCAGTCCCTGCTGGTCTTTTATGGAAATTTCACCGCTTACCGTGCCTGTACCGTAAAGAACCAGGTCCAGCACTCGCTCCGCGGTTATACGGGGATCCAGTTGCCGCAGCGATCCGGCCGCGGCATTTCGGGGATTCGCGAAAGGTTCCTCCCCTTTTAATTCCCTTTCCCTGTTCAGTCTGTCAAATTCACCATGCTTCATATAAACTTCACCCCTGACCTGCAGCAATTCAGGAATCATTTCGCCTTCAAGGAGCAGCGGCAGGTTGTTAACGGTAGACAAGTTTGCCGTAACGTCCTCCCCCATCTCTCCATTACCTCTGGTGGAACCAATTATGTATCTTCCATTTTCATAGGTAATTTCAACGGCGAGACCATCGAACTTGAGTTCCATTGAATATATGATGTCTTCATCTGTTCCGCTATTTTTACGGCACCGTTGATCAAAATCCAGCAAATCATTTTCAGAAAAAATATTGCCGAGACTGAGCATGGGTGGGGTGTGCCGTACCTCGGAAAAAACTTTGGCGGCTTTCCCCCCCACCTTTTGTGTGGGTGAATTTTCCCTTATAATTCCAGGTATTGAATTCTCAATAGACTTCAATTCATTCAGCATCTCGTCGTAGCGCGCGTCATCGACCAGCGGTTGATCAAGCTCATAATAGTGATAATTATACCTGTTTATCAGATCGACCAGGTCCTCGTACCGTTTGAGAATCGCGATTTTTTCTTTTTTCATAATATGGTTTCCGTATTAGCTGTGGATGGTTTCTTTTCGGTGTGTTAATATCCGCCGCGAATACTTAAGGTTTCAAAAGAATACTCATTGTTATATTTCGATTCTACCTGTATGTTATTAAAACCGTTCAGTTTTCAAGTCTAAATCTGATAGGAACGTGTATTCTGCATCGAATGGGCCTTTTATCGGGATCACGCGCAGGAGCAAATCTGATTTTACCTGCCCATGATATCACTGCCGCATCAAATACTTTTCCCAGTGATTGAATTATCCGTCCATAGGTAACATTACCCGCTTCATCGATACCCAGTTCGATTACCACGATCCCTTCGATACCGGCCTTTCTCATCGAATCCGGATACACCGGTAATCTGCTGAAAACAGCTCGTGGCGGTATCGCACCCTCTGTCAGATCGTTGTATTCACCGTCTGATGATCCGAATGAAAGTGGTTTTTCCTTTTCAATATGAGCTTCCTCAGTCGGTTTTGTCGGCGACACATCTATATCCGGTTGCGTCTGCATATCGGGCAATCTCAACTCGACTACGGTAAAGGTATCCAGTGAATCATACATTTTGTAATCTTCGACCGGATTCCATCGGACACATAAAATCAGTGTCAATAATAGCATGAATGAGACCGCAGACCACATCAGCGGCGGACGCAGGTATATATATCTGATAATAATCTGCAGCACCACACCGTTATCTGATATCAGATGATTTTTTTTTGCTGATAAGCACTATATTGTGGACACCCGCATTACGAAGAATCTCCATTACTCCGTTAATCACCCTGTAAGGGACTTTGCGATCGGCTCCTATCAGGGCTTTAACGTCAGGATTGTCGATTGAACGGTATTTCGCGAAGGTATAAAGTTTTTCATTGTCGCCCTCCTCGCCCTTCACGATAATTCTCCCGATGCCGTCAATCCAGACCATAAAATACTTTTTGGATTCACTCTGGGAAACAGTTGTTTCGGGAAGCTCGAGTCGAATATCCTTTTCAATGTCGATTGCGCTGGTCAATAAGAAAAAAATCAATAGTATAAAAGCGATATCCGCCATTGAAGGAAGGGGTATCATGGACCTGGATCTTTTTTTTCTTTCAATAATCATTTCTAACTAAACACAAAACAATTTTATAACATTCGAATTGATAATTTCTTTATACCGACTTTTTTAATTATATCAATCAATTCAATCGCATTTTCATAGGTGAGATCTCCTGAAATTCTGAGCAGTACATATAAACCATTATTATTTTTAAATTCCCTTGCAAATAATTCTTCAGCATCGCTGATGCTTATACGTGCGTTTCCCACCACAATGTTCGCGTTTCTGTCGATTGACACCGTTATCACTTCGGACGCCGAAACTATTTGCGGAGATTTCAATTTATCCGGCAATACCAGATGAATGCCTTCCTTGATTATATAAACCGTTGTGACAAGGAAGAATATAATCAGCAGGAAAGCTATATCAGATAACGAGGCTATGGTTATCTCTGAGGTTGAACGGGCTGTTCTTCTAATATTAAGCATTGTTTATAAGCAGTTTTTCAAGGATGTCGGAAGCAATCCTTTCTACATCTGAAATGAAAGACTCAATCCTGTGAACGAAATAATTGTAAAAACCCAGTACCGGTATGGCGATTATCAATCCAGTTTCAGTGGTTATCAGGGCTTCGTAAATCCCGCCTGCCACCAGCCGGGCGCTTACCTGATCGACCTCGGCTATGCTCTGAAACGCGGCTATCATACCAGACACCGTCCCTAAAAACCCAAGCAGAGGCGCAATATTGCCTATGGACGAGAGAATACTGAGCCCCTTCTCGAGTGTCGTAACCTCGATTGAACCCGCGGTGGCAATAGCTTTTTCCACATGATCAAATCCGAGACTTCTTAATTGCATCCCTTTTAGAATGATACGCGCAAAGATAAGATCTTTCCGCCGGCACAGTTTTTCAACCTCATCGAGATTGCCCTTTTCTATGTGCGACTCCAGCTCCTCGATGAATTCCCTCGGGTTTAAATCCGCTTTTTTAAAGAAGATGAATCTCTCTATAACAAATCCCATCCCCACGGCGGCGAGTATCAGCAGAGGCCACATGAAAACACCCCCTCGCGTAAACCAGTTGAAAAGTGTTACTCTTTCACTCATTACCCCTTTCTGAAGTGCATTCGGTTTTTCATTGTCAACATTTTCCACGTTATTGCTGATGGTGCTTTCGGGAGTTTTACCATATAAATACATACCACTGTCAGAAGTGATAACGAAAAAGAGATTATGAAAAATACATAAACATATACATGCAACAATCAAAAACGAAATGAAACACTTATTTTTCATCGCACAGAACCCTTGACCACATGGAATATAATTTCACTATAACGAATTTATAAGGGAACATCTAAATATTATATTACGGATGTTCCATTGTGGGCACATATCAAGGATAATTCATGAAATCCTTATCGATAACTATGCCATTACAAAATTACTTAATGTGATTTTTCAAACCCCAATTTGTCGATTATTCGGAAGAGTATATTATTTTACCCGATTCCCTGAAATCATAGTGTCCCAGGGGTTTGACTTTCTCCCTGAATCTTTCGGATTTCAGTGTCTCGATAAAAACCTGCACCGCCCTGCTGAAAAACGTCTCCTGATGCAATACCATGTCGAATGTCTCATTAACTATTTGGGAAAACCTCAATCCAAGTAAATTCGCGACCGCAACGGTGGCAATGCCGACATCGGCTTCTCCTGACAGAATACTCAATCCCACTTCAAAGTGCGTGTATACTTCTTTATCGTATCCGCATACATCATCAGGGTTAACATTATTATTTTTCAGATGATAATCGAGCAGCACCCTGGTCCCTGAACCTTTCTGGCGGTTTATGAAACTCAATCCCGAATCCGACAATTCGGTAAACTTCGTCACTGCAAAACGTGAATCTGGTCTGGAAACAAATCCGATCTGCCGGTAAAACAGATGTACAATCGCGGTCTGCTGCCCGCCTAGACAACTTGAAACAAATGGAATATTATATCCGCCTGACTCGGGGTCCAGAAGATGGCACCATGCGATGTGTGATTTCCCCTCACTGAGCAGGCGCAGTCCTTCCATGCTTCCGGTTGAACAACTGAATATATAGAGTTCGGGTTGTGCCGCCTTCATGTCATTCAATAAAATATCAAGAATCGGATCATTGCTGCCCGACGCCAGTATCAGATTCTCGCGCCTGTGAGGAGTTTTTAAAAGGCTACCCCCCTGTACCATCGAGGTTGTGTGGATCCATTCATCAATCAGATCTTTTGGGAAGATCCATTTCCCCGTCACACGCGTACATGGAATTTTTCTTTCTTTAATAAGCGCGTATACCTGCTTTTCATGAATACCTAGGTAATGCGCAACCTCTTTTGTGCTCATCATTATACCGCTCATAAACGCTCCCGGTTCAGATCACAATACGCCGTTAAAACTGAAGTCAATGATGTTTTTTGCACCATACTGCAGGAGAGTCCTGTGCTCAAGCATTATATCCGAAAACGATAAATTTTACTTCACCAATTCTTGGAAGATTTTGGCACTATCAATAAAAACAAATTTATCGAAAACCGAATAAATTTCTTATGGTACATCATGTCTGATATGTAGTGGAAGTTCATTCAACGGCTTTCTGTAGCGGCAATCCGGTAATCAACATACTTCAAAAGACATATTCGTTCTGGATGAGCATGATACTATTTTTGTATTATATACATGCCTTTTGAACCACAGCATGATACATTCCGTCTTCCAGAACCTCCACCAACCCTTTGCGCATACACAGTTCCAGATGCTTTTTAACCATGGACTTTTCCCAGAATAAAACAAATACTGTAGGATGTTCCCGGTATATAAGCTTTTGTGAAGCGATTTCATTGATAGATGCCGTGTTTTTTTTCAGGAATTCAATAATACGTTTCTCTCTTTTAAAAATCCTGTCCCGGTACGACTCCAGTTCAGATTTTATATTTTCGTGCAGTATGCACTGACGGTGCCCGGTTATCACTTTAGATGGTTTAATATCGATAATCCTGTTTATTGACACGATAAAGTCTTCGATATCTGAATTTTCATCGCCATACCACGGTCCGACCGCGGTCATGCAAAGGTCTCCGAGAAAAACAAGATTTTCTTCCAGGAAATGAAATGAACAATGACCTGCGGTGTGACCCGGTGTGTGCAATACCCTGACGCTGGTTTTTCCACAATTAAAAACCTGACCGTCTGAAATTGTTTCGTCTATACGCCATTTCTGGTTGAGTCTTTCATGAAGTCCTCCGAAAATCCCTGCGCATTTGTACAGGTCTTCATCCATCAATCTATCCCAGCCCCATGTTGCCGATATCTTTTCTGGGAAACTCATTGATTCTATGTCTTTTTCATGCATGGCGATCATTGCGTAAGTACAGCAATCATTGCCTTTTACATGATCAAGATGATGGTGAGTATTGACAAGCAGGTCTATGGATGACAGGTCGATTTGATTTAGGATACTTCCCGCTCCGGTATCTATGAGTAATCGCACATCATCCTTTACGTACATGCAGTTGCCGCTGGTAAATCCTTCTTCAGTAAAAACCGCCTTTATATTTTCATTTATGCTGCTGATCATGGCAATGGTGTCCTTTTGTTATGAATTGTCAGCATCCCGACAGAGTTTTAAACGTGTAGAAAAAAAGTATTTATCGTTTAAAGATGTGCATAACATCGGGGGTTGGAGAAGGGATTCATTTTCCTTGCTGCCGATTATCGACCTTGTATTCTATAATTGCCCGTTAAACAATAAAGATATCACGCATTTTTAATATAACAAAATATGTTGGATCAAAACCGGTATCATTACAATGGCTTCAATTTGAAAGTCTGCCGCTTTTCTTTACCGCATTTATTTTTGCACGCAGGTTCAGCATGTAGGCGTCGAGCGGCTGTTTATCTCCTTTTATTACATCGTATTCCGATGATTTAATGACTGCTGCAATACTTTCAAGATCATCACCGTATTTCATGATAAGCGTTTCAATGGTATGATAAAACCTTTCCGCATGGATGAGCGCATTATTCAGGTATTCTTTACACGCATGACCGGTAACATGGAATCCATGGGCCAGCATAAGTATGTCTGCATCGTAAGTTTTCAGCTTAAGCAGCGAATTGATATACAGTTCGTAATTGATTAAAAACTCGCTGAATATGTATCCTTTTTCGGTTACAACTCCCGCGGCTTCAGATGGTATTAATATCCTCAATTCCCTTATATAAAATGACATCATGTCCCTGGTATGTCCCGGAGTTGCGATAATATCCACATGCAGGTCATGTGAAACATCGATCGTATCGCCGTCATTGAGTATACGATCAATCCTGAACGGGATGAAAGCACCCTTCGGGTCACCGGACGGATTGTTTAATTTTTCAATAAGGGCAATGGCTGATGACCTGGCTAATATATCTGAGGCTGCCTGTGAAGCTGCGATTTCAAGACCGGCATAATGCTTTTTAAAATATCCGGCCGCGCCACAGTGATCGAAATGCGCATGACTGAGGAATAGTAACCGCGGGTTATCTTCATTTAGGATTTTAGCGGTTTGTTCAATGTAATATGAGGACAGTAGAGAGACTCCGGCTTCAAAAAGCACCGGTATTTCTGATTTTAAAAGAAAAACAGGTACTCCGGGAGGACCAAGACAGTAAAAATCGCTCCTGATCCGCCCTGGTGCGCTCGGATGTATCATATAACCAGAATCAATGCGGTTCTTTTGTTATGAAAGCGTTTTTTTTAATTCCGCCTGGACATTTTTCGCTTCAGCGATGATCCTTTGTATTATTTCTGCAACGGTCGGAATATCGTTGATGAGTCCCTGTACCTGCCCCGACAATTGTACACCGCGTTCCAGGTCTCCATCTTCTGTTACCCGTTTTATTTTGTCAAATGCGGAAGCGAAATGTGCAAGCTGTATCATGATCTGAGGTCCCCTGAGCATTGTGCCCAGTGCAAGTTTGAACCAGTTTATGTTCAGGTCTTTAGCTATGCCCATGGAGGTGACCGCAGCACGCGGCAGGCTCATTCCGCTTCTAATCGCTTTTTCGGCAGCAGGGCTTTTCATTACCCGGCAGAAAATTCCATCAAAACGTTTTGAATACATGGTGTCTTCGATTCCTGATTCTATCTGGGCCTTTTTGGTATTATCGTGCAGCGGGCTCTCCCTGGTAATCGCGAGTCTGGTTCCCATTCCCACGGCATCGGCGCCCAGCGCCATGGCTGCGACCAGTCCCTTCCCGTCTGCAAATCCCCCCACCGCGACTATGGGAATATCAACTATGCGCGCTATTGCGGGAATCAGCACCAGTGAAGTAACCATACCACCGTGTGCCGCTGCTTCATGTCCGGTGACCTGCAGCGCATCGGCACCCTGTTTGGCTGCCGCCGCGGCGTGTTTCTCGGTTACCACGGTGGAAATCACTTTGCCCCCGTACTCATGCGCCCTTTTCGCAATCCAGTCGCATTTACCCAGCGAAACATTGATAACGGGCAGTTTTTCATCCAGCATTACTTCGGCGTTTTCCTTCGCTCCGGGCATCAAGAGGGTACACCCTGCTCCGAAAGGTTTATCGGTAAGTTCCCTGGTTCTTCGTATTGAGGCCCTGGTTTGCTCGGGACTCAGCGGTCCTGTGGCCAGATAACCGATTCCTCCGGCGTTGCTCACCGCGGCGACCAGTTCAGGTGTCGATATCCAGCTCATCCCGGGAAGTACTATAGGGTATTTTATACCAAAAAGTTTTGTTATGCGTGTTTTCATTTCATAACCTCTTTTTAAGTTATCACATTGGAAACCGCCCTGCCTGGATGCTTATGGTGAATTATTGGGAAACTTACAACATTCTTGCCATCAGGACTCCTTCAATTTTCAAAATTTCCTTTAATACAGAATCATCGGTACCATTGTCCACATCGATGATATTGTAGGCGTAATTCCCTTTGCTCCTGTTCAGCATGTCCGCGATATTTATTTTATGTTCAGCAAGTACCGGGGTGATCTGACCTATCATGTTCGGAACGTTCCTGTTTGCGATCACCAGTCGTTTTTTGCCCAGGTCGGGAAGCATGCAATCCGGGAAATTCACGGAATTTTTAATGTTACCGGATTCAAGAAAATCCATTAACTGTTGTACGGCCATTATCGCGCAGTTTTCTTCGGATTCCGGTGTTGACGCGCCGAGATGCGGAACGGGAATCACGTTTTCCAGTGTTATGATATCCTCGGAAGGAAAATCGGTTATATAATATGCTATCGTTCCGTTTTCTATCGCGGTTTTAATGTCATCATTGTTGACAAGTTCTCCGCGGGCAAAGTTCAATAACCGTACTCCTTTTTTCATCAAGGAAATCTTGTTTTTATTTATCATACCCCTGGTTTCACTGTTGAGTGGAGTATGAATGGTGATGTAATCGGATTCGGCGATAAGGCTGTCCAGGCTGATCGATTTTTTGACCTGGCGTGAAAGACCCCATGCTGATTCGATTGAAATGAAGGGATCATAACCGCAGACGTCCATACCAAGGGCAAGGGCATCGTTAGCCACCATCACTCCTATGGCCCCCAGACCGACCACACCCAGTTTCTTTCCTTTTATTTCAGGACCTACATAATCCGATTTCTTTTTTTCAACCAGATCTTTGACGTTTGTTTCGGTCTTTGAGAGGGACCTCACCCAGTTGATTCCCTGAAACACCTTTCTTGATGACATCAGAAGGCCGAGTAAAACCAGTTCTTTGACCGCATTGGCGTTTGCGCCCGGCGTGTTGAAAACAATGATGCCTTTTTCCGTACACTTGTCAACTGGGATGTTGTTTACCCCTGCACCTGCCCTTGCGATGGCCTTGATGCTTTCAGACAATGCAAGAGAATGCATATCCTGGCTGCGTACAAGAACAGCGTCGGGATTGACTATTTCAGAGGCGTACTCATACTTGTCATGGGGCATGAGATCGAGTCCCCTGGACGATATTTTGTTGAGGGTCTGTATTTTATACATGATCACTGTACCTTGTTTATTTATTCTCCGATTCGAACTTTTTCATGAATTCAACCAGCTTTTTGACACCTTCGACAGGCATTGCGTTATATATACTCGCACGCATTCCTCCTACACTCCTGTGCCCTTTCAATTCAATCAGTCCGTTCTGTGACGCTTCTTTTATGAACCTGGAGTCTTTGTCCTTGTCCCCGGTCACAAAGGGTACATTCATGAGTGACCTGTCCTCTTTCACAACGGTGCCTTTAAAAAGCTTTGATTCATCAAGATAATCGTAAAGTATCTTCGCCTTTTCCTTGTTGGTCTTTTCTATGGAGGGCACCCCTCCTTTTCCCTTAATCCACTCGAAGACCAGTTTGGCGATATACACACCATAGGTAGGCGGAGTATTATAGAGTGATTTTTCTTCCGCATGGGTCTTATAATTAAACATGGTCGGCGTGATATCCATTGCATGGCCGATCAGGTCCTTTCGTATCACAACCACCGTTACCCCAGCAGGTCCGATATTTTTCTGGGCACCGGCGAAAATTATCCCGAACCTGCTTACATCGACAACCTCGGAAAGAATATTCGACGACATGTCTGCGATCAGCGGGATGTCTCCCGTTTCGGGAAAGCTTGTGTAACGTGTACCGTATATCGTATTATTTGAACAGATGTAAAAATAATCAGCGTCTTTGCTGAAACTGCTTTTATCAAACTTCGGGATATAGCTGAAATTCTTGTCTTCGGATGAAGCGATAAGGTTGACGGTCCCGTATCTTTTTGCTTCTGCGATGGCCCTCTTGGTCCAGTTTCCGGTATGTATGAAATCCGCCTTCCTGGTTTTGCTGAAAAGGTTCAATGGAACCATGGCAAACTGGCTGGAGGCCCCGCCCTGCAGAAAGAGAACTTCATAGTTTTCAGGAATCTGCATTATTTCCCGCAAGACGGATTCCGCACCCTTGATAATCGCATCAAAGACCGACGAACGGTGGCTCATCTCCATTACCGACATACCGGACTCGCCGTATTCAACGAGCTCTTTCGCGGCTTTTTTCAATACTTCTTCTGGTAGCGTTGCGGGCCCTGCGGCAAAATTGTATACACGCGCCATGATGCACTCTCCTTAAAAAATATAATTATACATTACCAGTCATGCTTCTATTGCGAAATCCATCCGCACAATTATAAAACAGTCGAATGACTCGCTGACACGCCAGTGCAACTCATTCCAGTATATTTTTTACAAAAGAATGGCTGCGGATTATTACAAAAAATATGTACAGCTATTATGAGCAAGGACCCAATAGTCAACTAATTTTACATATGGATATGCCAATTATTACACTGTTATATGTCATTACAAGGCTGATCCCTCATATTGACGATTGTGATGTTTATTATTATATTTAATACTAAAAAGTTATAGGTGTGTGATATGCCGATTTATGAATACTATTGCGATGATTGCGGATGCGCTTACTCTGAACTGAGAAATATGAACAGCGCAGACAAATCCAGATGTCCTGAATGTGGTTCAGAGAATACACGCAGAAAAATTTCTTCGTTTTCTTCCAGAAAATCATCCGCCTGCACGCCGGCCGGAGGTGGTTGAAAGCCTTATTAGGGTCCCGGTCGGGACCTTTTTGTGTTTCCTGTTAATAAAACTGGATTACTGATTCATCTGTTGCCTGTGTGTTGACACCGCATACGAATCGTAACCCGACAAACAATCGTCCATATTACTATTCTCATAAAACTTCAGCACCATATAGGGATGTAAGAATAATATGTAAAAACCGGTGTGTTAATAATATTCGAATCAGCGCTGTTATAGGGATCGTTGAACAGTCTCGATCAAAGGCACTACTTCAGAGTGACGCAGACAGTTTTTCCAGGATTTCTCTCACGTTACACCATTCGCGTTTAAAAACCGCAAGTGATTTGGCGTATTTTCTCCTCTGGTATTGCGCGAATCCGCCCAGGACCAGGAATACCTCAACCGGTCTTTTTTTCCTTGTTTTGAATGTATGGATTATGGTTTCAATGGTTTCCAATGCGAAAACGGCGTCATTGTAGTCCCCAAGGCAATCCTGAAACTCAATCATGGTCTTAACGCTTTTTTTCATGCTCCGGTCAAACAGGTCCATGAAGAACTCACAATGATATCTCAGTCGCTTGAAATCGATCCTGATACGATGAATCTGTTCCGGCGTCATCTCTGTTACCGGGATGTCTGCCCATTGTGCTATTTTTCCCACCTGTTCCCGTATCAGCATCCGGGCGACGGGAATCGAATCTTCCTGTTGATACGCAATACCCGAAATAAACGCATTAAGTCCACCGATCAGGTTCATGGTTAACTTGAACCGGCTGGATTTCAATGCCGCAACCAGCCTTCTGCGATGAGGAATGAAGACCGTCCTCAGCTGATTCATAACCAGATCATTCGCTATATGACTTTTTTGAGAATTCTCAAGATAGTCAAGCGCTGAAAGATACAACACATCACCGTCTCTAACTTTACCCAGCAGATCCCCAAGCCATGACAGCGCCTCTCTCGCCGGTTCTGTATGTTCACTGCCGAACACCGCGCCCATCGATTTCAAGAGTGTCCTCAAACGGCGAACGGCTACCCTCATATCGTGCACATATTCAACATCCCCACCATTTATTACACCTGCTACATTTGACCAGATTCGGAATGCCTGAACTATAAAAATATTCGAACATAGTTCGGTGAAGGAAGGAGTACCTGATAAAGTAAGCATCTTTTCCACCGGCACTCCCGGTATCGGTACTTTGAATAGTGACAACCCATTCGTGAAAAGATCCGGGTTCACCGGACGAAGGCCGATCACGCTTCGCAAGAGGGTCCCTATTATTTCCCGTTCCTTTGGGGAACCATAGCCGCCGAGAATTCTGAGAATTCTACGTTGCCTGGGTGGTTTGGGGTTCTTTTCCTCCGGTAGACTGTATTCTACCGACCCAGCATAAAGGGCCACTGTTTTATCCTCTGATACTCCTGTAATCAAAAGCTCACCGTTATAACGGACATGAAGCCAGGGATATAAACCGTACCCACCCGTAATTCCCGCAGTGACACCAGAGATTTCGGGACCGAAACCTTCCGCAGGTTCTGCCGGACAGGTTGTTGCACCGTTGGTGTGATCTTCCAG
>CAZUXY010000082.1:0-15510 GCA_964624235.1 uncultured Leptospirales bacterium | reverse complement strand
GAGTAGATCTTAAGGAAAAGCTCAACGGCAGGCAGATGGAAAGCATGACGAAAAAATACCGCTACGCACTCAACAAGGCCGGATATTCCATATTCAAAGACCCCTATGAGCAGCTTTTTTTCGCCATTATCGCCGTCTTTCAGTCGTGGAACTCGGATGTCGCGAAGAACTATCGTCAATTCATTAATATCTCCGAAGAGTGGGGTACGGCGGTCATAGTGCAGAAAATGGTTTTCGGTAATGTGTCGCCGATATCGATTACCGGTGTAGTCCACAGCCAGTACATCGGGTACGAGAACATCGGCCTTTTCGGCGAGTATAAAACCAGGGCCCAGGGCCATGATGTGGTCAGCGGGGTAGCCAGGGTCTTCCCCATTAGCGAGGCTCAGCGCAGTAAATACGCAAGCAGCAGCATGTTCCCTTCGCTTGAAAAAACCTATCCCGCCCATTACAGAAAGATTCATGATGCGATAAAAAAGGTCAGGGAATGGTGGGGTAACGAGGTTGAGGTGGAGTTTACTTTTGAAAATGAAGTATTATACATACTTCAGATCAGGGGACTGGCGACGCATAACTTCGAAACCGAGGAACCGGCTGAAAGTCCGGCGGAACTCCAGCAGTATTTTCTGGGCCAGGGACTGGCGGCATCGGGAGGTGCGGTATCAGGCAGGGTGGTTTTTAATATCGGCCGCATCGATAAGGTCCGTACTCGATATCCCGGAGACAAGATTATCATTGTGCGGCCCGAAACAAATCCTGAAGATGTGGTGGGAATTCAGAAATCCGAGGGTATTCTTACCTGCGTGGGCGGTATGACCTCCCATGCGGTGCTCCAGATGCGGCGGCTTGAGAAATCCGGAGTGAGCGATTTCTCGCGGATGCGGATCGATGAAAAAAACAATATGGCCATTGTCAGCAGGGAGCCCTTTGAAAAGGGTAAAATCATTGTACGGGAGGGGGATTTTATCACCATCGATGGAAGCAACGGTCATGTATATCTGGGATTCCACCCGACAGTGAAAAAAGGGTTGTAAAAGAACATTCTATTTTAAATAATTAATCCGACGTCATTAATACAAAAATACCGATCTCCGACAGGATTGGAGCCTACATCAATGGGGAGGTGTACTATGAGCGGTATTGTTTCATCAAAAGCGCCGGTGGGAGTATGCGGTATCGGGAGAATCGGAAAACTTCTGGTATGGCTGCTTTCGGCGAAAAGGGAACACAAACAGATCGTGGTATCAACCGGCAGGAAAACCGGCAAGGGCATAGAGGACCTGGCGACCTACCTGGCCTTCGATTCCACCTATGGAACATATAACCGGTTCATTGCGGGTTTCCAGCGTGATAATGCCATAGATATCAAAGGCGACGACCTTTATCTCAACGGCGTCAAGCTGGTGTGGCTCAATGACCCGTCGTACCGTGTTCCGGGGAACATTCCCTGGTCTGACCACGGCGTGGAGGTGGTGATCGACACCACCGGCAAGATGACCGATCCCACGATAAACGATGACAATTCACTGAGGGGCCATCTCAACCATGCGAGAAAAGTGGTGCTGTCGGCCCCGTTCAAGATTAAGAAGAAAGGGACCCCGATGTCCGATGATGCGGTGACACTGGTGGGCGGCGTCAACTTCAGCGGTTACGACGTTCAAAAGCACGCTATCATATCCAATGCATCATGCACCACAAACTGCTGCGCCCCGCCGATCAAGGCGCTGGTGGACCATTTCGGCGAAAAGTTTCTGTCTTATGCTCTTACCACCGTGCACGCGGCGACCAACTCTCAAAACGTGCTCGACACTTTACCCAAGGATGGCGAGAAAGACACACGAAAAACACGGAGTTCATTCAATACCATGATCCCTACGTCAACCGGCGCCGCGAACGCGGTTCTAGAGGTGATTCCCGAGATACGGGAACTGGGCATAGGATCCCAGGCCTCCTCGATCAGGGTGCCAACCACGACGGGTTCCATAGTGATACTTGACGTTTCATTACTTGGCGATTACGATCATCCCGAGATACACGATATTTTCAGGTCATATGCCGCGAAAAATCACGATATTATGAAATACTCGGAGGAACAGCTGGTAAGCGCCGATATTATCGGAAGCACCTATTCGACGATATATGACTCGATGTTCACGCACCGGCGGACCTCGAAAAGGAATGATCAGTATTATACGATGGTGGACCTTAACTTCTGGTACGATAACGAATTCGGGTATGTATGTTCGCTCTGGAGGCTTTACGAACTGCTGTGCGGTAAAAGGTAGGATAAGGATGGTGTGCCGGCGTTGCGGGGAACGAAAAGGATCATGAAGAAAAAAGGACCAAACGAAAAAATTACGCTTCTTAAAAAAGTTGATGTTTTCTCCCAGTTTGCCGACGACGAGCTGGAAGTGATATCGCGCTACAGCGAATACCGCGGGTATTCCCGGGGCGATGAAATATTCCGCGAGGGAAGCCGTGGTACCGAACTTTTCGTGGTCAGTAAAGGGCAGGTGCTCATTACGGTGAAAACTGAAGGCGAGAAGCAGCGGGACGTGGCGCGCTATCTTCCCGGTGAATCCTTCGGCGAACTGAGCCTATTCGAAGAAAGCCCCCGTACCGCGACGGCGACGGCGGAAGATGAAACCAGCCTGCTGGTGTTTCCCATGGAGGGGATTACCTTTACCGGCATTCTGGAAAAACACGCATATATCTCGGCCCAGATGCTGCACAAGCTTCTAGCGATGATATCAGGCAGGATCAGGCGTACCAATTCGCTCATTTCCGAGAGGACCCAGTGGGTGCAGGAATTAAGAAAGCAGATACTCAACGATAAGCTCACCGGCCTGTATAACAGGACTTTTCTCGAAGAAGAGTTTGTGACCCGGCTCCCGGAATTCGGTGAAAGAGTATCGGTGCTCGCGCTCAAGCCCGATAATTTTAAGGCCATCAACGATACCTGCGGACATGACGCGGGCGATCGTGTACTTCGCATGCTGGCGGACGCGGTGCGGAATAAAATATCTTCCGGGGACATACCGGTACGTTACCGTGGGGATGAATTTATGGTGATACTTCCTGAACAGGCGGCTGAACAGGCCATGAAGAAAGCTGAATCGCTGAACGTATCGCTGCAGAAGGTCGATACGTCCCAGGCCACGGGAGGCAAGCACATCCCCATAACTGTCAGCATGGGAATCGCGCAGTTTCCCGATGACGCCGGGGACGGCAGAAAACTGCTTGAAAGCGCTTTCAGTAAAATGTGGGAGGCACGTGAAAGCGGCGGTGACCGGATCGCGCGTTGAAATACCTTGATACGCTGACTTTTAAGACACGGGTTGATGAAAGTAAAATGAAGACCATGGTGGGGTTTTTAAAGAAAGTTGATATTTTCTCCTCGCTGCATGAGAAGGAAATCGAGTCTTTGTGCGGTCTGCTTAAACCGGTGGAACTGAAAAAAGACGAGGTACTTTTCCGTCAGGGCGAGGAGGGTGAAGAGCTGTATATCGTGAAGAGCGGTAATGTTTTAAGTATAATCTCCCTCCCGGAGGGGAAAGAGCGGGTGGTGGCTACTTTCAAGCCGGGGGACTTTTTCGGTGAAATGGCGATATTCGAGAACGCACCCCGCTCCGCCACCTGTAAAATGGATGCGGACACGGTTCTGTACAGGCTCAATCAGTATGATTTTTTCAGGTTTCTCAAATCCGATCCAGGCACCGCCATAAAAATAATGTACCGCATGCTGCACATCACGACCCAGAGGCTTCAGAATACCAGCGGATTTCTATCAGAGATGATACGATGGGGCAATGATGCGCGGCGGCGCGCGATCACCGATGAATTGACCGGCGTCTATAACCGGCGATATCTGGATGAAGCACTGGAAAGTCATTTTCTCGCTGCAAGCGCCGGCGGCGAGCCTTTTTCTCTGGCCATGGTGGATCTGGACTATTTCCGCCAGATAAATGAGCACTATGGCCATGAGACGGGCGACCGTTTGATCATAGAGGTGGTGTCGGTGTTCAAAAAGCAGTTAAGGCCGGAGGATATCGTCGCCCGCTACGGCGGTGACGAATTTTCCGTGATTTTTCCCGGCACACCCGTTGAAGAAGCGGTACAGCTTTCCGAATCGGTGCGCAGGGAAGTGGAGAAACTGACCATCCTTAAAGAGCTCAACGGTCCCTTGAAACAGGTAACCACCAGCCAGGGGATTACCGCGTATACTCAGGGTATCGGGAGTATCAAGTCCCTGAAAGAAAAAGCGGACCAGGCCCTTTACCGCGCAAAGGAAGAGGGGAGAAACAGGGTCGTCAGCGCCCTGTAACCTGGTGTCCTTCTTCACCTGCTCCCGTCAACGGCAGCACCTTGAGTATCCGAAAGTATACCAGATACCTGTTTTTCATGGAACCATCCCCGTTTGCCGGTTTCCCATGACGGCTGAGGGTGTCTATCAACGCGGTGTTTTTCTCCTCCCGCTGCATCTCAAGATAAAGTCGTACACCGGTCCGCCCGGGTCCTTCCGTAATGAATACATAGGCCGCAAAAGGATTTTTCAAAAGATTCGCGCGGCTGAGTCGATCGTTCATGATCAGGGTTATGGTCCCGTCTTCCATGAAATGGGGACGAGCGTACAGAGCGCCGTTTACCTTACCCTCATTGTCCGCCGTCGCAAGGACTCCCGTGCCCCGCGTGTTTTCAAAATATGATTTGAGATCGTTCATCGGTTTACCTCAATAGAGAAATCAGGATCGGTTTTTTGTGGAAACCGGCCGCCTGGGAGAGATGACATATCCGCACAGGCGTACTGTGTATATACAAAGTAATGAAAACAACGCACCGTGCCAACCGGCAAGGGATATACACTTACGCAATACTTCGTTCGTTGGGCTGAAGCTTAAAACCGGTAACCGATATTGACATGCAGCAGGAGTATATCCTTTCCGTTCCCGGTGGCCAGACTGACCTCCAGGGGCCCGATGAGACTAAACAGGCCCGCGGTCAGTCCGGCTCCTATGAGTAAATCGTTGCCGTTCGTCAAATCTTCGGGCTGTTCGCCGACCTTACCGATGTTGCCCCTGAGGGTAAAGTAGAAGTTGTTCCAGGGCTCTACCTGCAGGCTGCAGTTTGCAACCGCCATGTTCTTCCCGGAAATCTCCATGAAATGAAATCCCGTGAAGGGGTAGACTTCCTTCTGGTTGGTGTATATACTCCCCAGATAAAAAAGGTGGGCCGGATACACGGGATCCCCGTCTATAATACCTCCAAGACCCCCCACCTGAAACGTTATACGCCGATGCAACGGAAAAAAGACCGAATACTGAAGGGAATACTTGTTGACCGGTTTATAAAGCAAAGTGTCTTCCGCGTCAAAATCCGTCGTTATACGCATCGCCTGGAAGTAAAAAAATACACCCCGGCGGGTGAACACCTTACGGTCCAGACTGTCGAAATTGAGGAATCCGTAATAATTCAGAAAATCCATGGCCCCGCTTTCCCATTCGGGTGGTGCCAGTTTTTTCTCTAGAGCTGTATATTGTTTCTGCAATCCGAATCCGAGCGCAAAGACGTTTGAAAAAGTAGTGAACAGTATAATATCACCGCCGTATGTGCGGTAGTTCATATTGGCGATCAGTTCCCGGTTTTCATAAATATTGACATCGAACTGCTGATACCAGATCATCACACCCGTCCCGATTCCCGGTCGCAGGCCGGTCTGGATAAAATAAGAGGTCTCGGCCCCGAGGTTCTCGCTGAGGTTCAGATCAAACGAGAATTTGGATCCCTCTCCGGCGATGTTGCGGAACGTGGCGTTAAGAAGCAGCGCCGCCTTCATGTCGCTGTCGTAATGGAGCCCCACCTTAATGAAATCGGTAGTGGTTTCAGCCACGCGTATGATGAGCATTTCCCCGTTTAAATCAGGTTGAAGACGGTAATCAACACGCTCGAAGAACAACGTGCCGTATATGCGGTCTATAGCCCTGTCCAGGTCCCTGGAGGTGACGTTACCCGGCGTTTTGATTCCGAGTGCGCCGATAACCAGGCTATGTGAAACCTTATTGAGTCCTTCGATCCTTACCCTGGTGATATGGAATGTTCCTTTGGGTTCCGGAGGGGTTACCCTGGCCCGCGCTTTGTCCTTTCCGGTTTTTTTAGCCAGGGCCATCAGCTGGGGCAGCCGCGCCCTGGCGGCCGCCTCGCCCCTTCGTATGAGCTCGGCGGGATTGTCGAAGCTCGATGAAGTGAAACCCGCCATGTCTGGGGTTATGAGTACGTCGCAGAGCTTACGCTCACGCCGGTTGGAAATCTCGCCAAGGAAATAAATTGATTGTTCCATGATCCTGGCAAGTGAATTCAGCTCTTCTTTCGAATACAGCGGAGTCTGAACGTCCACCCCGATGATGATGTCGGCCCCCATGGCGCGCGTGTCGGAGACCGGGAAATTCTGCACTATGCCCCCGTCTACATAGAGCCTGCCCTCTATTTCCACCGGAGTGAAGATCGATGGAATCGCCATGCTCGCCCTCAGTACATCGGGGAGGTATCCCCGGTCGAAAACCATGGGTTTGCCTGTTTCCATATCGGTCGCTATGCAGATAAAGGGAATGGTGAGGTTTCTGAAATCCCTTACGTTATGCGCCGGGAGCGTGAGGCGGCAGAGCTCCTTCATGAGCTTCTGCCCCGGAATGAAACCGGTCGGCAGGGAGACGCCACCCTTCCGTATCGGGAAAGAGAAGGCGTAACGGCCGTCCGCAAGTTTCTCCTGCATCGACATGGTGCGATGGGACACCTCGTCGGCAAGTATGTCCCCCCAGTCCATTTTAAGGGCGATCCTTTCGAGGGTCCCCGCGTTATAACCGATAGCGTATAGGGCGCCGACGATGCTCCCCATGCTGGTCCCGGCGATATAATCCACCCTGATGCCGGCTTCTTCCAGCACCTTCAGAACCCCGACATGGGCTATCCCCTTGGCCCCGCCGCCGCTGAGCACCAGTCCTATCCTGGGCCTTTCCTCGACAGTCACCTCCGCCGCGACCGGCTTAACCGGCAGTACGCAGAGGATAATCAAGGCAGCCGTGATAAAAAGAATATTTTCGCGCATTTTATTTCTCTTTACGGCGTCAGTTGCTGAACTTCACATCTCCGATAAGACGGTCCAGGTTGGGAGTCAGCAGATCGTTTATCATACGCCCCCTCACGGGGTGTGCTCCCATCTCGTTTATCAGAAACGAATTCCCCATGGCGGATTCGGGATAATCAGTATATTCAACGGTGTAGAGCGGAACACCGATGTTTTTTGCGGATTTGGCTGCCTCGAATATTCCGCCTTCTTTGGGAGATTCGACAATAAAAGCAGCCAGGGAAAGTGCGCAGATAATACGGTTCCTCTGCATCGCAAGATAGGGGGAGTATTCCCGGTTGAGGAAAAACGGTGAAACGAGCAGCGCATTGTCGGGTACAAAAACGTTTTTTAAAATCTCGGGAATTTTAAGATGGGCGAAGCCGTAGGGCAGCAGCGCCATGGTGGTACCGCCGTTCTCAAGCGCCGAACGGTGGGCGGTCATATCCGCCCCACGGGCCAGGCCGCTGATCACCGTTATGTGGTGAGCACAGAGTTCCCTGGCGGCCAGGTATGTAATCAATTCTCCCTTCTGGCTTATATTAATATCACCGATTATGGCCGCGCCCTTTTTTCTGAATATCTCCAGGTTCCCCAGGGTATACAGAATCGGGGGGTATTCGTTTTTTAGAAGTGTTTTCAGCCGTACCGGATACATATCTTCAAAAAAAACCGTTACCGATATACCCGCATCCAGCATCGTATAGTAATTCTCTTCAATCACCGGGAGTGTATCGGATGCATCACGTACCCCACGGGCGATGGCGGGGCTCAGTGAGAGTTCCTTCTCGATTTCCCGTTGATCCAGTGCAAAAAGATCCACGATTGAAAGATCCAGTCTTGAAAGGGACTGGTGGATTTCACGAAGGTGGACAGGACCGATACCCTTGGTCTGTTCCAGCGCGATCCAGTATTTATAGTTTTTCATCTTTCCCTGTCTGTTTTGCAGGGTTTGTCCGCGACCGGTGGTCGGGTTACGATACAAATTCCGTTTATACCTGCTGTCATGATGTCGTTCAATCTGCCGCGGGATTATACGGTGCCGGTCAAAGACCGATCAACTGTCCGGCCGCGAATGGTCATGATGAAACAGTGTCGCACACTCTAAAAGGGGATACAGATAAAATCAATTCTTTAACGTCTCTATGGATAAACGTATCAGAGAAATGACAGGACCGGTAGTTCAAATGCTGTCTCTGCCGGAACGATTGGATGAAAAAGAACGGTGTGATGAGGGTATTTAATAACAATAATATAATCTTTGAATATATGTATAGCTAAAATTGTATATAATTTATTGCTGAAAATGATGGTAAAATGATAAAAAATTTCTAAAATATACAAAAAAGAAGCAAATCATTATTGACATAAACAGCCCCCATTTTAGTGTTAAACTCTAAATGAACAACATATGCAACGACAGTTGGTGTAAAAATTTATGGATTGAATTTCAGCAGGGCCCGCGTCAGAGAATTCTATATGGTTGATGATGACAGTTGTTGACCAGAATGAATAGAAGCGACTTTCTCACGATTTCTAAAATATTGTTTGGAGGTTACCATGGCCCTTAACCAACTGGTTGATTCCAGGGATGTGCGGTTTGCACTTTTTGAAGCGCTAGAAGCCGACAAGCTGACGAAGTACGAGAAATATTCCGGCTTCGACAAGGATATGTTCGAGGATATGCTGAACCTCGCCGAATCGATAGCGGTCGAACAGATTTACCCGACCTTCGACCAGGGAGACAAGGAAGGATGCAAGCATAATCCGGATACCAAAGAAGTCAAGATACCATCCTCCTATCATCCCGCCCTTAAGGCCTTTTATGAGGCCGGTTTCGGAGGGATAGACATAGAGTCCGAATGGGGCGGTATGGGAGCTCCTCAAATCATCGCCTGGGCGTGTAACGAGTTTTTCTGCGCAGCCAATTACCCTCTCATGATGTATCCCGGCCTCACCCACGGTGCCGCTGAACTCATTGAAGCTTTCGGCACCAAGGAACAGAAGCATTTATACCTCGAAAAAATGTACAGCGGCGTCTGGGGAGGGACCATGTGCCTTACCGAGCCCGACGCCGGATCGGACGTCGGCGCCCTGAAGTCTAAAGCGGTAAAGCAGGCCGACGGCACTTACAAGATTACCGGAACCAAGATATTCATATCCTCGGGCGACAATGATTACTATGAAAACATGATCCACCCGGTACTGGCGCGCATCGAGGGGGACCCTCCCGGAACGAAAGGCATATCGATCTTCATTGTTCCAAAATACAGGATCAAACCCGACGGATCTAAAGGGGCATCAAACGACGTGGTGTGTTCGGGAATAGAGCATAAGATGGGTATAAAGGGGTCAGCCACCTGCACGCTGAATTTCGGGGACAACAACGACTGCATCGGATACCTGCTGGGCGAGGAACGTCAGGGAATGAAGATCATGTTCAAGATGATGAACTATGCCCGCATGGGTGTCGGCCTTCAGGGACAGGCGACGGCGTCGTCCGCCTACATGCATGCGGTCACCTACGCGAAAAACCGCTTCCAGGGTGTGCACGTGACCCAGATGCTTAACCCTGAAGCGAAACAGGTGGCCATTGTTCAGCATCCCGACATCAAACGGACGCTGCTTTATATGAAATCGCATATCGAAGCTCAGCGCATGATGATATATTACCTCTATAAGAATTATGAGCTGGCCATACTCGAACAGGGAGACGCCGCGAAAGAAGCGCTCGCGCTCGTGGAGATAATCACCCCGATCGAGAAAGCGGGGTGCACCGACATGTCACTTCTGCTTACTTCCGAAGCGGCCCAGATATACGGCGGATACGGTTACTGCGGAGATTATCCCATCGAGCAGATGATGAGAAATACCAAGATCACCGCCATTTACGAGGGTACCAACGGTATTCAGTCCATGGACCTTACCATGCGAAAGATTCTCATGAACAAGGAACAGTACAATTACAATGTACTCACCTCCAGAATGAAAGACGCACTTACCAGGGCGAAAGGAATAGTGGAGGACAAGTACCTTGACCTTTTCGAAAAGGGTATAGCCAAACTCGACGAGACCATAAACATGATGAAGGAACAGATGGCGGGAGGTAAATTCCTCCACCTTTTCATGAACGCAACCTCGCTGCAGCAGGCCATGTATATGCTCATCATCGCCTGGATGCACATATGGAGCCTTCGGCTGACCATCCCCAAGATGAAGGAACTCGTGGGAGAAAAGAAAGGCGACGAAAGGACCCAGCTACTCAAGGAAAACCAGGAAGCCGCATTCTATTCGGGAAAGGTTCTGGCAAGCCAGTTCTATCTTGGAGCTGAATTCCCGAAATACTTCGGAAAGATAGAAGCGATACTTTCAGGGGAGAGCGCCGTTATCAAGGCATCAGACGAAATCTTCACCGGAGCGCTGGAAGAGTAATACCCAAGAGTAGAACCGACCATTTCCAGCATTTCGATTACCTGCGGGGGCGGCTTAACAACCGCCTCCGCTCTTTTATGCTCATCGCTGCGGCCGGTCTGTGCGCCTTTTAAAAACCCCTGTTGTACTTGAAACATCATTGACAAATCATCCCCGCTTATTCTGTATGATATTTAAACAATAATATGTGTATATAATAATATTATTATTTAAAATACATAACTTCATCCTTTCATGTCGTTCCCCCTTCACGCGGGGAGGTATCACGGGGCGTTACTCTATCCAGTTCAAGGAGGTACATATGGCTCTGAATTATCTGATCGATTCAAGAGACGTACGTTTTGTGCTGTTTGAAATGCTGGGCGTGGATAAACTGAACAGGTTTTCGAAGTTTGCCGACTATGACCGCGACATGTACGAAGACACCATCTCCCTGGCAGAAAAACTCGCGGTGGAGCAGCTCTATCCCACAAACGCTGAAGGCGACAAGCTCGGCGTGGTCTACGATCCCTCCACAAAACAGGTGAAATCCCCCGGGATATACAGGGCGCCGCTCAAGGCGTTCAATGAGGCCGGTTTTGTTTCGATCTTCGACAGTCCCGAGGTCGGCGGCATGGGGATGCCTCACGCGGTGGGCTTTTCCTGTTATGAGGTGTTTACCGCTTCCAATCCTTCACTTATAACATACCCGGCCCTCGCGCACGGAGCCGCGGCGCTATTCATGAATTATGCGAGCGATGAGCTCAAGTCGATTTATCTCGAAAAAATGCTCACCGGCAAATGGGGAGGGACCATGTGTCTAACCGAGCCGGGTGCGGGTTCAGACGTCGGCGCCCTGAAAGCGAAAGCGGTGAAGCAGGCCGACGGGACATACCTGATCACCGGCCAGAAGATATTCATAACGGCCGGCGACAATGACCTTTACGAAAATATCATCCATCCGGTGCTCGCCCGCATAGAAGGCGACCCCCCCGGCACAAAGGGGATATCGATTTTCCTGGTGCCGAAATACCGTGTAAAACCGGACGGTTCCATAGGAGAGCTCAATGATGTCATCTGCAGCGGCGTGGAACACAAATGCGGCATTCATGGTTCGGCCACCTGCACGCTGAACTTCGGCGACAACGGAAAATGCGTCGGCTGGCTGCTTGGAGAGGAAAGGAAGGGGATGAGGATCATGTTCCAGCTGATGAACGAGGCGCGCACCGACGTGGCCATACAGGGGCTGGCGGTCTCAAGCAGCGCCTATATGCATTCCGTTACCTACGCGCGCAACCGCCTCCAGGGAGCGCACGTGACCCAGATGCTCAATCCCGAGGCGCCCCAGGTCCCCATCATCGAGCACCCTGACGTGAAGAGGATGCTGCTCTGGATGAAGTCTTATGTTGAAGGGATGCGCATGCTCACTTATTACCTCGCCCACCATCTCGACCTTGAAGAGGTGCAGGAGGGGAAGGATGCCGAAGAAGCCCGTGCCCTTGTGGAGATCCTTATTCCCATATGCAAGGCCGGCAACACCGATATGGGGGTGCTCATAGGGTCGGAGGCCATGCAGGTTTACGGCGGATACGGTTACTGCGCCGATTATCCGGTGGAGCAGATATACCGGGACGCCAAGATTTTCGCCATTTATGAGGGAACGAACGGTATCCAGTCCATGGACCTTACCATGCGGAAGATCCTGATGAACAAGGAGCAGTATAATTATTCGGTATGGAAAAAAAGGGTACAGTCGGCAATCGACAGGGCGAAAGGGATCGTAGAGGACAAATACACGAATGCGGTCGCCGAAGGCTTGAAGAAACTCGACCAGACCGTCGATTATATGAAAGCACAGATGGCCGGAGGGAAATTTCTGCTGCTGTTTATGAACGCAAACCAGCTGCGTAAGGCCATGTTCATGATTTCCCTTGCGTGGATGCACCTGGAAAGCCTTATCATCTGCATCCCGAAAGCCAACGAACTTACGGGTGCGGTCAAGGGCGCCGAACGTGATAAGCTGCTGGCTGAAAATCCCGAGGCCGCGTATTATACGGGAAAGGTACTCTCCGGACAGTTCTTTATCGGATACGAATATCCTGAATATTTCGGCAAACTGGATTCTATCATGGGAGGCGAAAGCGCTATCATCAAAGCGAGTTCTGCGGTGTTTACCGGGGCCCCCGAAGAGTGACGCTTTACTATTTGACGACGGGAACCGTGCGCATTAACGCGTGCAGGTACAAGCTGTCATATTGAATATGGGCCGATGTTATCAACGGTTCCCGTCGTTGACCGCGCCAAATTGACTCTTCATCAACACACAAATCAGCGTGTCCGGGATTCCGTATGTAACAATGAAATCGCAATGAATTTTATAAAGACACGCGATGTTTGGAATAAATTTATTAAGAGAACTTCTATTGAATAACTCTATTGTTGACGTACAAAGGTTTAAGTACTGATAAAATCAGGGGTTATAATTTCTGATATCGGTATAAGTATTATTTTTTAGAGGTTCCCTTTAGATTTCTGTGTCTGTTTGTTTGATTCAATCTGCTTAATCAGTTTCTGAAAATGCCGGTCGGTCTTATATAGTACTTCCTCAAGAATGACTTCATCATGCAGGTAAAGTCTATCGTTATTATCTGCTCTGTTCACTATTGATGTTTTTCCGTTTTTCGTCAATGCACAAACCTCTTCCATTCAGTTAATACTACCACACTAACGGAATAGTACAAAAAATAATTTATGATTTGTATTCAATATATAACATTATATTATGAATAGTGTTCATTTGTTAAACCGGAATTTCACTACGGAGCCTGACGGTGTGTCGCCGTATCAGGCTTTAATCCGGCGTGGTTGATGTTCACGGGTCTGGACCGGCGCCTCCGAGGGGTGTCCGGATCGGGACTGTCTCGTCAGGAGAATACAGCAGGATTATCAGGCCTGGATACAGAACCTGTGGAGATGATGAGGTCAATCGTGTACTTTTTTTATGCTGTTGATGATCTTATGGAAATGGCGGTCGGTTTTGTAAAAAAGCTCCTCAAACACCACCTCATCGTGAAGCTGCAGGCGATCCGGCTGGACTGATATTTTATCTGGACCTTTCATCTGAATAACACTTTTCTTCGGGTACTCTCATATAATGAGTATCGGCATGGTAGCGCCGGCACCTGATACTTTTACGTATTGGGAAGGTTGGTTGACGAATCGTAAAGTCCAGCCTGCCGGCATCATCCCGCGAGGGACCCTCCACCGACAGCCGCGTCTGGTTTCCCCCGTGGAAAGCTATCCCCGGAATTTTGCAATATAAGAGTGGTTCAGTTAAAACATAATTGACAAATACCGGTGAAAACTTATTTTACAACAAAAAGGACATTATAACTAGTTATTATAAAATTGTTCACGTTAAATTATATGTATATCCAGAAAAGAACTGTAAAGTAACTGCCCGCGAACGGGTACGGCACGGGCCCTCGTTCTGAATGTAATTCCCCGGCTTCAAGGTACTGACCGGTCGGGGTTGAAATAATGAGTGTAGAGTCTTCATTCATTAAAAATATTACAACAAGGAGGATACCATGGCTCTTAATCCTTTATTCGATTCAAGGGATTTACGTTTCGTATTGTTCGAACTTCTGGAAATGCAGAAACTCACCCAGTTTCCTTTGTATGCCGACTTCGACATGGATATGTTTGAAGACGTCTTGAGTCTCGGTGAGAAAATCGCCGTTGAACAGGTGTATCCGGCGAACAAAGAGGCCGACAAGATCGGCGTGAAGTACGATCCCGACACGAAGAAAGTAATTGTACCCGAACCTTTTAAGGCGGCCCTCAAAGCCTATAATGAGGCCGGTTTCGTGGCGATACCGGAAAAACCCGATGTCGGCGGCATGGGCATGCCGGCGGGCATAGCCATTGCCTGTAACGAAATATTCACTTCAGCGAGCCTGTCCTTTACCACGTATCCCGGCCTTTCCCACGGGGCAGCCAAGCTTATCGAGAACTACGGCACCCAGGAACAGAAAGACCTCTATATGACCAGGATGTATGCGGGTGAATGGGGCGGTACCATGTGTCTTACCGAGCCCGATGCGGGGTCGGATGTAGGTGCGCTGAAGACCAGGGCGGTGAAACAAAAAGACGGCTCATACCTCATCACGGGCCAGAAAATTTTCATTACCTCGGGGGACAATGACTGCTACAGCAATATTATACATCCTGTTCTCGCCCGTATCGAAGGTGATCCGCCCGGGACCAAGGGCATTTCCATCTTCATCGTTCCCAAGTACCGTGTGAAGCCCGACGGCTCTATCGGAGAACTTAATGACGTCGTCTGCAGCGGTATAGAGCACAAAATTGGAATTCACGCGTCGGCAACCTGTACCCTGAACTTCGGGGATAATGGGAAATGTATTGGTTACCTCCTTGGCGAGGAACGCAAGGGCATGAGGATAATGTTCCAGATGATGAACGAAGCGCGTCTGGGAGTCGCCATGCAGGGGCTGGCGCTCTCTTCCACGGCGTATATGCACGCCGTGACCTACGCGCGCAACCGTCTGCAGGGAGTGCACGTAACCCAGATGCTCAACCCCGGAGCGACGAAGGTCGCCATTATCGAGCATCCTGACGTCAAGCGTATGCTGCTGTGGATGAAATCCTATGTGGAAGGGATGCGCATGTTGACCTACTATCTTGCGCATAACATCAACCTGATGCATATACTCGAAGGGGATGCCGCGAAGGAAGCCGAAGGACTGGTGGAGATCCTTATTCCCATATGCAAGGCCGGTTGTACCGACATGGCGCTTGTGGTGACCTCGGAGGCGGTTCAGGTTTTCGGCGGTTACGGCTACTGCTCGGACTACCCCGTGGAACAGTTCCTCAGGGACTCGAAGATAACCGCCATCTACGAGGGGACCAACGGCATCCAGTCCATGGACCTCACCATGCGTAAAATCCTCATGAACCCC
>CAZUXY010000081.1:0-15515 GCA_964624235.1 uncultured Leptospirales bacterium | reverse complement strand
CGGGGATAGCGAGAGTGGTCGTAGCCGCGGTGGACCCCAATCCGCTGGTATCGGGATGCGGAATACAAAGGCTGCGTGAAGCCGGCGTCAAGACAGTAATGATGACTGAATGTCAGCGGCAGGCTCTCGAACTGCTTGGTCCTTTCGTGAAATCAATAACCCGCGGTCAAACCTATATACTTCACAAGTCGGCTCTGACGCTGGACGGGCACACGGCCGATGCCGAAGGCACCTCACGATGGATATCATCGGAATACTCACGGTATATTGTACACCGTCTGCGGAGCATGGTGGACGCGGTCATAGTAGGGATACGCACTATTGAATACGATAATCCGTCTCTTACACCCAGGCTGGGTTCTTTCCCTGATGAAGTTATCGATTACTTCAACCTCGAGACACGAACGGTCCACGGGTACGGGAGCTTCTTTTTAGAAAGGCTCCTTAATTCCAGCGATATCTGTACCGAAAGGGATCCGCTGAGAATCGTTATGGGCTGCGCCGAGGGGCTTTCCGAAAACCTGAACGTGCTGAAAGACGATAATTACCTTTTTTTCGAAAAAGCCGGGCGCGTACATGCGCTGGAAAAATCCGCTGACCCATTAATTCTGAAACTATTGCAAAACCGTAAAGTGGTGTTTGTGGAGGGAGATACGGAAAAAGACACGGTGAATAATGTATTGCAACAACTGGCATCCAGGGGCATACTGTCGGCCATGCTGGAAGGGGGGGCCGCCACCGCCGGAGCATTTTTTGATGCCGGGGGTATTGATGAGTTCCTGTATTTCATCGCGCCGCGGATTCTGGGCGGCGGCAAACCCCTGATAAAGAGTGTTGGCGCGGCCAGACTCGCGGAAGCGATGAGTGTTTATCGCTGCTCATCAGCACTGGTCAAGGATGATCTGGTCTACCATGCTTACGGTACTCCGTAGAAAATGACAGGGGGCTGGCCATGTTTACGGGTTTGATTGAAGAAACCGGCACTGTAAAAAACGCAGAGTCCGCGGGTGAGGGGATCGTTCTTGAGATCAACGCACGAAGGGTCCTGGAGGGGACCCGGGAAGGGGACTCGATATCCGTTGACGGGGTCTGCCTTACCGTCACCGGTAGGGCCCGTGATTCTTTCACCGTTTTTGCATCCCGCGTCAGTCTGTCGCTTTCCACACTGGGAAAAGTGCGAGCCGGCGACAGGGTCAATCTGGAACGGGCTCTTTCGGTGAACTCACGTCTCGGCGGCCATTTTGTACAGGGGCATGTTGATGGAACGGGAAAGATCACCTCCATCAGCAGAGACGGTAGTGGTGTGAGCTTCAGGGTAGAGGTGCCCGCCGAAATATTGAAATACATCGTTCCCCGGGGTTCGGTCGCGGTGGACGGCATATCCCTGACGGCAGTTGACGTAACACCCCGGAGCTTTGATCTCTATCTGATCCCGGAAACGGTATCTGCGACGGCCCTGGCATTTAAGAAAACGGGGGATATGGTGAACGTGGAAGTCGATATCCTGGGTAAATATGTGGAAAAAATCCTTTCGCGGCAAGGTGATCAGGTGGATAAAGAAAAAGACGGCGTGCTTTTAAACAAACTCAGAGACGAAGGTTATATTTGACCGCATTACTCCGTGCATTTCAAACGGCATGGGCGTTAAAATCAGGATACCGCTCCAGCAACTCTTTACGATCTATTATAGTAAAAAATTTATCGAGGTAAGCGAGTTTGAACACATTCATAACGGTGGGCTTTAATTCTAGCAGCAGCAGTTCGGCGTTTATGTTTTTCGCCATGTTCATGGCTTTAATCAGCGCGCCTATGCCCGAGGAATCGATATAGTTGATACCCCCCATGTCCAGCGCGATATAACGTTTCCAGGTTATAAATTTATCATATTCCGATTCGAAAAAATTAACCTCCTCGATGTTGAGGCGTCCGGTCATTTCCAGAATAACGGTTTTATCGCTGGGTTCGACGGTCTTTATTTCCATAACGTGTCAATGATTATGACCAAATATTTTTGATAGATTTATTCTACCAGGTTCCACGGGTAATTCAATCCTTTTTCTTCCATGATGAGCTGAAAGATAAATGGCGTGTATCGCTTCAAGAGCCCTGTACCCGTCTGCACCGGTGGAAACACAGTCAATTTTACGTCCCGCGAGCAGGTTTTTCACCTGGCAGTAAAGGGCAGTGAAGTAATTTTTTCCTGTTGTGGCAGGGAACCGGGACCGGTTGAGGTCCCTGAAACCGGTATAAAACCGGGATTTCCGGGGCAGGTGCAGTTCTTCATAACCGTTGCCGATAACGATCTTGCCCCCCGTTCCAGAGATGACGATCTCGAATACGAAATATTGTCTGCTCCCACCCGCTTCCAGGAACACATCGACCCCCGATTCGGTTGTAAGCCACGCCGTAGCCCTGTCTTCGAAACCGTTTTTTCTCCCGGTCCTCTGAAATTCACCTTCGACACTGGTGATATCTCCGAAAAAAAACCTGATGATATCGATCAGGTGCGTTCCGTCGTGAAGCAGCGGCCCCCCTCCTCCTTCCGCCCCCCGGCCGGCGTTCCATGATGAGGTAAGCACGGAAGCCCACACGGTTTTAACATCACCGATCGTGCCCGAACCGATCATTTTTTTTACCCTGCCGTACCTGGGATCGTAGCGTCGTTCGTGGTTGATGATCAGTTCGGTGCCTGATTTTTTACAGGCATCTATGAACCTTCCGGCCTCCTTCAGGCCTGCGCATATGGGTTTCTCACACACAATGACTTTCGCGCCTGCGTTCGCCGAGGCGATCCCTATCTGGGCATGAGACGCGGTCCACGTGGATATAATGACCGCATCGGGTACGTTTTCATCGATAAGCTTTCTGTATGAAGAGTATCGTCTGGAGGGAGGTATACCTGCCCGCAGGGAGAAATCGTTCAGGCGTGCTGAATCGATGTCGCAGGCCGCTGTAACCGCAAGACCTGCCGAAACCGCGCCTCCGAAATGGGTACACGGCTTGTACCGCAGAGGATCATCCTCGAGCAGATAACCGATGCGCCCGCAACCTATCAGGGCGACATTCATTCTATTCATGACGGCCGGCGGAACCTGAATTTAAAGGATCGGCAGATATTCGTTTATTTCGTAGTCGGTAATATGCGCGTTGAATTTGTCGATCTCAATGTGTTTGTTTTCAATGAACGTATCGATCAGCCGGTCTCCCAGGGTTTCCCGCATCAGTTCGCTTTTTTCAAGATAGATAAGCGCCTCATCGAGCTGCATGGGCAGGGGTTCGATGCCCTTTCCCTGGAGTTCTTTACGGTTTGAAATGGTCTGGTTTATTTCACAGGGTTCGGGGATTTCATATTTTTCCCTGATTCCCTTGAGCCCGCTGGCCAGGATTACCGAGAAGAGCAGATAAGGATTGCAGGCCGGGTCGGGATTTCTGAGCTCGACCCTCATCGTCCGCGGTTTGTCGACCTTGCACTGCGGGACCCGAACCAGGGCGGTATCGCACCGGGTGCTCCATGAAACATGAGTGGGGGCCTCAAATCCGTGCAGCAACCGTTTATAAGAATTGACCCACTGGTTGGTAATGGCAATAAACTCGCGGCAGTGTTTCAGCAGACCCGCAATATACTGCCGGCCTGTTTTCGAAAGATAAGACGGCTGTTTTTTATCGAAAAAGATGTTCACATCATCACGGAAAATAGACTGGTGCACATGCATGCCCGAACCGTTCTGATCGGCGAGGGGTTTGGGCATGAACGAGGCATAGATGTCATTCAGTTGTCCGATTTCCTTCGTGACGAGCTTGAAGGTCATGATGTTGTCGGCGGTGGTCAGGGCGTCTTCATGGCGGAGGTCGATTTCATGCTGGCTGTGGGCTCCCTCATGATGGGATGAAATCACGCCTATACCCATCTGTTCCAGAATGAGTACCGTCTGGCGCCGGAAGTCGGAGGCCAGATCCAGCGGTGTCAGGTCGAAGTAACCGCCGCGGTCCAAGACGACCGGCGACTGGGTGTTTTTAAAAAAGAAGAACTCGATTTCCGGACCGGTATAAAACGTGTATCCCTCTTCGGCGGCCTTTTTCAGGTTTCTTTTCAATATATAACGGGAATCGCCTTCAAAGGGTTTCATATCGGTGGTATATATGTCGCAGAACATGCGTGCTACGGAATCCTCCCTGGGCCTCCAGGGAAGGATACGGAATGTGGATGGATCGGGCAGAGCGATCATTTCCAATTCATCCCTGCGGACAAAACCCTGAAGTGTTGAGCCGTCAAAACGCACCCCCTCAATCAGGGCGTCTTCAAGTTCGTCTATGGTAATCGCGAAACTTTTAAGAAAACCAAGGATGTCTGTAAACCAGAGGCGTACAAACTTTACCTGGTTCTCTTTCGCGGATTTAAGTACATACTCCTTGTCACTGTTCATTTAGCGTATTCCATTTCTCCTTATACCGTGGAACAGGGCTACCTTTTCGACCGCGGAGCGATATTCCTCCCGGGAAATTTTCCCGCTGGTCATTTCTTCATGGAGCATTCTTAAAAGGAGATAGAACATAGGCCACCTCCAGTTACAGTTTTCCTGCTTTGTTTATCGGCTTCGTGATACGGAATTATAAGCGGATGCAGGAAAACTTAACAAAAGGCCAGGCCTTGCCCTTTACGCCCCGTTTCGGCACAGGATGAACCATTTTTTACCGATGTAAACCACTTTTTTGAGGAGGGATTTCCCTTGGGGGAACAGGGTTTGCGGCAAAACCAGAACCTCTTCCTGTGTCAGAAACTGATATACATCAACACCCCGAAGATGATAACCACCAGAATGAATAACGCAATGGTAATGTAGGTCATCTGAGGCAGACCGCTTTTTTCTTTCGGGGTTTCCGGCGGGGTGGCCCTGGATATCTGAACATCACTTATGGATTTTTTGGACATCGGACCGTCTATCTGCGGGTCATAGATCCTGATCTTGACCTGGCGTTCGTCTTCAATGATCTTCCCGTATATTCCGGGCGCGAGCTGTACCAGTATTTCCAGGGGGTCGCTGCGGCTGTTGGCCTTGATGTCGATCACCTCTCCCGCCACCGGTTTTATATGTCCTTCCACCCTGAGGTCCAGCAGGTCGATGAAATAATTTTCCCTGTCTGAATTCGGTAGTATTTTCGAAACGATCTTATCTCCTATTTTCAATTCGTACAGGGGCTTGCCCTTGACCGGTGCGAGGATAGGTTGAAGCGGCAATATAACCGATCCTTCCTCGATATTGAGCCCCTTTCCAGTCGCGGATGCGGGAGACTTCGCCAAGGCCTGTTTTTTTTCTTTCGAGGCAAGGTATTCCGCTTTTTCCACCTCCTGGATGCCTATTTCCAGGACCAGATTTTTATCGTGCACCACACGATAGAGAATATCGGTAAGGAATATCTCAACGCTGTCATAATCGTAATTATAGACCGATTCGAATATCTGCCGGTTCATCGCTTCGTCTTTGGAAACGCCCTTGAAATGATCCATGAGCGCCGAGGTCATGCTGGAATTGAAGTTTCCTTTCCATTTGAGATCAAGGATGGTTTCCTCGTAGCGTTCCCATCCGATATGAGGCTCCATGTCGAATACCGTTGAGAAAGTGGAGACTACAGTGTTAAAGGATTCTATATCGGCCTCGGGGCTGAATGTGATAAGGGTTAACCCGTAAAGGTTATTGGTTTTTGATTTGAATCTGCCCTTGAGGATTATGTAATTGCTTTCACCAAGCAGTTCATCACGGGAGTTTTCTTCTGCCATCGTAGTTTCCGCTGTTTATTTGATGGAGTTACACTGCCATGTATGGTCGTGTTTCACGGATATAATATATATTGAAAAGCAGGCGATTTTTTTCTTTCCGTTAAAATACAACGGGAACCGACAGGTTCTCAATCTGTAATGCTGTTGTGCAGAGCAAAACACCCAGTAAGTATGGTTAGGAACAACTCATATGTCAATATAAAAATAATTTATTTTACTTTCAAAAAAGTATGGATAATATAAAATGCGATTTTATTTTTATAACTGTTCGTCAAGCTGCTGAAAACAGCATGAACTGAATTCACGGGCGCCGTGAAACCGCCCTGAATATTGCGCCACTATTCAACCATACACGGGTCTTTATAATGAGCAATCTTGCCATGCTTACCGACCTTTATCAGCTCACCATGCTGGAGGGATACTTCCGGTGCGGCATCATCGAGTCCCCGTCGGTATTTGATCTTTTTTATCGCCGCAATCCTTTCGACGGCGGTTACTCTGTCTTTGCCGGGCTCCCCCAGATGGTGGATTATCTTACGTCACTGAGATTTGAAGACGAGGATTTGCGGTACCTGCGCTCCCTTTCCCTGTTCTCTCAGGAGTTTCTCGACTTTTTAAAGGGGTTGCGGTTCACCGGCGATGTATATGCGTTTCCAGAGGGCAGCATCATCTTTCCCGAGGAGCCCCTCGTGAGGATTGAGGCGCCGCTGGGGCAGGCGCAGCTGGTTGAAACCGCCATTCTGAATATCATAAACTTTCAGACACTGATTGCCACAAAGGCGGCGAGGATCTGCCACGCCGCGGGTGACAGACCGGTAATAGAGTTCGGACTGAGAAGAGCCCATGGGGAGAACGGCGGACTGGGGGCCAGCAGGGCGTCGTATATCGGCGGGTGTATCGCCACCTCCAATGTGCTGGCGGGGAAATGTTTCGGTATCCCTGTAAAGGGAACCCATGCCCATAGCTGGATAATGGCCTTCGACGATGAGTATACCGCTTTTAAAAAGTACTCAGAGATATATCCTGACACCTCCATACTGCTGGTTGATACTTATGACAGCATTAAAAGCGGCATCCCCAACGCAATAAAGGTGGCCCTGGAACTCCAGGAAAGCGGACACAGGATGGCCGGTATCCGCCTGGACAGCGGGGATCCCGTCGTATTGTCCCGGAAGGCGCGCAGGATGCTGAACGATGCAGGGCTGGATTATGTAAAAATACTACTCTCCAACGACCTTGATGAATACAGGATAGAAAAATTACTGGGTAAAGGTGCCCCGGTTGATATATTCGGTGTCGGGACACGCCTGGCCACGGGCCACGGGGAGGCGGCGTTCCCAGGCGTATACAAAATGTCCGCGCTGGAGAAAAACGGGACTTCCATTCCACGCTTAAAGCTTTCAGATGAGACGCTCAAAGGGAACCTTCCGGGCAGAAAGAATATCCTCAGGTATTCAGATCCCGATGGTATGGCGATGTGTGACGTGATTTGTATCGAGGACTCGCATCAGGCCGTTTCCGCATGCGATGAAACCGGCACACACTACCCCCTGCCGCAGGGATGGGAAGGCAAAAAACAGTTATTACCCGTTATCAGGAACGGTATGCCGGGCCCAGTTGAGAGAAACCTGACGGCAATACAGGAATCGTTTCGGCGGAATGTCGCCGCGTTGGCCGACAAATACACACGGCTTAAAGGTCCCGATGAATATCCGGTCATACTCTGCAGGGAACTTTACGATTTGAAAAGAGAAATGGTCGGTAGAATCAGGGGCAATCAGTAATTTTACGTTGAATCCTCATTCGTCAAGGATAGTTATTGACTTTCTGCTTCTTCTTTAGTATTCTCACCGGAAAGATGAGTAATGCAGTGCAACAGATATTTTACAAGGCACCCATCAGCTTTAGAGCAGGAGGAAGCCAAAAGTGAATACTGATAACGATGTGCAGGATACCGGAAACGGCCACTCCGGCCGTACGGCCTTGTTAAAAAAAGAAAACATCAAGCTGATCGTTAAAATCGCACTGGTTGTGCTGATATTCGTGGTCGTTTTTTATATAATTTATTATACCGTGAATTATTCCGGGGCTAACTTTATCCTTTCAAACCAGGAGATCGGCTCTGCCGGTGACAAAACCGTAAAAAAATACAAGCCCGGCGAAAAAATATATTTCTTCATCAATCGTCGCGGACAGAACCTCGATGCGGGGCTGTTTATTATTGAGATAGACTACTTCGAGAATGATGCTTACCAGCGATATAAACAGATAAGTTATGAATTGGATAAAAACTTTGTAAAACTGAACGCCTCCATACCGACCGAGTATTTTCTGAGACAGGGGAAGTACCAGGTCAAGGCTTCGCTGGACGGGAAAATCGTTTCAACCAGGAAAATTGAGGTAATTCAATAATAAACCATAACTTAATTGATACCGGGAGCAGGGATCAGTTTGTAATGAAAGTTTCGGCAAGGGGATGCGGAATAATGCGGTGCAGGGTGACAAAACAATTATTGATAGGGCCAGTGACGGCTTTGATGATGGTTTTTTTATGGGCTGGGCCCCTGGGCGCTTTTTCGGACCAGATTACCATCGAGAGAATGATCGGGGAAAACAAGGCTTTCATCACGTTCATGGATTCTTGCGTCACCAACTTCGGTGAATCACTGATGGACCGGTATAAGGAAATCTATCAGATACATTTCAACGCTGAAGTCGCCTACCTCCAGTCGGATTACAGGGGGGCATTCAAAAGGATTTACGCTTCCCAGGGCAAGCAGGCTGATTTTTATTCGGACCTGCTGAAAAACGAATACCTGGAGAAATCAAAGGGGATACTGGACCGGCTGGCACCCGAGATAATACGATCCAAGAACTCACGGGCGAAACTATACCTGACCCTGGCCTATCGCGACAGGGCGATTGCAATGAATTTTTTTACCATCGGCACCGCCTCGAACCCCCGGCTGCATTCGTACCGTATCTACAAGTTTATCGAATCGATAAAAATGTCGCGAAGGGCGAAGAGATACGGTTTTCTCGCCCTTTACGAGAGCCAGACCAATGAGATGAAGGCACGGATATTCAACCATCTTTTCGAGATGGAACGCGAAAAAGGGAACCAGTTTTATAACAGGTTTCTATCGAAAAGCGGTGATTCATTTCTGGAGGAGTTGAACAGAGAGACTGAAACTGAAACAAAGGAGAGCGAAAAAGTCCCCTCGCTGGACGGGAAGGAGCGTGCCCATCCGGGAATAGACAAGGAGGCGGGCAGCTTTGAAAAAAGGATTGAACGCAGGGTCAGGTTCCGTCAGGAAAAAAAGGTGGCCGGTTATTTATTAAACGCGGAGTTTGAGAAAGCCGAAGACCTGATTCGGGAGTATGTGGAAGATTTCAACTTCAAGATCATCAAGGCGACCATTGAGGTCCTGTCCGCCCAGAACAAGCAGGCCGGGGCATCCGATGAATATAAAATGCTGCTGCTGCATCATACCGACAATTATTCAAGGTTTACGAAGAACTCCGCGCTGGAATCCTTTGCGGGCAGCGTAAAGGTCGAGGACTTTGTGGATAAAAAATCCGACAAAGCGGGTGAAGGGGATAAAACACCTAAGGACAACAGCGCCATGAAGGACACAAAGGAAAGTGAAAAAAAGATTCCAGGGGACGAAGTAGAAAAGAAAACGGGGGTCCCGGAGAAATAGCATGTCTGAAAAGGATCTCCTCCAAAGGGTACACAAAAGGATGGTCAACGAGCTCCTGAAGACAGGCGGCCGTGACCCTCAGAACGAACTGGTTTCACGGATTGCGGCACTGGATGAAAAGTTACGTAAGCAAATTGCTGATCTTTATCTTACACTTGAAGAGTCGGGAAATTCTTTACTGGCGGTAGAGGTGCTTGCGGAACACGTGACAATTCTGGTAGAGATGATAAATCATTTTAAAACAAAAAAAACGCCGTGACGCCCGGTGCCGTTATTAACAACATGGAGCTGGTGAAATGAAGAAGCGGATAAAATCCGAATACGCAATCATAATGCTGGCACTCATCCTGGCAGCCGCCGGTTGTTCCAGGGAAGAATTCGGCGGACTGGGGATAGAAGTACCTTCCGGATCCGGAAAGGTCGGCAAAGACAGTCCCTATACCATCCAGTCGGTATATAAAGGAGGGACCGGCGAGCTTGCCGGCTTGCAGGCAGGTGATAAAATCATATCGGTGGACGGTACATCACTGAAAGGGAAACAGTTCGATTATATTGTCAATAATCTGCTTCGCGGCAAACCGGGTACGGTGATTACCCTGGAGATCGAGCGGGGAGGGGAGACCATGATCTTCCGGGTCCTAAGGGGAAAAATTGTAGTAAAGTAGGGTGCTTGTTCATGTTCGGAAAAGCCTGCTGGTATGCCCTTATCGGTTATAGTGTTTTTTTCTGGCTGGTACTCTTGGTGGATATCGTATACTGGTATTTTTACTAGCATGGCGGCTGTCTGTAGCGGCGCTTCCCCCGGAGTTTAAAAAATGGCCGGTGTTGCAAACCTGAAATGAACAATCGCATGCGTGGTCTGAGTTTTTTTCATAGGTATGGTTTAGCAAGGTCCGGGTTCATGTGTGTATCGCCCGGGAATATTCTTTGTCAGGGAAGATATCCGGTGAAACACCGTAATCCCTTTCCCTTGCGGCAGGGTGTCAGATGAAACATATAGTAGACAAGGTTAAAGATTCCATCGACAGAATGCCCACGCTGTCACCGGTCATACATAAAATTAATGAAGTGGCGAATAACGTCAAGTCATCAGCCCAGGAGCTGACCGACGTGATCCAGCTTGATCCGGTTCTCACCGCAAAGGTTATACGGATGGTGAACTCCGCCTATTTCGGTCTTTCCCAGGAGATCAAATCACTCAAGCAGGCCGTGGTCATGCTGGGGATAAATACCATTAAAAATGTCGCCCTTTCATCCGCGCTGCTCGGACAAATTACCCTCAAGGGGAACACCTCGCTCAACGAGCAGGATTTCTGGAAACACTCACTCGGCGTGGGGGTGGCGTCAAAAATGATCGCCAGGGCACGCGGCATCGATGATTCACTTGTTGAGGAGTATTTTATCGCCGGCCTGATCCACGATATCGGAAAAGTGCTCATTAATAACTTTTTCCCGGAACAGATGGCCGTCATACTGGAACAGCTTGTACAAAAAGGGGCCCCCATACTTGAGGTTGAAAAAAAAGTGCTGGGTCTTACTCATGAGGAAATCGGTATCGCCATAGGAAAAAAATGGCGGTTCTCAAATTCCTTTCTCTATGCGGTCGGCCGCCATCACCAGCCGCTTATCGAAGGACCGGCGGCACCCTATTCAATGGTCACCTGCATCGCCGATACCTTTGTCAAGGTGCTGAAGCTGGGATTCAGCGGTAACAGCAGGTTTGATCCGGTTCCGGAAGAGGTGTGGCAGAATCTCGGTCTGAACGAGGAAAGGGTATTTGAAATACTTGCCGGCATTAACGAGGAAATTGATAAAGCGGTGGTATTCCTCAAATAAGCATGAGCAGATGGTGGGTGAAATTCTGGGGGGTCAGGGGATCCATCCCGGTACCGGGTCCCCGAACGGTAAAGTATGGAGGGAACACCGCCTGTCTCGAGGTGAGATCCGCCGAGGGTGATTGGATCATCTTTGATGCGGGTACGGGCATCCGTTCCCTTGGTGATTCGCTGAACCTTTCGAAATCCCACGACATCCACATAATGATCTCGCATCCGCACTGGGACCATATCAATGGATTCCCCTTTTTTACCCCGATATACATTCCCGGGAATACGGTTACGGTGTACGGACCCTCCACCTTCGAATCCACTATGGAGGACATTATCACCGGCCAGATGAAGTACAGTTATTTCCCTGTCCGTACGGCCGAGCTCCAGGCCAAGATAAGCTTCAGGGACCTGAAGGAAGAGGCGTTTAAAATCGGTAATATTACAATACAGACTTTGTTCCTTAACCATCCGGTGACCTGTCTGGGGTATAAATTATCGTATGATAACAGGGTGTTCATTTATCTGGGTGACAATGAACCGTATTATAATGTGTACCGTGACGGGGACGCCGAGGTTGAGACCATGGCGCGGCAGATGAACCAGCGCCTTGAAAGTTTCGTCAGCGGAGCGGATACGCTGGTGACCGATTCCCAGTATACGCCGGAGGAGTATCCGGGACACGTTGGATGGGGCCACAGTACCACGCACCATGTCGTGAATATGGGAGTCAGGGCAGGGGTCAAACGCCTTTTTTTCTTCCACCATGAACCGAATCGCAGTGATGAAGAACTGGATTTTATCGTGCGCCATTACCGGGGGGTTGTCAGGAAAAAAGGCTTCAACATGCGTCTGGAGGCCGCAAGAGAAGGTTTTCAGTACGATATTTGATTTTACTTCGGGTCTGGCCTGCTAAGAGCCGGCACCGTTCTTCGAGAGTTCAAGTCCTCTCTTTATTGCCCGCAGATTGTCCGGGATGGTGGTCTGCAGCCGTTCGGGGATTACCTGCGGCAAAACCTCTTCGATATCGTTATAATCGAGAAACCCGGTTTTCCGGACGAATGAGCCCAGTGCTATCATGTTCGCGAGTTTGGCGCCGCCGAGGGTTATGGCTTCATCGTTGCACCGTAATTTAAGGACTGAGATATCACTGCGGTTCAGAAGCTCGTCGGGGATAAGGCTGGAATTCGCGATAAGGAAACCTCCCGGCGTGATGCAAGGCTGTAACTTCTCCGCCGCGATCCTGTCCATGGCTATGACCGACAGGGGATGGTTCACCACCGGTGACCCGATCTCTTCATCGGAGATGACTATTGTTACGTTGGTTCTCCCTCCCCGTTTTTCCACACCGTAAGAAGGAAGATAGGTGACATTAAGATTTTTTTTAATAGCGGCAACCACCACTATCTGGCTGATAATCTGGATTCCCTGGCCGCCGAAGCCGGCCATAATCACATCGAAGTACACGGCGTGCCTCCCTTTAGAGAAAATCTTTGCCCGTTCGTTCTTTATATACGCCGAGAGGATAGTACGGGATCATTTCGTTCTCAATCATGGACAGCGCCTCCAGGGGGGTTACCCTCCAGTTGGTGTTACAGGTCGACAGGAATTCCACCATTGAAAAGCCCATATCATTAATCTGCATCTCGAGCGCTTTGAGCACCGCTTTTTTCGCCTGGTTGACATGCTTGGGGCTGTGCAGGGACACCCGTGCGGAGTAAGCAACACCTTCGAGGGTTGCCAGCATCTCCGCCATTTTAATGGGGTATCCCTCCGACTTGAAGTCGCGCCCGTAGGGGCTGGTGGTGGTTTGCTGTCCCAGCAGAGTCGTCGGGGCCATCTGTCCGCCGGTCATGCCGTACACTGAATTGTTGATGAAGAACACCGTAATGTTCTCGCCCCGGTTGGCGGCGTGGATAATCTCCGATGTTCCGATGGCCGCCATGTCGCCGTCGCCCTGATACGCGAATATTATCTTGTCGGGCTGGGCTCTCTTGAGACCGGTAGCGCATGCCGGTGCCCTGCCATGAGGTGCTTCGAGTACATCGATGGGGAAATAGTTATAGAGAAACACGCAGCACCCGACGCCCGGAATGCCGATGGTTCTGTCGGCTATCTGTAATTCATCCAGCGCTTCGGCGATGAGCCGGTGGGCTATGCCGTGGGTGCATCCGGGACAGAAATGGGTTTCAGTGTCTTTAAGGTTCCGGGGTCTTTTGAATACCGCGTTCATCACATACCTCTGTTACTTTACGGATTTCTTGATTTCAGCAAGGACCTCATCGGGAAACGGGAACCCTCCCCCCGGACGGCCGTAAAAAAAGATTTCAGCATCACGGTGCGCGGCGATCTTGACGTCACGAACCATCTGGCCGGTATTCATCTCAACCACGAGTATCTTTTTTATCCGTGTGGAATATTCGAAAATTTCTTTGGATGGAAACGGGAAAAGCGTTATCGGGCGCAACAGCCCCGCCTTTATCCCCTGCGCTCTGGCCAGGGCCAGGGCCGTTTTGGCCACCCGCGCGGGAGTACCGAAAGCGATGATCATCAGTTCAGCGTCCTCCAGGAGCCGGGTTTCATACAAGACCTCTTTTTCCTGGATTTCGTCGTATTTCTTTTTAAGGAAAAGATTATGCTCTTCCTGTTCGAAATCCCCGAGGTACAGGGATTTGAGCAGTTGGGGTTCCCTTCCTTTGCTTCCTGTCAGTGCCCAGGATTTTTCCGGGAAGACTACAGGTTTTTCCGGTTCCAGCCTGCAGGGCTCCTGGAACTGCCCGATCATGGCGTCGGCGATGATCATTGCAGGATTGCGGTATTTATCGGCCAGTTCAAAGGCCTTTATGGTCAGATCGAACATATCCTGTACCGATGCCGGCGCCAGCACTATGTTCTTATAATCGCCATGGCCCCCGCCGTGTACCGCCTGGTTGTAGTCTCCCTGGGTGGGGGCAATCCCCCCCAGGCCGGGCCCGCAGCGCATTATGTTTACCACCACACAGGGTATTTCGGAACCCGCCATGTACGAAAGCCCCTCCTGCATAAGGGATATACCCGGTCCCGATGATGAAGTCATGGCCCTTTTGCCGGAAGCCGCCGCTCCCATAACCATGTTGATGGACGCCACTTCACTTTCGGCGGGAATAAAGGTGCCTCCCATCTTGGGGAGTTTTCGCGAAAGATACTCGGGTATATCGTTCTGCGGGGTGATGGGGTACCCGAAATAAAACCGGCATCCCGCCTGTATCGCGCCTTCGGCGAGGGCGATATTCCCTTTGGTCAGTTTTTTTTCCATTATTTGTACACCTCAATGGCGGTGTCAGGGCACATGATCGCACAGGTTTTGCAGCCGGTGCATTTGTCCTCATTAACTGTATCAAACTCAGCCGGGAAATAACCAAGGCGGTTGTGGGTATCCGATACTCTGATTAATTCCTTCGGGCAGAATTTGACGCAGAAATAACAGCCTTTACACCGGTCTTTATCGATTATTATATATGCCATGGGGAACCTTTTGTGGATAGCCTGTTCATGAATTGTATCCTGGTGTCGCTATCATGTATAGATAAAACCTTATTATTCTACTGCGAGTGTCAATGCCGCAATACAGGAAATTTACTAATTTATTGAATAATAAAATTTCCTGTGCTTAGTAAAATTACTTATTTTCTGCCGGGACTGTCAATAAAAATAGATAAATTTCGTTTATTTAATGAACCGTGTACGGTCATTTCCCTGGTAACTAAAAGGGAACACGCTCTTGGGTAATCTGTCTCCCGGCGAAACGACAGTACCGACATCTTTTCACTGCGGCAATGGTTTGCGGATACCATGCCTCCGGCTTGATGCGATTATGTTTTTCAGTTCCCTGTCAGAGAAAACACCGATAATAAAAGTATTGAAGAACAGGCACATGTATGATAAGTCGGTGTGACCGGGTCTTCCTGGTCTTCAGATCTTACAGAGTGATATTTACGGTAACACAATGACGGTAGGACGTTCAGAACGTTAACAGGGACTGTAAACATGGACAAGAAGGAACGGGCAGAGCTCATCCGCAAAGGAAACGAGTTTTTCAACAAAGGGGACATCACGAAAGCGATGGAGATCTTCGTCAAGACGGGATACCGTGACGGGCTTACGAGGATCGGAGACCCTCCTGAATTCGAAGATCATCAGATACCTTTCAAAAAACGCCAATGTGATTTT
>CAZUXY010000080.1:0-15547 GCA_964624235.1 uncultured Leptospirales bacterium | reverse complement strand
AAGAACGGAAGAGCGGCGCCATCGCCGATAAGGACGGTAAGCTCATGGAAAAGATCTGCGGGCATCAGGAGACGCTTGTTTCCCGTGTTTCCCGGCTGGAAGAGCACAGGGTTAAAAGTATCAACCGGTTTGCCGGGATCGGCGGTCAAGAAAACCTGCCGGGCGCCGCGTCGCTTAAGGACATCGCCCCGCTCATGGACGCAGACTCGTCCACCCGTATCATGAACAAGGGCATGGAGCTTAAAAAACTGCTCGTGCGGCTGGATTCCCTGTTCCAGACAAATAATTCCATGATACGCGATAACCTGGATTTTTTCGATATGCTGCTCTCGGGGCTGCGAAGCTCCGCCGCGGTGACCACCGGCTATAACGAAAAGGGCGTGGATAAGGGCAGAACCACCGACTCCCTCCTGTTCAACAAAACCGTTTAGAAGGAGCGCGAAAATGAATTCCACCTTCATGGGTATAGAAATCGGAAAACGAGGGCTGTTGTCCCATCAACAGGCGCTGCACGTCACCGGCCACAACATCTCCAATGCCGAGAATAAGGAGTATTCGCGCCAGCGCGTGATCATCACCGCGGCGGACCCTCTGTATGTTCCGGCGCTTAACCGCGCCAATACACCGGGGAATATCGGCCAGGGCTCCGTGGTGTCACTGGTGGAGCGGATCCGTGATTCCTTCATCGACGACCGTATCGTGGTGGAGAAGGACGTTATGGGCTACTGGAATACCAGGAACGAGTTTATAAAACAGATAGAGATGGTGTACAACGAACCCTCGGACCAGTCCATGCGCAGCCGACTCGATGAGCTGTGGCAGAGCTGGGAAGAGCTTTCAAAGTATCCCGAGGAGCGTTCCACCAGGGAAGTGGTCAAGCAGAAGGGGGTGAACCTCGCCAACGAGGTGCAGCACCTTTACCGGCAGCTTGATGACCTGCAGAAAAACGCCAACCGCCAGGTATTCCACCGGGTGGAGCAGATAAACCTCTATGCGCGTGACATACGCGATCTTAACGAGCGGATACTGAAGGCCGAGGCCCTGGGCGATAATCCCAACGACCTCAGGGACCGGCGGGACGCCCTTATAGAGAAGCTGTCGCAACTGGTTAACATTTCGGTCGGCAGGTCCGATCGTGACGAGACCATTGTGTATATCGACGGGGAGAACCTGGTACAGGGTGAGATTATAAGGCCGCTGGCGGCGGTAATGGATCCCGATAACCACGGTTACTTTAAGGTGGTCTGGCGTGATACCGGGACCGATGTGAATATCAAGGGGGGCGAACTGGCCGGACTCATAGAAATCCGCGACAAGGTGCTGCGTGAAAACATCAACGACATCAACGCGTTCGCCGTCAACCTTACCGACCTGGTGAATGAGATCCACCGCGACGGGTTCGGCCGCACGGGGGAAACCAACGTGGATTTCTTCCGTCATATAGTGATAAGCGACAATGTCGAGGGGAACCACGACCTTAACAACGACGGAATCCCCGATGTGACGGCGATATTCAAGGTATCGGGAAACAACCGCCTGGACGCCTCCGCCGCCATAGGCATCAGCGGGACCCTCACCTTCGTGAACAACAGGGTGCCTGAACAGGAAACGCTGATCGATTACGTCGCCACGGATACGGTTTTCTCGGTGATCAAGAAGATCAACGACAGCCGGATGGGAGTGGTCGCCTACATCAACCATGACGGCCAGCTTTCGCTCAAATCCACGGTGGCCGGGGACATAGACAAGAAAAACTTCATGATTCGTCATCTCGAGGATTCGGGACAGTTCCTGGTCGGTTTCGCGGGGATTTTAAAACAGTCGGGACCCCAGGGTGCTTTCGATTACCGCCGCATTAACGACATCGCGAAGTTCCTGCCCGACAGGGAGCATATCACCATAACGCCCCAGTATAACCCGGCGGCCCACATGGCGGTCTCGGACAGCGTGATGAGAGACGTGGACAAGATCTCCGCGGCCAGGGGGAGGGACCTCGGGGGTACGGGTGATTACAACAAAACCAACGGCATCGGCGACGGGACCAACGCGCTGCGCATCGCGGCGATCCGCCATCGCAACGCCATGGTGGACAAGAATGTCAACTTCAATGACTTCTATATATCGCTGATTTCCCGCATCGGGGCCCAGGGTGAGGAAGCGGCGGACCGTATAAAGAACCAGGAGACCCTGCTCAAAAACCTCGCCAATCTGCGTGAGTCGATTTCGGGTGTAAACCTTGATGAGGAAATGGCCAATATGGTGGCCTTCCAGCACGGATACAACGCGTCGGCGAGGGTGATCAGCACCATGAACCAGATGCTGGAAACCATACTGAGACTGGGGGTGTAAACCATGCAGCGCGTAACCAACCAGATGCTGAACAACACTATGATATACAATCTCAACCGTCATCAGGCTGAGATGGACAAAATACAGAATTCCCTGGCCACCGGCAAGAACGTGTGGCTGCCCAGGGACAATCCCATATCCACGACCAACCAGATGCTCTACCGCACCAGGATAACCGAGGTGGAACAGTTCATCTCGAACATTGACGAGAGCAAATCCAGACTGGAAGAGGTGGATTCGTCGCTGCAGTCGGTGATGAGGATATTCCAGCGGCTGCGGGTGCTTACCGTGCAGGGCGCCAACGGCATTTACAGTTCATTTGAGCGTAAAGAGGCGGCGGCCACCGAGATAAACGAACTGCTTGAAGAGCTCCTGGCCATCGCCAACAGTAAAGGCGCCACCGGCAGGCCCATCTTCGGGGGATACCAGACCGGCACCGAGGAGATACCAAATCCTTTCATTGGGATTTACCAGACCCTCACCGCCGGGAACCAGGGTGACGCCCTGACCGGGGTCGATTACCGGGGAAATATAGGGAAGATACTTCGGGAAGTCGCCAAGGGTGAGTATATGGAGGTGAACGTTCCCGGTAACGAGGTGTTCTGGGCTACAAACCAGATTCTCACCTCGAACCGTGACGCTTCCAACTACACATCAGAGACCAACCAGTCGATACGCATCGACGGTAAAGAGATCATCATATCGGCCGGTGACACGCTCGATATCGTTATAGACAAGATCAATCATGCCGGTCTTTCGGTCAAGGCGCTGAAGGGCGGACGTAATAATCTTATCCTGGAGTCGCTTGCGCCGCACCAGATATGGCTTGAAGATGTGGGCAGCGGCAGGGTGTTGAAAGACCTTGGTCTCGTCAACACCGATTATCCCCACCCGCCCAACAATTACGACCCCACGGTCACGGTAGGCGGCATGTCGATCTTTGAGATGGTGATCCAGCTCAGGGACGACCTGGTGAGGGGTGACCTTGAACTTATAGGCGGACGGGATCTGGGTCTGATCGATATGGGTCTGGACAACGTGCTCAAGCACATCGCCGCGATCGGAGCACGGCAGAACCGAATCGGGGAGCTGGCCAAGAGGGCGGAATACGATAAATCCAATGTGCTCGCAATGCTTTCCAAAACCGAGGGTATCGATGTTCCCGAGACCATTATGAACTTCAAGTGGCTGGAAACGGTCCACCAGTATGCGCTCTCGGTGGGCGCCAGGACCATAAAGCCCACGCTGATGGACTTTCTGCGGTAGCGTGCTTTTCGGTAATATGCCGCCCCGCGGGAAGACTTTCGGGCGGCCGGGCCGCTGAGGGATGAGAAGGTCCCCGCGTATCCAGAAGAATTTTAATTGCCATTTTACCGTTGTTTTTCCATAATCCGGTTGAACGAGGAGTTATACCTTGCTGGTAAAAATAAAAACAAAACCTTTCGGTGAAATAGAAATAGACGAGCGACAGATCATCGAGTTTAACGAAGGGATCCTGGGATTTGACTTTATAAAAAAATTCGCCATACTGGATTCAATGGACAAGTCGCCTTTCAAATGGATGCAGGCGCTGTCCGAACCGGACCTCGCTTTCGTCATTATACAGCCTCTGGATTTCATAGCGGAATACGAACTGGTAATCTCCCAGATCGATATGGAATCGGTCGGCGCCGGCACGCCCGAGGAATTGCTGGTGTACTCAATCGTTACTATTCCCGGCGACCCTTCGGAAATGACAGCCAACCTGCAGGGGCCCATAATCATTAATCCCGGCAAGAGAAAGGGGAAGCAGGCCATATCGTTGAGCGAGAAATACAGGGTACGGCACAGGATTCTAGACGAGATAAAAAAAGCGGCCGGGAAAGAGGGATAACCATGCTGGTACTGGCGAGAAGACTCAACGAGAGTATCATCATAGGCGATGATATAGAAGTGGTGGTCATCGATATCAAGGGCGACCAGGTGAAGCTCGGCATCAAAGCCCCCAAGAGAATAACCGTGCACCGCAAGGAGATTTACGAGGAAATCCAGCAGGAAAACATCGCGGCCCTTCGTTCGGAATTCAAACCCGATGAAATCAGGAACCTTTCCGATTTCTTCAACAAGGGAAAAAAGGAGCAGGAAGAGAAGAATGCCGGCGATCAGGATTCCCGAAAGAAGACCGACGGCAAGGAAGAGCGGTAACACTGCGGATGGCCGACCTGTTTGAAATCCGGTATTTTACGAACCTCTTTATCGTTTTTACCGTTATTTTTTTACTGAGGGAATATTTCTCCTTCCGAAGAATCCTCACGGCGAAATATATACTCACACCCATGGTCACCATGTCCATTATCATGTTCGGGTTCATTTCCCTGAACGCGACCGGAGTAAACCGCTACTCGGTGCTTATATTGGCCGGGCTGCTGCTTTCCATGGTGGCGGACACGCTGCTCATGATAGAGGAAATAAGTTTTTTCAAGCTGGGTCTTATCTTTTTTCTTTTGGCCCATTGCGCCTATATCGGCGCTCTCTCCCTGGGGTATCGGTTTCAACCGTGGAACATCATTGTTGCCGCGTTATTCATCGTTCTTATAGGCGGCTTTTACTGGGTGATATGCCGTTCATACGGGGAGCACCACCCATGGGTGTTGCTCTACATGGTGGTACTGGCCGCAATGTGTTTCATCGCTTACAGTTACATGGGAACCCCCGGATCGATGAGGGCTGTGCTGTTGCCGGTAGGATCGACGCTTTTTTTTATCTCGGACGGCATTCTGGCGGTCAACACCTTTGTTAAAAAAATCCCCCACAGCACCGTCCTTACCTGGTCGCTCTACGCGCCCGCCCAGTTTTTTATCGTCCTTTCCTGTTTTTTCAGCTGAAAGTCCTTGCACTGCGGTTTATTATACCCACCGGCGGCCGGTTGGCTGCCGGTGAAAAGTACTTGTTTTTCGCGGGCCGGCCGCGTAGCCTGTGCAGTTGTCATCTGATCCGGTTTTACACAGACCGTTTGTCATGGAAGAGTAAAGAGCGAGGGGGTATACTATGAAACGGCTTACATTCATAATGAATCTGGTTTTTGCCAGCGCCGTCCTTTCGGCTGCGGCGTCCGCGGGGTATTCTTATACGCAGTCCGACCTGGACGAGCTTATTGCCCTCAACAATGCGGAAACCAGGCTTTCTGAGTTCAAGGATAACAGTACCACGCTGAAGCTCAAGCTGGAAGTACTGGACCTGATCAATACAAACCGCGCCCGTCACGGCCTGAAGCCATTGAAGCTTGACATCCTGGCCGGCAGGGTGGCCAGCAAGGCCTCGTCCGAGGCGGCGAAGGGAGGATACCGCGGTCACTGGAACCTCAGGGGCGAGAAGCCCTATCACCGTTTTGCCTTTGCCGGAGGGGTGGACCACGTGGCCGAAAATGCCTCGATGGTATGGAGTTCCGCGGCCATGACAAAAAACTTCAGCGAAGTGCTGAAATTCATCAAGGAATCGCATATGCGCATGTACAACGAGACCCCGCCCAACGACGGTCACAGGAAAAACATACTGGACCCGTGGCACACCCACGTCGGACTGGGATTTTCCATGATCAACAACAACTTCAGGTATTATGAACTGTATGTGGACCGCTACCTCGACTTCGAAAAAATCGACAGGGAGGTGGCGGCCGGCACCGAGGCAAGGATAGCGGGGAAGGTCACCGCGCCGGGTTTCGGTGTCTATATGGTGGTGGTTTTTTACGAGCCTTTTCCCTCCCCGATGACGGCAATGGAAGTCAACAGCCACGGTTCGTACCCTGATTTCACCAGGGAACGCTCGGAAATCATGAATTTCGCGGCCCTTCCCTCCCTTAACGCCGATGGGAAATTCTCATTCAGCGTTAAAACCAGAAAACCTGGCCTGTATTATGTGCAGGTGTATATACGGCAGGGGAAGCCCGAGAACTGGAACTTCATTTCAACGGCGGGACTGCCGTCGGTTTCCGGTGTGGTCATCAGGGCGAAGTAAGGGTCTTCCGGTTTTTGATGTCCGGGTATATGCTTCATACTTAACTGAAGGAAGAAGAGCGCGTCATTGACGAAACAGCCCCCATCGAAGGGAGCCGGTGTTTTTTGGTTTTTTAAGACACAATACGCGGAAATATAGTATATTGTACTATACCGCGCGTTGATTGCGTACGGTAAGGGTTGCTGATTACGGGAACCCGGTGGATTGATGAAACGTGATCTCCCCGGAGGATGTTCATGTGGGATTATACGGAAAAAGTGAAGGAACTCTACACCAGGCCCAAGAACGTGGGTGTCATTGAAGACGCCAACGCGGTGGGTGAAGTGGGCAGCATTGTATGCGGCGACGCACTCACCCTTTACCTGAAAATAGAAGACAATATCATAAAGGACGCCAAATTCCAGACCTTCGGATGCGGCAGCGCCATTGCGTCTTCCTCCGCCCTGACTGAAATGATCAGGGGAAAAACCGTCGAGGAGGCCGATAAAATCACCAACCGGGACATCGTGGAATTCCTGGGCGGGCTTCCCGAACAGAAAATGCACTGTTCGGTAATGGGCAGGGAGGCCCTGGACAGGGCGCTGGCCGACTGGAGGGGGATAACAACGGAGAAACACGAAGATCTGGAAGGAGAAGTGATCTGCCAGTGTTTCGGGGTAACCGACAAGCTCATACGGAAGGTCATATCCGAAAACGGACTCAGAACCGTTGAGGAGGTTACCAACTACACCAAGGCGGGCGGCGCCTGCGGGTCGTGCCTCCATAAAATCGAAGACATCCTCGCCGATGAACTGAAAAATTTACCCGTGACGCAGTCAAAAAAGACCCCGGATAACAAACCTCTTACCAATATCAGGAGAATGCAACTGGTAGAGGAAACCATCAACAACCTGATAAGGCCGATTCTTAACCGCGACGGAGGGAACATCGAACTTATCGACGTTGACGGAAAAAAAGTTCATGTGGCCCTCAGGGGAAACTGCGCCAACTGTGTAAGCTCAGGCGTCACGATAAAAAACCTGGTACAGGAGAAACTGCGGGAATTCGTTGAGCATGACATTGAAGTCATCGAAAGCAGGTAGGAGAGCGATCATGAAGCCTGAAGAGGTGATATACCTGGACAACAACGCGACCACGCGAGTGGACGATGAGGTGGTGGATACGATGATGCCTTATCTCGGGGGACGGTATGCGAACCCTTCGAGCATGCATGATTTCGGCGGTTCGGTGGGCAGGGACATTGAAAGGGCCCGGATCGCTGTTGCCGGCCTTCTGGGGGCGGAAAACGAGTATGAGATCGTCTTTACCGGCGGAGGTACCGAATCGGACAACTGGGCCATATCGGGAGTGCTCAATTATTTCAGGGACAAACACCATATTATTACCAGCAGGGTGGAGCATCCCGCCGTTTTGTCGCTTTGCCGCAAACTGGAACGCGAAGGATACAGGATCTCGTACGTGCCCGTCGACGGAGAAGGGACGCTGGATGTGGATTTTCTAAAAGACTCCGTCAGCGATGAGACGGCGATAGTGTCCATCATGTACGCCAACAATGAGACAGGGGTGATTTTCCCCGTCGAGGAAATCGGTGAATACCTGGGCTCACGGGGAGTGCTGTTTCATGTGGATGCCGTGCAGTGTCCCGGCAAGATCCCCATAGACGTCAGGAAAATCAAATGCGACCTGCTGTCCGTTTCGGGACATAAATTCCACGCTCCTAAAGGAATCGGGGCCCTTTACGTAAGGAGGGGCACCAAGATACGCCCCCTGCTGTACGGAGGTCACCAGGAGAGGGGCCGGCGGCCTGGTACCGAGAATGTCCCGGGCATTATGGGAATGGCGAAGGCGGCCGAGCTGGCCGTAAAGTTTCTTCCGGTGGAAAAGGAGGTCGAAAGGCTCAGGGACAGGCTGGAGAATGAAATACTCGCGAAATTTTCCAATGTACAGCTCAACGGCAAAAAGGACCGGCGCGTACCCAATACCTCCAATATCGGTTTTGAGTTCATAGAGGGCGAAGCCATCCTGCTCTACCTGAACGAGAAGGGTATAGCGGCGTCGTCGGGATCGGCCTGTTCCTCAGGTTCGCTGGAGCCTTCACATGTGCTGCGGGCCATGGGTATCCCCTTTACCGCCGCCCATGGATCCATACGTTTCAGCCTGAGCCGGTATACCACCGAAGAGGAGATCGATTATACGCTTTCGGTGCTTCCCGGTGTGGTGAACCGGTTGCTTGAAATCTCGCCCTACTGGGACAGCAGGGAAAACCGGTGCAGGCCGGTGACGATATGAAAAAGGCGGGGATTCGCATCCTCGCCTGCGGGTTTACACATCTGGTTTATTTCAGCGGATTACTTCGTTTATCAGTTTGCCCAGAGTCTGGTCGTGGGTGATCATGCTCTTCTGGTTGGCCTCGTATGAACGCTGGACTTCGATCATGTCCACCATTTCACGTATCACATTGACGTTGGATTTTTCCAGGAATCCCTGAACAACCTTGAGTTCCGCGGGGGGGAGGGGCGGTCCCGAGTACTCGGTTTCCCGGTACATGGAGTCCCCCTCCTTCTTGAGTTCGCGGATGTTTTCAAAATCGGCGAGTTTAAGCCGGTCGATGACCACCGGTTCTTCCCAGTTGTTGCCGGCCATGCTCACCACGTCCCGCGGGTCCAGGGAAAGCGCGGCGTTCACGATCACCTCGCCGCGTTCGTTGACCATGAAATTGTTCTGCTGTACGCGGATGGGACCGTTCTCGCCCAGCAGCGGGTATCCGTTGTGATTGACGATGACCCCTTCCTGATTGAGGGTAAAAGCGCCGTTGCGTGTGTAGCGTTCCCCCCTCTCGGTCATTACGGTGAAGAAACCCCGGCCCTCCAGAGCAAGGTCGAAATTGTTTTCGGTGCGCTGCAGGGAACCCTGATCGAAGAGGGTATACACCTCGTTCACTTCAACACCTGTGCAGAGTTTTCCGACGAAGGGCATGTTGTCGTAAGAACCAGCGGGGGTAATGCCCAGACCGTCATCGTTTATCCGGCGTAACAGCATGTCGGGGAAAGACTTGAACAGGGTGAGGTCCTTTTTAAAGCCGGTCTGGTCGACATTGGCCAGGTTGTTCGCCACCACATCCATCCTGGCGTCCTGCGCTATCATGCCGCTGGCGCCGATATAGAGTCCTCTAACCATATCAGGGTTTTCCTCCTTTCTCCCTTATAATATCGGCACCAAGGGCTTTTAACTTTTCCCATAATTTTTCATATCCCCGGTCGGAATGGTAGATGCGGCGTATCTCGGTGGTGTTTTCGGCGGCAAGCGCGGCCAGCACCAGTGACGCCCCGGCCCTGAGGTCGGACATCATGACCGTGGCGGAGGCGAGCTTTTTCACCCCCTTGATGATGGCCACGTTCCCCTCCAGGGTGATATCGGCGCCCATTCGCCGCAATTCTCCGACATGGGTGAAACGGTTGTCGAATATGGTCTCAGTAATAGTGCTGATGCCGGGGAGTGTGGTCATGAGCGACATCATGGGCGCCTGCAGATCGGTGGGGAATCCGGGATAAGGCATGGTGCGCACCATGGCGCCCGCCAGGTTTCGCGAGGGTCTGATGGTAACGCTGGACTCCGTTACGTCAAGGCTGAAGCCTATTTCCCTGAGAATGGAGATAAGGGCGCCCACGTGTTCCGGAACGGCCCTGGTAATGGTCAGTTCTCCCCGGGTGATGGCCCCTGCCAGCAGGTAGGTGCCGGCTTCTATGCGGTCGGGCATGATGGTGTAGGTTACGGGGGACAGTTCCCGCACCCCCTCGATGGTAATCCGTTCGGTCCCGAGGCCCTCGATCTTCGCTCCCATCGCGCCAAGGAACTCTCCCAGATCGACGATATCCGGCTCCATGGCGCAGTTGTTCAGAACGGTGGTGCCCTTCGCCAGAACGGCCCCCATCATGAGGTTCGCGGTCGCTCCTACCGACACCTGCCGCATGGTGAACTCGCCGCCCTTCAGCTCTTTGACCCGTGCCTTGATATACCCGTGTTCTATGTCGATTTTCGATCCCATGGACTCGAAGCCCGCCAGGTGTATGTCCACCGGGCGTTCCCCTATGGCGCAGCCTCCCGGAAGGGAAACGTCCGCGGCACCGCAGCGGGCGAGCAGCGGTCCCATCACGTATACCGAGGCCCGCATGGTTTTGACCAGGTCGTAAGGCAGATCGGCGTTTTTCAGCGAGTTGACCCTGATCCTCAGGGTGTTGGACTTTGTATCGAACTCGGACTGAGCGCCCAGGTATTCAATCACCTTGATGATGGTGGTAATGTCCATGAGATTGGGTACGTTGCGCAGAACCGTTTCCCCTTCGGCCAGAAGGCTGGCCACGATGATGGGCAGGGCCGCGTTCTTCGCGCCCGATATGGGCACTTCACCCCTGAGTGTTTTGCCGCCTTTGATTTTGTAAATATCCACTTTTTAATTTCCCCTTTTACTGTATTCAGAAGGGTGCGGGTGTAAGGCTGATGATTCCGTTTCCGGGCGTACCCGCACCTGATTGCCTGAAAAACAACGCTGCCTGCCGGTGCCGCCGCATCCTTTACACAAGCTGGAACGGTCCTGGCGCCGCCACAGGTAAATACTACAGGGAAGGCCGCTTTTTGCATGTCCGGCCCCCGGGGAAGTTAGAGCTTTCCGCGGTCTTTTGTCAATGAAAATCACGCGAGGTACATGGGGTGTCTGAAAAGCCCGCAGCGCAATAACCGGACCTGCTTATACCGCTTCGTATGCGCCGGTTTCTTCCATGAAATCCAGCATTTTCAGGTAGAGGATGTCTCTTTTTTTAAGGATTTCCTCCTCACTCCTTCCATCGTAGTTAAAAAAACCCCTGGAGGTTTTCACCCCCAGATGCCCCTCCCGCACCCGGGATTCGACGCAGCCGAAGGACATCCCGTAGCTCTTCTGCACGTCAAGCACCAGGTCCAGGCCCGTAAAGTCCTGGCTCTGGACCACGCCGACGATGGGGAGGCGAATCCCCAGGCTCGACTTTACCGCAAGGTCGATGTCCTCCGGCGAAGCCCATCCCTTCTCTAAAATCTCGTAAAAGGCCAGGGCAATGTAATTCTGAATGCGGTTGACGATGAAGGAGCGAACGAATTCCTTCATGAGTACGGGCTTCTTCCCCAGCATTTTAAGGAACGACATGGAAAAAGCGACCGTCTGTTCCGACGTGGAGGGACCGGGGACCACCTCCACCAGGGGGATGAGGTGAGGAGGGGCGAACCAGTGATGGATGATGAGTCGACCCGGGTTTTTAATATGCGCGATTTCGTATATATCCAGACCCGAGGTATTGCTTGCCACGACGGTGTTTTCGGAACACGCCTCGTCGATGCGCGCGAATACCTCTTTCTTTATTTCGGGGGATTCGTTGACCGCTTCAATAACGAAATCCGCTCCCCGTAACGCTTCCTCCATTTCCACGGTGATATGTACGCGTCCGAGGATTTCATCGATTTCGGTTTCACGAAGGCGGCCGTATTCGGCCAGGGTTGAGAGATTGTTGCTGATGAGCCCCACAGCCCGTTCGAGCGCCGCCTCAGACCTGTCCACCAGATGGGTCGCTATGCCACACTGGGCATACACCTGGGCAATCGAATGGCCCATTGCCCCCGCACCTATGACGGTGGCTTTTCGAATATCCCTTGGTTCCATAACTGACTCCTTTTTTGTGTAACAATGCGGCAGTTATACGGAATATGCAACCGTTTTACGGGATCACGTAATCAGACGGTTTGAGAAATCGTCGGGGGAGTGTGGCGTATGGATAATCCGGTTTTGAATCGGACAGGGTGTGATATCCCGGTCTTTTGCATGAAAAACAATAGGAAGGCGGGTTTATGAAAAGCCACTGCCGGCAATAAGGGAGGAGTATAATGAAATCTGATTGACGAAGGTGCATCAATGTGTTATAGAATGCGGACATGTAATTCGAATACCCCTGATTTGTGCCGCCGGGTCAGGGGTATTTTATATTCAACCAATAAAGATGAAGGAGATATACATTTATGAATGGAAGATTCCTGTCGGGAACTATGAAACTTGCGATACTCGGTTTCTTTGCACTGGGTGCATGCTCAAGCGGTACCAGAACCGAAACCCCTGTGAAGGGAAGCGCGGGCAAGGGCATGGATGTGAAAAAAGAGACGGTTGCTTCCCTGGATAAGAAAGACAAGGATTACCTGCTCCCCGGCCAGATCATCGCCTGCTACTTTGACTGTCATCTGTTCGCCGGGGAATGGGGTGTGGCGAAGCTTGTAACGCCTGCAAGCGATAAAACCAGGGGCAGATATGAGGTTGAATGGCTGCACAACTCCCACGCCACGGCACCGGGAAAGAAGAGCTGGACAGGACAGGTGATTACAAAGTCACATCCGGCCGCAAAGGAAGAGTTGAAAACCGGTATGGTGGTGGTCTACGGCGCGGCGAACAAGATGAACCGCGGCGTTATTAAGAATATTGTGCCGGGGAAAGACCGGGTCGTTATCGAGTGGTTTCATGCTCCCCGTGAAAAGATATACACCAGCGAAGTCGATATAAAAGCCGTCCGTATAATCGACGAGCCGGTCACACGGGACCCGCGGAAGAAATAAACAGTATACCGGTATACTCAGAACACTGTGGTGTTTGTTGCCCGGGGCAGGGTTCTCTGCCCCGGGGAGGTGATGCTGTGCCGCCGGGTCAGGAGCAACGCGGTTTTCTCTTAATCAACAGCGGGAGGCGGAGGGCAGGGCGGCGTTTTTCCAGTCACACCTGGTGCATTTCACGTCACGGTATTTATAGAATTCACCCCTGGAGGTGCGTATAACCGCCGCCATGACCAGCGCGTCGCACCGGGGACAGTGTTTCGCTATCATCTCGTAATCCCTGTTCATGTCGTACTTCATCGTTGTTTCCTCTACTTCATTTTTACGCATACACATTTATTCCCGGTGGTCCGCCGCGGTAAGAGGGCTTGACACCGATCTTATAATATACTGTTTTTGCCGGTATAATCTTAAAAAACTGATCAATAAATAATAAAAAAGTATACACTACCTGACCGCTTTGTCGACAGGGACGTATTCCAGATCCAGGCTTTCGGCGACGTTCCGGTACGTACAGGCCCCCCGGTAGAGATTGACCCCTTTCTTCAGCGCTTCCGATTCCTTTATGGCGTCCCGAACGCCCCTGGTGGCGATCGACAGGCCGTACGGGTAGGTGACGCTGGTAAGCGCGATGGTGGATGACAGGGCTACCGCCCCGGGCATATTGGCGACACAATAATGCACAATGCCCTCCTCGATGAAAACGGGGTCCCTGTGGGTCGTGGGCCTGGTCGTTTCAAAACAGCCGCCCTGGTCTACTGAAACGTCCACCACCACGGCCCCTTTTTTCATGATCTTCAGGTGTTCCCTGCGCAGCAGTTTGGGCGCCGCCGCTCCGTGTATGAGCACCGCTCCCACCACCAGATCGGCGTCCCGTACCGCGTCCTCAATGTTGCTTTCGGTGGAAAAGAGCGTGGTGATGTGTGATGCGAATATGTCGTCCAGATAGGCCAGACGCTTTGCCGAGATGTCCAGGATGGTAACATTGGCGCCTATGCCTACCGCCATTTTGCAGGCGTTGAGACCCACCACACCCCCTCCTAAAATGACGACATTGCCTCTTTTAATGCCGGGTACGCCGCCCAGCAGAATGCCGCGCCCTCCGAAGGGTTTTTCAAGGTACTTAGCCCCTTCCTGTATCGACAGGCGGCCCGCGATCTCGCTCATGGGGGTCAACAGGGGAAGGGTCCCGTCCTCCAGTTCAATGGTTTCATAGGCGATCCCTATGATCTTCCGCTGCATCAGGGCCCTGGTGAGTTCGGGCGCCGGCGCCAGGTGCAGGTAGGTATACAGTATCTGGTTTTCACGAAGGAGCCCGTATTCCTCGGGCATGGGCTCTTTAACCTTGATGATCATCTCGGACTTGTCGAACAGTTCCTTTCTGTCCGGGATAACGGCGGCGCCGGCCGAACGATAGTCTTCGTCACTGAAACCGCTTCCTATACCTGCACCGCTTTCCACATATACGGTGTGCCCCTTTCCGATAAAGGGTTTAACTGTCATCGGGGTCATGCCCACCCGGTATTCCTCGGTTTTAATTTCTTTCGCGACTCCGATAATCATGGCGCCCTCCCCGTTTTTTTAATGTTTATAAGGAAAGTTATATTCCTGCGTTTCTATAGTATGAAAACCGCCCTTTATAAATGAGTAAGCGCTCACTCACCATAATGGCCGTCAAAAGTGAAAATGTCAAATATTTTTATTCACTTTTTAGTTATCGTTTCCCGCAGTATTTTCGCAACCTGGAATCGGTGTATTCGATGAGATCGTGCGCCTTGAGTTGATTGGCATGGCTGAGCTTTTTCAGAGGTACATATCAGAAATTCATGCATCCAGCGACGTAATATTCAGTAGCCTTAACAGGTCAATTCCCCGGACTGGCGATGATAATAACCCAGTAATGCCGGTATTCCGAACCGGGCTTGAATGCGTATCCCACGCCATATTCGATCTGCTCGCGGTAAAATGGTTCTTCACCTCGCAGATGGCGCTTATGGCCGGGCGAATTCATCCATCCCCGCCATGCGCTTTCCGGGGTGGCGTATCCTGCCGCGATGGATTCGATATTGTTACCGTTGTCGGCATCGCTGTAATACACGGGCAGCCGGTAACCCGCCCTGCGCACCAGGTAATTGGGCCCGTACCCTTCAGGAGTGGTGTGGTTGAAATACCCTCTTTCAGCCATATCAAGGGCCCGCTCCCTGGCCACACGTGAGAGTATATCGCTGTAAATCATGGAGGTGCGCTGCTGTCCGCTGTCGTTAACCAGGAGTGCGGCGATCCGCGCTTCGCAGGTGAGGTTGTCGGATGAACTTTCGGCGCGGTCTTCATAACATGCCGTTAATAAAGCAACGGCCGCAGTCAGCCACAGGACCAGCACCGCCCTGGAAAGATACAGGTATGACCTTTTCATTTCTTTCAGTCCTGTCGATGATATACCATGAGGAACTGAAAAACGCAATTATTTTCTCCGGGCCATGAGTGCCTTTGTGCATATTCCGGCGGGAGTAAAATCTGAATCTACAGGAGCACCCTATGTCTAAAATTGTCTGGAAACCGGGCACCATGCTTTACCCCGTGCCGGCGG
>CAZUXY010000079.1:0-15871 GCA_964624235.1 uncultured Leptospirales bacterium | reverse complement strand
CAAACCCGATATAACCTTGAAAATCCTATGATCCCTCCCTATCTGATCGGTCTTACGGCTCGTGATACGATGCTGCTTGAATTCTCATCGACCATAGTCGGTCTTATTTTAGCCGGAAAAGTAGGATCTAACATCGCTTCAGAAGTTGGGCACATGCGTATTACCGAACAAATCGATGCGCTTGAGATGATGGGAATTAATTCAGCCTGTTACCTGGTACTTCCAAAGCTTATTGCTACCATTATTTTCAATCCGATTCTTACCCTGATAAGCATGTTCGTTGGTATTTTTGGAGGTTGGACTGCAGCTGTTGTAACCGGCGCCCTATCCTCTTCAGAATATATTTATGGTATCCAATACTGGTTCGTTCCCTTCTATGTCACTTACTCGCTTATAAAGACTGTTGTTTTTGCTATAATTATTACAACTGTTCCGGCATTTTTCGGATATTACGTAAAAGGAGGAGCACTTGAAGTTGGCCGGGCAAGTACTAAAGGGGTTGTAACCAGCAGCATACTTATCCTGCTTTTCAATGTTATTCTGACTCAACTAATGTTATCATAATGATTGTTGTCGAGAATATTTCAAAATCTTTCAACGGCTTAACCGTTCTTCATGACATATCGGTTGTTTTCGAGGAGGGTAAGACAAATCTTATAATTGGCCAGAGCGGCTCAGGCAAAACTGTGCTGGTAAAATGTATCATTGGACTGCACGCAATAGATAGAGGAAATATTTATTATCATGACAGGGATTTTGTATCGATGAGCCTGAAGGAAAAACAAGCAATTCGCCGTGAGATGGGGAAATTATTCCAGGGAGGTGCTCTTTTTGATTCATTGACTGTTGAAGAAAATGTTCGTTTCCCGCTGGATTTCTTTTCAACTATGACATCAAAAGAAAAGAAGAATCGTGTTGATTTCTGCCTGGATCATGTTCAACTTCAAAAGGCCCATAAATTATATCCTGCTGAATTAAGCGGTGGCATGAAAAAACGGGCAGCTATTGCACGCGCCATAGTGCAAAACCCAAGGTACCTGTTTTGCGATGAGCCAAACTCGGGGCTTGATCCAATTACAGCGCTTGTTATTGATAAACTGATCAGTGATATCACACACGAATTCAACATGACAACCATTATTAACACGCATGATATGAATTCAGTAATGGAAATAGGTGAAAAAGTAATTTTTATTTATAAGGGCCATAAATACTGGGAAGGTACAAAAGACGAAATATTCGATTCAACAAATCAGTATCTGAACGATTTTGTTTTTGCTTCAAACCTGACAAAAAAGATTAAAGAAAAATTATGAGTTTAACATTTACGTCTAAAATAAAGAAAATTATTAAGAGCATTATTGGTACAGATTTGATACTTAATGGTATTAGAACTGGAAATGATGAAATTAAAATTCTTCTTGGTACCATTCTTGCGAATGGAATTTTAAAAGGTACTATTGCAAACAATCTTTCGGAATCAGAATTCAAAGTCTTTTCTCAGTTTGGAGATGATGGGATAATTCAATATTTAATTAAGAATACAATTATTGATAATAAAGTTTTTATTGAGTTTGGCGTACAAGACTACAGTGAGTCCAACACAAGATTTCTACTTATTCATGATAACTGGAAAGGGCTTGTTATCGATTGTGACCAGCATAATATCAACTACATTTCACAAGATGAAATATATTGGAAACATGATATTACAGCTGTATGTTCATTTATTACGCGAGAAAACATAAATGAGATTTTTTCTGAAAATTATATCACAGGTGAAATAGGATTATTGAGTATTGATATTGATGGAAATGATTATTGGGTCTGGGATAGTATAAACGTAATTAATCCAGTCATTGTAATTGTGGAGTATAACAGTGTTTTTGGTAATAGTAGCACAATCACAGTACCTTATGATCCATATTTCAATAGAACGAAAGCTCATTATTCAAATCTCTATTGGGGTTGTTCACTGGGTGCTCTATATAAATTGGCAGATAAAAAGGGTTATTGTTTTATTGGATGTAATAGTAACGGTAATAATGCTTATTTTATCAGAAAGGATAAGATAGGAGGTCTAAAACCCGCAAGTCTTGAAGAAGGCTATGTTGAATCGAAGTTTAGAGAATCACGGAATGAGAAAGGAGAGTTGAATTTCTTGCCGGGAGCAAAAAGGATTAAAGAGATAGAAAATTTAATAGTATATGATATTAATAAAGACCAATACAGGGCAATAAAAGATCTTTAGATAATAAATATTTATAATATAGAGAAAATGATAGAAAAAATAATTGATAATAACATTATTTATGCTGAGATAATTTGGCATGATTTATCAGTAGTAAGCACAACTTTTTTCTCTCCCCCTGAGTCATCTTTTCAATTCGGGTTACTGGCCCATAAGGCCGGTTTTACAGAACCGCCCCATTATCACAAGCCGGTTACGAGAACAATAAATGATTTACAGCAGATGTTTGTCGTTCAAAGAGGGAAAGTTGCTGTTGAGTTATACAATGATGAAAAAATTCTTATAAAAGAAATCATTCTCTGCCCCGGTGATGCAATTGTTCTTGTGCATGGAATACACGCCATCCGTGTCATTGAAGATATGCAGTGCATAAGTGTGAAACAAGGCCCCTTTATGGGAACCGAAAACGATAAAATAATCGTAGAGATAGATCAATGATCCCCGTGTTTGAACCGTTTATTGGTGAAGAAGAGGCAGAGGCAGTAGCCCAGGCAGTACGGGACGGTGAGATCTCGGGTTCGTTCGGGAAGAATATTGATCTCTTTGAGAATGAATTTGCCGAATACTGTGAATGTCGTTACGGTGTGGCCGTAACCAGCGGTACAACGGCACTACATCTTGCCGTTGCTGCTGCGGGAATTGGAAAAGGAGACGAGATCCTTGTAAGCGCATCAACAAATATTGCAACTGCACTTGCTGTCGTCCATAACGGCGCCGTTCCGGTACCGGTCGATTCTGAAGAAAAATCATGGAACATCGATTTAAAGCTTATCGAAAACCTCATTACTGAGAAAACCAGAGCCATCATTCCTGTTCATCTTTTTGGTTATCCGGTGGACATGATTGAGCTTATGGATATTGCCGAAAAGCATAAACTGATCGTCATTGAGGACTGTGCGGAATCTCATGGCGCTCTCTGCAGGCAACGTAAGACCGGGAGCTTCGGTGATCTCGGGTGTTTCAGTTTTTATGCCAACAAGATTATCACAACAGGCGAAGGGGGTATGATCGTAACCAGCAATAGTGATCTGGCTGAAAAAATGAAGCTATTGCGTAATCTTGCATTCACCCAGCCGCGCTTTCGTCATGAGGTGCTGGGATATAATTTCCGCATGACCGGATATCAGGCCGCGATGGGACGTGTCCAATTGAAAAAAATTGATGATATAATAAGGAAAAAACGTGAGGTTGCAAGATTATACAAACAATGTCTTTTGGGAATACCCGGAGTTGTTTTACCCCATGAAGCCGAATGGGCAAAAAACGTCTACTGGATGTTTGGAATAGTGATAAAGGATCTTTATGGATTATCCAGAGATGAGCTTATGGTGAAACTGAAGGAAAAAGGAATAGATACCCGTACTTTTTTCTGCCCGATGAATCAGCAACCCTGCCTTCAGGACATACCGGGTTTTAAAAAGACCGAATGCCCTGTTGCCGATAGCCTATGGCAAACAGGTTTATACCTGCCATCGTCGATAAACCTGACGCAGGAAAATATTGAATACATTTCAAATACTATCAGAGACTTCAGTAAATAAACCCCAAAGCCATTATTATGAAAGTATACTCGGAAATATATGCTGAGCTATATGACCTTTTTTATTCCAGGAAGCCGTATAAACCCGAAGCATTATTTATACATCAATGCTTCAATGATTTTGGTCATGGTGAGATCAGGAATATACTGGAGATTGCATGCGGAACCGGGTCACACAGTATTGAATTCGATAAATTGGGATATAAAATTGATGCCCTGGATATATCAGAGGATATGATAAGCTTTGCTATAAAAAAGGCTGAAAATGCAAAAGCACGGAACGTTGAATTTTATGTTCAGGATATGGTATCGTTGTCTTTGGAAAAGGAAAAATTCGATGCTGCAGTATGCCTGTTCGATTCAATCGGATATGCATTGACCGACGAAAATATAATAAGAACCTTAAAGGGGATTCACAGTACACTCAAAACGAAAGGGTTGTTTATTTTTGAGTTCTGGCACGCCCCGGCAATGATACGATCATATGATCCTCTCAGGATAGTTAGAATACCGGGAGAAGAATATGACGTTCTGAGAATATCAGAAACGTCTCTTAATATTCCGGAACAACACAGCGAGGTTCGGTATACGATCTATCGGCATTTTCACAACGGATCATATGACACGCACAATGAACTTCATCGCAACAGGTTTTTCTCTTTGAAAGAGATGTCTACCTTTTTAAGAATGGCTGGGTTTAATCACCGAGCTTATTTTGACGGTTTCAGTAAAGAATCAGAAATTAATATAGATACGTGGCACATACTGGCAGTAGCGCAAAAAGCATAAATCCCCCAGGATATAATGATCAGGTATAGATCGTGAACGTAGGCATCTATTTATTGAATGCAGATCCGCTCTCCGGCGGAGCCTATACGTTTGAAGAGAGCATAATCAATGCTCTGGGAAATCTTGATTCCCGACATTCCTTTTTCGTTTATACATGGTCAAAGAAGAAGACAGTAGCGAAGAAAAACGTACAATTTATCGGTGTCGAAAGATATATATCTTCAAAAACATACAGAAGGATTATCTACTTCATACTGAGAAAAATGGGTCCCAGAAAAGTATTACAGTCCTATAAAAACAAAATCATAGATCATTATATAAAAAAAGATAACATACATTTATTCTGGTTTCTCAGTCTCAGTTATGTTCCGGTCAAGGTCCCCTTCATTTTTACCGTCTGGGATTTACAGCATAGACTTCAGCCATATTTCCCGGAGGTGAGTATTTCAGGGTGGCAATGGGAGAGCAGAGAAGAGACGTACAGGACTATTCTGCCAAGGGCTTCATATGTCATTACTGGTAATGAAGCCGGGGCTTCTGAAATATCGTTATTTTACAGCATTCCCCGGGAGAGAATTGTAATTCTTCCCCATCCGACACCGGATTTCGCATTGACCGCAGACAAAACAAACTCAAGTCATCTTTCAGAAAATCAAATATATAAGAATAAATACATATTGTATCCAGCTCAATTCTGGCCTCATAAAAATCATATTTCAATCCTGCTGGCATTGGATTTATTAAAATCAAAATATTCATTGAACCTGAAAGTAATTTTTACCGGTTCGGATAAGGGGAACAGATCATATATTCAAAGTGAAGCGGAAAAAATGTTGCTGACAGGCAATGTTACCTTTATGGATTTTGTTAAGCGGGAAGAGTTGATCACTTTATATAAAAATGCTCTGGCACTTGTATATCCCTCATTTTTTGGTCCAGAAAATCTCCCCCCCCTGGAGGCAATGGCGCTTGGTTGTCCCGTAATCGCATCCAGAGTATCCGGGGCGGATGAACAGTTCGGCGATGCAGCAATTCTGTTTGATCCGAAAAATCCGAAAGAACTAGCGGACAGGATTCGATCATTGGTTAATGATTCAAAATTAAGGAAAAGAATGATCACTAAAGGTTTTCATAGAGCCAGTGGATGGACTTCAAAGGATTTCGCCCAGGGAGTCGTTTCACTAATCGATGAATTTGAGTCAATTCGACGTTGTTGGAGCAAAACGAAAAACTACGTGCATCTCTAAAACCGTGCAGATATACAGACCGGACATCTCTGTTGTTCTCGGTACATTCAACAGGCTGTCATATTTAAGGCTTACACTTGAATGTCTTCGGGATGAGTTGCGGAACATCAGCTCGGAAATCATCGTCATTGACGGCGGATCATCCGATGGCACCCTGAAATGGCTGATGGAACAGAAAGATATTATATCAATAATCCAGCACAACAGAGGGAGATGGCAAGGTAAAGAGATCGAGCGCAGATCCTGGGGTTATTTTATGAATCTCGGTTTCAAATGTGCCCAAGGGAAATATGTGGTGATGATCAGCGATGATTGTCTTATCGTTCCGGGTTCCATTGTAAATGGCATAGAATATTTTGATAGATGCAGAGAGCAGGGAACAAATGTGGGGGCTCTGGCTTTTTGGTGGAGAAACTGGCCGAATGATGACAGATATTTCATTGTGAAGACCTTTGGGAAGATAATAGTTAATCATGGGATGTTTTTAAGAAAAGCATTGGAGGATGTTAAGTTCATCGATGAAAATAATTATAGATTTTATCATGCCGATTCAGATTTAGCATTAAAAATTTGGCAAAAAGGATATGTAATTTTACCTTCGAATGGATCATATATCGAGCATCATATGCTTGCAAACGAGAAGGTAAGAAAGTCAAATGAAGTAACATCTATAGAAGACTGGACCAGTTTGGGAAAAAAGTGGAAGAAACATCCCATGCTGGAAAAATTCAAAAACAGGTTCCTGGGCAGGTTCTCAAATAATAGACTGCGAAACGATATAATCTCGAAAAATTATATTGATAGCTGTAAAACCGCAGAGAGATTCAATGAAGTATGATCACCGTTAAAGTTTCAACATGCTCACCTTACTGGCCATGGCTGCGGCAGACACCTGGCGGAAAAGGAGTATGGGGCAACTGCCGCTTCCTTGTTGACCAGGATGTTGATGAATGCGACTACTGGGTCGTAATAGAAGGATTAACGAAACCCGAGACCACACGATGTCCTCAGGGAAATACCATCCTGATAACCCAGGAACCGCCGGCAATTAAAACGTATAAACCCGATTTTATTAATCAGTTCGGTACTGTTCTGACATGTCACCGGGATGTTGATCATCCCAATGTGGTTTATAGTCAACAGGGACTTCCATGGATGGTTGGTGGTAAATTTAATATTGCTGATAGGACATGGGGGGAATTGTTCACTAAGAATTATGATGAACTCGTTGGTTTAAAGGGTGTACAGAAAGACAAACTGATATCAGTAATATATTCAAAGAAAGATAAGACCTCTGGACATTTAAAACGGAACGAGCTTATTCAATTCTTGAAATCATTTTTCGGCAGTGATTTAGATGTTTTTGGTGTTGGAATAAATGAAATTCAAGATAAATGGGATGCGATTTCTCACTATAAGTATCATATCGTTATTGAAAACAGTCGATACCAGGATTATTGGACTGAAAAACTTTCGGATGCCTTTTTATCTTTTTCATATCCATTTTATTTCGGGTGTCCCAACATTGAGAAGTATTTTTCTCAACCTTCAATGACAATAATTGACATTATGGATAAGGAACGCGTGTTAGAAACCATTAGTAATAAATTGATTAATGACTCGTATACAACTGATCTTGAATATATTGTCGAATCAAGAAATCTAGTACTGAATGAATACAATATTTTTAATATAATCGAGAAATTATGCAATAAGAGTGATGATAAGAAAAGAAGCAATTTAGAGCTTATCCCAGAAAGCATATCAGAATATCAAAATAGAACAGATAAATATAAATTTATAGTAAAAAGATTTTTTAATGTAAAATGAGGATGAATAATAATAAATGAGTTTTATTAAAACCTTAATATGCAAAATCATGAGAAGGGGACAGAATCGCAAGTATGCTGGATCCTTTATATCATCAGGCAATCCAGAAAATGTAATTGTGGGAGAAAATGTAAGTTTTGGCGGTAATGTTTTTATATATGATACTGCAAAGGTTACTATTGGGAATAATACAATGATAGGGTATGGGACAATTATTCATACATCTACCCATGATTATAATAATCATCCAATATGGTACGAAAGAATAGATCAGCCTGTGGAAATCGGGGAACATGTTTGGATTGGTGCAGGAGTAATTGTTCTGTCAGGTGTAAAAATTGGAAATTATTCAGTTATTGGTGCAGGAAGTGTCATAAGCAAAAATGTACCCGAAGGAGCTGTTGTTGTCGGAAATCCTGCTAGGATAATAAAAATGAGAAATGGCAATAAAATTAAAAAGGAAAAAATGATAATTAATAAATTATCAGACGCGATTATAATTAAGAAAGATATTCTTGATATTGATGTTGTTATTAAACGTAAATAATAAACTTTATGTTTTTTAAACCAAAAGTAAGTTTATCAGTTTGGCCGATACTTGAAGTTGGACCTGGAAGTTTGCCGTTTTACTTGTCTGATGTATGGTTAGATTTTCTTTTTAATAAGGAGGATATTAGAAAACAGAGTGGAAATCAAATCCCTGCTACCGGAAAACCAAAAGTCTACTATACAGGCGGGCGGTTTCCATTTAAGGATAAAACTTTTCAATATGTTATTGCCTCTCATGTTTTGGAGCATGTGCCTTGGGATGATATCCCACTATTTATTTCTGAATTAGAACGAGTTGCATTTGCAGGTTATATTGAAATACCTCGTTGGACATGGGAAATATTAGGTGATTTCGATGTTCATATCTCGTCGGGTGATATTATTAATGATGTACTGTATTTATTTAAAAAACTGAAACGGTTTGATAATAGCGAGATTTTTCAGGAGTTTTTATATCTTAAAAGTTGTCAAGAGTTTATAAGATTAGAGAGAGATTTGTTTTTTTGTCATATTGAATGGGAAAACTCAATCAGGTATAAACTATGTGAGTTAGATCATCCTTTCGACAAAGATAAAATAAGTATCAAAAAACAACTGGCGGATGATATTCAAAAGTATCATTCTGGAAATACACTTGAATACAGTATAAAAAAACAAGAACAAAAAAGAATTAAGCTGTTTCTTAGAAATTTACCTAGACTATTACGTAGAAAACGAAAATTACTATCTTTAGATGAATTGCGAATGTATCTGCAATGCCCATTTACCGGTTCAGACATTAATGAAAATTGGATGAATTTTGATAATACTTTTGGTTATTCAGTAAATGAAAATAATCTTATTCCGAATGCAAGATCATCCTTAATAATATAATATTTTTTCATGTTTTGAAAATAATACCAGTTTTATACGATTTTAGTAAGTTTATGAGATTAACTAAATATTGCTATAGATATCTTAAATTTTTATATAATTATTTAAAATTTAAAAATATATGTAAAAATCGATATAGATTTGATATACGATGGGGAAATAGGTATCCATTATTATTTGATATAACTAAAAATACCCAATTTGATACACATTACGTTTATCATTCTGCCTGGGCAGCGAGAATCATATCATTACGTAAACCCTCTAAACACATTGATATATCTTCAAACCTGTACTTTATAGGCATTGTTTCAGCTTTCGTCCCAGTTGAATTTTATGATTATCGTCCTGCTAACCTCGCACTCACTGGCATTCAATCCGGTTTTGCTGATCTTTATAAGCTCCCTTTTAAAACTGACAGTATTTCCTCACTCTCATGTATGCATGTAGTTGAGCATGTCGGGCTTGGACGTTATGGTGATAAGTTAGATCCGGATGGTGATATTAGGGCGGTAGAGGAATTAAAACGCGTCCTTGCACCTGGCGGCAGCCTGTTGTTTGTTGTTCCTGTCGGGAAACCCAGAATAATGTTCAATGCTCATAGAATTTATGCATATGATATGGTCTTAGATATGTTTTCTGATGTAAGGTTGAAAGAGTTTAGCTTAATACCTGATGATGCTTTAGAAGCCGGGATAATTCAAAATGCTTCAAGAGAACAAGCCAATGGTCAAAAGTACGGGTGTGGGTGCTTTCATTTCCAAAAGTAAGCTGTTACTTTTGATTATAATAGCTTCTGTTTTGTCTTACATTACCAAAAAGCTCAATGGATGTATATTCTATCAACTGTTTTTCGAGAAGCTTCATAAAATAGCTTTAAGGGGAATGAATTATGGCAGGGGAGATGACATTTCCTACAGCGGCGAACGGTTTATTATTCAGAAAGTATTGGGACCATTACGTGAAAAAACAATAATCTTCGATGTTGGAGCTAATGTTGGTAACTATTCGCGCTTGGTTGTAGAATGTTTAGGGGATGCGAATATCGAAATATTTTCATTTGAACCCTCAAAAGCAACCTATCGATTATTAAAGAAAAACACTGCCGATATTTCCTGTATTCATACTTTTAATACAGGTCTGGGATCGTCTTCCAGAAAAGAGACCCTTTACTCAGATAAAAACGGGTCTGTACTTGCATCGATTTATGACAGGAGGCTAGGCCATCATGGTATTCAGTATATTCAATCTGAGACGGTTTCAATAGTATCATTGGATGGTTTTTGTGAAGAGCATTCCATTGATCGAATCAGATTGCTTAAGATTGATACCGAGGGCAATGAACTTGATGTTTTAATGGGTGCAAGCGGAATGAGAGATCAGGGGAGAATTGATTTTATTCAGTTTGAATTTGGTGGGTGCAATATTGATTCACGAACGTTTTTCCAGGATTTTCACTATCTGTTAAATGATAAATTTAAAATTTTCAGGATTCTTGCTGACGGCTTAGAAGAAATAGAAAACTATAATGAACGTCATGAGATTTTCCTTACTACTAACTATCTTGCTGCAAGGCGTCAATAATGCGTATCTTTCAGGTCCTCGAAAGTTTTACCAATGAACGGGTTCCATGGAATAAGACATGGTACCGCAACCTGTACGAACCGCTTATCGATCTTGGTCACGAAGTGGTGTTGTTCCCATCGGAAATGGGAAGAGAAGCGCTCTCAAAGAAGGATCAGGTACTGAGAAAAGAATTCAGCACGAACCTTGTCAAAAAATTCACTGAGGAACATAATAAAAATAATTTTGACCTGGTCTTTTTTTACCTGATGGACGGAATGTTTGAACCGTGGGCTATCGATGAAATAAGATCGCGCGGTGTTTTTGCCTGTAACTTTTCATGCAACAATATTCACCAGTTCTATCTTGTTAAGGATATTTCTAGTCTTTTTGACTTGAATCTCTATTCCGAAAAAAGGGCCGGTGAGAAATTTGATGCGATAGGCGCCAGTTCGTTCTGGTGGCCCATGGCATCGAACCCTAAGTATTTTCATCCTATTGATACTAAACGTACTGTTGATGTCAGTTTTGTAGGGGCCTGCTACGGGAGCAGGCTTGAATCGGTATATCAGCTTTTGTTGTCCGGTCTGGATGTGCATGTGTATGGGCCGGGATGGAAAAACGATAAGCCTGGAAGTCCTTTGATTCATGAAGTTAAAGCATTAATACGAAATCCTATCAGTGATTCTATGAAGCTGATCCGGTTTTACTCTCAAGGAACTGAATACAGGCGATTGGCCGCCCTTAGAGCGGCAAAAAAATACAACAAGACGCTACATGGATATGCGATTGACCTTTTTCCTGATAATTTCCATAAACCGGTTTCCGACGACGATTTGGTAGAATTGTACAGTAAAAGTGTGGTATCACTTGGTTTTCTTGATGTGTTTGATCGTCACGACCCGACCGCACGCCGACTAAGGCATCTGCACCTGAGGGATTTCGAGGCTCCCATGTGCGGTGCGCTGTATTGCACGGATTATCTTGAAGAATATACTGAGATGTTTGAACCGGGAAAGGAGGTGGTCCTCTCTCATGATATTTTTGATAGAATTGAAAAAGTAGGTTTTTATTTTAAGAATCCGAAAAGCGCAGAAAAAATAAGGAAAGCGGGTTTGAGAAGGGCTCTGGCTCACCATACATACCATTCAAGATTCAAAGCATTATTCAAACACCTTGGTCTTAACTAATCATGCGGAATCCCAAAGTATCTGTTGTTATTCCTGTATATAATGCTGAGAATTTTGTTGGTCAGAGTATAGAAAGTATTTTATCACAAACCTACAGGGACTTTGAGTTAATCATAATCGATGATGGCAGCACCGATAACAGCGTAGAAGTAATAAAGTCGTATAAAGATGCCCGCATACGGTTTTATCAGAACAAGACAAATACCGGGCTTGCCGGAGTTCGCAACAAAGGAATACAGTTATCAAATGGTGAGTATCTTGCCTGGCTTGATGCGGATGACATAAGCCATCCAGACAGGCTGGCGCGGCAGGTACAAATCCTGGATTCTGATGAAGAGATTGGTATATGCGGTACATGGACAAAAAATATCGGTGTAAATAGAGGGAAAGTAAATAGATATCCTGTCGAGAATGAATACCTTAAATGCTGTATGATTTTCTATGATCCTTTTGCTACTTCCTCTGTAATGCTCAGGAGAAAAGTACTGATAGACAATAGTATTTCATTCGATAACACGTTTCTTACTGCAGAGGACTATGCTCTATGGCAGAATGTTTCAAAATTTGCCGGCTGTTGTAACATCCCGCAAGTGCTTACCTATTATAGAATTCATTCTGACCAGGTTTCGTCACATCGAAAACACCTGGAAAAACAGAACGTGTGGAGAATACAGCAAGTACAGATCAATGAACTAGATGTTACACCTGCCGAAGATGAAAAAAAAATACATTTGATGTTGTCATTTTCTGATATAGAAAGAAATGAGTCATTTCTCGATGAGGCTCATAAGTGGCTCTTAAGATTGCTGGAAAGCAACAATAAGTATCATCTGTTTAATAAACAAACCTTTGGTAAAGTATTGGCTGATAAATGGATCAATGCGTGCATGTCCTCAGCGAGAGTTGGTTTGTTAAAATACCAATTGTTGAAGAAATCACCTCTTCGACAATATTACAGCCTGGGTATGGATAATCTATCCCGGTATTTTTTTAAATATGGTCTTTCCTTTTTAAAAGTATAATTCTTTTCAGAAATGTACTCATGATTTTTTATGAAAGATACCACAATAGATCGAATGGCATGATTTTTGAAAGTCTCGCTTCTTAACACAACTGACATTGAGGGTGGGGCTGCTCGGGCAGTATACAGACTGGGTAAATCCTTGAGGAGCCATTCAATAAATGCATGGATGCATGTACAGAATAAACACAGCAATGAATCATGGGTAATAGAACCTGAATCGTTTTATGAAAAAGAACTTAATAAAATTCGATCACGAATTGATAATTTCCCTCTCAACCTGTATCAAAAACGAACTAAAAAAACTTACTGGGGACTTTCATGGGTTCCGCATAAAGTAGCAAATTCACTGTTATCAATTAACCCTGATATAATTCACCTCAACTGGGTCTCGAAAGATTTTGTTCCGATAAAAGAAATAAAAAAATTCAAAAAACCAATTGTCTGGACACTCCATGACTCGTGGGTGTTCACCGGCGGATGTCATGTTACATATGGATGTGAACGATTCGTAGATGGTTGTGGGAAGTGTCCACAGCTTGGATCAATATCTGAATTTGACATAAGTCGATGGACATGGAGAAGAAAGAAAAAACACTGGAGGAACAGCGATATTACCATTGTGTCTCCCAGCAGATGGCTGGCGAACGAGGCGGCCAGGAGCCCGATTCTTGCCGGAAGGCGCATTGAAGTAATTCCTCATGGACTTGATGTAAATATTTTTAAGCCGATCGATAAAAAATTATGCAGACAAATTCTAAATATAGGATATCGGAAAAAAGTCATTCTTTTTGGTGCAATGAACGCGCTGCATGATGAAAATAAGGGGTTTCAATTACTGTTAGATTCGTTAAGACAATTGGTGGTAAACAAACCGAATGACTATGAACTGATAATTTTTGGATCAAGTGATACTGAAAAACTACTTGATATCGAGATCCCAACAAAGCTGTTGGGCACACTTTCGGATGATAGTAGTCTTGCAGTTGTATATTCTGCCGCGGATGTGATGTGCGTGCCTTCGCGGTATGAGGCATTCGGGCAAACTGCCACGGAAGCACTGGCGTGCGGTACGCCGGTGGTTGCATTCGCAACCACTGGACTGTTGGATATTATCGATCACAAAAAAAACGGATATCTGGCAAAACCTTATGAAACCGTTGATTATACACATGGTATCGAATGGGTTTTATCAAATGATAAGAGATTGTTGTCACTTTCGAAAAATGCGCGTATAAAAGCGGAACATTTTTTTAACATAAATAATGTTGCACAAAAGTACATAACCCTGTATCAGGATTTACTTGATAATAGAAATGTTTAGCAGTGTCCAATGAACAAATACCTCATTACCGGCTTTTCCGGCTTCGTCAGCCGCCATTTCCTGGACTACCTTGAAAGTCTGGGAAAGCGGGCCGAGGTGCTGGGGCTCGACTCCATCGCACCGGCGTTTACCCTGGATGGATATCTAAATCTCATCTGCCGTTTCGAGCCCATTGATCTGCTGGACAAGAGCAAGCTGGACAACATCATTTACCAGTTTCAGCCCCGGTACATACTGCACCTGGCTTCGTTCAGCAGCGTCGCCTACAGCTGGAAGGACCCCATCGCCAGTTTTCGCAACAATACCAACATCTTTCTGAACCTGCTCGAGAAGATCCGGGGGCTCGGCCTTGAATGTCGGGTGCTGTCTATCGGCTCCTCCGAAGAATACGGCAACGTTTCTCCTGACGAAGTCCCCCTGGGGGAAGACCATCCCCTGGGCCCGGTAAGTCCTTACGCCGTGGCGCGGGTGGCCCAGGAGATGCTGAGCAAAGTCTACGCGGAAGGATACGGCCTGGATATCGTCATGACCCGCTCCTTCAACCATGTCGGGCCGCGTCAGCGGGAAGTTTTCGCCGTTTCCTCCTTCGCGAAGCAGATGGTGGAGAGCAGGAAGAGGGGAGAGAAGCAGTGCCGTCTCACGGTGGGCGATGTGTCGGTGGTTCGGGACTTCCTGGACGTGCGCGACGTGGTGCGTGCCTACCACGGCCTGATGGAGGGCGGCCGGAGGGGGGAGGTCTACAACATCTGCAGCGGTGAGGGGACATCTCTTAGAGAAATAATAGACATACTGTCTTCCATCACCGGAATGGCGGTGACTCTCAATATCGATAATCGTCTGTTCCGCCCCAGCGACAACAGGGTGATCGTGGGTCGAAGGGAAAAAATCGAGAAGGAAATCGGCTGGTATCCGCGTATAACCGTCGATGAAAGTCTGCGGGCGTTGGTCGACTACTGGGATTCGGTATTGTAACAGGTCCACAATGTCCGTTGATACTGATAACCGGTACCGTTGTTAAAACGTTTGCCTGCGTACTTGACTTTAAGATAAAAATATATGTGCATTTCATTCTCAGCATTAACAAAATAACAACCGGAATTAACCATGAAGAAAAAAGCGCTCATCACCGGCATCACGGGACAGGACGGAGCATACCTTGCGGAATTACTTCTGAATAAAGGATACCAGGTCCATGGCATCAAGCGCCGCAGTTCACTGTTCAACACCGGCCGCATCGACCACCTCTACCATGACCCCCACGAAAGTGATGTCAGGATGGTCCTCCATTACGGCGACATGACCGACTCGACCAACCTCATCCGCGTCATTCAGCAGGTGCGGCCCGACGAGATTTACAACCTGGCGGCCCAGTCCCATGTGCAGGTTTCCTTCGAAACGGCGGAATACACCGCCAACGCCGACGCCCTGGGGGCCCTGCGTCTGCTCGAGGCGATACGGATACTGGGACTGGAGAAGAAAACGCGGTTCTACCAGGCATCGACATCGGAACTCTACGGCAAGGTGCGGGAGACACCGCAAAAAGAAACGACTCCGTTTTATCCCCGCAGTCCCTACGCGGCGGCCAAGCTTTACGCGTACTGGATCACGGTGAACTACCGCGAAGCCTACGGCATGTATGCCTGTAACGGCATCCTCTTCAACCATGAGAGCCCCCTGCGGGGAGAAACGTTCGT
>CAZUXY010000078.1:0-15888 GCA_964624235.1 uncultured Leptospirales bacterium | reverse complement strand
TTCACGCGGCGCCCGCGTAACGGTCTCGGATATAAAACCCGCCGGTGAACTGAGTGACGTGATCGCACGCCTGGATAAAAAGGTACGGGTGTGCGCCGGGGTGCAGGACCCTTCGCTTCTGGATGAGGGGACCGATATGGTGGTGCTGAGCCCGGGTGTTCCGGCGGGGATTCCCCTGATCGCGGAAGCCCGCAGACGCGGTATCCCCGTTATCGCCGAGATAGAGCTGGCGTACCGTTTCTTGAAGGGAAGAATCGTGGCTATTACCGGTACCGACGGAAAGTCCACCACTACAAGCCTGGTGGCGCATATCCTTAAAGAAACAGGTCACCGTGCCGTGGCGGGAGGGAACATCGGCATACCGCTGGTATCCCTGGTTGAAGAGACCGGTGATGATACCATCAGCGTTGTTGAACTCTCCTCCTTCCAACTCGAAACAGTGGACCGGTTCAAACCCGATGTTTCGGCGATACTTAACGTGAGCCCTGATCACCTGGACCGCTACCCTGGGATGAATGACTATTTCCGGGCGAAACTGAGGATCACCGGGAACCAGGGAGCGGATGATTACTTCATATACAATACGGATGATCAGATGATACGGTCTGGCCTGAATGCCGTCTCGGCGCGGCGGTTGGGTTTTTCACTGGACAGCACCGATGCCGACGCTTTTATGGACGGCGATACGCTGCTGATCAGGGAAAACGGGGAAGCGGTCCCTGTGCTGAACATGCGTTTCATGCGTATCGTGGGTGTCCATAACGCCATGAACACCATGGCGGCCCTGCTGATGGTAAGGTCGGTTTGCGGCAAAATACATGCTGAAATGGACCTGCGTGCCGTGAGCGGCGCCTGTTACAGCTTTCCCGGTCTGGAGCACCGTATGGAGGTCGTTGGTGAGGCCGGGGGCAGAACCTTTATCAACGACTCAAAGGCCACCACCGTGGGTGCGGTCGAGATGGCGTTGAGAAGCCTTCGGGGTGAAAACGGCATCCTTATTCTTGGCGGGAGGGGCAAGGGTGACGATTACTCAAGACTCGAAAAAAGCATGCGGGGCAGGGTCAAGGCCCTGGTACTGATAGGTGAAATGAGCGGTGAATTTTCACGTCTGTTCAGCGGGTATTCTCAGCGGACGGCGGATTCCATGGGGGAAGCGGTACGCGCGGCCATGGAGATGAGCGGCAGCGGGGACACTATACTCCTCTCCCCCGCGTGCGCCTCTTATGACATGTTCACCGATTTCGAAGAGAGAGGAGCGAGTTTTAAAAAGGCGGTACGAGAACTGATGGAGGCGTCGTGGATCTGAAATCCGTCATCGACACCCGAAGAAGGGGGGAGCCCGACCTGGGACTGTTCCTGCTTTTGCTTGTCCTGGCGGGTATCGGAACGGCGATGAGCTACAGCGCCAGCGCCGTATTCGCCATGAACACCTTCGGCGATGCGTTTTATTTTCTGAAAAAACAGCTCATATGGGTGCTGCTCGGATTTATCGTTCTTTTCATGGTCCAGTATATCGACTATCGCGTGTATCTGCGCTTTACGAGGATAATGTTCGCAGCATCACTGGTGCTGCTGGTCCTGGTACTCATACCAGGCGTAGGACACAGCGTGAAGGGATCCGCGCGATGGCTCGGTTACGGTCCGCTTTCGCTGCAGCCCTCCGAGTTCGTGAAACTTTTTCTGGTAATCTATCTGGCAAAGGTGTTTTCGACCGATTACAGCGGCACCGCCAATCAGGTTATGAAGATGCTGTTTCCCATGCTGATGGTGGCAGTCATGTTTATCCTTATCATGCTGCAGCCCGATTTCGGGACCGGTATCGTGATACTGATGGTCTCAATTTTAATACTCTTCGTTTCAGGGTTTCCCCTGTTTTATATGGTTTCGCTGTTCATTATCAGCATACCCATGTTTTATCTCATCATCTATCAGGTAACCTACCGCTGGGATCGCATACTCGCCTACCTGGATCCGTGGAAAGACCGTTACGGGATCGGGTATCATATCGTACAATCGTTTATTTGTTTCAAGAAAGGCGGTTTCATGGGAGTGGGACTGGGCCAGGGTACGCAGAAACTTTCACGCCTCCCGGAACCTCATACCGATTTCATCTACGCCGTGATCGCCGAGGAAACGGGCATGTTGGGAACCGCACTCGTTGTAGTGCTTTTCACCCTGGTGTTCTGGCGGGGCATGAACATATCCATCCAGGCGCCCGACGAGTTCGGCCGACTGCTCGCCATGGGATTGACGCTTATGATAGTGGTGCAGGCATTTACCAATATCGGAGTGGCGACGGGGAGCCTGCCGGCGACCGGGATTCCGCTGCCTTTCATCAGCTATGGGGGTTCATCGTTTCTTTCACTGATGATTGCCGTCGGAATACTGCTGAATATTTCCAGGTATCGCGAAGTGGTCCATGAAGATTTTAAGATTGCGGAAGAGGTCTGGCGATGACTGAAGCGGGAATACTTATTGTGGGAGGGGGGACCGGCGGTCATATCAGCCCCGGTCTTGCACTTTATGAGGAATTCAGGGCAAGAAAACGACGGGTTCTGTTCCTGGTGGGGAAAAAGGATTCCCGTTTCATTTCAAAGGGTGATATCGAGCAGGGCGATCTGATGTATTACGGCGCCCCCGGGTTCACCCGTAATGTGTTCAAACTGCCGGTATTCGGGATCCGTTTTTGTTTTGCGCTGCTGAAGGCCATGAGAATCTTACATAAGGAAAGGATTAAAGCCGTGATCGGCATGGGGGGGTATGTGTCCGCGCCGGCGCTGGCGGCGGCGGTCATCAAGAAAATCCCTCTGTACCTCTGCGAGCAGAACACGGTCCCAGGAAAGGTAACCATGCTCTTCGCGAAAAAGTCTGCAAGGATCTTCGCCACCTTTGAGGAAACACGGGAGTACCTGCCGTATGAAATACACGGGTGCATGCAGACTCCGGGTAATCCCATAAGAAAGAAAGTTTTCACCGATATCGACCGGGACAACGCCAGAAAAGCGTTCAATCTGCGGCACTGCCGCAGGGTTATCCTGGCCATAGGGGGGAGCCAGGGTGCCGTAGCCATTAATGATCTGGTGTATGGTCTCAGGACCCGTTTCAGCGAAGAACTCAATGGTGTGGGTATAATATGGAGTACGGGTGAATACTCGTACAGAAAATTCAAGGAAGCGGTACAGAGCGGGTGCGATTACGGTTCGATATACCTTTCCCCGTATATCGACGATGTTGGAACGGCCTATCGGGCATGCGATATCGCCATCAGCCGTTCAGGCTCCGGTGTAATGATGGAGCTGGCGGCGATGGGCATACCGTCGGTCCTTATCCCTTATCCTTACGCGGCCATGGACCACCAGGACCGTAACGCCGATGTTTTTGAAAGGGCCGGGGCGGCGGTGAAGGTGCCGAACAGGGATGCGGTGCCCGAAAAGGTGGCACCCATTCTCGGCGACTTGCTGAACAACGAGACACGGCTGGAACGCATGGCAAAGAAAGCGCGTGCGATAGGAAAGCCCGCGGCGGCGGCGGACATAGCCTCAGTCGTGACAGGCGATATCACGGCGGTGAATAAGGAGCAAGGCGGTGTTCAGAAAATCAAATAGAATGCACTTCATAGGGATCGGCGGCATCGGCATGAGCGGTATCGCCGAAATACTTATAAACCTGGGGTACGAAGTGTCCGGTTCGGACCTGCGTGAATCTGAACAGACCAGAAGGTTGCAAACGCTGGGGGCAAAAATATTCGTAGGACATTTCCCCTCGAACATACACGACTACAGCGTGGTGGTGACCTCCAGCGCGATCAGCCCGAACAATCCGGAAATAATTGAGGCGAAAAGCAGAAAGATCCCCATTATCCACCGTTCGGAGATGCTGGCGGAACTGGTGCGGCTCAAGTACGGAATCGGGGTTGCGGGTACTCACGGCAAGACCACCACCTCCTCACTGCTTGCCTGCGTGCTGTATTCCGGGGGCATCAACCCCACGGCCGTTATCGGCGGCAAGGTGCTCAATTTCGGTTCCAACGCGAAGATCGGGCAGGGCGACTACATCGTTTTCGAAGCCGACGAATCGGACGGGTCTTTTCTCAAGCTCCTTCCCAGCATTGCGCTGGTGACCAACATAGATGCCGACCACCTGGACCACTATAAATACTTCGAGGGATTGAAGGACGCGTTTTTGCAGTACATTAACCACGTTCCGTTTTACGGTTTCTCGGTACTCTGTATCGACGACACTACCGTCGCCGAGCTGCTGCCGCGTGTCGAGCGTCCCTTCGTTACCTATGGATTCTCGGAACACGCGGATTTTCGCGCGGGGGACGTTCGTCTAGAGAACGGCAAGACCCGTTACAATTGCTGGTACCGCAACGATCTGCTCGGCGAGGTGGAACTGGGGATCATGGGCAGACATAACGTGCTCAATTCACTGGCGGTGGTGGCGGTCGCCCTGGACCTGGGGCTGTCCTTTAAAACGATCAGAAAGGGCATCGCCGAGTTTCGCGGAGTGGGGCGCCGTATGGAAAAAATCGGGGAAGAGAAGGGAATCATGGTGATGGACGATTACGGGCACCACCCTACGGAAATCAGGGCGACGCTGGAGGCCCTCAAGTGCCTGGGGAGGAGGTCGGTGGTGGTTTTCCAGCCTCATCGTTACAGCCGTACGCAGATGCTGTGGGACGAATTCGGGAAAGCCTTTGCCAACGCCGACGAACTGTACCTGACCGAGATCTACCCTGCCGGGGAAGAACCCATCGAAGGAGTGAATTCCGAGCTCATCCGGGGAGCGATCCTTAAACACAACGGGCGGGATGTGCGGGTAGTTTCACGGTTTGAAGAGATACCTTCGGCGGTGGTGAAAAACCTGAGACACGGGGATATAGTACTCACCCTGGGGGCAGGCGATGTGTATAAACTCGGTCCCCAGATTCTGAAAACAATCAGGGAGACGCACTGATAATGAAAGTTGTGACCGGCATTGCAGCCAAGAATTCATTAAAAGCTGCGGGTATGGCTTTGTTTCTTGTCATACTCGGTGTTGAGACCGGACATGCGGAGCGGCAAAGCGCGGTTTTCAAGAGCGCAGACTTCAGGGGACTGGAACACCTGGGTAAATATGAAATACTCAACGGTGCCGGCGTAAAAGTGTCGGAGGCCGGACTGCTTGTCGATATCGGCCGACTGCAGGCGTATCTTAAGAAGGAGCCCCTTGTGCAGGATTTTCATATCAACAGCGGCGGCGACAGACTTGTGGTAACGGTCCGGGAGAAAAAACCTGTCTTTGTAATGGCGGCGGTGAAAGGAGCACAGACCGTGCTCTTCGAGGTTGACGCCCGGTTCGATGTGCTGTCCGTGCACAGGGTGCACGCGGTCGGGCAGCCCCTGATCATCATTTCCCAGGATGAGATCGTGTCGGGAAGGCTTTCACCCAGGATACGAAAGTTACTCGAGATGCTCAGTGAACTCAGGGATGGCGGCAGCCGGCTGTACAGAGAAATCGCCGAGGTGGACGCCGGCGCCTATCCGAAAGCGGTGCTGACCCTTCATGGAAGAAAGACGGTCGTGTACCTGGACCTGCGCCATTTTCGAAAGGACACGCTGGGTTATATCGTGGGGTACCTTGACAGGAAAGGACGTCACCACGAACGGGTGGAGTACTTTGGTGATTTCGCGGTGGTGAAGTAAAAAAGGAAGGAGTTTTATAATGGAAGAAATCATTGTCGGATTGGATATCGGTACCACAAAAACCTGCACCGTAATCGGTTATGTAAATGAAAACAACCAGATCGAGGTGGCCGGTGTGGGCGTGGCCCCTTCCAGGGGACTTAAAAACGGCGTGATTGTAAATATAGATAACACCGTGTCATCCATTGTAAAATCCGTCGAAGACGCTGAGCTCATGGCGGGAACGGAGGTGGCCTCGGTATATGTGGGGATAACGGGCAATCATATAAAAGGGGAGAATTCACGCGGCGTGGTGGCCATTTCCAACCGGCAGAGGACCATCTCGCCCATTGAGATAAAGCGAGTTATTGAGGCGGCCCAGGCGATTGTAATACCGGTGGACCGTGAGATACTGCACGTGCTCTCAAAGGAATTCTCGGTGGACGATCAAACAGGGATAAAGGACCCCATAGGCATGAGCGGTGTAAGGCTCGAAGCCGAGGTGCACATTATCACCGGCGCGACCACCAGCATACAGAACATGGTCAAATCGGTCAACAAGTCGGGGTACCAGTGTTCGGACATCATCTTCGCGCCGCTGGCATCGGCGGAAGCTACCCTCAGCAGGGATGAAAAGGAACTGGGGGTCGCGCTCATCGATATCGGCGGAGGGACCACCGACATTATGGTATACATCGAGGGAGGGGTGAGTTATTCCACCGTGCTCTCCATAGGCGGCCTGCACGTTACCAATGACATTTCCATCGGGTTGCGTACCCCACTGGAATCCGCCGAGGTAATAAAGAAAAAATACGGCTGTTCCGTGGTTGACCTGGTGGACGCTTCGGAAACTGTCGAGGTGCCGTCGGTGGGCGGAAGGGCGCCCAGGAGGCTGTTCCGACAGGAACTGGCCCAGATTATCGAACCGAGAATGATCGAGATCATGGAGATGATCGAGAGGGAACTGGTAAAAAGCGGCAAAAAAGACATACTTGCCGCGGGGATAGTGCTTACCGGCGGGGGCAGCATGCTGGAAGGATGCGTCGAGGCCGCGGAGCGGGTTTTTAATATGCCGGTACGAATAGGTGTCGCAAGGGACATAGCCGGGTTGAAAGATGTGGTGGCGACTCCGTTGTACTCAAACGCGGTAGGGCTTCTGATGTACGGCGCCAAGATGGCACAGTTCAGGGTAAAGTCGAAATTTGCGAAAGAAAAAAAACTCAGCTCTCTGGGAAAGAAGATCAAGAGCTTTCTGGAGAATTATCTTTAGGCCTTATTATTTTAACATCTTATGCGACATAATATCAGAACAAGGGGGAAATGATGTTCAGACTGGAAGAAGAAAAACCAATGAATACCATTATCAAGGTGGTGGGAGTCGGCGGTGCCGGGACCAATGCGATCAACCGCATGATCTCGACCGGCATGGAGGGGATCGAATTCATAGTCATCAATACCGACGCGCAGCAGTTGCGGGATTCCCTCGCCCCGGTCAAGATCCAGATCGGCCAGAAACTTACACGGGGCCTGGGCGCGGGTGCCGACCCGGATGTGGGTAGGGAAGCGGCCAACGAAGACCGTGATAAGATCCATAAGGCCCTGAAAGGCGCCGATATGGTGTTTATCACCGCCGGTATGGGGGGCGGAACCGGAACGGGTGCGGCGCCCATAGTGGCGGAGGTCGCCAAGGAACTGAACACTCTGGCGGTGGGTGTGGTCACCAGGCCTTTTCGCGCCGAAGGCAGGAAAAGAACAGAGAGGGCGGAAGAGGGGATACAGAACCTCAAACCCAAGGTGGATACGCTCATCACTATCCCTAACGACCTGTTGCTCAAGATCATTGACCGGAAAACGCCGATTGACGAAGCCTTCAAGCTGGCCGATGATATACTCCGTCAGGGGGTACAGGGCATATCCGATCTCATAATGATCACCGGCCTGGTAAATGTCGATTTCGCCGATGTGCGCACGGTGATGAAAGAGACCGGTGATGCCCTGATGGGAGTGGGTATCGGTTCCGGAGAGAACAAGGCCATAGAGGCTACACAGATGGCAATTAACAGCCCGTTGCTCGAGGAAACCAGCATTGAGGGGGCCAGGGCGGTGCTCATCAACATCGCCGGCGGCAACGACCTTTCCCTGCACGAGGTAAACGAGGTCACCGATATCATCACGCGGCAGGTAGATCCCGACGCCAATATAATATTCGGCACCACCATCGATCCCGCCCTGGATGAAAGAGTTAGGGTTACGGTGATCGCCACAGGTTTCGACCGTAAGAAGAATATGCTATCCCGAAAACCCGAGAACGATCTGGACAGGAAAACCGGAACTTCCCTGAAACTTATTGAGGGTAAGAACCAGACGAAACAGGAAAGAAAAGTACCCGCGGCCTCCCATACCTTTACCCTGGATTATGAGAAGCGAAGATTTAAAGAAAACAACAGGGACTTTTCCGGTGAGGATCTGGAAATACCCACATTCTTGAGGCGCAGTCTTGATTAAATGTTTTTCCCCCTTGTCGTCCGGGTGCCGGTTGTGCCGGCCCCCGGACAATCAGTTTAGTATCTTTACTTTCCCCCTTGTGGAATGATTGCTCCCGCACTATTCGGGAGCATCCTTCTCCGTGGAATTATGCTTTACACTGTCCCGATGTCCTTTTTACCCTAGTCGGTATGAAACCGGATGCCTCCCTGCAGTCATTTCTTGATGATACCCTCGGTGTCTATGAATGGCCGCAAAAACTTCAGGGTGACGCTTCAACGCGAGAATACTTCCGGGTACGCAGCGGTGGTTCCAGTTTCATAATCTGCCGCGACACGGCCCTCAATGGTATCGCTGTTGATGCATATCCGTTTATGATCGTTTATTCCCTTTACCGCCGCCACCATATACCGGTTCCCGAGGTATACAGGGTCATGCCGGATAAAGGACTGCTGTTGCTGCAGGATCTCGGGGATTCCATGCTGGAAACAGAGTTTCCACGCATGAGTGCCGGGGCCAGCGCAGCCGTTTACCATAACCTGCTGGATATCATGGTAAGGATACATTCCATAAAAAAAGGGGAAAAGGAGTTGCTGCCTTTCTCGCTTTCGTTTGACCGGGAAAAACTGATGCAGGAGTTCGATTTCTTTATCGAGCATGCGCTTAAGGGTTACTTCGGGGTTATTGAAGATGCCGTTGCGCATGAACTCCGTGTGGAATTCACACGAATTTCAGATATACTCGATGTGCCGCAGCACTTTGTACTCAATCACAGGGATTTCCACAGCCGTAATATCATGTTGCCGGCGGGTGTTCCCTATATTATCGATTTCCAGGACAGCAGGATGGGTCTCCCCGTGTATGACCTTGCATCCTTGCTGCGTGACAGTTATACGGGGATCGGGGATAATGAATTAAAAAATCTGAAAGACTACTATTATCATCTGTCCCGTGAAAACGGTGTGCACGGTTTAACTCCCGGTGAATTTGATTATTATTTCACGATCATGGCCTTTCAGCGAAACGTGAAAGCGCTGGGTACATTCGGATATCAGATAACGGTTATGAAGCGTCCTCACTACGAACGATTCATACAACGAACCCTTGGATATCTCGGCGCCTACGGTGACACCGAAGATGTTTTGAGAAAAGCGGTTGATCTGTTGCGTTCGTGTGTTGGTGGTGCTCCGTGAAGGGTTTTATTCTCGCGGCGGGGTTTGGTGAACGATTGCGGCCCGTTACCGGCAGTATGCCGAAAGCGCTGGTGCCTGTGTGTAATCTTCCCGCGCTTCTTTATGCGCTCATGCTGCTAAGGGAAGCGGGAATTGAAGAGGTGATCATTAATCTGCATTACCGGCGGCGGGAAATCATGGAATACCTCCATGATCACAGGGATTTCGGATTTACTATCAGTCTCTCCGTGGAAGACGAGATACTGGGTACCGGTGGAGGCGTTAAAAAATGTGAACGCCTTTTATCCGATAGCGGGTTCGTTATAGTCAACAGCGATGTGATTACCGATGTGCGCCTGAATGATGTCATCTCGCGGCACCGGGCCCTTGAATCGCCGGCGACAATAGTGCTGAAAAAAGTGGACGATGGACCCGTTGTCGTTGATGGTAACACGACGGTGGATTTCAAAAACACGCTCAATACCGGCCTGAAGGGCACCCATGATTATACCGGCATAGCGGTGCTCTCGCCGCTGATTCTACAATACCTGAAAAAAGATCCTTCAAGCATCGTCTATACCGGGTACACCGACATGGTCCGGTTTCATCGTCTGTCTTACTATGAACATGAAGGCCTGTGGTGCGATATCGGTACGACGGAAACACTGTGGAAGGCCAACATGTCGGTGCTCGACCGGCTTTCGAATTTTTCCATGAGAATGCGGGAGTCACTTGGTATATCCATTGAACCGGTTTCTGCTGACGCGAACATCGATTCCAGCGTGAGTGTTCAAAACTCGGTGATCGGAACCGGCACCTCCATAACCGGAAAGTCAGTGATACGCCGGTCGGTGGTATTGCCGTGCTCTTCTATCAGAGGAGATGCCGTTATTGATAATGCCATTATACACGGAAAGCACCGGCTGGGTCCTTTCAAGTATCATTGACCCTTTTTCGTTGTATACAGGCTGTATATCATTTAAACTCCACCGATGACTTACGGTTACTGAATCAGTTTCAGCTCATTCCGGCCGGTTTTAAATCGTTTCATCATTTCAAGGAGCTTCTCCGATTGAAAGGAGATTTCCCTCGTTGCTGCCGTGGTTTGTTCAACCAGAGCGGCGTTCTGCTGGCTCGTGCTGTCAATTCCGATCAGGGCGGTATTTATCTCGGAAATCCCCCTTCTCATTTCCTCGCCGCTGAACGCGATTTCTGAAACGGTTTTTTTAACCTCGATTATGGCATCCACGATCTGCTTCAGTACTTTTGAACTCCTGCTTGCCCCTTCTGTGGTGGCGCCGATCCTGTCGATCAGTTCGCTGACCAGCTTCTCTATTCTCTCTGAGGCCTCCCTCGATCTCTGTGCGAGATTCCTTACCTCGCCGGCGACAACGGCGAATCCGCGGCCCTGTGATCCCGCACGCGCTGCCTCTATCGCGGCGTTGAGCGCGAGCAGGTTGGTCTGCAGCGATATTTCATTGATTAGGGAGATTATATCGCCGATCTCACGGCTTGAGCTTTCCATGGTGTTGATGTTCGTGATCATGCCACCCACTATTTCATTGACCTCATTGCCGATGGTACGGGATTTTTCCGCCAGTACGTCGGCCTGGCTGAATTTCTCGGTGTTCTGTGAAACGACGGATGACGTTTCTTCTATGGTTGAAGCGATTTCCTCCAGCGAGGACACCTGTTCGGAGGTTCGCTGCGCGAGGTCTTCGTTTCCTTTGTCGATCTGGTGAATTGCCGAGGCCAGTTTGTTCGCCGTGTTCATTATATCGGAAACGATGTGTTCGAACTGGTCAAGGAAGCGGTTGAGCTCGGAAGATATCTCGCCCATCTCGTCCGAAGAGTCGACGGGAATGCGCATGGTAAGGTCTCCTTCCGCATTCGCCAGTTCCTTAAGCCTGCCGATGATCAGGGAGACCGGCCGGGTTATCCGCCTTGCAATGAGCAGTGACGTCAACAGGGCGAAAACAATAATGGCACCGAGGATGATGCCGATGTTTTTCAATACTGCCATCAGTTCACTCCTGACGTCCTCGATATAAATTCCAGTGCCGATTATCCACTTCCATTCGGGAAAGCTCTTTACATATGAGATTTTAGGAACGAGACCGGTCGACTGGTCTTTATACTGCCACATGTAGTCCACATAACCTTCACCCTGTTTTTTGCAGATATTGACCATCTCGACGAACAGACGTTTGCCGGTGGGGTCTTTGTAGTCGGTCAAATCGGTACCGACCAGTTTTTGCACATAGGGATGCATAAGCATTCTGGGATGGAAATCGTTCACCCATAGATAGTCTTTTTTCTCTTCACCATAACGCATATCACTTATCATCGACAGGGCCCGTTCTTTGGCCGCTGCCAGAGAAATTCTGCCCGCGGTGTGATCATGGTGCAACTTCCGGACTATACTTATCGATACTTCCACGATATCTTTCAGTTTTTCCTTTTTGGAATCTATCCATTTTTCCTGCATCAGGGGTATTAGATACGTGAAGATCGTCACGGCGAACATAATGATAACCAGAGTGGCGAGCAGAATTATTTTTTTATTGAAGCTCATATTCTTTAAAGAAAGCCGCATAATGATTACACCTCCTTTTCGGGTGTTGCTTAATTAAATAAATAAAAAGAAGCGAAGTCAAATTGTTTTATGGTAAAGGGCGGGTATACCCGTCAGGTCCGGTACAGGTGGACCGCCAAAAACGGTTTGATATATTTAATCTAGTCTAAGAAAGTATCCCGCAAACGGCATCGTGTGTGATGAAAAAGAAAGGTTAATGAGAAAAGGCAAACATAACGGCCAGGTGACCACGGGGCTTGATGTCATTTGTAATGAGCCCCTCCGTCTGAAAAGCAGGCAGACGGCCCTTATCGCGAACCAGACCTCCATAACGAAGGAATATATCTATGGTTGGCATGAACTGCCGCGCATGGGTGTGCGATTGAAACGGATTTTTTCTCCCGAACACGGAATATTCGGCACTGAACAGGACCAGGTGGCCGTCAACCTGCAGCCCGGTACGGGGTGTGAAGTGGTAAGTCTCTATGGTGAATCGACAGCGTCCCTGGTGCCTGAAAGAGCCATGATGGAAGATATCGATGTGGTGGTCTTCGACATCCAGGACATCGGCACACGTTATTACACCTATGTCAACACCATGGTCATGTTCATGAAGACACTCTCCGGGAGCGGCACTGAGTTTATGGTCCTCGACCGCCCCAATCCTCTGGGGGGAGTGGAGGTGGAAGGACCGGTGCTCACCGTAGGTTATGAATCCTTCGTCGGGACCGTACCTGTTCCGGTCCGTCACGGACTCACTGCCGGGGAGATCGCCCTTTTATGCCGGGACCGCAGTAAGCTCGACGTCAACCTGACGGTGGTGGCCATGAAAGGATGGGAACGTCCAATGCTTTACGCTGCCACGGGACTGCCATGGGTGCCTCCCTCCCCCAATATGCCCACTCCGGAAACGGCCATGGTGTATCCCGGCATGTGTCTGCTGGAGGGGACCAATATATCGGAAGGCAGGGGGACCGCTGTTCCTTTTCTTAATGCCGGAGCACCCTGGATAGACGCGGACCGCCTTGCTGACGCGATGAACAGGTTGAAACTGCCGGGAGTTTTTTTCAGACCGGTGTACTTCAGGCCGTGTTTCAACAAGTACGCCGGCGAAATATGCGGTGGCGTATATCTTCATGTTCTCGATACCTCGACGTACCGTCCGTTCGCCGCGGGGCTGGCCCTGATCAAGACCGTGCGCGATCTGTACCCGTCGGAATTTTCCTTTCTCACGGGAGTGTATGAATTCAACAACGTCCATCCCGCGTTCGATCTTCTGGCCGGCGGTCCGCAACTGAGAGAGCAAATCGAACAGGGGGTGGAATTCAACGAGATCTCTTCCTTGTATGAAAAGGATGCCGCCGGTTTCGGGGAGGAAAAAAAGCGATACCATTTGTATTGAAACTTTCATTATGATAAAATTATTATTGAGCAGGGGCATAAGGGGATGTTATCATAGGGACGAGTATCCCTGTTAATACCTTTATTATTTCATGAAATCAAAGGAACATACTACAGCACAGTTAATCAGTGGAGCGGGTGGTTATGAGTACTAATCAGTCGAACGGAGACTATGAAGTGCAGTTGAACCGGACGGTAGACCGGCTGTGCGATCCAGAATCGTACAAAACGGTGTTTTACAGGGCAAACCATGAGATGCCCATGCCGTCCGTGGACGTGCTCGGCGAGGTGGTGGAGTTGCTGAGGACCGTGCTTTTTCCCGGCTATTTCGGCCATTCCGACTTGAAGCCGGGGACCATGAGGTTTTATATAGGATCCGCCCTGGATCGAATATTCCTGCTGTTGTCAGAGCAGATCAACCGTGGATTATGTTTTTCATGCGACCGTAACGAACCGCTGGACTGCGGTGTATGCGATACCCGTTCCAGGGAAATGACACTCGGTTTTATCTCCGGCCTGCCGGGTATACGGGAGACCCTGGTGACCGATGTGAAAGCGGCTTATGAGGGTGATCCCGCAGCCAAGAGTTACGGTGAGACTATTTTCTGTTACCCCAGCATCCAGGCGGTAACCAATTTCCGGATTGCGCATGAACTATACCGGCTGGAAGTGCCGCTGATCCCGCGCATCATCACCGAGATGGCCCATTCGGTCACGGGAATCGATATCCATCCGGGGGCTGAAATCGGCGAGAGGTTTTTTATCGATCACGGCACCGGCGTGGTAATAGGCGAAACCTGTATAATCGGGAAAAACGTGAGAATCTACCAGGGGGTCACCCTCGGTGCACGGAGCTTCCCCCTGGATGAAAACGGAAAGCCGATAAAAGGGATACCCCGTCATCCAATTGTCGAAGATGACGTAATTGTTTATTCCGGTGCGACTATACTGGGAAGAATAACCATTGGAAAGGGTTCGGAAATAGGGGGCAACGTCTGGCTTACACATGATGTTTCTCCGGGGACACGCGTTTTCCTTGATGGAGAGGGATGAGCAGTCTTTCCGCTGGTGTACTCCTTATTCATCCCGGCAGTTCAATGCGGTGTGTTTCAAGGTCTCTAATGGATAATGAACTCAAGAACCTGAAAACCCTTCTGAAAGAAAAAAACAGGGAGATAACCGCCCTCAGGAAAAATTTCCGCGGTATAATGGACCAGATGGTCTCCCCCTCGATTATGGTGGACCATAGTGGCGTCATACTTTTCGCCAACCGTGCCGCGGGAAAGCTTCTGGGGAAAAGTCCCGCCCGTCTCAAAGGGACCGTATTCGACCACCCCGTTACGAAACACACACGGTATGAGATTGAAATAAAACCGGGAGGGAAACAGCGTAGATATGCGCTGTTGACGGCTGTCGACTCCTTATGGGAAGGAACCCCCTGCCGGCTGATCACACTGTGCGATATTACCGAGCAGAAAAAAGTGGACCAGCGGTTGAGAGACCTACTGCAGGTGGTGGAGCAGAGCCCGTTTTCCATCATGATCATCGATGTCGACGGCAGGATCGAATATGTAAATCCCGCTTTCACCGTTATTACAGGCTACCATTTCCATGAAGTACAGGATAAAACCCTGCAGCTGCTGAAATCGGGATTAATGGAACCGGAATTATACCACAGTATGTGGAGTACCATTACGAACGGGAAAACCTGGCGGGGTGAACTGGCCGGCAGGAAAAAGAACGGCGAAATATACAGGGAAACAGTCGTGATTTCACCGGTTTTCAACCGTGAGGGGGAAATACTGCATTACGCTGTGATTATGGAAGATATAACCAGGCAGGTCAAGACCCTGACAGCGCTGGTTGAATCCGAGAAACAATACCGGATGCTCCTGGAGATCATTTCCGATTACGCATTCTCAATGACCGTTTCCGCGGATGAGAGACTGACCCTGGAATGGGTTTCAGAGGCCATGGAACGCATCAGCGGGTACCGGTTGTCGGAAATGGACCAGGATGTGCTTTTGAACAATGTTGTTTATCGTGAAGACCGAGGTATCGTCCAGCGGCAGTTCTTACGATTGTTGAAAGGCGAATCCGATGTGAGCGAATACCGTATCAACAGCAAATCGGGTACGGTACGGTGGCTTCGCACTTACGGAAGGGCGCAAAAATGGGAAAACGGCACCGTACACAGAATCATCGGCGCCGCACAGGACATTACCGAAAGTAAAGCGGCTGAAGAGGCCCTTTTGAAGCAATACAATTTCATGGTTGATGTCATCGAATCCTTGCCATACCCCTTCATTGTCATCGATGTGAGCGATTATTCCATAATAATCGCCAATACCGCCGCACAGATATTTGAACCCCAGGGGTCCAGTACCTGCTATTGCATTACGCACAATATACAGGAACCCTGTTCGGGGGTAGACCATACCTGTCCCCTGGCCGGGGTGGTGAAAACCGGAAGACCGATAACGGTAGAGCACATCCACGAAAACCGAAAGGGGGGAAAGAGTTACTTTGAAGTCCAGGCGTTTCCCCTGAAAGATGATACCGGCAGGGTGGTCCGCATAATGGAATACCA
>CAZUXY010000077.1:0-16615 GCA_964624235.1 uncultured Leptospirales bacterium | reverse complement strand
CGGCGGAACCGCGCCGTTTAGACCGGTGATTTTTATCTGATGCTGTTTTATAATTTGATTCATCGCGTTTCCCTCCGTCTTTAAAGCCGCCGATCACTGATACCGAAGCGGCGGTGTACAGATTCCTTTGTGAGCGTACAGGTAGATTCATAGAACCTTTTTCATTTCTTCAAACTGCGCTTTGGTAATTTCTCCCCGGGCGTATCGTCTTTTCAGAATGTCCAGGGATGATTCCGTACCCTGTTCGCGGCTCGCGGTATACCATCGGTAAAAGATATACCCTCCTGCGGCCAGCACGACGATCCAGATTAATCCCATAACTTTTCCTCCTTCGAATGATATAAAGATACGAATAAACAGGACAACAATCAAGTAATATATAAAATACTATAATACCATCGTCATGTTATTAAAACGGAGTATAGGGTTAAACTGTATGAACGGTGGATGTATCGGCCGGTGCCGGGAGGAATTTCGGTGAAAACCAGATCGTCACAGTATTTCCCAGCGGGCATGATTGTAGACGACTCTCAGTTCAACCAGCAGGCGGTTTTCAAGATAGTGAAACTCCACCACCGGATGATGCGTCTCCATGAAATTCCTCGCTTCCTCTTCAGTAAGAAGTTCGAATGCCTGCCAGACCGCCATGCCTGCGGCCGCCTCATTGATCTTGCCGGTCCAGCGGTAAGGCTGGTCGTCCTCGCGGAGCGGGGCGACGCCGGTGCCGGTTCGGGGTACCGTGATGATTACGGTAAAACCGGAGGCGAAGCTTGTAACGCCCCGGTATTTATACAGGAACTCAAGGGAGTGGAAGCCCGATTGTTTCGCCGTGTAAAGTTCGCCTTCGGTTTCCAATCCGAAGGGGGGACGGTTCAGCGGGGTGGCATATGGCGCGCTGAGCTTTTCCCTGACCAGGTCATCGAGACGTAGGGTTGTTTCTTCCATGATGGTTACGTGCCGGTCCTGTGCTTGCTGGCTACAGAATGAGCATATGATTCATAATATGCAAGCATGTTAATTCGATTTTCATACACGTGTGGATGATCTTTTCGTCGGTTTTCCACTTGTATTTACGCCGTTCCTTTATAAAGCTTGCCGTCACACCGGTTGTGCACAAGGCCGGTGAGGGGAGGGCGATGAAGCGGTTTTACGGATGGTACCTGGTCGCGGTGTTATGGTGTGTTTATTTTACCAACCTGGGTTTTGTGTATTACGGCGGAAATCTCGTAAACACTTTTATGGTAAAAGACCTGGGCATGAACAGGGCGACCCTGGGTCTGGGCTATACCATTTTCATGTTTCTGCAGGGCGGATTAATGGGCCCGGCGATCGCGGCGGCTATCAACAGAAAGGGTATCCGCTTTTCCCTGTCCATGGGGTGTCTGCTCGTGCTGGCGGGTTCACTGCTGATGGCGACGATGGTATCCACCCGGACGGCGTTTTTTCTGGTGTTCGGGGTGCTGATCGGCCTGGGGGTGGGTTTCGGCGGCATACTGCCGGCGCAGGCAGGCATCGCCCTGTGGTTTCGCAGAAAGCGCGCGCTGGCGCTCTCGATAGTCCTCACCGCCGCGGGCATAGGTGGGTTCGCCGTCGCGCCGTCGATCAACTTTCTTACCGGGGCCAGCGGCGGAGGCTGGAGGAACGGATGGCTCGGCATCGCCCTCTTCGCCGGGATATCGTTTTTCATGAGCCTTGTATTCGTAAGGAACAGGCCCGCCGATATGGGCCAGGTGCCCGACGGTACGGCGATGTCTGATGATGAAAACTTCTCAGCCGCGGCGGGCGTCTACCGCACATCAGGGAACTGGAGGCTGAGAGATGCACTGGGCACCGCAACCGTATGGTTCATCTTCACCGGTATAGTCTGCCTGCTGGTGCCCTACACCGTCTGTGTGGGACATGGAGTTGTCCATCTGCTGGACCGGGGTTTCTCCAGGGATCTCGCCTCCCTTTCCCTGGGCCTGATGACCCTGTGCAGCATCGCCGGGAGGCTGATCGGAGGGATTCTGGGTGACAGGCTGGAGCCCCGTTTTTTATGGGCGGCGGGGTTGCTCATGTGCTGCGGCGGGCTGGCGTCGATTATGGCGGCGCGCACCCCGCTGCACCTTTATACGTACGCGGCGCTTCTGGGTACGGGATTCGGCATGGCTTTTGTGCAGATGCCCGCCATGGTGGCGAACTACTACGGCGCCGAAGCGCTGCCATCTATACTGGGGACCCTCTCGCCCTTATACGCGATCTTTACCGCGACGGCCCCCTTCGCGGCCGGGATTCTGTATGACGCAACCGGCAGCTATGCCGGCGCCTTCTCGGGAGCCATGGTGCTCTCGCTGGCGGGGGCTGTGTCAGTGATCATTGCCAGGCCCTGCGGCGAACCGCCGGCGTAGCAGACCCGGGTTGTGACGGTGCACACCGGTCAGATAAAAACTCCGCAAGGCCGCCAAGATACACCGCTCTGCGGTACGGTAGCGTACTTTACTACTGCGGTAACAACCGATGAGGGTGAAGGGGTGAGAGCAGGAACGCCTCAGCAAGGCGCCCCTGCTCAATGAAAAATTCTGCAAGCCCGGTACATGACCATTCGGCAAAGAACTTCTGTCTGAAAGCAGCAGTGATTATTTCTCCGATTCCAGCACGAATCCTTTAACCCTGTCCATGTCGGCGGCATAGGTGCGTGAGCCCAGCCATTCGAAAAACGCCGCTATGAATCCTGAAAACGCCACGATGATGAGCGCGATTTTAAGCCCTTCGGCGCCGCCACCCATTGTGTCGGAGATGCGTCCCACGATGATGGGCGCCCATCCGCCGCCGAATACATACATGCAGAAGACCGTCATGCCATAGGAAAGCCCCTTCACGGCGGGAACCACAACGTCCTGCGAGACCACGTTCAGAGCCGGGGTTCCCAGCATTACCATGGCGCCCCACAGGAGACCTATTATATAACCGGCCCCTTTCATATCGAGCGAAAGCGCGGTAATAAGGACGATCGCCGCCAGGATGTCCCCGATGACGGGAAGCAGCATGCGGGCCCGTCGGTTTTTCTTCTGCCACGCGTCAGAGAGTATACCTCCCAGGATCGCGCCCAGGATGGCCATCATCATGATCATGCCCGAGAGCACCCCGGCCCTGTCTTCGGCGATATTGTGACTGCGCATAAGGAACGCGGAAAGCCATACCAGTACCGAGAAATTCATTATATTGCGGATGCCGTAACCTATGAACATCCACTTGAGTGTAGGGATTTTAAAGAGTGAAACGGCGCTCGACACCAGTCCTTTTCGTTTTCCCGTTTCATCCAGGTGGTCCACTGTTTTATAGTCTTTCATGAAATACGCAAGTATGCCGAGGATGATGCCTGGTACGGCAAAGACCATAAAGGGCGCCCTCCATCCGCCGTATTTCGCTGAGATCGCTCCCCCCAGCATTACTCCGAGGGCGGCCCCCAGCGGTATAACCAGATTGAATACGCCCATGACCTTCCCCCGTGATTCAGGAGGATACGCCGCGGTGAGCATGGCGGTGCCGCCCGCGGAGAAGCCCGCCTCTCCCACTCCCACCATGGAACGCGGCAGCAGAACACCGATAAAGCTTTTCCCCAGTCCGGTGATATAGGTAAAGATACTCCAGAATACCGCCATGAAGGCTATGGCCTTTCTTCTGCTCCAGCGGTCCACGAGATAAGAGACGGGGAGTGAAAAAAAGGCGATACTTAGAAGGAATAACGTTTGAAGCGAGCCCGCCTGGGTATCGGTGAGCCCCAGGTCCAGTTTCATGGGCTCAAGGACCGCGGAGAGTACCTGTCGGTCCATGTAGTTGACCATGTAAAGGAGCGAACATATTATAAGGATATAATGCGCGCTCCATCCGCCGATTTTGTACTCCCGTGTGGTGGTGCTGTTTTTCATGTGCCACCTCTTGAAAGTGTATATTTATTTATGATGATTATTGGGAAAGAATGTAAACATATAATATAACATGGTATATGTGTATGTCAAAGCAATATTGTTCGGGTTCCGGAAAATGTAAAGCCGTTGTGAAACCGTTTATCCGGCATGACTTACCCGGGGTAAGTATTTTGAAGGTTGTGGCGGTAAGCGGTCCGTGCAGTACGGGATTGTGGTTATAACCGTGATATCAACCTTGCGGTTCCCCCTTGAAAGGGTGCATGACAGGTGTTCAATTTGAATAATCGTGGGGAATCGGATCAGCAATGGCTTTTAATCGCCGGTATCAGTTCAGGGCCGCGGGGTATCCGGGCCGGACGCGTTGAGTCCGTGAAGAACGGCGGATGAATCCGCCGCGGTTAACGGCCTGACGGCATTTCAGTCCCGCTCTCTGAGCATAAGGATTGTGCTTTCGTATTCATCGTCTTTTACGCCCCGGCGCAGATCTTCCATCCGCCGCATTGTCTCAGCCCACCTGATGCCCTCGGCCGACGAGACCCATTCCAGCTGCAACCGTTCGGTGCGTATCCCCATCTTTTCCATTTTGCGGTGGGTTTTTTCCACGCGCTTCACTGTCCAGTGGTTGGCGTCGATGTAATGGCAATCCCCGATATGGCATCCGCTCACCAGGACGACCGGCGCGCCCTTTCTGAAAGCGTACCAGATGAACTTCTCGTCTACGCGACCCGAACACATGGTGCGGATGACCCGGCTGTTCGGCGGGTACTGCAGGCGTGACACCCCGGCGAGGTCGGCGCCGGCGTACGAGCACCAGTTGCAGGCGAATATAAGCACCTTGTCCCTCGGGTTTGATTCCAGCATGGCGTCGATCTGCCGGGTGATCTGTTCGTCGGTGAAGTGGTTCATTACAATGGCGCCGAAGGGACACTCGGCGGCGCAGGTGCCGCATCCGGCGCATGCCGCCGTGGTGACCACCGCCGGTGTTTTTTTCTTTGTGTCCACCGTGATGGCATTGTACGGGCATACCTCGGCGCACCTTCCGCACGAACGGCACTGCTCCGCGATCACCTCAGACACGATCGGCTCGGTGGTGATCTCGCCGGTGTGCATCACCCGGATGGCACGCGCGGCCGCCGCCGACGCCTGTGTGACCGAGTCCTTGACGTCCTTGGGGCCTTCCGCGCATCCGGCGAAGAAGACGCCCCTGGTCGCCGCGTCCACCGGCTGCAGTTTGGGGTGCGCCTCCATGAAGAAGCCGTCGGCGGTGAGCTGCAGCCCCAGGGCCTCCTGGATGCCCCGGATGTCCCTGGGGGGCCTGAGTCCCACGGAAAGCACCAGCATGTCCAGGTCGTACTGTTCGACCTTACCGGCGGCCGTGTTCTCCACCGCAACCCTGAGGCCCCGGTCGGGAAGCTCCCTTACCGAACCGGGAAGCCCCCTGAGGTACTGGACACCGAGCCTGCGGCTGCGGAGGTAGAGGTTTTCGAACCCCTTGCCGAAGGCCCGTATGTCGATATAGAAGACCTTTATGTCGATATCGGGATAGTGCTCTTTCAGCAGCAGGGTGCTTTTCACCGTGTTCATGCAGCAGATGTTCGAGCAGTACTCTCCGCCTTTGTTCAGGGAACGGGATCCCACGCACTGCACAAACCCTATGGTACCCGGCCTTTTCCCGTCGGTGGGACGTATCACCTTTCCCATGGTCGGACCGCCGGCGTTGACCAGCCGTTCGAACTCGATGCTGGTAAGCACGTTCTCGAAGCGGGTATATCCGTACTCGTCCATTTCGGCGGGATCATAGGGCTCTGACCCCGTCGCCACGATTATCGTGCCCACCTTCACGGTGATCTCCTCGTCGGACATGTGGAAGTTGATGCATCCCTTCCTGCAGGCCTCGACGCATTTGGCGCAGACCGCCGGGTTGTGGCCCAGGCATTCGCCGGGGTTTATCAGGTAAGATGAAGGTACCGCCTGCGGGAACGGAACGTAAATGGCCTTACGCGACGAGAGACCCATGTTATATTCGTCGGGTCGCACCACGGGACAGGCCCTGGCGCAGTCGCCGCAGGAAGTGCACTCGCTTTCGTCCACGTAACGCGCGCGTTTAAGCAGCTTGACCTCGAAGTTGCCTATGTAACCGCTGACTTCCTTTACTTCGGTTAGGGTATGGAGTTTAATGCGGGGATGTCGACCGACATCCGTCATCTTGGGGCCCAGTATTCAAATGGAACAGTCCATCGTCGGAAAGGTCTTGTCCAGTTGGGCCATGATCCCCCCGATGGAAGGCCTTTTTTCCACAAGGACCACCTCGTAGCCGTTATCGGCAATGTCCAGGGCGGCCTGTATGCCGGCGACCCCTCCGCCGATCACCATGGTGCGCTTCGTCAGCGGCTGGGTCTGATCCTCCAGGGGGAACAGCAGCTTCACCCTGCCGATGGCCATCCTGACCAGGTCCAGCGCTTTTTCCGTCGCCGCGGCGGGCTCGTGCATATGCACCCAGCTGCATTGTTCGCGCAGGTTCGCCATCTCGAGCAGGTAAGGGTTCAGTCCCGCCCTGAGCATCATCTGCCTGAAGGTAGGTTCGTGCAGACGCGGCGAACAGGATGCCACCACTACGCGGTTGAGGGTGTTTTCCAGGATGTCATTTACTATCTCCTGCTGCCCTGGCATTGAACACGCGTACATGATATCTTTTGAAACGACGACGCCGCCGATCCCCGCGGCGGCCTCAGCCACCCGGGCGCAGTCCACGGTCTGCGCGATATTGAGCCCGCAGTGGCAGACGAAAACCCCTATTCTCGGTTCGGCCTCGGTCATCATGGACTTTTTTTTGAGTGTTTGAGCATCCATTGTGTGTTTCCTGTGGTTGAATTTGTTTTTTAAATTCGCCGCGTTTACAGACATGCATTCAATCTTTGCGGTTTATTATCTATTTCTCCGGTTATCACTCCCACCGTATGGTCCGCACCAGCACTTCGGTGAGGTCCATCATTTCCATGGTGATTTCTTTCCCGAAGAAAGGATCTTCCATGGCGCATTTGAGATGAATCTGGCACTTGGGACACGAGGTGATCAGCAGATCGCTCCCCGTTTCCCTGGCCTGCCTGAGCCGCTGCACCTGCAATGCCTTCGTGTACGAATCACAGCCGGTCCACGCCGAGTTGCCGCAGCAGACCGCCGACGCCCCATGGTCCTGCATTTCACTGAAACACGATCCATCCAGCCGGTTGAGAAGCGCCCTGGGGAGTTCGGGCCGTTTTTCAAACCTGCTCAGCCTGCAGGCATCCTGGTAGGTCAGCCTGCGGCCGGGGTCGGTGAAACCCACCGCACCCTTGGTTATTTCCCTTTCCAGTATGTCGTACAGGTGCGTGACACTGAAGTTCACGGGTATCCCCATGGCAGGGTAGTCATGGGACAAGGTCCTGAAACATTCGGGGCACGAGGTGATAACCTCCTCGACACCCCTCTCTTCGATGGCGGCGACATTCAGCCTGGCGAGTTTCAGGAAATTTTCCCTGTCGCCCGACCAGAGGAGGTCGTGACCGCAGCAGCGCTCACCGTCGAGCAGGGCCGGGCGTATATCAAAAAAGTTCAGCAGCTTCAGGCTGTTGACGACGATCTTCACCGTGTCCACCGAGAGAAAATTGCGGAAGAAATGATCGAAGAAGGGCGCACAGCCCCCCCAGAAAAGGGTCCGGCTTTCACTGTCGGTTTTGACATCATCAGGCAGTTTTCGCCACTTCCGCGGCTCGAGTTCAGGCGAGGAAAGGGTACGCATCAGGGACTGGAAGAACCCTCCGTGAGTTTCGTGGGCCCCGTAGGTCCCGGTGAGAAAAGCCCCGCGGAGATCCCTTATGAACTCGGGGAAATTCACCGAGGATGGACACCGGTCGTAACATACGCCGCAGGTGAGGCAGGACCACAGGTCTTTCGTGATCGTGACGGCGTCCGTGTCCCCCGACGCCGCTGAAACGGCAATGGCGCGGGGTGAGAAAGACTTGCCGGTCAGGGGCAGCGGACAGGCCGACGAGCACTTCCCGCAGTCCTGGCAGGCATACACATCGTGACGGGCCGCGATACTTTTAACCGTATCGTTTACGGCGGTTTTTACCCCGGGGATACGCGGTACCACCGGGCTTTTCCCCATGCTCTTGAGACCGCTCACGAATTCCTGTAAAAAGCCGAGCAGGGTGTCCGGATCGTCGGGCAGGCTGTGGGCGTAACGCAGCCGCTCTTTACTCAGGCCCAGCAGTTCAAGGATGGCCTGCATGTCCTCGATATTGGCGCTCGAAAGAGAGGGGCCGCTGCCGTAGCGGCAGGCGCCGGGTACGCAGCCGACCACCGCGACGCCGTCCGCGCCCATTTCAAAGGCTTTGAGTATCAGCGCGCGGTTGATCCTCCCGGCGCATGGTACCCGTATCACGTTGATCTCGCCGGGGATCGGGGCCTTCCTCTCCTGCAGGGTGTGGAACGCCGTATGGGGGCCCCAATTGCAGATAAAAAGTATAATTTTATATTCTTCAGCGTTCATATCAAAAGTTCTTCAATCACCTTTTCAAGAAAGTAATGACTGCGGTAGGGGCTGTCGGCGGCGTTGGAGGGACATACCGAAATGCAGTTGCCGCACCCCTTACACAGCGCATCGTCCACCGCCGCCACCCATCCCCCGGCGTCGTTGCGGTGAAAACTTATCGCCTGGTAGGGACAATACTGTACGCATCTGCCGCACCCTCGGCACAGTTCCTGGTTGATGACCACGGTGAAGCCACGGTTCGACCGCGGTCCCCGCGGCATTTTTGCGGCGGCCAGTACCGCCGTGGCGGCGCCCTTCTCACGGTCGGAATTGGCCACGCCGGGGATATCGGCGATATAGAGGCCCGGCACCGTGGTGCCGCCGGGATACATGAAGGGGATGCCCGAAACGCCGGCCGTCTGTATGCTGGTGGTCACATATCTGCCCGGCAGTTCTTCCTGATGCATATAGGGTATCTTTCCGCTTGCTTTCTTCCCCAGCACCACAGTACCGGCCTGCACCGAGTGGAGGGCGCCGTCAGTCATGTAGTATACCTGGAAATTGCCCAGTGTACCGCTTACCGAGCGCACATCCGCATTCATGAAGCCGTGGATGTTGCGGTGCAACGGGGGTGCCGCACAGCTCTCTCCCGAATCGTTAAAGAAATAGACCTCAAATCCGGTCTCGGCAAGAGTAAGGGCGCTGGTCCTTACGGCCTCTGACTCGCCGATGACGGCGGTGGCGAAATTATAGTTACGGGCCGGTGTCGGCAGTACTTTGAGTCTTCCGGCGCGGCGGAGTGAACTGTCCATAAGGGAGGAGAAAGCCTTATCGGCAAGGGACGGCCCCGATTCAATGAGACGAAGCGCCTCGCCTCGAACGTTTACCATCTCCACCATCGAGCGGCTGATGCCGGTACCCGAGAAAAGCGCGTACTTGAGGCGGCTGCGCTGGTCGGTGCACGACGAGCAGACGAAGTTAAGCGAGCAGCAGGCGCACGATGCCAGCACCACCCGCGTGAGCCCTTTCTCGCGGATAGTCCTCAGTATGTGCTGGTGGCCGTCAGGAACGCATGCGGCGATAACGGTTTCCGCATGGGCTACATCCTCGCGGTCGGTCAGATTCCGTACGTATGATTCCATCCCGTCGGTCCATCCCAGGGAATCGTTGCAGCGGCATACGAATACCCCTATGCGGATTTCCGGTGAGAGTCCAGGGTCGGGGGTGGAAAACGATATGCCGTGTCCCTTGGGCCGGCTGCCACTCGAACCCAGCAGTACCAGGGCCCTTGCCGCGGCCGCGAAACCCCTCACCATCATCGACCACGGGTCCTGTCTGAGGGTTTTTGAACTGTATGCGCGTATTACGTCATCACCGTTGATGCTGGAAGCCTTGTCGGGATCGGCCAGTATAACGATACCGGTGTTTTCGATTGTTTCTTCCCCTTCATCAGCCATGTTGATCGCGTTGATGGTTCCGCAGGCCTGTACGCACTGCAGGCACTGGGAACACACGCCGCACTGCAGGCAGCGCGACGCTTCCTGCACGGCCTGGGAAACGGTAAAGACGTTATGGACTTCCGCAAAGGTACCTGACCGATCGGCAGGACCCAGTACCATGGCCGCCTGGCGTGCCTGCCGTGGGACCCTGCCGTCTATGGGATCGAAGTCCCTTTCCTCGGGTCGCAGGAGGGGTGTCTCTTCAGCGCGCGCCGGCCCCAGGCGCTTCAAAAGGTCCATGGCCGCGTTCCTTCCCGAAGACATCGCTTCCACCACCGAGGTCGGGCCGTTTACCGCGTCACCGGCGGCATATACACCGGGTCTGGAGGTCAGCGAGTTCCCGTCGGCGGCAATGCCGCCCTTTTCGTCGCGCCTGACGGTGGCGCCGCTGAAAGCGCCCCGCGAACCCGCGACCTGGCCTATGGCGACGAAAGCGCGGTCGAAGGGCAGGGTGTATGGATCTCTGCTCTCGTCCCTTACCGGCCAGGGGATACCGTTGTCGTCGGGCGGACCGGGTACAGTGGCGATACAGTTGACGGCGCCGAACCTGCCGTTTTCACCGGTGAAACCCGTCACCTGTACCGAACCCATGATCTCGACGCCCTCTTCCAGCGCCGCGGCGACTTCCTCCGCGCCGGCAGGGATCATATCGCGGGGAAACCATGAGAGCAGCGTCACCCCGGCGCCGAGACGCCTCAGCGTGCGGGCCAGGTCGAAAGCGCTGTTGCCGTCTCCGATGACGGCCGCGTGGCCGGTGACAGAGATGTTGCCGTTACGGTATAAGTTATTCAGAAATGAAAGGCAGCCCTCGACGCCTTCGAGTTCTTCCCCCGGTACCGCGAGGGAACGGTCGCGCCAGGTCCCGGTGGCGATGAGCACGGCGTCGTATTCGCGCTGCAGGGCGTCCAGGTCGTCATCACCGTCTATGGCGCGCCCTGTTTCTATGGTCACCCCCAGGGATTTGATATAATCGATGTCCCGCATGAGCGCCTCCCGGGGCAGACGGTAAGCACCCACCGCGTATCGCAGCAGTCCTCCCGGATCGTTTTCTTTTTCTATAACGGTGACCGCGCAGCCGTTCCGGGCCAGTTCCGCTGCGGCGGCAAGACCCGCCGGGCCCGAACCGATAACGGCGACCTTTTTGCGATCCTGGATCGGGTGCGTCATGGAAACGCCGCTGTATCCCGCGGCAGTGACTCCATCCGTTTCCAGATCGGCCAGGAAACGTTTGATATCACGTATCGCGAGAGGATCATCCATCTCGCCGCGCCGGCAGGCGCTTTCGCAGGGGCGGGTACATATGCGTCCACAGATGCCCGGAAGCACGTTGCGTTCGCGGATAAGGTCCAGGGCCTCATTGAATTTTCCCGCGCGGGTGAGGGCCATGTATCCCTGCACGTTCACTCCCAGGGGACAGTTGGCCTGGCAGAGCGGCTCCCTGCGTTTGTCTATGACCGGAGCGCCCGGAAGGCTGCCTCTCCCCTCGGTGGAGACGGCTTTTTCCCCGTCGGGTGCGGTGACCGGGCACGCGTCCGCGCAGCGGCCGCACATGATGCACTTTTCAGGATCGATATACACGGGCCTGCGCACCACCCGCACGGAAAACCCCTGCGTGCTGTGTTTTATGGACATTACATCGGCGTGCATGAGCACCCGTATGTTGGGATTTCTCAGAATACGTATCAGACCGGGCCGGTGGGCGTAATTAAGACGTATACCCGAGGGCAGACGCCATTCATCGCGCGAGAATTTGCGGTCGAGATCGCGATCGGTGTCGACCAGGGTCACGGGTATTCCCAGTTCCCCCAGCTTGTTCACGGCGGCGACCCCCGCGGGAGTGGCCCCCGCTACCAGTACGCGGTGCAGCCGGTCCTTGGGTTTTTTCATGTGCCCACTCCGGCATGGCCCGCGGCCCGCTTCGCCCTGCTCTTCAGGGTGGCGGCGCCGAACTCCCATCCCTTCTTCAGGGCGTTCAGGTTCAATTCCTCCGTGCCTCGGGGTACGGATTGCGTGACGATATCCTCAAGGGCTTTCCATGAGATGAGACCGGACACGGAACCGAAGAAACCGGTCATCACGATGTTGGCGATCATCTTGCGGCCCATTTCCTCCGCGATACGGGTGGAAGGTATGGCATAGAGGTCGCGATCGTGTTCGCCCGGAACCACCAGGTCCTGGTCGATGATCAGCAGACCGTCCGTCCTGAGGTCGCCGATATATTTTTCATAACCCGATTGTGACATGCAGACCAGTATATCGGCCTTGCGTACGTAAGGATAATGGATCTTTCTGTCGTCGATGATTACCTGGGCGCTGCAGGCGCCGCCCCGCGACTCGGGGCCGTATGATTGCACCAGGGTGCTTTCCCTGCGGTCGCCCAGGGCGGCCGCCTTGCCGATAATGGTGCCCGCAAGCACGATTCCCTGGCCGCCGAAACCGGTAATCAGTATTTCCTTTTTGCCGATGTGAGCCGGTTCATGAATCATATTTATGTCCTTACTCCTGGATACCGTCCGGTTACGCGGGCCTTTCACCGGCCCCTTCCGGGCGGCAGATCCTGTCATAACATTCGCTGTACGTAGGGCGTTCCACGTCGACGAACGCACCCAGGACAACCGGTTTACGGAAATCGATGGCAACCTCCCTGGGGTCGGCGCCGTTCTTGACGATGGTATTGTTCTGGTACATCCTGAGCGTTTCGATGGGCGTTTCCCTGTTCCTCCTTCCGTAATTGACGGGGCAGGGTGAGAGTACTTCGATAAAACCGAAACCTTTTTTCCTGAGAGAGTACTCGATCGATTCGGTAAGGTCACGGCTGTGCAGCATGGTCCACCGGGCCACATAGGCCGCGCCCGCGGCATAGGCCAGCAGCGGCAGGTTGAAGGGACTTTCGGGATTGCCTGCCGGGGTCGTGGTGGTTTTTTTCTGCAGCGGCGTGGTCGCGGCCACCTGGCCGCCCGTCATGCCGTAATTCAGGTTGTTGACGCAGACCACGGTCAGGTCGATGTTTCTTCGAGCGGCGTGTATGAAATGGTTTCCTCCTATGGCGAAAAGGTCGCCGTCTCCGCTGAAGACGATGATGTTCAGTTCCGGGTTCGCCAGTTTCATGCCGGTGGCATACGGAATGGCGCGGCCGTGGGTGGTATGGAACGAGTCCAGATTGGCGTATCCCGCACCCCTGCCGGTACACCCGATGCCCGATATCATGACGGTTTTATCTGGATCGAGACCGCCCGACTTTATGGCGCCCAGACACGCCGAAAAGGCGGTTCCTATGCCGCAGCCGGGGCACCAGATATGCGGCATTCTGTCGGTGCGCAGCAGGTCTTCCAGTGGATGTTCGGGGCGTATATTGCCGCCGTACCCGGAACCGTTCATTTAACCACCGCCATTGTCGATTTAATCTTATCCACCACGCTTTCAGGGGTAATGATCGTACCTCCGGGATGCCCTACCATGAATACGGGCGCCCCTTTGGCGCAGCGGTCCACTTCAAGGAATACCTGTCCCAGGTTGATCTCGACCGTTATGAGCGCCCTGGTTTTCGACGCGATTTCCCTCACCTGCTTTTCCGGGAAGGGCCAGACGGTTATAAGCCTCAGCAGACCGGCACGGATGCCCGCGTCGCGGGCCTCATCGACGGCGGCGTAGGCGGTGCGTGCCGATGCGCCGTAAGATATCACCGCGATCTCGGCGTCGTCGAGCATATAGCTTTCGGTCTGTATAATATCGTCGGCGTTCCGCCGTATTTTATCCACCAGCCGTGTCACCATCTGTCCCTGGGCCTCCACCGTCATTGAGGGGTAGCCGCGTTCGTCGTGGGTGAGTCCCGTAACGTGTATGCGGTATCCCTCCCCGACCGAGGGCATGGGGGGTACCAGGTCGGGACCGGCCGCGTACGGCTTGAAACGGTCCCTGCGTCCTTTCGGTCGCGGGCGCGATACGGTTTTGATCTTACGGGCGTCCGGAATGACGACACGCTCGCTCATGTGACCCACGATCTCGTCGGCCATGATGAGCACCGGGAGCCGGTACGCCTCGCTCAGGTTAAACGCCTCGATCGTCAGGTAAAACATCTCCTGGGGCGACGAAGGGGAGAGTGCGATGATTTCATAGTGGCCGTGAGAACCCCATCGCGCCTGCATCATGTCGCCCTGGGCGCCCATGGTGGGAAGGCCGGTGGAAGGTCCTCCACGCTGTACGTTGGCCACCACGCAGGGGGTTTCGGTGATGATGCCCAGTCCCAGGTTTTCCATCATGAGGCTGAAACCGGGGCCTGAGGTGGCCGTCATGCTCTTTGTGCCGGTCCATGAGGCGCCCAGTATCGCGGCCATGGCGGCGATCTCGTCTTCCATCTGGATGAAGGTCCCCCCCACATCGGGAAGGCGGGCCGCCATGACTTCGGCGATCTCGGTTGCGGGGGTTATGGGGTAGCCGGCGAAAAAGCGGCATCCGGCCGCCAGTGCCCCCTCGGCGCACGCCTCATCGCCGGTCATGTAATGTTCCCCGGTCAATACCGCTGGTTTCGTGCTCATGGCGCCTTTATATTTATCGTTACAAATTCATGCATCAGCAACATTTCTCCGGCAGAGGATGCTGCGTCCCGGCATTTCCTGAATTATCCTCGACGCCGGGTTCCGTCTCTGTCGAAAAAATGGCGAATTCGGGACAGATGATCTCGCAAAAGTGGCAGTTGACGCATTCGTCGGGAAATTTGACTTCGGGAGGATGGTATCCCTTGCGGTTGAACCTGGTAGAGGATACCAGCACTTTCTTGGGGCAGAATTCTATGCAATACCCACACCCCTTGCAACGCTCGTCAAGGATGTGAACTAAACCTTTTACAATGGTAATATGGTGGGCATCGAGTGGCACCCTCCAGAATTCCATACCCTTTCTCCATTTTATACACGGTAAAGTCTCAGATCATCTGATTCTGCTCATGCCAGATAAGGAATAAACAGCTTAAAGTCAACATAAATAAGTTGCGTAAGGGAAAAAATCCCGATAACCCCATATTTTTCAGGGGGGTATTGCTAAAAACTGTGAATTTTCATAGAAATGCGAAGGTTTTTACTTTAGTAAAACTTAGTTTTTATTAGTGTTCCTCACATTCATAATAAGCGCACAGCGTTCAGAGTATGTTATATTATCAGGCGTCTGCCGGATAGAGGGAGAGGTAGTGCTGTTGTAGTTTACTGTCAGCATGCATCTGTCGGTTAATGCAGGGCCTTGGGTAAAAGGATATGTCACAATTCGACTGACGGCCGATCTGTTGATGGGAATGCACGGGTAGTATGAAGTGACGTAACGACCTCACCCCCGGCCCCTCTCCTTGCAAAGGTGTATAGACTAGGGACAAGGTAAACAGCTGTTCGGAGACATAGTATACACACTATGATAGACTACGGTATTAAATCAGTGAGAGGAGGCTGGTTATGCCGTGGCGGGAGGTGGATAAAATGTCTCTCAAGTTGGAGTTTATACGCCTTGCACTTTCGGAAGAAGCGAACAGACGTGAACTGTGCCGTCGGTTTGGGATCTCGCCACGGACAGGATATAAATGGCTCAACCGTTATAATAAACAAGGGGAGTCTGGTTTGCTTGAAAAATCCAGGCGACCACGCAATAGCCCGAACAGGTCATCTGCAACTATTGAGAAAAAGGTGCTGCAGGTTCGGAAAAAGCATTGTGCGTGTGGAGGGCGAAAAATAAAGGCATATTTGGAGAGAACCGGAAATAAAGGTATTCCATCCCCGAGTACGATCACCATGATTCTGAAAAGGAATAACAAGATTAAAAAAGAGGAATCTGTTAAACATAAGCCTTTTAAACGATTTGAAATGGATGCACCAAACCAGCTGTGGCAAATGGATTTCAAGGGGTGTTTTAAGTGTACTGATGGACAGTATTGTCATCCGTTAAGCGTTCTTGATGACCACTCTCGATTTTTAGTGGGATTAAAAGCATGTTTGGATCAAAAAAGGATGACGGTACAGGGGCAGCTAACTGATATTTTCCAGAACTATGGGCTTCCCGATCGTATGCTTATGGATAACGGTTCACCATGGGGGGATGATCGGGATACCCCGTACACGATTTTTAACGTATGGCTCATTCGTCTCGGGATTAAAATCAGTCATGGACGCCCTTATCATCCACAGACCCAGGGCAAAGACGAAAGGCTTCACCGGACTCTCGATGATGAATTACTTTCGCATGTATCTATTTCGGATTTACATGAATGCCAGCAGGTATTTAATACCTGGCGGGATAGTTATAATTATGAACGACCTCATGAAGCTCTTGGACTACAACCGCCGGCAGTCCGGTATCACCCGAGCCCACGGGAGTTCCCCGACAAACTACCGGTGATCGTGTATCCGGGTTTTGATATTATTCGGAAAGTAGATGATAGCGGGAAAATCTATTTGAAAAATCGCAAGTTCCGAGTTGGAAAAGCATTTCGACATAACGCAGTCGGGTTAAAAGCAACGTCGAGGGATGGTATATTTGATGTGTATTTTTGCAGCCAAAAAATTTCCCAAATTGATTTGATTAATAAAAATGAATAATTGCATGTGTATACCATCTGTCCGAACATACGTATACTATCTCTCCGGTCTATACAAAAGGCGAGGGGAGATTGTTCAAGGGGGACCGGTACATGTTTTTTGTCATCGTATGATGGCACT
>CAZUXY010000076.1:0-16637 GCA_964624235.1 uncultured Leptospirales bacterium | reverse complement strand
ATACAAGAAGAAACTGGCCGCCAAGGACCTTGAAGCCACCACCAAGTATCGTTTCGATCCTAATTTCGATACCGGAGGCACCTTCGGCGTCAACTTCGCGACCATGGGCGGCGGTATCATCGCCTTCAACTATCGAACCATCCTCATGGAGGAGGACGAACGCCTCAATATCCATAAAAAATTCGTGCTGGAGCATTATCTTCAGCAGTTCAATGATGAAATCATCAAACCCAAAAGCATGAAAACCTGCGGCGAACCCTGTGCCGCGGTATGCAAGAAAATATACAACGAATACAAAAAAGACTATGAACCCTACCAGAGCATGGGCCCCCTGTGCGGGATATTCGACCAGCGGGCCGCTGAAAAACTGAACCGCCACGCGGACAGCCTTGGTTATGACGCTATCTCGGTGGGCGGGGTCCTTTCCTGGCTCATGGACTGTCTGGACAGGGGACATGTCAAACCGGAAGAGATAGGGGTGAAGGAAACCCCGGCATTTACCCCCGGGGGATTCGATGTGGAAACCGATTCCATGCATAACGCCCGCCTGGGAATTGAACTGCTCAATGCGATTACCGGGAAAAAAGGCCTGCTGGACCTGGAAGAGGGAGCGCGTAAACTCGCACGAAAGCTCGCCAGGGAAAAAAATACCGAGATTCTGGACCTCTTTGTATATAACGCTTTCGCCCGGCGCGGATGGGTGGTCCCCAACCAGTACTGGACTCCGGGGGTGCTATCACCGATGCCGATCATGGGTAAATATTTCATGTATTACGGAGGGGAGTTCCTTCCTCCCCGTGAACTGGGAAGGAAAAACGCAAAACGTTTCAGGCAGGAGTTGATTCTCGACAACATGGGATTTTGCAGGTTTCACCGCAACTGGGCGGAGGAAATGATCCCTGACATCATCAACACGCTTTACGGCATGGGAAACGAGTTCCTGAAAACCCTCGAGATCACGGCAAGCAGGATAAACAGCCGCAACAGTTCGGTGTTCTGGGAATCGGAAAGGAACATGGACTTCGTTTACCGTTACCTGCTGAGGAAACATGAAGTTGAAGGCGACAACAATCCCGAACTGGTTAAATGGATTGATTATTTCGCCAAAGACAAAAAGGAAGCGTCACTGGATTACTGGTTTGAAACCGCAAAGGGCATTCACGAGTCCCTGCGCGAGTTTTAATAGTACGACGCGCGGCAACGATCTGGAAAAGGTCGCCGAGTACCTTCAGGGAGGACGGCATGGAGGGAGATTTACTGTCACGTCTGGTGTGTCCCGCGCTCAATGTACGCGTGTATACCGCCGTCACCCTGCGGGCGGTAAAGGACATTACCTCGCTGCACGCCACCTCCCCGCTCGGCTCCCTCCTCCTCGGCAGGGCCGTAACGGCCACCACACTGTTAAGCGCCACCCTTAAACCGGAGTCTTCGCAGACCATCCGGTTTCAGATTTCCGGGGACGGTCCCGCCGGGCAGATCCATGTACAGGCCGACGCCCGCGGCAATATCCGGGGTTACCTCAGCAAACCGGGAGCGGGTACCGACTCCCCGCCGGATTCCATCAGCATAAACGCCATGATCGGTAAGGGAACGCTTGCCGTTACCCGGGATCTGGGTCTCAAAGAACCCTATACAGGCGTGTCAACCCTGCAGTCCGGAGATATCGCCATGGAAACCGCCCGGTACCTGACCTATTCGGAACAGGTCCCCTCAGCCCTGATCCTGGGCATGGAGTTCGACCAGTACGCGTCCATCGTTGCATCGGGAGGCATTCTTATACAGAGTTTTCCCGACACCCCACAGGAGGCACTGGCCGTCATTGAGCACCATATCGCGACGATGGAACAGGGGCTGGGAGAATCCCTGAGAGACGGCGCGGACATCATTCAAAAAGCCGCCGAACTGGCGGGCAATCATCCGCTCAGTCTGCTCAGCCAAACGCCATTGCGCGCCGCATGCCGCTGCAGCAGGGACATTATAGGTGAAATACTGACGGGGATAAATGAAAACGAACTGGAGACCATGCTGGAGCAGGACAGGGGAATAGAAATATCATGCGCATTCTGTGAAAAAAAGTATTACTTCAGCGAAGAAGAAGCAAGAAGGCTCGTACAGAGGCATTGACCGCCACGTCGTATTCTCCAAACGAAACCTTCAGGTTCAGAGGATATAGCGGGACAGGTCACGGTTTTTCACCGTGCTTTCCAGCCGTGTCCTTATATACACCGCGTCTATGGTGATGCTTTTTTCCGATTCCCGCATATCGGGAGCGTTAAAGAGTATCTCCTCTAAGACCTTTTCCAGTATGGTATGGAGCCTTCTGGCGCCGATGTTTTCAAGCTCCTCGTTAAGTATCCTGGCGGTACGGGCCAGTTCTTGAACCGCATCCTCGCTGAAATCCAGGTGAATCCCCTCTGTACTCAACAGCTCCGTGTATTGTTTCGTCAGTGAATTTTTAGGCAGCGTCAGGATTTTTTTGAAATCGTCCTCGCCGAGCGAACCCAGTTCAACGCGGATGGGGAACCTTCCCTGCAGTTCCGGGATCAGGTCTGAAGGTTTCGAAACACTGAACGCGCCCGCGGCGATAAAGAGGATGTGGTTGGTTTTCAGGGTGCCGTATTTGGTGCTCACCGATGTCCCCTCGATTACCGGCAGCAGATCGCGCTGGACCCCATGGCGTGACACATCGGGGCCCGATTTCGCTTCGGTGCCGGCGATCTTGTCGATCTCGTCGATAAACACGATCCCCATTTCCTCCACCCGCCGGACCGCCTCGTTTACGACCTTATCCATATCTATGAGCTTTTCGATTTCCTCATCGAAAAATATTTTGCGCGCCTCACCGACGGTTATTTTTTTGCGCCTGGGCTTTTTCGGCAAAATGTCACCCAGCATGTTCTGCAGCTGGATATCGATATCCTCTAGGCCTGCGCCTCCCATTACCGACATCACCGGTATGGCGGCGGGTGCGGGTGTTTCATATTCTATTTCCATTTCGTCCAGAATCCCGGCCCTGAGTTCCTCGCGGCGTTTATCACGTGCCGTACGGGTATCGGTCTCTTTTTTCTCCATCCTCTCCGCCTGCTCCTCATAGGAAAGGGTAAGTCCCATCTCCCTTACCTCATCGACGTCGAAGGGCTTCTCAGGCGTCAGAATGCCGAGTATCCTCTCTTCGGTGTTCCGGCCCGCCTTCTCTTCCACCTGGCGGCTGTGCTCTTTTTTGACCATCGAGACCGAAACGGCGGTGAGGTCACGGATCATGGACTCCACGTCCCTGCCCACATAGCCGACCTCGGTGTACTTGGTTATCTCAACCTTGATAAAGGGGGCGTTCACCAACCGTGAAAGCCTGCGCGCAATTTCGGTTTTACCCACGCCCGTAGGGCCTATCATGATGATGTTCTTGGGGGCGATTTCCTCCTGCATTTCAGGATCCAGCATCTTTCTGCGCGCCCGGTTCCTGAGGGCGATGGCCACCGATTTCTTCGCTTCCTCCTGGCCGATGATATACTTGTCAAGTTCGCAGACGATCTGCCGCGGCGTGAGCTCGCCCTCTATCGACGAAAGACCGTTGTTTTTCGCCATTTACAGTTTAATCTCCTCAACGGTTATATTGCTGTTCGAATAAATGCATATCTCCGAAGCGATGGCTAGTGACTCCCTCACAATTTCCACCGCCGAAAGACCGCTGTGCCTGACCAGCGCCCGGGCCGCCGACGCCGCGAACTGTCCTCCCGAACCTATGCCCAGCACCCCGTCGTCGGGTTCTATAACCTCGCCGCTGCCGCTCAGCAGAAACAGGCGCTCACGGTCGCCGACGACGAGTATGGCCTCCAGTCGCCGGAGCATCCTGTCCATCCTCCAGTCCCTTGCGAGCTCCACCACCGCCCTGGCGGTGTTCCCTGAATACGAATCCAGCTTCTGTTCGAACTTTTCAAAGAGGGTAAGCGCATCGGCCACCGATCCGGCGAACCCCGCCAGTATTTTTCCGTCGGCCATCTTTCTGATCTTGGTCGCGCCCGACTTCACGATGGTCTCTCCCAGGGTGATCTGGCCGTCGCACCCCAGGGCCAGGCTTCCGCCGTGCCTTACGGCCAGTACGGTCGTTCCTCTCCAGACGGATTCATTTCCCATGGCTTTCTCCGGAATGGGGATGATATTTTTTGTATGCGGCCTTGAGCCGTTCTTTCGTCGTGTGGGTGTACACCTGGGTGGTCGAGAGGCTCCGGTGGCCCAGAAGCTCCTGCACGGCCCGTATATCGGCCCCCCTGTTCAGCAGCTCGGTCGCGAAGGAGTGGCGGAAGGTATGAGGGGATACTTTCAGCAGTATTCCGGCCCTGCGGGCCCTTCCCTCGACTATATGAAAAATCCCCCGGGGAGTGAGGCGGCGGCCGGTGTTATTGACGAACAGGGGATCAGAAACCAGTCCGAATTTTTTTCTTCGTTCATCAATATATTTGTTCATCCAGTGCACCGATTCTCCCGTGAGAAACGCGATCCTCTCGACGGCTCCCTTCCCGTACACTTTCAGCCTGGATCCGGGACCGTCAAAATCGCCCATATCGGCGGTCACCAGCTCGGAAACCCGAACGCCCGAGGCATAGAAGACCTCGAGCAGCGCGCGGTCCCTGAAATCGATAAAGCTCTCCAGGGGAAAATCGAGTATTTCAAAAACCTGGTCCAGGTAAAGAAAACGGGGCAGTTTCTTCCCGGCCCTGGGGAAAAGTATCCGCTCGGCGGGATTTTGAGCTATACACTCATGGTTGTAAAGGAACCGAAAAAACGATTTAAGTGCGGCCACCTTGCGCCGTATGGTGGATTTCTGCAATCCGGCGTCGTGGCAGTACCCCAGAAATCCCCTGATATCTTCAGCCCTCACGGAAGCGGCGGGTATCTCGGCGACGTTGGGTGTGCCGGTTTCCACCGGTAGAGCATCGCCCTCTTCAAGGGTGCCATCTCCCGACAGGAAACGGCAAAACTGCGAAAGATCCCTGCTGTACGACTCAAGCGTCAGGGGAGAGGCGTTCCTCTCCACCTCCAGGTAACGCATGAACAGATCGATTTCAGTTATCACGCTGCTCCTCTGAGCCGTTGTTGCCGTTGTCGGTCTTGAGTGCCCCGTTGTTCTCGCTGTCGAGCAGTTCTATCTTAAACCCGCAGCTTTCCTTCAGGCAGGTTAGCATCTGCCCTTTCCCGCGGATTTTTTTCGAAAAGAGCAGGCTGCCGCATTTCGGACAGGGCTTGTCGGCGGGTGTCTCCCTGGTGATGAAGGTGCAGTCCGGATACCGGCTGCATGCGTAAAAGGGCCTTCCCTTGCGGGAACTGCGTTTCACGACATCACCGGTACAATCCGGCTGGGGGCACTTGCCCAGGGGCAGGGATTTGGCGTTACGGCATTCGGGAAAACCCGGGCAGGCGAGGAAGAAACCGTACCGTCCCAGTTTCTTTACCATCTTCCTGCCGCAGTTCTCGCAGATTTCCTCGGTTTCCTCGTCAAGGATGTTCTTCATCTCCTCGATGCGGTGATCCGCGTCATCAACGTTTATCTTGAACGGTCCGTAAAATTCCCTGAGCATGTCGACCCAGTTGGTACTCGAATCCTCGACATGGTCAAGTTTATCTTCCATCTGGGCGGTAAAATCTATGGACACCAGGGAGGGAAAATGGTTTACCATTATGTCATTTACCAGCCGGCCCAGCACTGTAGGAACCAGCTGGCGGCCCGAGCGCACCGCATAATAACGGGTGATCAGCGTGGTTATGGTCGGGGCATACGTGGAAGGCCTTCCTATCCCTGATTCCTCAAGGAACTTTACCAGGGACGCGTCGTTATAACGGGGAGGAGGAGTGGTGAAGTGCTGTTCTGGCAGGTACTCTCTGACCTCGACGGCGTCCCCCTCCTTCATTTTAGGCAGGTCCATTTTCCGGGTCTTGTCGTCCCTGTCCACCGCGGTGAAGCCCTCGAAGACAACGCGGCTGCCGATAGCTTTGAACACCACGGCACCGGCGCCGAGAAGAACCGTGCATACCTCTGAAACCTCCGGGGTCATCTGTGAAGCGACGAACCGCTTCCATATAAGGTCATAGATCTTGAACTGTTCACGGCTCAGGTCCTTTTTAACCGAGTCGGGGGTGCGGTTGACGTCACTGGGCCGTATGGCCTCATGGGCGTCCTGAGCGTTCTTTTTATTGCTGAAGAAGTTCGCTTTCTTGGGGAGATACCCTTCAGAAAAATTTCCGGTAATATAGTTCCTGACGCTGTTCAATGCCGTGTCTGAAACTCGTGTGGAATCGGTACGCATATAGGTGATGAGGCCGACGGGCCCTTCATCGGTAAGCGAAACACCCTCATAAAGCTGCTGGGCTATAATCATGGTCTTGGTGGTGGTGAATCCAAGCCGGTTCGCCGCGTCCTGCTGGAGTTTGCTGGTGATGTACGGCGCCGGGGCGTTTCTTTTTCGCTCTTTTTTCTGAACGGATTGCACCGTGAACGATTTTCCCTCCAGGTCGGCCAGGATCTTCTCGGCCTCTTCCTTTTTCGTCAGCTTGACCCTTTCGCCGTTCAGCGTGAACAGCGAACCGGTGAATTTCTTTCCATCGTGCTGAAAAACCGCTTCGAGGGTCCAGTACTCTTCAGGGATAAAGTTCTCTATTTCCCTCTCTCTTTCACAAATGACACGTAACGCGACCGACTGGACCCGGCCGGCCGAGAGACCCTTGCGGACTTTCTTCCACAGGATGGGGCTTATATTGTAACCCACGATGCGGTCGAGTATTCTGCGTGCCTGCTGTGCGTTGACCAGGTTGATATCGATCTCACGCGGATTATCTACCGCTTCCTTTACGGCGGGCTCGGTGATTTCGTTGAATTCTATCCGCTTGATATTGTCGTTCTTAGGCTTCAACGCGTTCGAGAGGTGCCACGAGATGGCCTCGCCCTCCCTGTCAGGGTCGGTCGCCAGAAGCACCTGTGACGCCTGGGAAGCTTTTTTCTTCAGTTCATTGAGTATCTTCGCCTTCCCCCTGATGGTGATGTATTCAGGCTTGAAGTCATTGTCGGCATCTACCGCGATGCGGGATTTCGGCAGGTCGATGATATGACCCATCGAGGACGAGATTATATAATCATTGCCGAGATACTTGTTGATGGTTTTCGCCTTTGACGGCGATTCTACGATGATCAGGGTTTTCCCGCCTTTTGCCATGCCATGGTCCTCTGAAAAATTCAATCGATGCCTGTTGTAATTTACAGGACACTCCATAGATTATCTACATTTTGTCAAATAATTCTTTAACTTTCTTTTCCGGGTCCCACCGGATCACCAGAAACAGCAGTGACAGCAACAACGCCGTCAGTACCGAAAAAATGATTATTCGTTCAGAAGAATAATACACATGGGCGTCATAACCTCGTTTAAATGTCAGGACTCCCGCAATTCGGTTTTTGCCGGAGGGGGGATGACAGAATAAACACCGGTCCTCCATTACGGCGGGAATCGCCGTATATATTGTACGTCCCCGTAGTTCGGAACGAATACCCGGATTCATCGAACCAAGTATTTCGGTCACCACATTGTCCCTGTCGGATGACGGCTGTCCCGGAGCGGGGATGAGTCTTCCCGAACCGTCATACACCCGTATGGTTATCGCATGCTTTTTCCCTATATCCTCAAGCAGTACCCACGCATATTCGGCTTTCCCCAGCATTTTCGTCTCGATGAAAGCATCGGTGATCACCGAGAAGCTTTTTTCCAGTTCCCTGAAATAACCCGACCGGTATACATTAAAGATATCCCCGGCGTACGGCGGGATGGTGAAAATCTGGCTTATGGTCACCAGACACAGAAAGCCGGTCAGCACAACGAACAGATACTTCAATTTCATATAATCAACCCGTTATTCAATGAGGCTTGGAATCTATCACTATTATCGATCAACCGGGGAGATTTTCTGACGGACAACAGCAAAAAAAGAAAGGGCCGGTACCGTTCAACCGGAATGGTTCCTGGACCTGCATGGTACGATACTGTTACCCTTCCGGTTGATATAGCCGGATATTTCCAGGTCGACCAGTGCTTCCATCACCGTACCGGTTTCCGTATCGGCCCTTCTTATTAATGTATCTATATCGGATTCACCGTCATTAAGCAGTTGTAATATCAGTTTTCCCACAGGCCCCGGGCCTGATTCGACGGGACTACCGTTTTTAATACTTTCATGCGCAGGGACCACTGTTTCTTTTTTCGTATCCGGCTGGTTCACCGCGCATCCCAGTTCCCTCAACACGTCTTCGGCGCTACCCACGATATGCGCGCCCTGTCGAATCAGGGAGTGGCATCCATAATAACCTTTATCAAAGGTGTGACCGGGGCAGGCGAACACCTCACGATTCTGTTCCAGGGCATATCGTGCGGTGATCAGCGCGCCGCTTTTTTCTCCCGCCATTACCACTATCGTACCCGCCGAGAGGCCACTGATAATACGGTTACGGCGGGAAAACGTCCAGTTTAACGCGAAGGTCCCGGGAGGATATTCGGAAACGAGGCATGAATTGTGTGACTCAAGTATCATTCTATAGAGATCACGGTTTCTGTATGGGTACGTGATATCTATACCACCAGCCAGAACACCAATGGTGGCCCCACCCGCTTTCATGGCCCCCAGGTGCGCATGCCGGTCGATCCCCATCGCCATGCCGCTTACCACGGTCAAACCACGTTCCGCAAGTTCCCCGGACAGCCGATCGGCGATCTCCCTGGATACCTGGTCAGCCGCACGTGTCCCCACAACAGCGATCCTGGTCTCAGATGGTATATAACCTGCCGCATAAAGTACAATCGGCGGTCGTGCGATCTCTTTTAATATCGCCGGATAGCGGGGGTCCCAGTAGTGAATTATGTCTATGGATTTCGAGAGACAGGCGAGGATGATTTCTTCAGCCGCCTTCAACGGATGTGCGTCATAAATATCCGCAATAAACTGCTGCGTCGATTCTCCTCCACTTTCGGTACAACAATCATAGGCCTCCATGGGCGAAGGCAAACCGACCGCGTCCCAGACCCTGTTCGAGCCGGGCGATGACAGCAGGGACAGTGCGATCGCGTAAAGGGTATGTTCCGGCCGGTTCATCGCTGGCCGGAAAGTTCACGCATAAGCCGCTCTATATTGTCACGGCACTGTTGTTTGTACAGCTTGATCTCTTCAGACCGGTCGGATTTTTTTTCCAGCACCCCATGCAGTGCTTCGTACACCGCGAGGGCCTTTTCGGGCTTGTTCAGTTCATAGTAAAACCTTCCCAGGGCGAAATACCCCCGGATATAATCGCTGTTTCGGGAGACCAGCTGTTCCATGATCCTCAGGCCGTCTTCCTTCTGGTCCTTCTCATAAAAAAGCAGGATTCCCAAACCATACCTGGCGTCGGAAAAAGCCGTATTCTTTTCAATCGCAAGCCTGTAGTTCTTTTCCGCGCTGTTCAGGTCTTCCTTCGTTCCAAGCTCCCTGCCCCGGTTGCCGTAAGCAACGGCCAGGTTATAGTACGTTGAAGGTGAATCTTTGCCGTAACCCGTCGCTTTCTTGAACGAGGCGACCGCTTCGTCCCAGTTCTTTTTCTCCAGATACAGAAGTCCCAGCTTGTAATAAATGTTACCCAGTTCATTGACATACTTGGGCTTGCTCCCCGCATCGCCCTCATATTCCAGCGCTTTTTTCTTTAATTCCTCGATATCACCGGTCTGAAAGGACCTCAGTGATTTAAAACTCACCGCCTCTCTGAACGACTTTTCTTTACATGCGGTGAGGGCAATAAGCAGCATAAGTCCGGTATAGATCATGATTTTCATCATAATGCTCCTCCGCGCTCGATCTATGTCATGTATCGGATTTATCGGTCGTATCATCTGTTATATATATATACGAAGGGTCGGTGAATAATCATAACAATTTTTGCCCGGCAGGCGGCCGCCGATAAGGATACTTCGTGTTGAGTCCGCGCCGCACGGTTCAGGGAACCAGCCTCTTCCTCAGACGGTTCATCACTTCCGATGGGTCCATCACCATAATCCTGGTGCCGGAAAGAATGTCTATAAAACCCAGTTCATTGCCGTATCGCGGCACAATGTGCTGATGCAGGTGGGCGATGCTCGCTCCGCTCTCTTTTCCCAGGTTGAACCCGATGTTGAAGCCCGGCGGGTTGAACTCTTCCTCGAGAACGGTAATCATTCTCGACGTTATGCGATGCAGATCAGACACCTCATCCCCTGAGAGTTCACGAAAGTCCTCCACATGGCGCAAGGGGAATATCATAAGGTGCCCGGGATTATATGGATAAAGATTGACTGATGCGATAAATTTTTCCGTCCGAAAAACCTCCAGTACCGCGACCTCCGGGTTTTTATCCCTGATGGCGCAGAGTATACAGGTGAGGTCGGGCTTTTTACCTTTAACATAATGTATCTTTTCGGTGTTGAATAGATGCCTGTCCATATTCACTCTGTTTTCTTTCTCTTCGCCAGCACCACGATTATATAAACGCCTATACCCAGCGTCGTAAGCAGGCTGAAAAGCAGCGTAAAGAAAAAAAACAGTTCCATGCGTCGTACGGTATTTTTCTTTGCCGAGACATCGTCCTTGATGGATTTGATCTCCAGCTCAACCACTTTCCTTGTGAACAGAATGTCCTGCCTTGAAAAAACATGTACCAGCTGGTGGAAGAGACTCCTGGTTTTGACCAGCCCTTCTTTTTCCACTGTCACGTTCGCTTTTTTGCCTTCGAGGAACCGTATGTCCTTCTGCAGTTCATCTATATCCTTTTCGATGGCGAACACCGATGCGATAATCTCCCTGGAATAATCGACCGGATGGCACCCGGAACAGGTCTTGTCGGAAATTATGTTTATAGAGGTACGTTGTATATTATGTATACCGTGACAACTGGTGCAGCCGGGCTCGCCGGTTTTCATAACCGATCCGTAATGGGGACTCCTTTGAAACTGTTGCAGTGCGACCTCGTGACACTCTTTCCTGCCGCAGAATGCAAGCTTCATCCTTTTATCCGGTTTGCCCGTATAACCGTACTGTTTCAGTTTTGCCAGCCTGGAGTCGTTGACTTCCCGGTTTCCTCCATGGCACATGTTGCATGTTTTCCCGGATTTGCCGTGGACGCTTTTTTCCCACGCGCCCACGATCGCGGCGGCGTTGCCGAGTTTACCGTGACAATCGACGCAATAATCGGTTTTATGTACGCCGGCCGTCGTTCCGGTTTTGTCGGCGGCGTCTGATCGTGCCGCATACAGTGAAAAAGCAGCGATAGATAACGCGATTATCGTCACCGAGTAAAAGCATAAATGCTTTTTCATAATCCCGACTCACCCCCTCCAAGCATCAAACCCCTGACCGCACTGTAAGGCCGCCGTCATATCCCTTCAGATACGGATATCTAAAAAGGATGCGGCCGAAAGAATTACCAGCAACACCGCCAGCGAATACAATCCCGCGATCATATCATCCACCATGATGCCAAGGCCGCCGTCAATGTGTTCCAGTTTTCCGGCAGGCCATGGTTTTATTATATCAAAAATCCTGAACAGGCAGAATGCGATTATCGCCGTATACCAGTTGAAGGGCAGCAGCAAAACCGAGATTTTAAACCCTATGATTTCGTCCAGCACCACCTGGGTGGGGTCTTTCATGCGAAAGTATTTTTCACCGTCGCCACACAGCCTGATGGACGGGTATATCATACAAGCCACGACTATAAGATTCTCCAGCCAGACATATGTGCCGAAAATCAGATATTCGGCGGCGTAGATTGCAAGCGCCAGTATGGTAGCAGCCGTCCCGGAAGCGAAGGGGAAATAACCGGTGCCGGCGCCTGTAAAGAAGCATTCTCTCCACCCCATTGCGGTTAACTTTGCCGCCTTGTATAGGGAGGAAGGAAAAGCCGCCAGTTTGTCATCAAATATCTCAGTCCTGAAAGCGCCGTAAGCAGGGTAACGATACCCATGAGACAGTACGGTGCGATGATCAGCCATTTGTCAGGATCCGACGACATGTATATCTGATAGACCCTGTTGAGCTTCCATAAATCGTCGGTGGCATAATACTGGATCCGCGAACGACGCACCACGAAAACCATTATAATAACAATAATGGAAACCATCTGAAAGGCGGTTTTCACTTTTCCGAACCGGCTGGTTCGCAGGGTCAGTCCTTTCTTGATGGCAAGGTACCTCATCACGGTTATGAGGATATCACGCGCGATGATGACAATCACCATCCACAGGGGCACCAGGGGATCAAGGATCAGAAAAGCTATCAGCGCGGCGATGACCAGAATCTTATCGGCCAGGGGATCAAGAAATTTCCCCATTTCCGATTCCTGTTTCAGTTTCCTGGCCGTCCATCCGTCCAGGAAATCGGTGATTGAAGCCACAATAAATACCACCAGTGCCCATATCCGGTGGGTTCCAGTCGGCGTGAACAGGAAATAAAGAAAAACCGGGATCAGTATGATCCTCATAAGGGAAAGCAGATTGGGTATGGAAAATAGACTGCCCGAATTCACGCCGGTTCTCCAAAAAGGTCGTATTCCATGCTGTCGGTCACCACTGAACGGATGATTGAGTTAACCTTAATACCAGCCCCGGTCAAGTAAAAAATCCCGTCTACTTCAGGCGCGTCATATTCGGTCCTTCCCGCCCAGATGTGTTCATCCACCTGTTCCTCCACCATCACCCGGAGTGTTGTTCCGACCAGCTGTTTCATTCGGTCTCCCGAGATTTGCCGCTGCAGCTTCATGAGTTTATTGAATCGCGCCTTCTTTATCCTGGAAGGGACCTTTCCCGGCAACCCGGCCGCGGCCGTTCCCTCCTCAGGCGAATACACGAAACATCCGGCGCGGTCGATGCGGGCTTTCTCCAAGAATTCGCACAGTATCCTGAAGTCCTCGGGGCTTTCCCCTGGAAATCCCACCATAAAGGTCGAACGAATCCGGATGCCCGGAATCCTGCTCCTCAGTTCCGCTACCAGGTTCAGGTATGACTCCGCGTCCCCTTTTCTCCCCATGGCGCGCAGCATCTTGCGGCTGGCATGCTGAAAAGGAAGATCTATATATTTACACAACAGGGGATTGGTCCGGTATTCCTGGATAAGGGATTCGTCTACATGATCGGGATGGCAATACAACAGTCGCAGCCACTCGATCCCTTGTATGCCTGACAGTTCCCTGATCAGCGCCGGCAGGGCGACATTCTTATATCTGTAGACGGCAGTGTCCTGGGCAACAAGGATCAGCTCTTTGGCGCCGTCCGCAACAGCCTCTCGCGCGTCTTTGAGTATCATCTCGGGACTGAAGGGGACATGATCGCCTCGAATACCGGGAATGGCGCAATACGAACACCGGTTCGAGCATCCCTCGGAAATTTTTATGTATCGGTACGGGACAGAATCGATCAGCGGTGCTTTACAGACGCCGATCCTCACCGGGAGGTTGATGTTAAAAGCATGGCAGAGCGTCGGCAGGAATCCGGGATCGGCAAGACCGTAATACAGATCGACTTCGGGAATTTCTATTTTCAATTCATACATATAGCGCTGCGACAGGCATCCCATTACGACAATTTTCCGGCTGAAGTTTTTACCTGCCGTTTCCATCCACCGATCGCACGGCGGAATTTCTTCCCTCCCGGCCAGCGCTTCAAATACCACATCCAGCGACTCCTTTTTCGCGTCTTCTATAAAGCCGCAGGTATTGATGATTATAATATCAGCTTCTTCAGGGGACGCAGCCTTCAGAAAACCTCCGCCGAGCATAGATCCGTTCACGAATTCCGAATCGACGAGGTTTTTTGAACATCCCAGAGAAATTATATGGAAGGATAAATCCGCGGGTACAAACACATTACCAGTCTTTAATCACGATCTCGTACACATTGGGATTGGCAAGATCTTTCTTCCAGGTGATTACTTTATTCGCGACCTGCCCCGGCAGTCCGAAGGTATATTCCTTTCCGTTGACCTTTGCCCTGATCCCCCCGGCGTTGCCGATTTTCAACTGCATATACTCGGCCGCTTCCCATCGCTCCCTGGTGCCCGCCATCACAATGCCCTTTCTCTTCTCCATTCCGTCCAGGTACAGCTCAAGATAGGTTTTCTGGAGAAATTCCGCCTCGAATATGATCTTCAGGTTCTTTTCGTTCTGTGCGACGACTTTTGTATTATCGACATCCTTCTGATCGGACTTGCCGACCTTGACCGTATCGTCTTCGGACGATTTCTTTTCCAGCGTGATCATCAGTTTCGCGCGGTTTTCGGTAAGGCCTTTCGGCGTGATGGTTATGCTGCGGGGGATATCGGGCAGCGAAAAAACAGACGACTTTTCCACTTCGATGGTCCCGGTCTTTTCCCCTGGGTGCATCTCCACTTCGACCCGGTCCTTGCTGATCCCCTTGAGCAGCAGAAGCACCTCTTTATTGTCCACCAGAAACTGCGCGGCTTCATTTTTGTAGAGCAAAATATAGCCGCTGTCGTTTGTCAGCTGAAGGTTTCTGATGTTGTCAATTCCGAGATTCTGTTTGGATTTGTTGTATTCTTTCTTTATGTTTTTCAGCGAATCATCGCCGTCTATCTTTACCCTTGAAGAAAACAGCGAGGTAAAAAGCCAGACGACCAGCACCACACTCAGAATGCCGCCTGCAATCACCGCAATATTCCGGTACTGATTGAACCAGGTGTTCAGGTTCATCACGAGCGGCGTTTTTGTCGGTTTGGTCAGTTCCTCGAGCGGGGTGGCGCTTTCTCCGATTTTATAAGCCTTATAATGTTGGACTATCTCGTCGGCATCGAGCTTCAGATAATCCGCGTAACTCCTCAGGAAACCCGTCACATAGGTCTCTCCCGGAAACTTGTCGAATTCCTCGTTTTCCAGCGCTTCTATGTACATCAGCGTTATGTTCGTTTCTTTTGCGACTTCTTTCTGGGTGAGCTTCTTGGCTTCCCGGGCGGTTGTCAGCTTTTCACCTATGCTTTCCAAAGCGCTACTCCTCGGACATCATTGGATTTTTAATTACCCTGGCCCTTGCGGGTACATCGAACTTGAAAATACCGTTGGGAAGATCGATATCGGTTCTTATATTGAAAAACTCGATTTCCACTTTCTTCCCGGCGGAGGTTTCCCCCACCGCCCGGGTAATGAAATAATCTTCCGATATCCACAGCCTGAGGGTTCTGAATCCGCTTCTGCTTTCTTTCTGCTGAAGTAAAAGGGTATACTTTTTGGTGTTGTCCTTCTGTATCTCAGGCTGTTCCCTGGAAGCGAATTTATAATGATACTTTGAGAACAACCTCTGGAGCCCGCTCCTTGAACTGGAACTGAACAGGGAATCACCCTGGGATTTAAGGTCCTGCTCGGCAACAACGTTCATCGATGGGATATACACCCACATGGTATTGCCCGAGGATATCACCTTCTGTCCGTATGGCTGGTCGAATTCAATCAACAGCTTGTCGGCAGCCTTGTATTTTACGCTGCCGCTCTGGTAGGTCTTCTTGCCGAGTTTTTCAGAGACTATTTTGAAACCGGCCTGGTATGAGTTTATGGAACCGAATCTGTCTTTTACCTTTTTTACGACATCACTTACCGTGATAAAATCGAACTTGTAAGCCCCTCCGATGGATGCGGAGGAAATGAGAAATACCACCGCAATAATGGCCGTGGTATGCTTTCTGCGATACTTCATGGCGTATTGTTTCCTGCTGTAATGTTGATACCTGAATAGTATGGGGAAATCTCTTCCCGACGGATTTTTTTCGATGCACAGACTATAAAAATACCCCAAAAAGTCAATACTAAAAATGAAACCCCGCGGTCGTGTAACACCTTTTAGAAGAAAGTTAGTGCCGCCCTTATGAAGCTGGTAACGGGGGCCTGCTCCCTTGCGTCTTCCATGGTGTCTCTCAGCTCCCTGATCAGGCCGCTGGCGTCATCATGAGTTTTCTTGCTGTTGACCAGCTGTCCCAGGGTGCCATGCCCGGTATTGATTTTGGCGGTGATGTCCTTAAGGTTCCTTATGGTGGCCTGTATATTATCCCGGTTGTCGTCGAGTATCGCGGATATCTGGGCTATGGGATCATCCGGCGATTCCCCCTTTAAGTTCGTTCTGGCCTCCACGAGCTCATGCATTACATTATCCACTGTCCTCGCGCCGGGGTATATGCTTATATATTTGCCTCCCAGTGCGGATTCGCTGGCGATCTTGATGCGGTAATTGTCGTACATCACGAAAGGCATGTACATTTTCAGATACACGGAAATGTAGGTGTCTTCAAGAACGATGCTTTCCACCACTCCTGCTTTCACACCGTTTATTTTTACATCGTCGCCTTTGTCCAGCCCTTCAACGCTGGTAAAATTCACGCTCATCATATACGCCCCACTCGGTTCAAAAACCTCGTGCCGCGCAATAATGGTAAAATACCCCAGCGTGGACAGGGCAACCGTGAAGATGATACCCACCGCAATCTCTTTTTTCAGCCCCATTGCTCATACTCCTGTTTATAAATTATGGTACTCTCATTGCCCATCCTGGCGACGGGGAGGGATAATCTTATAATACTTATCAACGCCGCCCGCGGCAATTTTC
>CAZUXY010000075.1:0-16773 GCA_964624235.1 uncultured Leptospirales bacterium | reverse complement strand
CAGAGCCCGGGAGTTCCTAAAAAAACACACTGAGCTCAAGGTGATACTCATCGACCTGGAAATGAAGGTGTACGCCTCGCGGGAACTCAAAGAACGGCTTGAATGGCTGGAAAAGGCCGACATCGAGTGGCGTTAAGGGGAGGGGTCAGAGCCCCTTGCTCTTGGCAATGGATTTGAACCTGATAAAAGTAACAACACCGCTGTTTTTACCGCCAACCAGCACAGATTGATACAAACATTTAAGAGATAATTATATATTTCCAGGCTATCGACAGCCTCATCGGTTTTTTTTTCACCGCATTGGTTTCCGGTCATCGGGGGTGGAGAATCGAAGGATTCCGAGGAGGGCTCTGACCCCTGCCCTGCCGAAGCGAAAACACCACCCCATGCCCCAACCCGGTCCAGATACAAAAACCGGCCGGGATGACCACCCGGCCGGCTGCTGTGCGTATTTTACTCTGGTGTTGTAATTCTTTACCGTGCGTCCGCCGCACTATATTTCGGACAATTTTCTAATTAGCATATATATCGTAGAAGATGTCGGTGCGGCTGTTGCGGTAATCGTACCACAGGAAAAGCCCGCCGTACGGAGAGCCGCCGTCATTGTAGAAGAGCGTCTTCAGGTACTGGTCTGACAACCCCCACGCGCCGGGTATGCTTATGAGCACCCCGTCGTAATCGGTGCCGGCGCCCCCATCGGCGTCCCATTGCCTATTGCCGATGTTGTCCACCGCCTGGGCCATCAGTATGTAGCCCAGGGTGGCGTAATACCGCTCGTCGTACCAGCTTATGACGGCGCCGTCGGCGCCGTCGGGCGAGACGGCCAGCGCGCCGGCATAGCCGTAGGTCGCCAGGTTATTGATGACGGCTTCACCGTAGCCGGGACTGTTGTCGCCGTCGGCCGGATCGAACTGCTGTACAAAGACCTGGCTGGTACGGGTATAGGCCACGATGGGGTAGTTGTTGGTGATGTCCAGGCACATGGCGGCGTCTTCCACATTGGCGCTGACGGTGGTGGTCCATGCCGTCCCCAGGGTGGAGTTGATCAGCCGCAGATAGAGGGTGGCGGTGCCCGAGGCGCCCTTGTAGAGCACGTAGAACGATCCGTAGTTGTTCGACAGCACCTGCTTCACCTCACAACCGGCGGGCGCCACCAGTACGCCGGGATCGGCATCCGCCACGGTGCCGTTGCCGTTTACGCGCTTTGCGTACCAGGCGTTCGTGCCCGCGTTGCGGTAGACCACGAAGGCCCCGCCGCTGGTGTTATTGCGGAAACCACGGTCCAGCACATACACGCTGTCCTGCACGCCGCCCGACGCGCAGATGACGAAAGGCCCGGTATAGGTAGTGCCGTCCCGCAGGCGAATGATCCTTCCGTAAATGTCGCCGGCATTCTCGTAGGCGAAGAGGACCCTTCCCGAGAGCACGACAAAACGGTCACCGACCGTCATGATCGCCGCGTTCAGGGTAAGGGTATTGGCGTCGACCACGGCAAGCACCACCGCGTCGGTGTTGGTGGTGTTATTGTGGACGATATCACCCGGCAGCACGCCCGACGCGCTGAAGTCCACCGTACCGGCCGTTCCGTCGAAATTGTTACCGGCTACAGCCGAACAGATACCGGTCTCCAGTAAGACCTCGTTCGACGCGAATATGATAAAATAGTCGTTCACCGCGAATATGGCGCGGTTGAGCATGAGGGTATTCCCGTCATTGACCGCCGTCACCACCGCGTAGCGGTTCTGGGTAATGTTGTATACCAGGTCACCCGCTTCCACTGTCGGTATAGTGAAGTTGGCCGATTTGGTGGTGGAGCTGAATTGCGTGCCGACGACACCCGTCACCCGTCCTATATAGGTAATCGGCTCGGCGGGCGTCAGGAACTGGAGTATCCAGTAATTATCCAGGTTTGACATAATATTGGCGGTGAGGCTCAGTGCGCCGGCGGTGCCATAGGTGGCGACATTATCCACCCTGGCGTAGGTCCAGTCGGTGACGTTCACCACCACGTGGTCCACCGCCACGCCGGCGGTCCCGAAGTTGACTCCGTCATCGTACAGCGGTTCGGTGGGCGGCGTGTCGGCAGTGCCGGTTACGCGATCTTGATACATAATTACGGTATTTCCCGCAACATGGCCAAGATTATGGTCAAAGTCATAGTAGTAAAACGGATTATGCTCGCCGGGCGGCGGATGGGTGGTGCACCAGTCGCTGTAGAGTCGATAGGTATCGGTCCAGTTGGAAAATCGATGAGCTCCCAGCTGCAGAACGCGGCCCGAAATACGGCTCGATACGGTAGTGGACGTTCCCGCGGTGTAATTTTCCACCAGGTAGCCGACCACACCGGCTCCCCAGGAGGAGCCCACGTCCACCAGCAGACCGGTCCAGTCGCCGTTCCCCGACGCCAGTACTGTATTGTCAACGATGCCAAAGGTTTCACCACCGGAAAAAATATCCGTATCCAAAGATAGGTGCTCCGCATCGATATAACCGGTAACGGTAGCCCATTCTCCATCGGTATCGTCTACCACAATATAACCGACCATTCCCGCGTTGAACGAAGCACCGGCATCATAGAGCTGCCCTGCGACCGGACCATCTGCCGTACCATAGGTGACCAGATGATGCACCGCATAGGCTTCATTGCCGTTGGTGAACAGATCGTTATCCAACTCCAGCTCCACATTATTCGGTATCGCCAGAATAGCCGCATAACTCGTATAGGGTGGCGGCGCCCTGAAAACAACATCGTTGACGGCTATGCCGGCGGTGGTAAAAATGGCGCCGACATCGATCAGATAGCTGGTGTTGTCGGGCACACCTGAGGTATACGCATTGTTGTATGTCGTCGGATTTGCCGTAATCATGGCCCAGGTCGCGCCCAGATTAACCAGCGTGTACTGTCCCCAGCCATAGGCCGCCGCCGCATGGGGACTATAGAAATCGTCGGCCCCGTTGGTAAAGGTGCCCGCCGCAAACATCACATGGTTGGTGGCGACCACAGACTGGTTACCCGCGTCGTTGGCGATAACATAATTCGTACCGGATGGGACCAGGGCTGAAGACTGGTCTATCACCCGCCGGAAGGTGGTAAGGGTGATGGTGGCATGGCCATAGGTGGTTCTGTTGTACACATGGTCGCCGCTCACCAGCCCTGAACCGTTAAAATTAACACTGAAATCATAGAGAGGATTGGTCAGCACCGGCATCTCGGTCACATTGGCCGTCACACCTGTGGGTTCGATCTTCGTGACAAACCCGCCGCTCACGTTGTTGTTCCCTTGCCCACCGTAGACCAGCACCGCCCCGGGATTGGCGCCCACGCCTACATTGATTCCCGTCGCGGCCGCGTTGGCGCCCCACGGGGCGTAAAAACCCAGCGCTCCAGCGTTGTTATAGACCCGTTTCGCGTAAATGTTCCCCCCGCCCTCGAAGGTCACCAGCACGTATCCCAGGAAATCCGTGAAAGCCCGTACGTTGGTGCGGTTGTTCGAATCCACCGGCGCACCGTCGGCCCCCCAGGTGGAGGGGTTGGCCGGAGGGTTACCCGTATTGAAATAATAGCCGTAGACGCCGTTGTCTCCCAGGTCTTTCCAGAAGGCGTAGGAGGCGCTGTTATAGGTGAAATTGCTGTGGTGCTGCAGCACCACCAGGCTCGTCTTGTTGCCCGCGGTGTCGGTAACGGGGTAGTCTTCCACAGTGGGAACCGGGTCGTTCTGTGTCATAAACGTTCCCGCCTGGGTCACGATGGTGGCGTGATCGATGAGGAAATAGTACTTCGTGGCGCTTGAGAGCCCTGTCAGATCGGCGTAATGGACGGTCGGTGTTCCCGCTTCAGGCTCGTTGGATCCGTAGGCCTGGGTGGTGCCGTAACGGACGGTAAAACCCGCCGCCGGCTCGCTGGTGGTCCAGTACACCCGCACCGAGGTATCGGTAACGTTGGTGACCCAGACCGAGGTAATGGTAGGTGTTCCCGGCAGGGGATCGGGACCTTCTACAGTGAAGGTCCAGGTGTTGTCGGCGCTCACCACCAGGTCCCGCGCGCCCAGGTCCCTTATTCCGGTCGCCGGCGTATCATCAAGGTCGACCGTATACACCTGGCTGTAGATCAAAGGAGTGGTGAGCGGCAGGTACCAGGTCTTGTTGTCCGAGGTATAGGGCGCTCCCGACGCCGCCGCGGGGGCTATGGTGAAAGTCGTTGCGATTACATTAGTAACCTCTTTATTGAACGACACCACCACGTAACCCTGATCGCGGCTGTAGGGCCCGGCCCCTATCGGGTACCTGCTGGAGGCGATGACTACGGGATCGAAATCGGCGGTGGAGTCGCTGCCGGTCCAGAACGAGGCGTTATCGTTCGGCCCCGTGACACCCAGTTCATTGTCAGAGTCCCGAATCAGAGTAGGATTAACGGTAACGGTATAATTGGCAGTATAGTTAAGCGCCGCGGGGTTTGTAATATCGATGCGCGCCCCCTTGTTCCCGGCGAAAAGCGTCACGTTAAAGGCCAACACCGGCGAACCCGCCGGTACGGTGTCGATTACCACGCTGGCGGTGGTGATCTGAGCGGCGTTGAGAAGGGGCTTGGAGAACATGACGACCACATCGGTGTCAATGCCGAAGAGGTCCACGGGGGTACCACTGGGGTAGATGCTTTCGACCTGCAGGTATTCCGTTCCAGGGCTCGACGGGATGACCGTACCTCCCTGGGCGCCGGGATCGATGGTGGGCGATTCATAGGCGCAGCTGAGGGCCAGCACCACCGGTAACACCAGTGTCGCCGCGAACTTCTTTATGTAGTTTGATGCGTTTATCATAGTCATGATCATTGCATGAAAACGCCGTGAAACACCCTGCTCAGCTATTTTTTCGGCTCTTTCAACAGTTTTTCTTTACATTTTACCCGTCCCGGCCCAGTATACTCAAGATCGGCGTAAAAACCGGCATTCTGCCTGTATCCTGATTAATAACAGGAAATCCACCGGGAAAGGCAATAGAAAATCGTCTCCTGGCCATGAAAAAACGAAAATTCATTATTTCTCTTGGCATCGTCGTTTTAGCCCTGGCGGTTTCGCAAAAATCCGGTCGGGGTACCATCACCTCCATCACGCTGACTCCGGCCAACCCGACGACGCTTTCAAACGGCCTGGGGTATTACCTGGCGGGAAAAGCCTATACCTTTACGGTAAACGTTGTAGATCCGGACTGTACGGCCTGGGCAAATGTCACCGAAGTACGCGTTACCATACCCTCCGGCATGCCGGCAGGCACCAACAACGTTGTTTTCCGTGCCCACACCTTTGTCGCCGGACCGTCATGCACAGGGCAAATAGTATCGGGCAATATCGCGTTCCAGGCCGGCTCACCCACCGTGGCCGGCACCTTCAACAATTTTACCGTCACATTTATTGTGGTATTCCAGTGGGAGGCCGCCGCCACCTATCAAACAGACTGGCATAACACCAGCAATATAACCGCGTCGGCTACAACCGCCTTACCCGCACCCAATACTTTAACCGATCCCCGACCGGTATCTTATGGAATTTCATCAACTATAAAAATTATCAATTTCGCCCAGAGCGGCGACGCCGCCGACGGCAGGGTGAACCCATGGCATACAACATTCAACGTCACCGGAAACATAGTCTACAACGTAACAGGAGCGACCGATCTCGACGAGGTTCATGACCGCGCCGATCTTACCACCGGGGAAATCACCGATATCGTACTTATTCACAGCAGCGGCAGCACCATCAACGATGATGATGACAATGAAGCAAACCTGAGCGTCCCGGTGCCGGCCAGTTGGATGAACGATACCCCCGGATGGGCAAACGCCCGTGGAAACCGCACCTGGTCTATCCGCTGTACCATGACCAACCCGGTGGTGAATATCACTTCGGCCAATACGCTTGCCATCAACTGCGACCGCATTCAGATAACTAACATCCTTTTCATCGGGGGGGGAGGGGTCGACCCCGGCGTGCGCTATTACCGCAGCGTCAACGTGCCGGGCACCCAGGTGCGGGTGTTCGCACAAATGGAAGATTCAACAGGACCCATGGTGGGAAACACCACCATACGTATAGGGGAATTCCTGGGGACTGATGTCGCGACCGGTATCACCACCGACGTGATAATCGCCAACGGGAGTAACACCGGCATCGCCAACCTGACCTATCCGGTTGGATTGCCGGCCAACGACACCACGCCGCTCCGCTACGGCGCCATACGGGTCTTCGGCGGCGCCTACGACGGCGATACGGCCCTTGCGGAGGGACAATACATCATTACCTTTGTCCCCGCCAATCCCGCGCCGCTGCGCATAACCCAGCCGGCGTATCCTGCCTATATCATCTACTGGGACAACAACGACCCGCCGGGTGACAATGCGGCCGACTTCACCGCCTGGGGCGGTCTTACCGTCACGGCGACGGCAATCACCCTGAACTGGGCGGCCCTGGACCCTATGACTTACGACGATCACGATTTTTACAGCTACCGCATCTACTACCGGCAGAACGGCGCCACCCTCTGGACCATCATCGACCGCAATACCCCGAACTACAGTACGCCCGGACCTTATTTTCTCGATGTGATCGGCACCACCACCGCCACCATCGCGGGCCTGGTGCCCCTCACCACCTATGAATACTTCGTGTCTGCCGTCGACGTGTTCGGGAACGAGGTATATACCCTTTTCCCCAACAGCGTGATCCACGGGAACGCCACCCCCCCGCCCGAATACGGCACCGTACAAACCCTGGCGCTGAGCATCCTCTGCGAGATCACCGACGGCGTCACCCGCTACCCAGACAGTTCTTTTACCGCCAGTTATCTGGCCGCGGCGCGGCCGGTGCGCCCCACCGCCATCGAGGTAAAGTTCACCATCGAGGGGACCACCACCACCCTGCCCGACACGGTGAACATCATCGCCGCCCTGGACCCCGGTCCTGCCGAACCGCCCGCTCAATACCTATATAACGGAATAAACCTGAACGGCGTAGAGGGCACCAACTATTTCCGCTACCCCTGCAGCAAGGCGGGGCCGAACACCTGGAAGGGATACATTCCCTCCACCAACACGACCCTTATCACCCTGGGAACGAACGTGCGGTTTATACTTGAGATGAAAAAGGGACCCTCAACCACCTACGCCGATCACAACTCCGAGTTAGAGGATCCCCTGGGCGCCAATGATTCAGACCCCACCTCCCTGCCCAACTACGTAACCCCCAACGACTGGGAATGGAACTTCAGGGTCGAGACGGCCACCACCTTCACACCCTGGCCCACGCGCATACTCAATAACGTCATCACCGAAAAAAACCCCGTCGCCTACCCGGCCTTCTACCTTACTGAAGACGCCTACGTCAGCATAAAGGTCTACGACATTAAGGGCCGCCCCGTCACCACCCTGCTCGACGGCGCCTTCCGCAGGGGCGGCCAGAACATCAAGGAAGACGGCTGGAACGGCACCAATAAGTCGAACCGCAAGGTGGGCGTGGGCCTCTATTACGTCCACATACGGGCGAAGAGCGCCGTAAGCGGCAAGGTGATCCTCAACTCCTTTCAGAAAGTGGTGATGGCGCGGTAGGAGGGGGCTGCCACAGAGGAGTCACGAAGAGGGGTCAGAGCCCTGTGTAAATCGCGGTGATCCGAAAACGTACCCAGCGTTAAATGTACTTCACTACATTACCCTTTGCATTTTTCACTAGAACTCTTTATTATAGAGGGGTCAGAGCCCTGTGAAGGTGCAGGTTGTTTGAACACGTACCCTGCGTCAGGATTGTTCTCCTTTAAATAAACCTTTACGTTTTTCATGATAACTTTTTATTCGGAGGGGTCAGAGCACCTTGAACGGCGCTTTTTTGTACGAAGGGGCAGGCTCTGACCCCCAATTATACCACTGGGCCGCTAAAAAGGCGGCGGAGACCATCTCTGCCGCCTTTTTTATGGTTCTTACCCTTATTTAAGGTAACCGCTGGCCTTTCGCGTTCCGGCGGCATAGTCCAGTCTGAGGCTGTACCCGTCCAGTTTAAAGCTTACCTTGTCCGCGGGAAAGTAGGAGCTGCCGTAGGGATTGTCGTACCGTTTATCGTACCTCACGGGAACCGCCGTTCCATTGCGGGTCATGGGGTTTTCAGGATTGACATTCCCGTCCCAGCTCAGCGCCAGGGTACCCTGGGAAGGCGACACGTATACCACACTCAGGGGATCAAGGCTTACGGTCACGGCGGCCGACCTGACGGTGTTCTTAAACGCGTTGAAACTCCGGTAACGCGCCCCCCTGTGCCCGAGTTCGCATATCCAGGCGGTCTTTTCACCGGCTACCCTTATTTCATAGGGCCCGCCCTTCTGGGCGTCGTCGGAATGGTCCACCCAGATATAAGGGGCCGAACCTGCCGGACGCAGGGCCAGGTAGCCGTTTCCTTTACGTGCGAAGATCCAGTCTGGATGCGACGTGCTATCAACCTCGTCGAATTTTCCCCGCGGCAGGAACGCATGGGTATACAGCGGCTGCCCGGCGATATACAGGTTGTTCGAATCATCCGTATCGATATCGTACAGGCTTATTACGACGTTCCTGGCCTGGATAGACCGCGGCAGCGTACCGTACCCGGTCCAGAAATTCGGCGTCCCCATACTGTCGTCGCCCAGGTTTGCCGGATGGGTGGTATAGCAGACGGCGTCGCGCCCCAGGGTGGCCTGCCATATATGCTGCTGGTCCCCTCCGTAACCCGGCCGCCAGTCCTGGGCGGTGCTCAGCATGTAATGGGGTGTTCGATAGGTGTAGATGTTCACCTGGGGCCGCATGTTGCGGGTCACGTCCAGATCCAGGTAAGCCGCCATGATCTGCAGGCTGGGAAAGCCCATAAGCGCAGGATTGTCGAAGACCGCCTTATACGCAGCGATCGGGGCGAACTGCGCGTTGGTCCACCAGTTATACCGGTCCATCATGGCTTTGAAAAGCTCAATGGTACAGGGATGCAGATAGGCCTCCATGGTGAGAAAGGTCATACCGTCCTCCAGGGAACCGTAATCGAGTCCCCATAAGGTTGACGCCTCTTCCATGGTAACACCCATCCGCTGCCTGTTCTCGTAATTCGCGCGCTCCGTATCAACGGCCATGGCATAGATCACCGCGGGCAGACGGTATTTCGTACTCAGGGCCAGGCAGGTGGAGCTCATATTACCGGCATGGTATTCGCACATATCAAACAATAGTTTGAAGGTGGAAGCGGTATTGTCCGAAGTCCCGCTGTACTTGTCTTTCTGGTAACTGCGTCCATGGGTGCTACCGAAATTTCCCCTGAAGTGATTCAAGGCCATATCCGCCAGCAACAGGTCCAGCACCATGGCAGCCTTGTTTGCCACGACCTCGTCTTCGCAGAAATCCACCAGATTCACCAGTGCAGCGATGTCCTCGTCATAATATACGTTGGAAAGCCATTCGCTGAAACCGGTAGTGTAACGCAAATCCAGCCATCTCACGATGCGGTTTCTGAACCTGGCCAGCCGTTCGCTTCCCGTTTCATTGCTCGCCGTAAAGATCCCGTCGGGATACAGCTGTGCCGCCAGGTATGCCCCGGCGGCGAAAAGTATAAAATGGTTTTCGCTCCAGTAGCACATATCGTCGGTATTACCGGGAACCGGTTCATTCTGCATTTCATCGGGCCAGTACTTGAAGTTGAGTACAGTGTTTTTTGCATTGTTCAGTATGGAAGAGCTTAACAATTCCGAATCGCCGAACTGTATCAGCATGCGCAGTATCGAGTGCACCCGAAAATCCGCACAGTCGTTCCGCGCGTTGATGAAGTCCAGGTCGGCCTGAATCCTTGATTCATCAGGAGCGACGCCCCTGTGTACACGCACCAGCTGGGTATAGGTGTTTCCCGGCGGCTGGCTAATGACGTAATCAAAAAACTCCTCTCGGCGCTCCGTGAACCCGGGAATATCATAGTAACAGCCGGATAATAATAGAGCAGCCAGTAGCGTTAATAACACACCCGTCTTTTTCATAAATCCTCCCCCTCGAGGTATAGTTTTGTTATTTCCGTGGCGCTATGTGTGGAATAGAATTGTGCAATAATTGCATGCAATAAATGCAATTGCGATTTCAGGATCCCACACTGGTGAAAATAAGTCAACATAAATTACAGGGTGAATCTATTTCTCAAGAGGTCATCGGTCTGATTTTACCACAGGACTGAGGAATTTGGGGGGGCTTTGGGGGAGGGCTCTGACCCTATTACAGGATCGTGATTAGGCTCTGACCCCTTTTCGAAAAAATATTAACATCAATTCACCATTATACGTATTAATTCATAAACAAACAAAATAATCCGGAGAGCATCATGCCCCGAGCAAAAAGAGACCAGAGAGAAAATACCACCTATCATATCTGGACCAGATGTATAGAATGGCGTTTTTTAATGAAAGACGATGATTTCAAAGGATTATTCATTCAGGTGATAAGGGAAACCCAGGAATTCTACACCTTTGAACTCACCGCATACCAGATAATGGATAACCATATTCACTTAATAATAAAGACACTCCCCGACGGGACTCCCATCTCGAGGATAATGCAATACCTCAAGGCACGTTTTGCTGAACGATACAACAGAATCACCGGTAGATTCGGACCCTTCTGGAATGAACGGTATCGGGATTCCATCGTTGATGATTCAGAAAATCCGGTCATATATCTTATCTGGTTGCTTTGGTATCTCGCCTACAATCCGGTGAGAAAAGGAAAAGTAAGCAACCCGAGGTATTACCGCTATGGAAGTATTAATTACTACCTTGACGAGATGCATGAACCAACGCTTAAGATCCACCATCACGATTTCTTTCTAAGACTGGGGAACGATTTTAAAAGCAGGCTGAAACAATTACTCTACTTCGAGGACGCTTATCGGAGAAGGCTATCGATAATATGGTCATGGTGAAACAAGGGGAATTTTTTTAAATCTGTATTATTCCCAGGAACGGCGTATCGCTTTCAAAATTCGGCAGAAAGTTTTCATAACTCCCATAATCCTGAATCCAACCCCTGTTAAACCCGAGTTTATGTAATTCATCTACAACTTCCCTGTATTCCGCCTCCGTGATTGGGCGTGAAAGCTTAAAATTATCACGCACTTCATATATTGGATAATACTGCGACATTAAGGAAATATGAACCCTGGTTGAAAGTTCCTCGGCAATTGAGCTGAGACACTTTTTACTGTTGTCGACGTGATTAGGCAGTATCAGATGTCGTATGATCAGCCCCGATTCTATTATACCATCTTCGCCGATCAAGATATTTGACCCTTTTTGCTTATACATTTCCCTTAATGCTCTGACCCCTATGGTTGGATAATCCGACACCCCGGAATATTGTAATGCAATTCCCCTGTCCATGTACTTGAAATCCGGCAGGTACACATCGATCAGCCCTTCCAGTGACTCCAGTGTTTCCTTTTTGTCATATGCACCGGTGTTCATTACATAAACTGGTTTTCTTCCCGTACTATTTATTGCATGAATAATCTCAATCATCTGAGGTATTACGTGGGATGGCGAAACAAATCCTACACACCGGATTCCAGAATCCAGAAGTGGAATTATGGTGTTCAATATATCCCGAATATCCATTTCGTGCAACGTAACAGTATTTCTACTGATCTGGTAATTCTGACAATAAATGCACTGAAGATTGCAGTGGTAGAAAAAAATATTACAAACGCCCTTCGACCCCGTAAGTACCGGCTCTTCACCATGATGCACACAGATTTTAGCAACAGGATATCCGTCACTCTTTTTACAATAACCCGATTTACCGTTATTGATTTCTGCATCACATTGCCGTGGACATATCGTACATTTATACATGCGGGTGTTGCATCCAATAGAAAATTTGTATCAAAAATATGTTTGCGTTTTTATACACATTATGCAAAATGCGATCTCCAATAAAAAATAAAGTATAATATAATAATAATTATTAATAATTTATTAAAAATATATAATAAACGTTCAGTAATAATTTAATGGTGTTCATTAACTTTTGTCCATTTATAACCAAGAATATAAAACAAACAATTCATTAATTGTATGGCTTAGATGCGCCCATAAAAAAACATGCACCCCGAAAAAGAGACAGGTGCAAAAAACATAAAAAGGAAATTCCCCATGGAAGGAAATTCAATTAAAACCGGGAGCATGAAAAATCCCGAAACACAACAGGGTATCTTGCATTCTGGCAATACTGCATATTCCCGGTCGCCAATATCTTTTTTTGTATTAATAAACCTTTTATTAGATATCCTGAAAAGAATCCATCTCTTTCTGTATAATCATGTAATCGGGATAATAGTAATTATATATTCAGACATCACAGCGAAAAAGAAACTAACGCCTGACAGCTCCCGGTTCTTCTCTCTGATCTCCACCCTTCCAAAATGCAGCACTGAGGATGTGATACTCGACAACAACACGCTGAAAGAACTTGATAATTACCACCTCGAAGGATTTGTAATTGAGAGCAGAACAGATAAATAATGTAAAATACCATTATAGTGCTAAAGGATGAATAAACGTCCTTTAATATTTTTAAAAAAGCCCTCATTGCACAACTCACGCACAAGGGTATCAATCATCGCCAGGTCTTTCCGTGTTATCAGGATAATCTCTTTAATGGTGATCCCGGGTTTTGCGAGAACAATATCAAGTATCTCTCCTCGCAGCTGACGTGTGGAGTTGATAAACGGTGATTGTTTTCTATAGTGCACACTCTTTCGCGAAGGATTCCGGTATGTTTTCTTCAGCATGACTCCTTTATCCATGAGCGCATTATACCAGCGGCGCGGATTATCCCTATCAAGCGTCTTTTCGACAAGGGGCAATATGTCTTTATCCGGCACCTTATCCATCCCCGGGAAAAAAAAATGGATGAATACCGATCGAATATTGGTTTCGATATATACCTCCGGGCGGTTGAACGCATAGACAAGAATAGACGAGGCAGTAGCCGGACCAATACCCGGTAACTGCATCAATACAACCCGGTCCGGAAGCGGCTCCCCGTTGTACTGTTCAACGATGATCTTCGCGCTTTTATGAAGTGCCAGCGCCCTCCTGTTGTAACCCATTCCCTTCCATATACCCAGCACTTTTTCCAGTGATGATTCCGCCAGTGCATTAAAATCGGGGAACACCTCCATGAAAAGAGGAAACCTGGCCGCCACACGATCAACCTGGGTCTGCTGAAGCATCACCTCCGAAATGAACACACGATAGGGGGTAACGTTACTGCGCCATGGAAGCAAGCGTCCATGGAGGTCATAAAACGAAAGAATCATTCCCCGGAATATCCGGAATGTAGTATCATCCAGACCCGAATCCCTCACTCGGCTGATGAAATTTTCATCCTGGTTTTTATAGAAATCCATAATAATCCCACAGGGGTCAGAGCCTTCCTTTGATCTCTTACACGTTAAAACGAAAACTCATAATATCCCCGTCTTCAACCTCATAATTTTTCCCCATGACATAGTACCGCCCGGCCTTTTTAATTCCCTCTTCACTCTGGTACTCCACAATATCGGGGAATTTCATGACTTCGGATCGTATAAACCCACGCTGTATATCGGTATGGATGGCGCCACCGGCCTCAGGGGCCATTGAACCCTTTCGCACCAGCCACTGTCTGACCTCATCGGATCCTACCGTGAAAAACGATATCAATCCCAGGTACTCCATGCATAATCTGGAGAGAGTTTCCAGCGCGGGTTCCTCAATTCCGGCTTCCCGCATAAACTCCTGAATTTCTTCAGTTGAATCCAGCAGTGCGATTTCCGATTCAAGCTTTACCGAAATCTGCATAACGGCGCAGCCCTCATCCTCGAAAATTTTCTTAATATTCACATATAACTCCCGGTTCCGCAATCCCGCTTCATCAATATTGAGCACCACGATCATCTTTTTAAGGCTCAGCAAGGGGTACCCCGAGAGCATGCGAATCTCATCCCGATCGATCGCGAGCGTCCTTAGCGGCAGACCGCTTTCCAGGTGTGCCTTAAAATGCAACAGCATCTCCTCTTCCCTGCGGGCATCTCCGTCTGGCTTTTTGCCCGATCTGATACGTTCCAGCCGTTTTTCAATAAAGAGAAGATCCTGTAATACAAGTTCCATGTTGAAGTTCCTGATGTCCCTTTCAGGGTTCACTGATCCCAGTGCATGATACACCGCAACGTCGATGAATCCCCTCGCAATATAACAGATCACATCCAGTTTCCCGAGATCCTGTATAAAAGCCCCCTCCGAGAAAACCCCGACCTCAAAGCGGGGGAAGAGCTGAAGACTGATCCTGGCCCTGGTGGCCTTGGCGGGAGCATAACGCGAAGCCAGATCATCGAAACGGTTGTCCCTGATCTCGGCGATTCCGTCCAGTATCTTCCCGTTTTCCTGAACTCCGGCATGAGTCTTTGAACCTGTCAACAGCGCGAAAAGCGTTTTTTTACCCGTCTGGGGCAGTCCCAGTATTCCTACTTTCATTGTTATCCATTCCTGCAAAAATCTTATTACACGGATCCGACTCCGGTCTGAACCCGATAAAATCAAATCACTCCACCTAAAGAAACCCTTATATTTCATCAAGTATTTTATTTGTGTTTTGACAAATTTCAGCCTTTGTTGATGGTAGTATTCCGCTGGATATTTTTACCGACCATAAAGGGGACGCCGTTTATGACCTGTAACGGGCGGGCTGAAGCGAAAAGATATCACCGCACAAAGATGGCTTTCTCCCTGGCGGACATGATGCTGTCCCTGGGATACCTTACGGTGTGTGCTTTTTCTGACATTTCACCTCACGTGCTGGAATGGGTGCGCAACCGTACGGACCATCCCTACGTGCAGTTTCTGTTATTCGCGGGCTTGCTGGGAGCGGGGATATCTCTGCTGACACTGCCCCTGGATTTCATTTCCACTTATGTACTCGAACACAGCTACCGGCTCTCAAACCAGAATATTTCCGCCTGGTTGTGGGAACGCTGCAAATCAACACTCCTCAGCCTGGTAATCGGGATACCTGCCGCCGTTTTGTTCTATTACTGCCTGTCGACGAACGGATCATGGTGGTGGCTTTATTTCAGTATTTTTGTGTACCTGTTTGTGATCCTTCTGGCAAGGCTTGCCCCGGTTATACTCTTCCCGCTTTTTTACCGTTTTACACCCCTGCAGGAGGAACCGCTGATAAGCAGGCTCCAGGTTCTCATGGACTCAATGAACATCCGCATCAACGGCATCTTTTCATTCAATATGAGCAAAGATACCCGCAAGGCCAACGCCGGATTTACAGGCATCGGAAGAAGCCGCAGGATAATCCTCAGTGACACGCTGCTGAAAAATTTTTCCAACGATGAAATTGAAACCATTGTCGCTCATGAGGCCGGACATTATGCCGGTCGTCATTTAATAAAAAACCTGATACAGAGCGGCATCGTTATTTTTGGGGGATTTTATCTTTGCGGCCGGGCATTCGAAGCGACCCTTCATTTAAGGGGATTCTCACACCTTAACGATATAGCGGCAACACCGCTGCTTCTTTTCTACCTGAGCCTTTTCAGCCTGCTCATCCTGCCCGTCCTCAATGCGGTTTCACGCCGGCATGAACGTCAGGCCGACCGTCACGCTGTACAGGCGACGGGCAATCGTGACGCTTTCGTTTCCGCCCTGAACAAGCTGGCAGCCATGAACCTGGCAGACCGGGAACCTCATCCTCTGATTGAATTTCTGTTTTACAGCCACCCGTCGATAAGTAAACGGATACGTTCAGTCATTGAAACCGAAAAAACATCAGGACTGCTTTGAGGTAAAGTAAAGACGGTGTGCCAGTGTCCTTTCGAGGCCGTAAAGGTCTTCCAGGTATTTATCCAGATTTTCGTCCCTTCCAATGTTTTTCTTGATGGTACGGATCATATCCTGTAGCATAAGCAGGTCTGATCGCTTCTGGATCTGGCGGTCTTTCACGACTTTTTCGATGTATGCAAACTGGTACTTGCGCAGGTTGACCTGGAGGAAAAAGCGCAGGCCGTAAATCTTCAGTATCCGGTTGAGCGGGTAGCTCTTGCTCTTGGAAATGAAGTCTACATATACCCGTGAATCGACGGCCCTCTGGTTTTTGTCGTCCAGTGAGCTTATACCCGCGGTTCTTTCTTTTTCAACGAGGGGACGGTGAAGATTTTCCACTTCCATTTCCCGCAGCAGTCTTTCCTGCTTCCAGTCATCGGTATAATTGACGAATTCCTTTTCCAGCAGTCTTTCGTACTCTTCCAGCATGATTGCCTTGTTCGCAATCTGCCCAATGGACGTATTGTTGTAGCTCTTCAGCATGGGAAAGATTTCTTTAACAATCTGATGGACCATGAGGTTTTTATGGAACTGATGCTCGTATTCCCTGACCAGTTCCGCCTGGAAATAATTTTTCAGTTTGCGGATTATCTCTATATCCGTTTTTACGTATCCTTCTACCCTCGGGATATTCCTCAGTTTGTCCTCGGCGACGATCTCTATGGAAAAAATCATATGGCTGTCAATCAATACCTGTATGATTTTCTTCACCAGTTCGGGCTCAACCCCGGTTGAGGCGGTGATGTATTTCAGAAAATCGTCCGAATGGACAACGGAACGCGCCCCGGGTTTTTCGTTCCGCACCTGAATCTCCTGATAAATCTCTTCAACCAGTTCTTTAGACATAATATCATGCTACCCCTCAGTCAT
>CAZUXY010000074.1:0-17066 GCA_964624235.1 uncultured Leptospirales bacterium | reverse complement strand
GGGTATCCGTACACGTTTATATGGCGCGGGGGCCCCGGTACGGGGCCCCCGCGTAGTCTGCCGGAGTTGTCAGAACACCAGGTTGAAGCCGGCCATTATGAAGTTCCTGTTTTCGGCGCCCGAACCGAATGCCGAACCGGGGAGGAAGAGGCCGTAATTGACGAAAACCGAAAAGTCGTGAAAAATTCCCCATCGCAGCGAGAGGTCGATACCGTGGCCCACGTCGCGGCTGTTGACCGAAGCCTCGCCGTTGTTGATGGTGCCCTCGGGTTTGTCTTTCATGTAGTAATTGTACATCGCGATGAGGCTCATGCGCCTGAGGTATGTTTTGTCAGACCGGTAAAAGGGCGATCCCGAAAACCCCAGCCTGAACACGTGCAGGTTGGCCAGCACCGGCCGCAGGGCAAACCCTCCCACAAAGGTCCCGAAATAGAGGAAACCGTTGTCGTCGCCGCTGGTATTACCGTTAGGCGACTTTGGGTCGCTGCGGTCCTTGTCGCCCGACCCGTACGCGTACTGGAACAGCACCGCCGGGTTGTAGGGGGCGTCTATGTAATAATTGATACCCAGCATGCCCGCCATGGCGCTGATGTTCTTTTCGTCGTCGGAACCGCTCAGGTAGCTTTTACCCGTCTCGTAGATGAACTCGGCGTAGTAGTCCATGCCGTCAATGATGAGTCCCTTGAGGCCGCCGGCGTAATACTGCGACTGGTAGCGGGTCTTGTCGGTGGATTCCTGGTCACCCTGGTCGATCTGGGCCATGCCCAGCAGGTACACCTCGTGTTTGCCCAGGCCCCTGCTGATGCTCCCGCCGGCGAATATCCTTTTCGCGCCGTCAGAGATGTCGCGCGAACTGAGGCCGTAGGGGTTGGTGTCCTTGTTCATGAGCCCGGTGTAGAGGCCGAAGAGCTTGAGGTCCACGAAGCGCGTATAAAGTTTTATCTCGCCTCCGTCGCCGCGTCCGTTGAATACCAGCCCCGTGCCGAGCACGAAGAACTTGCGACCCGCGTAGAACTGCAGGCTGCCGTCGGGGCTGGTCATGCCGATGTAACCCACGTCAAGGTCGATGACGTTGTCGCTTTCAATGTCGATGCCGCTCTGCATGAGGGGCGCCAGGTAGACGTCCTTGCCGCGTACGTAGACGAAGGCGTTCTTCCACAGGGTGCTCTGCAGCCACAGCTTCGCGGTCACCACCGCCGAGGTGAGCTCGGTGCCCTTGCGTTCGTCTATCACGACCGGGGTGATCCATCCGCCCCAGCTTACGGTAAAGGGCTTTTTCGCCGGGCCGGCGAGCTTCATGTCGGTGTCTTTCTCCATGGTGCGAAAGAGGTCCAGGGCGTCTTTAACGGGGTCCACCTCCTGGGCGTATAAGGGGGAAGCGGCGAGCAGCGCCGTTGCGCAGAGGAGGGCGAAAAACCGTGTAGTTCTCATTTCGCGCCTCCCGCCTTTTCGGACATCTTGCCTATGACCTCTACCAGCTCACCTCCGCTGATGACGTCCCATTCCCCGCCTTCGGACGTCATCACGTCGTTGGCGACGCAGGCGGTGACGGCGTATCTTCCGCCGCCGAAGACCGCGTATAAAAGCGAATCGCCCAGCTTTAACTGGCGCGCCGCCATGAGGGCCAGCGTGCCGCGCCTGAGCTTCTTGTTCTCGGCAAGTTTCATGCCCCTGACGATGTTTTCTTTTTCCAGAACCCTGAGGTTCGCGGCGAAGGTGGTGGGATTCTTTCCCAGGTGTATCACGAACATCCGCACGGCGTCGCCCTGGGTCGCCTCTTTTTTCGAGGCGAGTTCGTCAATGAAGGTGAAATCCCCCATGTCCTGGGCGGCGAGGGGCGCCGCCAGCGCCAGGGCGAGCCAGACAGCAGCCAGTTTTCTCATAAATGATCTCCTGTGATGAGATATATTTCTATTGTACATTGCGACATCGGTTTCATACCGTGTGACGGTCCCTTGGCGCCTTTACGGCCAGATGATGTTGATGTTGACCGAGGCGTTGCCCGTCTTCTGGTCGTAGAAGTCCACCGGCCCTTCCACGTTGTCTATCAGCTGACCGGCGTTGAGCGCATTGCCTTCTTTTTCGTCGCTGGTGATTTTGTCCGATGAGATCTTCACCAGGCTCGCCCATTTCAGGTTATCGAGCAGGGGATCAGGCCGCGGGCTGCCGGGAGGCATGTTGAACATGGAACGTCCCCCTATGACGGACCTGCCGCCGTTTTTGGTGTAAAGGCCCGCCTCGTTTTTAGGAACCCATGCCTTGAGGCCGCTGGCGGCGCCCGAGAAGAGCTCTTTTCTGGTCCCCCTTACGCTGGAGGTGGCGACCGGCGTTGAGACCTTGAAACGGGTCTTCAGTTTGCCGATGCGGTTCACGCTCGCGTTAATGCGGCCGTAGCGCAGCCCTATATTATTGTTGGATTCTTTCTTGTTGAGTGTGTTCTTGTAAATCTTGATCATGGTCATGGAACTAACGGTGAGGATGTGCCCGTCAAGTGAGAGCACCGCTTCTGAGCCCACGCCGGTGCTCACCATGGTGCCTTCGGCCAGGGTCATGCCCTTGGCCAGGGGTTTCCACTGGCGCCCGACCTTCATCGCGGTCTTTCCCTTCACCGAAACCACCACGATAGCCGCTTCGGCCAGGGTGCAGGTGAACATGAAGGCCGCGGCGATCAACATGGTAATGTATGTTCTTTTCATGGTTGTTCTCCTGATCGTATCAATTTTTTAACAGCTTACGGCTCAATTAAGACTAGCACCAATAATGTATTCTATAACTGCTCATATTACCTTCGCCATACTGGTTTTTTGTACTTATTTTGTAATAAATATAGTCATATTGGGAAAAACCCTGGGCATCATCAGTATATCGATAATCACTTCCTGTGTCAAAATCTTCCTTGCGACCACTTAGAATTGGAGTATAAGGTCCGGCTGATGTTCTTGCTCGATATATAACAAAGCTGGAAAATTCTGATGGTGGTGTTGTGTAATCCCAGATAACTACAACCGGGGCTGGAAAGTTTCCGCTTGAAGTAAGGCTATCCGGTGGATCCGGGAGCAATCCCATCTGTATCGTAAGATTCGTCGACATGCCGCCCGCCAGATCTATCGTCCTTATACCGCCGTATTTTTTCTGAACATCGCCTCCCGTTACCGGTTGAATCCAGACTACCACCGTGAAGGTGCGGTCTTCGCCCGCGGGCACCTCCAGGGTCTTTCTGCCGGTGTTCAACGGGATTTCGATATCGCGCATGGCAGTCATGCCGGGCCCGCTCACGGTCAGTTTAATCGAAACCACCTCGCCGTCGGTGGGCGGGTCCGCCTGGGCCGCGGTGCTGAAGCTCAAAAACGCCAGGATACGATCGAATATGGACACCTGATGTATGGCCGTAGGGTTGCCGAGCCCGGTGTCGATGGTCACCCGGGCGGTGCCGTTATCCATGGCGCAGCCTGAAAGGAAAATATACAATACTGTTGAAAATAAAGCAAGAAATACATTGGGTCGTATTCGCATTTTAATCACCTGAAAATAATTTACCAATAGTTTTGATATGAGTCTGGAATATAAAAATCACCTTCCCCGTACTGGTTATAGGCTGTAATTTTGTACCACGTCTCCAAAATACCGTTTACGTCATTATATGAGTAATAAGGTTCCGAATAAGGGAATATACTTTTCACGTCGATTTTAATCAATACATATGTACCTTCGTAAACATCTGAACGATATACTTTAAAACCGGTGACATTCAAGGGTTCACTTATCGTCCAATAAATATTGACTCCATAATCTGCAAATGAAAAATGATCAATTACCGGTTCATTGGGTAAAGGGCCTAGCTGAAGATTAATCGTCGTGGCACCTCCAAGTTCTAAGGTCTTGATGGCGCCATACAATCGCACCCCGTCGCCTTCCACCACGACCGTAAAGGTCTTTTTCCCAAGAGGGAGCGTGAGCGTTATCTGGCCGGTATCGAGGGGTATTTCCACCTCAAGGGGACTCATCCCCTCTCCGGTAACGTTAAGACGGATTTCATACCAGTCTTCCGGCGAAGGGTCCGCGTGCGCGGTGGTACCCAGGGTGAAAAAAGAAACAATTCTATCTAAAATCCCCGGTTTCTGAGGCAGGCGTGAGGCCAGTTCCGGAGGCTTTCCTATATTTATTGTTACCCGCGCGCTGTCGCCCGCAAAATTACAGGCGGTAAAGGTGAAAACGACTGCGGAAAGAAAAAACACTGCTGCAATTACACTGATTTTCCTTCCCATTTCTGTGATTCCCTCCAAAAGTATATATGTAACGCCATATCTACGGAACTGAAATAAGTCAGTCAAGCTAAATGGTGTTCTGATGTTACAATGTGGTAAAAATATACAAAACTAACCATTTACCCTACCTCCCAGTTTCCGCATACGTGCAACTTTTAAGCGTAAACGATAAAAAAGAAATATACAGGGTATTTCCCGATTCATTATGGTGCGCAGTATTGATGTTTCGGCTGTTCCGGGAACAACAGGGCTCTGACCCCGGGGTTCCATCCGGAGGTTTTTCAGGGAATTGACGGTGTACGCGGGGATACATGTCCCTTCAGGAACAGCAACCGCGTGCCGCTCCACGCAGGGCTCTGACCCTCCTGCATCAAAAAGAGGGGTCAGAGCCGTGGGTACAGGTATGTGCCGCGGGAAATACATCGTTCCGTGTCCTCACCAGTTGTCGGGAAACGCCGAACCGGGCTCTCCCTCGCCGAAACCGTTGTACGCGCCGACCCTGTACCAGTAGATTATCTGTGGGTCGATGCCGTAGTCCTCGAAGTACGCCGTCAGCGGGGCGCCCTGAAGGTCAAGGCCGGGATTGGGTACCGTCGCGATCCTGGTATAATTTCCCGTCTCACTGGTCGATCGGTACAGGCGATAGCCCGTAACCGAGCCCGGATCTTCCCCATTCCATGACACGTAATTAAAAGGTACCGCGAACTGGTTTTCCGTCCTGACGATTGCAAACCCGGAGGGCGCGGAGGGCAGGTTTCCCAGGGTAATCGCCAGGGTGTTGCTTCCGGGATCGATGTCGGCGATGGTAATCCCGCCGTAGTCCCGGTGAGGTGTTTCACCCTCCCAGCTGATGTAGATTTCAACGGCGAACACCCGGTGCTTCCCCGCGGGTAGGTTAAAAACGGCGCGCCCGGCGTCGATCTCGGCGCGACTGAGGTCTTTTACCAGTTCATTCATGCCGGGCCCCGTGACCGTGAGCTTTACGGCGGCGACGGCATAGGGGTAGGGCGGAGGGTCGGCCGCCAGCGGAACCGAGAGGGTGATGAAGGCCAGAAAGCGTTCGAAGACCGAAGGTGAATACAGCGCATGGTTGCCGCGAAGCCCCAGGTTCAGGGTAACCGTGGCCCTGTCACCCGTGTAAAAACACCCTCCTGAGAGGAGCAGGCCGCTGAAGAGTACCGTTGCGATTGAATATCTGATGCTACTCCTTTTATTCATGGTGAAAACCTCCTGAAGCCGCGGAGATTTACAAAGATCGAGTAATATACAAAAAGTGCGGGGGAAAGGCAAATTTCAGAGGCGCACCCCGGAAACATGCTTTTTTGAAAACAGGAGGCTCTGACCCCTCGTTTTTTCAACCGGGAGGGGGAATGCCGGAGGGGTTCCGGTGTCCGTACGGAACCGGAATTATCATACGGGAACAGGAACATTGCGGCGTACCTGTGGATTGCTGCTGACTGTGGGAATGGTGATTCTTATATCACCATGGGGGAGCATTCACCTGCTTCTCCTCGTGGTTTTAAAGAAAAAGCGAGGAGGAAGGTGTCGAGGTGAGGATTATTATCTCAATAAAATGATATTATGGCGGACCGAGTTGAGATATATAGTCACAAGGTATGCCCTCACCAGTGGTTGTTAAAACACTCACCTTGTAATAATACATTACATTATATGTTACTGGGTAATCATTATATGTTGAGTTTATTGTGTTGCCAATATTGATATATGGACCATCAGGATTAGTTGATCGATAGACATTGTATCCCACATCATAAGATCCAGTATCTTCCCACACTATAGTAATAGTTGATGTAGATGTATATTGATTTGTAATCCGAGTCATTGGTCGCATTACTATATTTATGGTACTTTCTTCTCCAGGGTTAAGAGTTAAAACAGTTCTCCCCCCATAATTTTTGGGGACATTATTTGCAGAAGTATATGAATAAATAGTGAATTCTCTATCAGCACCGGAGAGAACTTCTATTGTATATGATGTCGCAAGCGGAGGAATATCTGTTGTAATAGTTTCCATACCTGGTCCGGAGACTACTAGTTGCAATGAATCCCAGGTCGAACTCCAACCTGCCATTGCATAAACAGGTTTGAATAATAATAATGAAATTTTATCAAAAATACTAGTTTTGCCTCTTGTGTTTGATATTTCATGAGTCTTTAAATGAATAGTAACCCTCGTCGTATTTCCCACCGAGCACCGGTTGAAAACCACGAGCGCCGTAGAGAGTAATATCGCCAGAATGACAGAATATGATATATATCGTTTCATCGGAGTACCTCCTGCATGATTCTCTATACTGTAAACTATTACCGTTGAGAAGGACGTTTTGGGTAAATAATACCCGGTTACGACACGATACTTAGGGAATATTATCTTCCATAAGTAAATAAACAAAAAAGACCGGTTATGTCAATTAAATAAGGATCAGGCGGCGACTAAATGTCAAAATGCATAGGCTCTGACCCCTGTCTGATTTTTTTATCCGGAAATTCTTCTCATTATCCATTCCAGACTGTATTTATATTCATATTTACCCCAGATTAAGGTAATGTAAACCATCAACGATAGGATTAAGATGATAATTAATAGAGAAATCGGGGCCGGGAAGATGCTGTGTATGCCCCAATATCTAATCAGTTCATTGAATATAACAATGTGCAGAAACAGGATGGTGAGGGATACACGCCCCAGTCCCGACAGCCATAAGCACTTGTTTCTGGTTTTCATGATAGCAGGGTTTTTCGGGGTCAGAGCCCCGGATACTCCGCAGAAAAGCAGGGTTGAAACCCCCATGAGAAACAATATAAAAGGCGGCAGGGGAGGATAAAAATAAGGGAGAGGGACGAAAAATCGGTAAAATCTCCCGTAGGTCGCAAAGGCATAACCGGAATGGTGGAAAAACCCGAGTACGGCAGCTGATCCTATAACGATAAATGCAAGAAGGACCATCAGAAGATACTGTTTCCGTTTCATCCATCTGCCCAGCAGAATCCCCAGCATAAAGAAGCCGCACCAGGGAAATATGGGGAAATGGCCTGCGGCAAGCGCTAGTCGCAGCGGTTCGTCGTTTCCCATCTGTTTGTTTGTTAAAAACAGAGGCGTGTTAAGCTTTGTCTGTAATAACACGGCAAGAGAGATCATCAGTAGTATCAAAGGAATGAGAGTTTTTTCGGGCAAACGCCTGGATAAAGGGGTCAGAGCCAGGCAAAACCCGATTAAATGCAACACGTACCAGGATGTCAGGGAAAACCAGTGAGGACTGAGTAAATTGAGTACATAACCCATAAATATAATGAACACACCTCTGGTAATAAGTACCCTGTCTTTTTGTTGATGGCGATCCTCAAAAAGTACCGTTCCCGCGCCGGCAATGATAATAAACAGTGGAGCGGCCAGGTTTCCAAGCCAGTTGATGATTATATACCAGGAGTAGTCGGAAAACGCCGCGTTGATGGGCTTGCCTGCATTGTTCCACAACCAAACCCCCAGATGCTGCTGCACCATGAGGATCACTGCAACACCCCTGAGGGCGTCGATGGCGGGGATACGGTGTACGGGAATTTCCCCGCTTATTTCCAACGGTGATGGCATATCAGTATATCAGACCAGTAACAAGAGATTGTAAAGTTCCATACCATGCACTTGCGGGGGAAAACCGGAATTATTCAATGATTTAATGGTTTTTTAATACCTTTTTGTCGATTTACATGAAATGGAAAGGACAAGGGGTCAGAGCCTCTATCAACGTTATTCATCGACCGGTAATCATGCCCGCCAGTTGATCGGCGCCGTTCTCGTTAAAGTAGTATTCCTGGCCATGGCGTATCCGCCATAACTGGTCTTCGAATACTCGTGGGGTCGCCTCGAACACCGCTTCTTTATCGAAATATATGATCTCCCAGAACTGGTTATATCCCGCCCCGCTGATAATTATATCAAAAGCGTTGAAATAATCAACTATGGGAAAATACCCCCGGCCGGCATAATTTGTTGAATACACCATCTGATAACCGGTTTCCTCGAGATAGGAATACTTTCTTTTAATGGAATCGTATTCACCCGGTTCGCCGTTATACGCGAAAAGACAGAGATTTCCCCCGGATTTTATAATACCGAGCTTCTCATAGGCAGCTTCTTCAGACAGTATATCATCGTGGTTTCTGATAATTATCGGATTGATTGTCTGTGCGCCGATATCAACAGGAAGCGGTTCCGCCTGAAGCAGTAGGTTGAAGTGTGCCGGCTCAAAAGCGCGTGGCCCTTCCGGGAATTGCACGGTAAAGAACCGGGCATCGGCTATCTGGGTTAAAAGGAATATTTTTTCGCATTTCAACTCCTGAATGAAGTTATGGAGGGTGAACCACATGAGATCGACAATCAGCACGTCGGGATTAATGTGTACAAGCGTCCGGTACAATACGGATTGTTCAAAATTTTCTTTAGCATGCGCCTGATCGTTTTCAACAGGGATTTCGATATGTTGTGCATATCCCTCGGTTAAAAATCCGAAACGGGAACTGTGCAGAATGGTGAATTCGCACGGTATTCCCCTCCGTCTAAATGCATTCGCAATCGATATCCCCCGGACGATCCTTCCCGATCCCGTAACACCGGATGTATAGTACACTATCTTCATTTTTGGGGTTTAGAAGCTTGCACTAAGTTCAATAAAAATAAGATGTTAGTTAATAAAAGAAAGCAACTGTTAAATGTCAAACCATTCAAACACCTTCAGGCTTTGCACTTACACTTACAGGCTCTGACCCCTCCGGGCTAAAAATAAACCGCCAGCCTCCTTCTATAGGCTTCTTCGTATAAAAGAAACCGCTGAACCCTTTCCCTGAATGATGTACCCAGATCCATAAAATACCGGTGCAGCGTGATTCTGACCCTGCCCGGATGGGATTCCTCCAGGTACGAGTTTATGCTGCCGTATAGGGACTGCCGCGGATTCCTCACCATGTTCTTTCTGACCGGGTTGAAGGCAAGGTACCACAGGAGCCACAGCAGGTAGTGTACCGGTTTTTCCGCATGTTCAATAATCTGGTCCTTGAAACGTTCATTCCAGAACGGTCCGGTACGGTTCATGGAACGGTTGAAAAGCTCGGCGAAACGGGCCTTGATGTACTGTACAACACGGGAAATGCTTTCACCTCCCGGGACCGTGCGAATAATGAGGTGGAAGTGATTGTCCATAATCTCATAGGCAATAAGTTCAAAAGTATACTTTTTCTGTGTTTTCATCAGCACGGTGATCATGAGTTCTTTGAGCGAACCTGAGCGGATCATGTTTTTACATTCTATGCACCGTGTATATACATGATAGGTAAGATTAGGTTCGATTATTCTTACAGGTCTGGGCACCGGTTGCTCCATGTTTGGTGTCTGTAGTTGATACGCCTGTGATGGGCGAATTGTAAAAAAAAACAGGCTCTGACCCCGATTTTTTTAAATCGGGGTCAGAGCCCACAAAGATGTTAATTATACCCTTTCCCTCGTTGCAATAATCCTGTTCGCGCTGTTGCAGGGGATACTGCTCTATGTGATGCTGGTGCGCAGGACCCATCGAATATACGGTCCTATTATCCTGATGCGGCGGTAGATGGAAGATATTTTAGAAGGGAGGGAGCATGATGATTTTAAGGAGTTTTACGATCTGTTCGGAAAAACCATAAGGCATCTGAAGGGCCGGAGCTATGGATAACACTCTTTTAATACCGGTAGCGTATGCCCATGCTGCCGGTGAGGAAGGTTCCCGCGTTATCTCTGTCCATATAAAGGGTCACAGCGGGCCCAAGGAATACATCGGTCCTTGCTCCCACCGCATAACGCACTTCCCATCCCATGGAAGCGGAGGGGTACGTTTCAAAATGGGAAGATTTGCCATCCGCGGTATCCGTAACGAAAGAATGCATCACCGCGCCCGCGCCTGCAAAAAGTAATATTATACATCTTTTCCCCGGCATGAACAGGTATCCCGCGCCACCACGGACGGTGTAAAGACGGTAATCGCTTACGGGATCCTTTGTCGCTCCAAGCACATAGGTTCCCGAGGTCAACATGAGAGATAGCCGGGAAAAACCTGTTATGGATCCGTAAACGCTTAAGGTCGCTCCAATGCCCACCCCGGCCCGTCCGGCCAGTCGTCCCAGGGGTCGCAGCAATGAGCCTGAAGCGGCAACCCCCTCCAGCCCCCATGGATATCTTCTTCCGTCTATTGAAGCGGTCGCCGAGGGGAAGAAATCATAAGAACCGAAAGGGTAGGTGTCCCGGTTGAACCGGTTTTTCCACGCACCGGTGTAAGGCGTCAGTGTAAAAGTACCTGAGGCACACAGGATGCCGGCGGGCAGGGTTGCCATGCGTTTTTCGGTTGATTCAATTGATGTCGTTCCCGTCGCCGGATTGACGAAAAGCAGCGATATTACTATCGGAAAAACCAGACTTTTGATCTTAGACATGGCTCCCTTTTATGAACTGCGGATAAAGCAGAAAAAGCGCTTACCAGGGCGTTACAGGAAATCCTTTCGAAAGCCGGCAAGCCGCCTGTCCAGCCATGAGTACCGTACTGTGGTCATTCCCGGGTGTCGCCTCCCCGACACGGGGGTAAAAACTGACAGCAAGGCCCTGATGTGCAGCGGAATATGCGTATGCTGGGATAACCGGACATTTTTACACGCGGGTTGAATAATATGCAACATTTTATTTATCAACCATGGTTTCCTGCCAGGAGGGGTCAGAGCCTTATATATAAACTACACGAACTTCATCCGGGATACCAGGCATGATGGTATCCTGCCGGGAAATATCTTGACTTTTTCTCTTCGGAGTCTAGCCTCGAGGAATGTCACCTCCCGGCGGCGCAAAAAAAACCGTATGTCCCTCGTGCGGCGGCGATATCGTCGTTACCGAAGCCGCCGTGTTGCGGGGGAAGAGAGAACAGAGGATACCCATGGGAGCGTGCCTCTCATGCGGGGCCAGGTACGACCGCGGCACCGCGGTATATTACCGCCTGTTTGCGGACCGACACCTTCCCGGTGCCGGCACATCACTCCTCTCCCTGGGGATGACGGGCGAGGTGGACGGCGAACCCTGCAAAATCGCGGGAGGGATAAGATTTCTGCACGAGGATGAGTCGGCCGGCGGTCCTCGTGACGAGTGGCACGTGAGGTTCAATGACGGGAGCTCGGTATGGGTGGAGGAAGAGAAAGGGAGGTTTTATTATTGCACCGAATACAGCCCGGAAAACATCAACCTGCATTACAGCGCGGACAGGTTTGAGTTCGAGGGCGGTACCATTTCAAAAAGACATGAGTCCCGTCTGAGGATAGCCGGTGCCGAGGGGGATTTATCTTACACGGCGGCTGTCGGTGACGCGGTGACCTTGTTCCGCTTTCGTAACGAGGGGGCCCACTTCAGGGTATTCGAAACGAATGGCAAAACGTTTGTTAGGCGGGCTGAACCCATGGATACCGCAGGGCTCCTGTTTTTCTTTGATTTTGAAGAGTTCCGTGATGAAGTGGATGCCCATTTTCGAAAAAAGAAGCACTACAGGTACCGGGCGGTATGGTATGCGCTTATGATGGTGCTGATGCTCGGCTTTTCAGCGTGGCTAAGGTTTACCGAAAGAACGATCCCGATACCGGCCGCGCCCGTCCAGGTACTGGCCGACGGGGAGAAATACCTGGACAGCGGCGTCCGGTTCAGCCAGATCATTTACGGCCCGGTCACCCTGGGAAAGCCCGGTTCGGTTTTCAGGCTTCTGATCGAAAATCCGGACATGGTGCAGCGTCCGCATAATGAATGGGTATCTCTCCGGGTGATGTTGATTCAGCGTGGCGCTCTGCGTAAGCTTCCCGTTAAACGGATGTCTTATGCGTACCTGAAGATAAAGGAGAGGCTCAGCGAGATCGACGTGCTCAACCCTCCCCTGGAGGACTACGCCTTCAAAACGGGATTCTGGCACTGTTCAGAAAACACCCGTAAAGGGCAATGGCAATTACAGAAGGGGAAAAGCACACATGGTTTCATACTTGAAAAAAGCGGGGACTATTATTTCTATGTTGAAGTGTACGGCCCTGAACGGCATGGCCCCGGATCGTTCAGCATATCGCTGCGTGAATCTGCGGGGAATGCCCGCTGCCCGCTGGCAGCGGCGGCTTTTTTTATAATACTTTCTGTAATCAATTACCGGCGGGCAATGGGATCTTCGGTCTTCGAGGCGGCTGTACGAATGAAAGAGGAGGGGTGAAGATGCTGAGGGCTGTGGCGGTATCTGTAACGGTGATTGCGTTCTCGGTATTTCTTTCCCTCCGACACCCGGGGTATAACAGGTCGGGTGCCGAATACATCGCAAAGGAAAAGACGAGGCGTATGTCCCTGCAGCTGAAGGAACTAAAAAGGTACGAGGTACCGCCTGTTATAAAAGTACGGTCCGTAAAAATACCGGGAACGGCTAACGCCTCCCGCTGACATGAAATGGAGGTACCGATGAACTGGATCGCGGTCATGTATACCATCGCCGATATCGCCGTCTATTCCCTGGCGGGAATGATACTGCTGGGAACAGGAACGGCGCTGGTTTTTCTGCTGATGCCTTTCCCGCTGCGTAGGGAGTTACGGGACGAACAGAACCGGGCGCTGGCCCTTGTGATGGCGGCCGTGATTGTCGGCATGGCGATAATCATCGGCGCGGTGATGTACTCGCCGCCGGGACTTACCTCGCTCCGCGGCGGGCCCGGGGCCGTTCCCCCTCCGGCAGAGGAACCCAGGAAAGGGCAGGAAACGAAAAAGGAAACAGGGACGAAGAAGGCGCCTCTGCAGGCGCCCGCTGTCAGGGAAGCGAAATAAAAACGCTAATGTGTAGAAATATTTAAGCCAGTTTCTCCAGCGCGCTCTTTATCCTTTCTGTACCTTTGATTATGTTTTCGTCCGAGGTGGCGTATGAAAGCCGAATATTGGGATCGTTGCCGAATTCGACCCCCGGCACCACCGCCACCTGGGCCTCCTCGAGCAGGTAAGAGGTGAGCGCGGCCGAAACCGATTCGGCACCGTATTTGTCCGCGACGTTTTTCCAGCCCTTGAGCTTCGTTACACCCGATACATTGGGAAACACATAGAACGCGCCTTCCGGGTTGAGGCATTTGAATCCGGGGACCTTGTTCAGGTTGTCGACGATGATTTTCCTGCGCCGATCGAAAGCCGAAACCATTTCATTTACCATCGACTGTTCGCCGTTCAGGGCTTCAACCGAGGCCCACTGGGAGATCGAGGTCGGGTTCGAGGTGGACTGGCTCTGCAGAATTTCGACCTTTTTAATAATGTCGGCGTTACCCGCCATGTAACCGATGCGCCATCCCGTCATCGAATAGGTTTTTGAAACCCCGTTAAGAACAATGGTTTTCTCTTTCAGGGTTTTTGAAAGGTTTGCCGTGTTGTTGAACACGAAACCGTCATAAATGATCGATTCATAGATATCGTCTGAAATGATCTGCACGTCCTTTTTCTCGAGTATATCTGCCAGGCTTTCCAGCTCTTTTCTGGTATAGGCGGCACCCGACGGATTCGATGGCGAGTTCATCACGATGACGCGGGTCTTGGGCGTAAGCGCCTTTTCAAGCTGCTTCGGTGTGATCTTGAAGCCGCTCTCTTCGGTGGTGTTTACTATAACCGGTTTGCCGCCGGCAAGCAGCGCCATAGGGGGGTATGATACCCAGTAGGGGGCAGGTATTATCACCTCGTCCCCGTCGTTCAACAGCACCTGCATAAGGTTGTAAAAGGAATGTTTGCCCCCGCAGTTTACCGTGATCTCAGCCTCGGTATAGCTCAGTTTATTGTCACGTTTAAATTTTTCTGCAATGGCTTTTTTCAGTTCCGGTATCCCGCCCGCCGGGGTGTATTTGGTTTTTCCGGATTCGATGGCTTTTATCGCCGCCGCCTTTATTGAACGGGGGGTGTCGAAATCCGGCTCACCGGCGCCGAATCCGATAACGTCGATGCCTTTGGCCCTGAGGGAATTGGCAAGGGCCGATATCGCCAGAGTGGCGGAGGGTTTCACTTTTAGTATTCTTTCAGAAAACTGCATAGTAATCTCTCCCTTTTGTTGGAATCGGAATAAACCTTGTTAGATGGAAATAATACGTAAGTGACGGGTTCCGTGAGGGCGCGTGCCGTAGCGTTTCAGGATGCGGTATGACCCCCACGATATACCCAAGAAATTATAAAAGGCAGGGTGCCGCTGTCAAGTTTTTTTAGTCTGACCGGCGTCCTGTCGGCTATGGTATATTTCCCTCATGGGTCGAGTAAAGATAAAAAAATATTGATTAAAATCCGTACCGTGAGTATTTTACTCTATTGACTTTCCATTAACGTTCCCGGTGCAAAACACGGAAAGGGAGTCTACATGAAAATACGATTATGGGGGGTGCGTGGTTCTATCCCGACACCTTCTACGAACACGATTATCATCGATAAGCTGAAAAAGGCGCTTATGCAGGCGACTCCCGGTGATATCGCTACAGTCGAATCGATAGACCGTTTTATCGAAACGCTTCCCTGGTCCATAAAGGGTACTTATGGAGGTAATACCACCTGCGTCGAAGTAATCACCGACGACGGCGATATCATCATCATCGACTGCGGGACCGGGCTCAAGAACCTGTCTAAAGAGCTCATGGCGGGGGATTTCGGTAAAGGCAAAGGTTCCGCCAATATCCTGCTGACCCATACCCACTGGGACCACGTGCAGGGTATACCCTTCTTTATACCCTTCTATATCAAGGGTAACCGGTTTCATATCTATTCGCCCTTTAACGACATCAGGGAACGGGTGGAATACCAGCAGGTGTTCACGCACTTCCCGGTCAACCTGGATGTCATGTACGCCGACAAGGATTTCTATGTGCTTGAGAAGGAGTCCGATTTTTATCTCAACAATACCAGGATCACCAACAAGCGTATGCGTCACCCGGGAGGGTGCTTCGGTTACCGGATAGAGGAAAACGGGAAGTCCTTCGTTTTTACCAGTGACTGCGAGTTCAATATCGAAGAGATTGACTATATAGACTCATATCGGGATTTTTTTACCGATGCCGACGTGTGCATTTTCGACACCCAGTATACCTTTGAGGAATCGATTGATAAGATAGACTGGGGGCATTCGGCCGCGCCTATCGCCATCGATATCGCGCTGCGGTTCAACGTTAAAAGACTGATCCTTTTCCATCATGAACCGGATTACAGCGATGAAAAACTTGAATCGGTGCTGTCAACCGCGAAAACCTACATGAGCATGAGCGTCAAAAGGCGCGGCTCCCTCGAGATCGATATCGCAAGGGAGGGCATGATTATCGATTTGTAGGAGGGGTATCAGGATGATATCTACGATAACAGTTGCAGCTTTTCAATGTCCCTGTGTTTTCCCATAACCACCATGATACAGTTTTCGGCGATTATATCGGTTGCGGTAGGTACAATCATTGAACCTGTATCGGAATCATGTTCTCCCTGTTCGCCGCCGGGTGGTGACGGAAACTTGAGTCCGATTATCTGGCATCCGTAACGCGTGCTGATTTGAAGCTCTTTCAGGCTCTTCCCCACAAAGGTTTTTGGGGGACTCATCTCCACGATCCCGTAGTCACCCGCCAGCGGGAGATAATCCATGATGTTCTTCATAGCCAGCATGCTCCCCGCGCGAACAGCCATGTCCCTCTCGGGAAACACCACGTCAGAGACACCCAGGAGTTTGAGAATCTTTCCGTGGTCCTCCGATGTGGCCCGCACGATGATCCTCGGCAACCCTATCTCCTTCAAATACAGCGTGATCAGAATGCTGGATCCCATGTCCTGGCCTATGCTCACGACCGCGCCGTCAAAATCCTTAAGGGACAGGGACTCGAGCACCTCCTTGCGGGATGCGTCGCCGATAACGGCATGGCTTATCAAGTCCTTGTATTTCTGTACCAGTTCGCGGTTGGTATCAAGACCCAGGACTTCGCAGTTGTTTTCCATGAGGGTTTTCGCGATGGGAAAACCGAAATTACCAAGACCTATTACGATGAACTTTTTCATATGCTACCCTATCATTATATGTTCTTCTGGGACTTCATAATACATATCTTTTTTCACCCAGGCGAGGGCTCCGATAAAAGTGAGCGGTCCCAGCCTTCCGGCATACATCACCACGCAGAGAATAAGCTTTCCCGTCATTGAAAGGGTCTGGGTGATGCCCGTGCTGAGCCCCACGGTCCCGAATGCCGAGAAGGTCTCGAACAGGGCCGGCAGGAATACACGTTCCCCGGGGACGGTTCCAGCGGCAAGCAGCATGAAGCAGGAAGTAAACACAAACAGGAGCGCCAGTATGAAAAGGGTGGTGCTTTTATTGATGGTATCGTTGTCCAGCGCGCGTCCCCAGAATATCAACTGCTGCCTCCCCCTTATCTTCATCAGCAGCAACCCGAAAATGACTCCCATTGTCGTCAGCTTTATCCCTCCCGCAATGGAACCGGGTGCCCCTCCCGTAAACATAAGAAAAATCATGAAAAAGAGCGAGCTTTCTCTCAGAGCGCCTGTGTCGACGGTATTGAAGCCCGCGGTTCGGCACGTGACCGACTGGAAAAAGGCATTCAGCGCCTTATCGATAATTCCCATATCTTTTAGAATATAATTCCATTCCAGAACGAGCACAGTCCCCATCCCGAAAAAGATCAGAATAGTTGTCATCATGAGTACAAGCCGGGTATGAACGGTGAACTGGTTAAAAAAGCCTCTATTCCCCCTGATTCTGC
>CAZUXY010000073.1:0-18142 GCA_964624235.1 uncultured Leptospirales bacterium | reverse complement strand
GAATATCGAGAAAAACAATCATGTCAGGTGGCTTGACAAACGGGGAGCATTACAGCACCGGGCTGTTCGCCTTCCGGGGGAAGGCATACGAGTCGCTGCTGTTTTCCCCGCGGGGGAAATGATACGGGCGGCCGCCCGCCGCGTGTGTACATCTTAACGAAAAATCCGGGAGGTTATACTCATGAGAACGATACTGCGCGGACTGCTCTGCCTCGGGGCGACCGTCGCGATCTGCCTGGTCGTGCTCCTCGCCGTTCTGCTGGGGAGGTCCCTCTTCATGGGATCGGGGCCGAAGGCGGGGGCGATCAAACGGGTCATCATCTTCGCCGAACTGGGCAACAAGATATTCGAGGTCGAAAAGCGCGATGTTCACGGCCTCACCCTCGACACGCTGTACCGGCCGGAGGTTGTCGCGGCGCTCGCGGCCGGGAACTACGAGGTGTCCATGGCGGTGGACGATTTCTCGCCCGCCATGGCGGGCCCGGTAAGGAAGCTCAACCGGGCCGGCGTGAAGGTGTGGGTGTGGCCCCTCCATCCCTTCGAGGACGGCTACTGGCTCGCCACCGACAACGCCGGCAGGTTCCCGGCGCTCTACGATCGTTTCAAGAAATGGACCGTCGATAACGGCATCAGGGTGCACGGCGTCATGCTCGACATGGAGCCCACCTACCAGGCGGTGCACCTTCTGACCGAATCGGTGAAGAAGGGGGGCACCACCGGGGCCATCGATTATCTGCTGAAAAGCCGCAACGCCGGCCTTCATGAAAAAGCGGTCCGCGTCTACGCCGATACGGTGGCCAGGATCAAGAAGGACGGTTACGAGGTGAGCACCTTCAACATCCCCTATGTTATGGACGACCGGCTGGACGGCGACGCTTCCATCAGGGAGATGTTCCATGTGGCGTATGTCCCGTCCGACATCGATGTCTACATGCTCTACCGCAGCTACTTCAAGGATTCGGGGCTGGGGAAGGGGGCGGCGAACGTGCTCTCCTACGTCCGCTCGCTGAAAAACGGCTCTGCCGGCATCGGCAGCTACATGCGTGAGTATATCGATTTCAATGATTTCGCCGACGACCTGCGCATCGCGGCCCGGTACTCGCCGGTGGTGCACATCTACAACCTCGAGTCCCTGGTGTTTCGCGGCTGGCTGGGAAAAATAAACACCGTCGATCTGAAAGCCCCGGTGCGCACCCCCTGGGCGAAGCGGCTCTTTATCACGGGATACCGCCTGTTCTTCTTCCTGCTCGACCTCTTCACCGGGATAAGCGCCCTCTGGGCATACGGCATCCTGGTGCTGGTCTGGCTGGGGCTGTGGCGGCCGTGGAGGAGAGAGTAAACTGACGGCCCGGGGATCACCCGTTGATGATGCGGGCGATGTCGTTACGTTAAAATACTAAAGTAAGATAATATCAACCATGAAACAACCCTACTCCTTCCACCCCATCCCTCGGTCCCGCATCGCGACCTTCGACATCTTTTCCGTCGGCAGGCTGAAGCACCACATCAGCGCCCTGGTGGAGTTCGACGTCTCCGTTGCCCGGGATAAAATGAACGAACTTAAAAAGCGCGGCGTCCGCGTGTCGTTCACCGCCTGGCTGATCCACGTGATCGCAAAGGTGCTCGCGAACCATAAAGAGGCGGCGGCGTTCCTCTACAGCAAAAAGAAGCTCATGGTCTTCGACGACGTGAACATCTCGGTCCTGGTGGAAAAAACGATCGGCGGGCAAAAGGTCCCCATGCCCCTTGTCATCGAGAAGGCGCACGAAAAGAGCGCCCTCGAGATCACCGCCGAGATCGAACGGGCGAAGGGGCAAACGCTTGCCGCCGGCGACGTGGTGCTGAACAAGAGGTCCACCCTCTTCGAGAACCTCTACTACCACCTGCCGGGCTTTGTTCGAAGGGCCGTCTGGAGGCGGATGCTCGGGAACCCTGCCTTCGCCTTCTCGAAAATGGGGAACGCCGTCGTCACCTCCGTGGGCATGATGGGGCGTATCAGGGGCTGGTTCATTCATGCGTCGGTCCATCCCCTGTCGTTCGGCATCGGTTCGATCGTCAAAAAACCGGTAGTGGTCGATGACAGGATCGTCGTTCGGGAGATCCTCAACATGACGGTCCTGATCGACCACGACGTCATCGACGGCGGCCCCATGGTGCGCTTTCTGAACGACCTGGCCGAAGCCGTCGAGGGAGGGGAGGAACTGCCCGGCAGTATATCGAAGGAGAGCCCATAACCCATGAAATTCCGCACACCCACCGTGATCATCGACAAAGAAGAGATTAAAGGCGCCTACGTGCTTAAGCGTACCCATCTTGTCTATATCGCGTACGCGATATTCGGCTTCTCGGCCTTCGGATTCATCGTGAACGTGCACGGCCAGGGCTTCGTGCGGAGCCTCCATCACGACACGCTGGGGATGCTGCTCTGCTTCGCGGCTGTCGGCCTGTTGCTGGTGAGGATATCCGGAACGGGCATACAGAAATTCAATGTCGACGATAACGGCGACATTACCGTACTTGACAGGGGAAAGTACGTGCCCCTGGACCTGCGCCGGTTTGCGTACGTCCATTTCATCAAGAGCGGCAGCCGTTACGGCAGCGTCTTCGTGAACAAGGTGATCTTTTACCATAAAAAGCCGTCGGGGGGCGGAAGGCTTTTAAGAGAGCTGCTGCCGGTCGCCGTCGGCCCTGACCCGGTGATGTACCTGCTGTACTGGCACCGCGAGGGGAAGAGCAGTGAGTTCCTGGCCCCTGTCGCGGTGTGCGACTTTCTCTGCGACGCCTGCGTGAAGGCGGGATTCACGTTCACCTTCGATGACCACGGGATTCCTTCAGCCGGCAGCAGGGAGGGATGAAAAGGAAGCAATATTTTCTTGACCCGGGTTCCCTTTCGTGTTACATTGTCTTACGTAATCATTCGGAGAAACTCCATGAACCAGACCATCACCATCCGCATTCCCGGCGAACTGAAAAAAGAGCTCGACGAACTGAGCAGATCGGAACACAAGCCTGTAAGTGATCTCGTGCGTGAATCGATCCAGCGCTATGTCGCCGTCTCCCGTTTTCGCAGGCTCAGGAACACGGTACTTCCCTTCGCCGAGGCCCAGGGCATCCTCACCGACGACGACGTCTTCGATACGTTTTCATGAAACTGGTCATCGATTCAAACGTCATAATCGCCGCCTTCGCCGCACGGGGGCTCTGCAGCGCTCTGTTTGAGATGTGCATCGAAAAATATACCGTTATAGTGAGCGATCATATCCTTACAGAGATTGAAAAGGCGTTTCTGAGAAAACTGAAAATGTCCAAACATGCCGTTGGGGAGATAATCAGTTTTTTAAAAGAGTTTTGTATAATCGGTACATATACACCATTACATACACATGTATCGAGAGACCATGATGACGATAAAATCCTGGCCCTGGCCGTAACGAACGAAGCCGACTATATTGTTACCGGTGACCAGGACCTGCTGGTCCTTAAAAAATACGGTGCCGTAAAGATAATCACTCCCCGGGAATTCTGGCACATCGTTAAGAAGGACGGTAAGAAATGACGGCATCCGTCCCTCCTGTCACTATAGAACAGTACAACTGTTCGATCCCCCCCTTCGTGAAGATCGCCTTCTTCGACCTGGACGAGACCCTGACCGACCGGGACACCGACCTGTTGTGGGCCCTGTGGCGGGGACGCCGCTCCCTGAGGGGGGTCATGGAGATCCTGTGGATGTTCCGCCTCAACGCCCGCTATTACCGGGGGGGGCTGGATGCCGACACCTACATGGCCTATCACCGCTTCAGGGTACGTGGCATTTCAATCGAACGGCTCGATACCATGGCCGAGCGCTTCTTCGCCGAATGGGGCGTCAACCACCTCAGCGCCGGGGCGCCGTCCCTGGTGCGGACCTGCCGCGATAAGGGGATCCTTCCGGTCATCATTACGGCCCAGCAGCGTTTTATCGCCGTCCCCTTCGCGCGCCGCCTGGGCATCGACGAGGTGATCGGCAACACCTACCTGAGCGACGAAAGGGGCCGGTTTCTGCGCCATGACCTTCCCTACTGCTACCGCGAGGGAAAGATCCCCCGGGCGGAGGGATTCGCCGCGGGGCGGGGCGTCACCCTGGCGCAGTGCGCCTTTTACTCCGACAGCGTGAACGATATTCCCCTCCTCGAGCGGACCGGCTTTCCCGTCGCGGTGGACCCCGACCCCCTGCTCATGGAACACGCCCGGAAGCGCGGCTGGCCCGTACGGTATTTGCGTGGACAAAACCCCTCCGCCTGAGCTATAATAAACGCCCTTCTCATTTATTGATCCATCAGGAATTAAGAAGACAGCGGGACGTTTCCCGGCGTAGTATGGGGCCGTTCCGCGGGACGGAAAGACCGTACGGACTACGGAGGACGCCATGGGAGAGACCCCCTACATACTGGCCCACGACGTGGGGACCACGGGGAACAAGACCTGCCTCTACCGCATCGACGGGCGCATCGAGCTGGTCGATTCCCACATGATCGAGTATCCCCTCTATACCCTGGGTGGCGGCGGTGTGGAGCAGAAGGCCGACGAGTGGTGGGCGGCAGTCTGCGGCGCCACCCGTACCGTCATGGCGCGCTCGAAGGTCGGCGCGGGCGACATCAGGGGCATGGCCTTCTGCGCCCAGATGCAGGGTTCCATCTTTGTGGATGAACACGGCAACGCGCTGAGGAACCCCATGAGCTACCTGGACGGCAGGGCCGTCGAGCAGATCGCGAAGCACCTCTACCGGGGCCTCATCAAGATCGACAAGTGGAACGCCCGCAAGGCCCTCAAGTTTTTGTACTATACCGGCGGCATGGCCGCCACCGCCAAGGACCCCCTGTGGAAATACCACTGGGTGAAGGACAACGAACCCGAAATATTCACGAAGGCCCACAAGTGGCTGGACGTGAAAGACTACCTGATCCTCCGGTGCACGGGGGCGTACGGCATGACCCACGATTCGGCCAACATCACCTTTCTCTATGACACCCGACCGGGGAAGCTGGGCTGGCACAAGGGACTCTGCAAGACCTTTAACGTGCGCATGGACCATCTTCCGACGGTGGTGAACTCCACCGATGTGGTGGGCCTCCTCACGGCGAAGGCCGCCGGTGAGATGGGCCTGGCTGAGGGCATCCCGGTCTTCGGCGGCGGGGGCGACGTTCCCCTCACCGCCATAGGCTCGGGCTGCCTGGACCTCTACGACGCCCACATCTACGTGGGCACCTCGGGCTGGGTGTCGGTGAACGTGAACAAACGCATGGTGGACATAGGCAACTTCATCGCCTCGATTTTGGGGGCCATACCCGGCGAGTACCTCTACGTCGCCGAGCAGGAGACCTCGGGGGCGTGCCTGGCCTGGGTGCGCGACCACCTGGCCCTGGACGAGATCGGCATGTACCTGGACTCGAAGCACGTCTGCGACGGAAACGCCGACGCCGGCCGTGTGTACGAGTCGCTGTATGATTTTCTGAACGAGAAGGTGGAAGAGATCCCGCCCGGCTCGGGGGGCGTCATCTTCACCCCGTGGCTCCACGGCAACCGCGCGCCGCGGGAGGACCCCTACTCGCGGGGCATGTTCTTCAACCTGAGCCTCGAGACCGGCAAGCGGCAGATGATCCGCGCGGTGGTGGAGGGGATCGCCTTCCACAAGCGCTGGATGCTCGAGGCCGTCGAGCGGAAGGTGCCGCGCCTGGAGACCCTGCGCTTCGTGGGGGGCGGGGCCAAGTCCGAGGTGGGGTGCCAGATCATGGCCGACGTGACCGGCCGCCGCATAGAGACCATCGAGAACACCCTGAACACCGGCACCATCGGCGCCACGGTCTGCTGCGCGGTGGGCCTGGGGCTCTTTCAATCGTTCAGGGACGCCAAAGAGATGATCGCCTTGCATAAAGTCTACGAACCAAGGAAGGAACACGCGGCGGTCTATGACCGTAATTACGAGGTGTTTACCAAACTGTACGTGAAGAATAAAGAACTGTTTCATAAATTGAATAAATAAAAAATCCCCCGAAGGCGCGGATTCGAATCCGCGCCTGGGGAACGTACTCACCAAGGAGGAACCCATGAGCGCGGAAAAAACCAAACCATCATACGCCATATCGTCGTTTCCCGATACGCCCGATATACTGAAGCGGCTGCACACCCTGGCGAACGAACTGCCCCTGCACCACATCAAACGTGACCGCATGGAGGAGTACCTTGCGTCGGTCGAGAAGAAATGCGCCGGCTCGAAGAAGCTCACGGCCGAGGCCGCCGAGCGCATCCCCGGAGGGGTACAGCACAACCTGGCTTTCAATTATCCCTTCCCCCTGGCCATCACGAAGGCCGACGGCGCCTACCTGTGGGACGTGGACGGGAACCGCTACATAGACTTTCTCCAGGCAGGCGGCCCCACGCTGCTCGGCAGCAACTACAAGCCGGTGCAGGAAAAGGTCATCGAGGTGATCAGGGAGAGCGGTCCCGTGACCGGCCTCTTTCACGAGTACGAACTGAAGCTGGCCGACCTTATCCACAAACTGATACCCTCGGTGGAGATGTTCCGCATGCTGGCCAGCGGCACCGAGGGGTGCATGGCGGCGGTCAGGGCCGCCCGGTGCTTCACCGACAAGACCAACATAATCAAGGTGGGAGGGGCCTACCACGGCTGGAGCGACCAGATGGTCTTCGGCATGCGCATCCCCGGCATCGGCACCCTCGAGGCCCACGGCATCCCGAAGGGCGCGTTCGAGTTTATCCAGGAGGTATACCCGAACGACACCGGCGCCCTGAAAAAGCAGCTTGAGGCCAACCGGAAGACCGGGGGCACCGCGGCGGTGATCGTGGAGCCCCTGGGACCCGAGAGCGGCACCAGGCCGGTGCTGCCCGACTTCAACAAAAAGGTGAGGGAACTCTGCGACGAATTCGGCGCGCTCCTCATCTTCGACGAGGTGGTGACCGCCTTCCGGGTGGGGCCCGGCGGCGCCCAGGGCTACTTCAACGTGAAACCCGATCTCACCGTATTCGGCAAGTGCGTGGCGGGAGGGTATCCTGCCGCGGGGGGCGTCGGGGGCAGAAAGGACGTCATGTCGGTATTCGCCGCCGGTCTCCAGGGGCTCAAGAAACGGGCCATGGTGGGAGGGACCCTCTCGGCCAACCCGTTGAGCTGCGCGGCGGGATACTTCGCCATCAAGGCCATCGTCGAACACGATGCGCATATAAAGGCCGGCAGGGCCGGCGACCGGGTCACGAAGGGATTACAGAACATCTTCAGCAAATACGGCCTGCCCTTCGTGGCCTTCAACCACGGGTCCATCTGTCACATGGAGACCGGGGCGGCCATGCTCATGGAGATCACCAACCCGAAGATATTCGAAGAGGTGACGAAGCGCAAACACGTCATGGAAGAGATAGGGGCCGCCCTCACGGCTGAGGGCATCATCACCCTGGCGGGGAGCCGGCTGTACACCAGCATGGCCGATACCGACGAGGTGATCGATGACGCCCTGGAGCGTTTCGACCGGATATTCAGTAATATAGAACCGGCGTGAGATGCTCCGGTTGGCCGGAGGCGCGGAACATGTTCCGCGCCTTTATAACGGGATACCAAACACAGGAGGTATACAATGACGGCGGACGGTAAAAACATCAAAGTATACGGATACCGGTGGGTGGTGCTGGGGGTCTTCGCCCTGGTGAACATCCTCATCGAGATCCACTGGGTGGCCTTCGCGCCCATCACCACCGAGGCGGCGGCCTATTACCGGGTGACGCCGCTTTCCATCGGCTTTCTTTCCATGCTCTTCATGCTGGTCTACGTCTTCGTCTCCATACCGGCTTCGTATATCATCGACACGAAGGGGATAAGGCTCGGCATCGGCATAGGGGCCGTCCTCACCGGCGTGTTCGGCCTGCTCAAGGGGATCTACGCCGATGACTATACCATGATCACCATCTCACAGTTCGGCCTGGCCGTGGCCCAGCCCTTCATCCTGAACGCCTACACACGGCTCGCGGCGCGGTGGTTCCCCCTGAACGAACGGGCCACCGCGACGGGGATATCGGCCCTGGCGCAGTATATCGGCATCATCGTCGCCATGGCGGCCACCCCGTTCATGCTCAAGGCCTGGGGCATGAAGGGCATGCTCGCGGCCTACGGCGTAATGTCCGCGGCGGGGGCCGTCCTCTTTCTTATTTTCATGCGCGAGAAACCGGCCACCCCTCCCTGTGCCGAGGGCGCGGAGGTCCGCTATGGTTTCATGGAAGGTCTCAAGCACATGCTGAAGCTTCGCGAGATGCGGCTCCTGCTGGTCCTCTTCTTTATAGGGCTGGGCATGTTCAACGCCGTCACCACCTGGATCGAGCAGATCCTCCAGCCGCGGGGCTTCGGTTCCGAGGACGCCGGCATCATCGGTGCCCTCATGATGGCGGGCGGCGTGATCGGCGCCTCCATCCTGCCGCCCCTTTCGGACAGGCTGCGTAACCGCAGGGGGTTTCTCATCGTCTCGATGGTGTGCCTGGTGCCGGGACTGGCCGGCCTTGCATACGCGTCGAGCTTCCCGCTGCTTCTGGTATCGAGCTTTGTGCTGGGTTTTTTCATCATGAGCGCCGGACCCATAGGGTTCCAGTACGGGGCCGAGATCACCTATCCCGCGCCCGAGTCCACCTCGCAGGGACTGATTTTATTGTCGGGACAGGTCTCGGGGATCATCTTCATCTTCGGCATGGACGCCTTCCGCACGGCGGGCACCGGTTCCATGACCCCCTTTATGACGGTCTTTATTGTGCTCACCCTGCTGAACGTGGCCCTCTGCACGCGGCTGAAAGAATCGAAGCTCTTAAAGGGTGAATAAATTACCTCTTGGTGTGAATCGAATGAAATAAAGGGGAACCGCGGATGCAGGCGGATTACGCAGGGATGATTTCTCCTTGACGTGTCCGCGTTCATCTGCGTCCGTCTGCGGTTAATGAATATTGTTGCATATACAGTGATGTTTCATAAAGATTGAAATAGAAGGAGCCTGGCAATGGGTAAATATTACGAATATCAGAAGGAAGTATTGAAATGGAGCCTGTGGCTGTCGGAGAACGGTTTCTTCGGCACGAAGCTGGGGACCGGGGGGAACGTCTCCATGCGCATACCCGGCGAGGAGGCCGCGGCCATGACCCCGTCGAGCCGCAAGTACCACGAGCTGACGGCCCAGGACATCTGCGTCGTCGATTTCGGGGGGAAGCTTTTAGAGGGGGACCTCAAACCCACCATGGAGCAGGGGATACACCTGGCGGTATATAAAAACCGGGAGAAGGTGAACGCCGTGGCCCACACCCACCAGACCTACGCCAGCCTCATCTCGGTGATAGGGACCCCCATTCCCGCCCTGTTCGACGAGGTGGCTTTCGACATCGGTGACGTGGTCGACGTGGTCCCCTATGCGGTGTCGGGCAGCGCCGAACTGGCCGAGAATGTGCGGTCGAAGCTGGGGAACAACTGCGGCTGTTATATCATTCAAAATCACGGGGCGCTGAACCTGGGATCGAGCCTGGAGAAGGCCTGCCTGCACGCCGAGATGCTGGAAAAGGTCTGCATGGTGTACTACCATGCCCTGGTGTCGGGAAAGAAAATAAGCGTGCTGCCCGAACCGGTCATGGAACTGGTGCGGGCGCTCAAGGTCTGATAAAAAAAGCTTTACAGAACCTCGTGGGTGTCCCCCTGTTCCCTTTTCGCGCCCCGTGAGGGGCGCAGCCATATAATGGAGCAGGGAACATGACTGAAAGAAAATACGATTTCGAGCTCGGCCTTACGGTGAGGGACTACGAATGCGATTTCCAGGGCATCGTCAACAATGCGGTGTACCTGAACTATCTGGAACACACGCGGCACGCGTTCCTTAAAAGCGCCGGACTCGACATCATGGATCTGCACCATCGGGGCATCGACCCGGTGGTTTCACGTATAGAGGTCGATTACCGTGCGCCCCTGACGGCCGGCGACTCGTTCGTGAGCCGCCTCCGTTTCGAGCGCGAGGGGATCATAAGGCTCGTGTTTTACCAGGACCTCTACAGGGCCTCCGACGGGAAGCCGGTGGTAGGCGCGAAGGTCACCGCGGTGTGCCGCAGGGACGGCGAGATCTGCATGAAGGTGCCTTCGGAGGTGGAGCGGGCGCTGGAGTCTTTCCCGGGCTCCCGGTAAACGGGCCCCCTTCAGGTCTTCTGCCACTTGAAGAGCAGCGACCCCGTGAGGATAAAGACCGCCGACATGGCGGCCATGGCGGCCAGGTGCGGGCCTATGTCGCCGGCGCCGGCGCCGTCGTTCATGACGCGGCGGGCCCCGTCGACCATGTAGGTGAGGGGAAAGGCCTTCGCCGCCTTGTGCACCCACGGGCGCGCACCCTCCAGCGAAAACCACACCTCGGAAAGGAACATCATGGGCCAGGTGATGAGGTTCAGCACACCGTCGGCGAACTCCTCGCTCGAAGAACGGCAGGCGATGAGCAGTCCCAGGGAGATCATGCTGAAGCTGCCCAGAACGAAGACGAGGAACAGGGTCAGGTACGATCCCCTGCACTGGAACCGGTAAATGACGACACTCCCCGTGTAGACGATGCCCGTGGTCACCATGATCACGAACAACCGCGAGAGCACCTGGGCGCCCAGAAACTCGAAGGGGCGCACCGGGGTCACGCTGAGGCGCTTGAGGGCGCCGTTCTTGCGGTAACGCACCACCACGTACCCCACCCCGAAGAGCGAGCTGAACATGATGTTCATGCCCAAAACCCCCGGGAAGAGCCATTCCACGTAGGGGATCTCGCGGCCCGCGACGCTCTGTTTCACGTAGCCGTTCGCTCCCTCCCCGACGCCGGCCATGAGGAGACGCTCGACCACGTAACCGCGGGGAGAGGTCTCGCTCACCCAGTAGCGCCGCGAACCGGGATCCACTACCAGGTCGACCCGGTGATGGCGCAGTTTTTCAAGCGCGTCGTCCCGGGAAACGAACTCGACGAAATCAAGGTGCTTCGTCTCCCTGAACCGGCGGTAGCGGGCATCGTCGGCCGCGGCGCCGTGTTGCGCGTTCACTATCCCCACCTTGTAGAGCACCTGCCGGTCCTGGTTGAAGAGCAGCCCGAAACCTATGATCACCAGGAAGGGAAAAAAGAGGTTCCATCCCAGGGACGAGCGGTCCCTGAAGAATTCCCGGGTCCGCGCCATGAAGAGTGTCCAGATTCGTTCCCGCATATCGGTTTCCTTTACTGATACAGTATTCACTGCCGCGCCGTGGTGTTTCGTCAAGCCTTTATGGTGCCGGGGGCGCGGATTTGAATCCGCGCCTTCAGCCCCCGTCCGGGAAAAGATTATTGAATTCTTTGATGAATTCGTGTACCATGCGTGGAATTACCGGCAGGCGCCGTATCATACCCGGTACTCCTTCATCGACATCGCAATGGCGGCCCCGGATTACAGACTGAGAGGATTACCATGAAAAAAGTCTATAAAACGGCCGCGTACGTGGCCCTCAGCGCGTTTCTCGGCATACTGGTCTATGCCTGTTACTTTATCTACAACGCCCTCCCCATAGGGACCGGCTATTCGGCCAAGTACCTCTGCTCCCAGGTGTTCCTGTCAGACCGGGACCCGGGGTATATCGTCAGGGAAGAGATCGCGCCCACCAATCCCCTCTTCGCCCTCATGTCGAACAAAATCGACCGCGAAAAAAAACAGGTCACCTCGGTGGGCCTGGGCTTCTTCCAGGACAAGACCGCCCTCTACCGCGAGGGCTTCGGCTGCACCCTCACCATCGACCGGTCCCGTGAGGAGCTCCTGAAGCAGATCGAGGGGGCCGAGCCGCCGTTCAGAAACCCGCGCGACATCGAGTGGCCCGCGGGCGGGAAGGTCACGCTGAACGACCCGCCCCCCGGTGTGAACGGGGAGAAGCTTAAAAACGCGCTGGACTTCGCCTTCACGGAAAAGGTACACGGCGTGCCCGTGCGGACCCAGGCGGTAATCGTGGTGCACAGGGGGCGCATCATCGCCGAAAGGTACGGAAAGGGCATAGGCCCGGGCACCCGCCTTCTGGGATGGTCCATGACCAAATCGATCACGGGGGCGCTGGTCGGCATGCTGGTGAAGGACGGGAAGCTGGACGTGCATAAGCCCGCCCCCATAAAGGAATGGAGAAAGACCGGCGATCCCCGTTCGAAGATCACCCTGGACAACCTTATGCGGATGTCGAGCGGACTGGCCTTCGAAGAGGTCTACGGTCCTCTGAAAGACGTTACCGACATGCTCTACGGATCGGCCGACATGGCAGGCTACGCCGCCGCCAAACCCCTTGCGCACAAGCCGGGGACCCTGTGGTATTATTCCAGCGGGACCACCAACATCATAATGCGCATAGTGCGCGAGGCCGCGGGCGGACGCCTGGTGGACGTGCACCGCTACCTGCAGGGGCGGCTCTTCAAACCCCTGCACATGGACAGCGCCCTCATAGAACCCGACGCGTCGGGAAACTTCGTGGGTTCCAGCTACATGTTCGCCACCGCCAGGGACTGGGCGCGCATGGGGCTTTTTTACCTGCGTAACGGAAGGTGGGAGGGGAAACAGCTGCTGCCGGAGAACTGGATCGCCTACTGCACCACGCCGACGCCCGACTCGGACGGGCTGTACGGCGCCCATTTGTGGCTCAACCCCGCGCGGCCGAAGAAAAAAGACACCCGCGCCTATCCGAAGCTTCCTTCGTCCATGTACTACCTGAGCGGCTTCAACCTTCAGAGGGTGGCCGTGTTCCCCGAAAACGACCTGGTTATCGTGAGGATGGGCGTGACCCATAAAGAGGAAGAGACCTTCGACTGGGGAAAATTCGCCCTGCTGGTCATGGAAAGCATTCAGTAGATCAGGCGCGGATCATTCGTTGAAGGCGCGGATTAGAACCCGCGCCTTCTTAGCGCACGGTACCTGTCCTGTCCAGTCTGATCCTGGAACTGCCGGGATCGATCGAAAGATAGCGGAAATTCAGCCTGCCGATAACGTTGTCGACCGGCAGAAAACCCCAGAACCTGCTGTCATAGCTGTCGTCCCTGTTGTCGCCCATGACAAAGAGCGCGCCTTCGGGGACGCTGAATCTTCTCACGACATCGAAGGCGTTGCGGTGTTTCATCAACCGTACCAGGTGGCGTCTGCCGCCGATCGCTTCTTCGCGGATGAACGCGTCGCCGGTTTCCCGCACGGCTCTGGTTTCCAGCTTTCCGCCGTTGACCGTGACGTTTTCACCGTCGATCTCGATGTTGTCGCCCGCGACCCCGATGACGCGCTTCACGTACCGTGTACGGTCGTCGCCCGGGTAGATGAAACAGACCACATCGCCCCTTTCGGGGCTGCCCCACCGTACTACGTGAAATTTCGTGAAAGGTATCCTGAGGCTGTAGGCGATGTTGTTTGAAAACACCCTGTCGCCCTCGATGACGGTGGGACTCATGGACCCGGTGGGCACAAAGTAGTTCGCGAACACCGACGCTTTTACGATCAATAATAATGCCACGGCGGCGGCATTGATCAGCAGTTCTTTTCTGTTCGGGAGCAGCGCGCGCGTTATTCTTCTGAATTTATTCATGACGGTCTCCTTGATCTTTCGGGCGCCGGGCGGAAGCGCGCGGGCGGCGCCCTGCCCGATTGATTAGTAAACCGTCGCGGGATTTGTTACAGATTACGGATTCGAATCCGGGCACGGTTATATCCGCGCTTTCGGCTGCGCCGGAGGGGGATGTTTTCAGCTCAGTTGCGCAGCTGCCGCCCGGTGAGTTTCAGAAAGAGATCTTCCAGGTTCTGCAAGCGCACCGTCATACCCGAGAGGTCTATGCCCGCTTCCATGAGACGGTGCAGGCAGGTGTCGAGCTCTTCGGTCTGTATCTCGATCCAGTCCTCCACGCGGAACCAGCGGCAGGGGACGGCGGAAAGCTTCGCTTCGTCCAGGTTCCCCTTGAACACGATGGAGGCCCCCTTGCAGTGCTCGTTAACCAGCGCGTCGGGGCCGCCCATGGCGATGATCTTCCCCTGGTCCATGATGGCGACGGTGTCGCACAGAAGCTGGGCCTCTTCCATGTAGTGGGTGGTGATCACGATGGTTTTGCGCTCCTTCTTGATCGACTGGACGATGTCCCAGAGGTGTCGCCGCGCCTGCGGGTCCAGTCCCGTGGTGGGCTCGTCCAGAAAGATGAGCTCGGGGTCGTTGGCCAGGGCGATGGCCAGGAGCAGACGCTGTTTCTGCCCGCCCGAGATCTTGCGGTTGTCGCGTTTGAGAATGTCCTCCAGCCGGCAGGCGGTGATGAGGTAGTCCATGTCGGCGCGGCGATTGTAAAGCCTGCGGTACATCTCGAGGGTCTCGCGCACGGTAAGGAACTGCGGCAGCTCGGTGTTCTGCAGCTGTATGCCGATCTCCTCCTTGAAGCTCGCGCCCCTGGGCTTTCCCTTGTAGAGTACGGAACCCCCCGTGGGCGTGAGGATCCCCTCCACCACCTCGATGGTGGTGGTCTTTCCCGCGCCGTTGGGTCCCAGCAGGCCGAAGCATTCGCCCGGCTCGATGGCGAACGACACCCCGTCCACCGCGCGCACCTCGGGGTAGTGCTTTTCCAGGTCTATTATTTCCAGTATGGGTGCCATATTATCACACAGGCGCGGATCGGGGAATAACAGGCGCGGATCATGATCCGCGCCTGTTATTCCGCGCCCCCCGTTTTTTCAAGCGCCAGTTTCTCCAGGGATTTCAGGTCCAGCTTCGCCATGAGGATGGGGCTTTTCATGAGCATGCCCATTATCCAGGGGAAGTCGCGCTTCGGATCGCTGGTGTAGTAGCTGAAATACAGCGTGTCGCCCCGTTTCACGTAGCCCGCGTAGGTGGTGTCGCCGGCGCTGGGCACGTCAGAGAGGAAAACGAGTTTCTGCGGGGTCACCAGAAAGAGCGACGTGCGTTTTTTGGCGAATATGCTGCCGTAGTAGTTAAGCGGTCCCGGGGTGTAGGGATTGCGCCGGCCGATCGCATACACCCGTCCCTGGTAAGAAAAAAGGGCCGGCCCGTCCAGACGGGTGGTGTGGTCCTCGACGCCCTTCCACTTTGTGTAGGGGGGCTTAGCGACCCGTATGCCGGTAGAGGCCCGCCTGTCGCCGCACAGGTCCTCGGAGTATTCCAGCCGCAGCGTCGCGATCATGTCGCCGTTCGGCAGAAACTCTATGGCGGTCTCGTCGTTGCGGCCCCCCTCGTAGATGGTCGACACCCTCTCCCAGCGCTTGCCGTCGGTCGATTTCAACAGCATCGATTTGCCGTGCTCCCACCAGTACGCGGGCAGGTACCAGGTCTTTCCGTCGCGGGTCTTGGGCCGCCAGAAGAGCCATCCCTCGGGGGCCATGTCGGTGAGCGCGCTCCATTTCACGCCGTCGTCTGAGCTCACGTAGGCGGTCCTGTAGGGTTCGGCCTCGAAGGCCACGCTTTTCAGCACGTACAGGTAGAGCTTCCCTCCGACCGAAAGGAACTTGGGGTCGCGGATGTCCTCGCCGGGAACGCGCACCGTGGAAAGCTTTTCCCACCTGCGGGCGTCGCCGGAACGCCATACCACCAGTTTGCACTCGGGGGTGGCGAAGTGGTAGGGGGACGAGGCGTGCACCAGGTAGAAATTATTTTTAAAGAAGATCATGTCGGTGTTCGAGTTATGCATGCCGTCGTTCACGGCGTCCCATACCTCGAGCGCGAGCTTCGGGTTCACCTCGGCGGTGTTGGGACGGAAACGCCAGTAGAGCAAAAGCAGGGCCAGGGCAAGCACCAGCGCGCCGATGACGGCGCCGGTTATTTTGATGATGCGTATCATGGCATACCTCGTAGTGGTCATGGTTTTTCCCGCAAAGTATCGTAAGTGTGCGGGCGTTTTGCAACGATTTTTCCGTAATCCAGAAGGCGCGGATTCGGATCCGCGCTTTCTGGAAGGGGGTGTCACGGGAATGTAAAAAAACAATGAAATATTTATTGTTTATTTAAATTTTGTTTGTATTTGTTATCGTTCCTGGCCTAATTTGGTTCTTTTCACTCCCGACGGTAAAAAAGGAAGCATTTAAACGCGGAGACATGAGGCGCGACATACATACGCGCCCCCGCTGAAACAATACACCAACGCACTCGAGGTACCCTATGAAAATCGAAAGCAAGATCATCATCGTCACGGCCATGAGCTGCCTGTTGTCGCTGCTGCTCTTCCAGGTCTATTACGTGTGGGGCCTGTACTCGCTCAAGAAGGAGAGCGTCGCGGAGTTCCGCAGCGTGCTGCTGAGCATGTACGACGAGGACATCAAGCACCAGGTGCAGAACGTGGTAACGATGCTCGACGGCGTCTACAAGCTCCACAAAGAGGGGAAGCTGACCATGAAAGAGGCCCAGCAACAGGGGAAAGAGCTGGTACGCGGCATCCGTTACGGCACCGAGGGGTATTTCTGGATCGACACCTACGACGGCACCAACGTGATGCACGCCTACAAACACCAGATCGAGGGGATCAACCGCATAGGCTCGAAAGACATCAAGGGGAAGCTCCTCATCAAGGAGATCATAGAGAACGGCCGCAAGCCCGGCGGCGGGTACACCGATTTTTATTTCACCAAGGGTGACGGAAAGGTCCCCTATCCCAAGCGCGGATACTCCCTGAGCTTCGAGCCCTTCGGCTGGGTGGTGGGCACGGGCAACTACATCGACCAGATAGAGGCGACCGTTAAGAAAGAAGAGGAATACTACGCCCGCGAGGTGCAGAAGGGGCTTGCCGTTTCCCTGGCGGTCTTTCTGCTCGCCGCGGCGGCATCGTTCCTGGCGGCGCGGCGTTACGCCCGCAAGTACATTACCCACCCGCTGCGCAACCTGGTAAACGCGTTCAGGGAGCTCTCGCAGGGCGACGGCGACCTTTCAAAGACCATAGAGCTCGACACCAGGGACGAGCTCAGGGAACTGGCCGAATCGTTCAACATCTTCACGGGCAAGATCAGGGACGTCATTACCGACGTTATCGCCATAGCCGACAGGCTGGCCGGCGTGTCGTCCGAGGTTTCGGCGTCCACCGGGAACTTTTCTGAGAACAGCCAGGCCCAGGCGGCGTCGGCCGAAGAGGTGTCGGCCAGCACCGAGGAGGTGTCGCGCGAGGTCGACTTTGTCGCGTCGCTGACCGCCGACCAGCACCATCGGCTGAGCGGGCTCAGGGGAAAGATCAGCGAGCTCAGCAGGGAGATAGGCGACCTGAACGCGAGGATACGGCAGTCGCGTGAGATCACCGCCGGCATCGCCCGGGACAGCGACACGGGGGTCAGGTCGCTCTCCGAACTGACCGAGAGCATGGGTAAAATCAAAGAGAGCTCGGGCGAGATGGACCAGATCGTGACGATCATCAACGACATATCCGAGAGGATAAACCTCCTCTCCCTAAACGCCGCCATAGAATCGGCCAGGGCGGGCGAGGCGGGCAGGGGATTCGCCGTGGTCGCCGACGAGATATCGAAACTGGCCGACCAGACCGCGGGCAGTATCAAGGACATCAACGCCCTCATAAAAAGGAACGTGGAAGAGATAGGCCGCAGCATGGAGAAGCTGGGCGTCGCCAACGGCAAGATCAGCGGCATTATCGGCGGCATCGGCTCCATAGACGAGATCATCAACAACCTCACCTCCACCACCGGGAAGCAGGTGGCCGCCAACAGGGAGGTCGACACCACCTCTGAAGAGATGATGAGAATGACCGGCGAGATTAAGGACCGCACCGGCCTTCAGAAAACGGCGATGGACGAGATCGTGACCGTGGTCTCCACCATGACCGACCTTATACAGTCGAACGCCGCCGGGGCGACGGAAATGGCCGATACCGGCCGCCAGGTCGCGCTCATGGCCGACGAACTGAAAAAGAAGGTGGGGTTCTTCAGGGTGTAGGGGCGGTGTGTAGCAGCTGTCTATCGACCTCACCGGATCGTGTCAGATGATGGTCATGGCTGTCGGAGGGGGGGTGATGATATCCCCCCGCTTTATAACCTTGTCATTTTGACGGTACCCTCGTTGTCATTTCGAATCCCCGAAGGGGTAAAAAAAGTCTGTCATTTCGAATCCCCGAAGGGGTGAGAAAAGTCTGTCATTTCGAAT
>CAZUXY010000072.1:0-18507 GCA_964624235.1 uncultured Leptospirales bacterium | reverse complement strand
CGTAAAACAGATGACGATCGAAATTCAGCAGCGCGGTATTGTAGGTGTCATAAAAGTCCATTCGACCTTCCAGTGCGAAGTTCCGCTGGAATTCATAGCCGGCTTCTTTCAGCAACGTATGTATTTTTTCTGTATCAACTGATTCGGGTAATGTGTATGCAGGAGGGGTACCTGGAATACAATAGACCGACTGCAGGCCGAGGAAAAACCTTTCGGGGGATACATCTGTCCTCATGTTATGCGCCCTTTCGCTTTATACCCTTCCGGTATTCATCTGGAACAACACCCGGGACCCCGCGTGCGGTCAGGTCTTCAAGCATTGAGTCCATTTCATAGCGAAACCTTATAATTTTCGCTTTGAGTATTCCCCCTCCGGGGAAATCCACCAGCGCTAAAGAACCGCGGGTATCTCCGTCCACCGGACGGCCGACTGAACCGCAATTGATCAGATAATGGTGTCCGAGTCTTTTCGTAAAGGGGATATGAGTATGTCCGCAGATCAGCAAATGCGCCTGTAATCCTCCGGTTAACGACTTCAATGCCATAGGTGTTATACTGGGATACAGGTTGTCCTGGTCGCTTTCGGGGCTTCCGTGTACTACCAGTACATCGACATCTTCGACCCTGAAGCCGATGCTTGTGGGTAGTCCACTCAACCACTCAATGTCGTCTTCGTCCAGCTGTCGAACCGTCCAGATGGTATTCGCTTTTTTCCCCTTTTTTTTCTTCGACCCTTTTTTGCCGGTTTTGTGTGCCGCGAGTTCCACCACTTCACGTTCCAGATTCCCGGTAATAATTTTAACGTTCAGCCGTTTCAGCGTTCGTATCACTTCTACCGGGTGTGGGCCTCCGCCGATGAAATCGCCGGCTATCACCGTCTCGGCCGCCCCAAGCCTTTTAGCGGTCTCTAATGCTTCAATAAGAGCGGGAAAATTAGCGTGTATGTCTGAGATGAAAGCGATTTTCATATCGGCAACCCGGCTGTGAAAGATGATGTCTTTCCGGAATATAGATTAGATAACGGAAAAAATCCATCAGAAATACTACCGTACCCGCACCTTGAGACCGAAAGCCCGGTCGAAAAGCTGGTCTTTTTTCTGGAGCGCCCATCGTTCCAACCGCAGCTCTCCCACCCCATGAAGCTCGATGACAAGGGACTGCCGTTCGACCTGCGCGGTGACATTGTGAACGCACTGGGTGTGCTCACGGTCCAGGGCGTCTGCCACGCGGAGCAGGGCAGCCAGTTTGACCACCGTTTCCTGTTCAGTACGTGTGAGGGCCTGGAAGAGTTCATGCACGTTTTTCGGTTCGCTCTTGCGGTGGTAGCGGGCTATATTCGCGATAATAAGCATTTCATGCTCCGAGAAGCCCGGCAATTCTGAATTTGAAATTACATAAAGTGAATGCTTGTGATGTTTTTTATAGCTTATGTACGCGCCCACGTCGTGCAGCACCGCCGCCGCGATCAGGTATTTTTTTTCACTTACGCCCAGCGCGTGCACTTCCCTGGTCTGGTCGAACAGCGATACTGCGAGTCCGGCGACGTGCACGCTGTGCTGTTCGTCGAAGAAATAACGCCGGCCCAGGTTCACGGCGCCCTCAAGTGTCTGTTCTTCCTGCCGCTGCTCCCGTGCATCATGTGTGGTAAGCTCATCCACCAGGTCGTAGAGTATCCCCTCTTTGACGCCGACGTGGGGCACCAGGATGATTTTCGCCTCAATGAGACCGGCGATGCGATCGTACACCATGCCGGCAGGCAGTATGACGTCGGCCCGGTCTTCCTTGAGGCCCAACGACTCGACACGTTGTCGAAACGACATACGCGAAAGCATGTCGATGACCGCCCTCAGGTCCGAAGGGTTCATGGCGCTGACCCCGTCGCGGTCGGGACGGCAGCCCGCCAGGCGCGCCAGTTCATCGATGTTGCCGCCGGTGCCGATCATACCCGACGGCTTTTTGTACCGCGCCACCGACGGGATCTTAAGGGTCGAAATATATTCTTCCAGCAGTTTCTGGAACCTTCCAGGCTCGTCGGCCGAAATGGAAAGCTCCTCCAATAGCCGCACCGAACCCATGGTATGGGATTCACTCCACAGAATGCCCGAATCGTCTGCCAGTGACACTTCGACGCTGCCGCCGCCCAGGTCCACCAGTATCCATTGCCGGTTGGTAAGGGATATACGCTTTTTCACCGCAAGGTGCACCAGCCGGGCCTCTTCGGATCCGGTGATGATATCAAGGTCTATCCCTGTCTCCGCCCGGATCCTGTCCAAAAAGTCCCGGCCGTTCGAGGCCTCCCTGACGGCGCTGGTGGCGACGGCCCGGTATTTCACCGGAGAAAACCGGTCAAACCCTTCACGGATGGACTTCATCGCCTCGATCGCGGCTTGCACGGCGCGTTCGTCCAGCTTGCCATGCAGGAAGACGCCGTGTCCCAGCCGCACGGGAAAACGTTCTTCCATGACCGGGGAATACCGCTGCGGCGTACTGAACTCAACCACCTGCGCCCTTATGGCGTTGGAGCCGATATCAATACCGGCGACGCGCAGGGGATAGCCGATGGCTTTGACGGGAGTTTCGGCCTCGGGGGTTTCAACTCTGATATCGATATGACTATTCCCGACGGTTCTGTTCATCGCGTTTGTTCTTCCACCTTTATAATAAAAGGGTAGACATGTGAAGATTTAATAAAGATGAAAGAAAATCAACTGCTGGTCAAGCGCAATCCGTAAGTTACGAGGTATTTGCGGATGATTCATTAATTAAAACAACACTACCCCTGTATCGCCATCATAGTTCCGGTACGTTAAAAATTAACCACCGCTTCCAGCTTCTTTTCCGGATAGATCTGGTCGTGTATGGGCGGCATGGAATTGTATACCCAGTTGATGTCTATAACGCCCATTTTAATTCCGCGGTAATTTCTGTATCCAAGGAATACACCCCGCAAAAGCACTGTCTGCATCTTGAAATTGAGCGCGTACAGCGCGACGTTGTCATGTTCTTTCAGCATTTTAAGTTCATCGCTGTAGACAGAGGGGCTAAACACCAGCCTGCGGCTGTCGGCGGCCTGACACTGGATAACAGGTATGATTGCGGGAAACCCGTTTGTGTCTATAAACGAAAGGAATTTCAACGAATCCAGTTTATTGATAAGGTCTTCGGCGAAAGGTCTAAGAATTCTTTCTTCCCGGCCTGTTTTCGCGGCCCCTTTCCCGATCATGGTAAGCAGGGAGCCCTTTATGATTCCACCCATGGGAAGCGACTCTTCACCGCCGGTTTCCACGAGATCCAGGTAATGCACCTTGTTGATGCCGAAGTAGGAGTTATACCGGAACATGGGAATATTATTGTAGATTATATACTCAGGGCCCTCAGTTCTCTCATGAGTCCATATCGCCCTGCCCCTCCACATTTTTTTATCCAGTGTAAGTATCAGGAAAGCGATGTTCTTTTTCTCCTTCATGTACCATTTGCTCAGTCCCAGGCAGAATTGTCCCACCGTCAGTTTCTGAGGACCATTCGCCATTATACTGGTCAGAAGAGCCATATGCGGTAATCCTTCAGGGTTTATGCACGATACCAGCCCGATTTTTTCGGAAGGTTTGAACTTCTCAATTTCGGCGTCGGTAAAGGTTTTCCTGACTTCATTCATATCCATCACCCTCCTCGATTATTGCGGTGAACACACATTGGATCCCTTGATCAGACGCAACCTTTCCTGTTCAACGGGATCTTTCGTGTTTTTTTCATCTTCTATTTTTGTCGCACCGCTCCACGACACTATATCCGGTCTGATACCGGTTTTCAACGCGACCCCGTAGAGATACTCCATTGATTCGCGGCTCATGAGCTTGTTTTTTTTATAAATCCATTCCCTGCCCAGGCGGAGGTACTTATCTTCACACAGGTTGTTGAACGCGAGAAGTTCCCAACGTCGTACTGAATCGCCTAGATTCCGTGCTATGAACTCACCTATACCGCGGATGTTTTCCTCACGTGCCGTGGCGTCGGGAATCACCGGTGTCCTGATCCATAACTCGGGTCTTCCGTTGTTCTTTTTAATGTATTCGCCGATGTAGATAATGTTGTCCAATATCTTCTCGTTTCCTATCCCGGTGAAATTACGGTGCCTTGCGCTGTCGATTTCTTTTATATCATAGAGCACCAGGTCGGTAAACGGCAGTATTTTTTCAAGGGAATCACGGCTGGTCTGCCCGCATGTGTCTATGGCGGTATGCACGCCCGAAGCGGAAAGTTTCTCGAGCAATGACGAGATGAACACCGCCTGGAAGGTCGACTCACCGCCGCCTATGGTAACTCCGCCTCCTGATTTCTCGAAATAAACCCTGTCTTTCAGCAATTCAACCGCAAGATCGTCAACCGACCATTTATTTCCCAGCAGTTCCATGGCGGTGGAAGGACATTCCTCGGCGCAGGTGCCGCAACCGGTGCATTTGCCCCGGTCGATTTGTATTCCGTTGCCCTCATCGGAAATCGCACCTTCCGGACATACATCCAGACAGGTGCCGCATCCTATGCAGCGCGAACCGATCCATTGCACCTGTGGTTTCGCCGAAATGCTTTCAGGATTATGACACCACGCGCAATGCAGTGTACATCCTTTCATGAAAACGGTGGTTCGAATACCAGGACCGTCTTCAGTCGACATTCGCTGTATGTCGAGAACAATACCTTCAATTAAAGTTCCGCCGTTCTGTTGTTTCATCTACACACTCTCAGTATTTGCTGTGACTTATCCTGGCGATGACCTCGTCCTGAAGCTCCTTTCCCACAGTCACGAAATAGGCGTTGTATCCGGTAATCCTTACAAGGAGGTGACGGAAATCCTGTGGCCGTTTCTGTGCCTCCCTGAGCATATCGGGATCCAGCATGTTGATCTGAAGGGCGGAACCGCCGTTTTCAGCGTACCCCTTCAGGAATGCCTTGAATTTTGTTTTGTGTTCGGGATCTCTTAACAGCGAAGGATTAAAGGTGATGGTATGGCTCGCCCCGTTGGGGAGATTGCTGAAATATTCATTCCATTCCCCCCTGCCGTCAGAAGCTTTCCCACCCAGGACCTTACCGACAGAGTTGGTATTCGCGGTCGGACCGTGTATGTCTGCCCCGTTTGAGGGACATATCGCGTTGGAAAGAAACTGTCCTTTCGGCCTACCGTCGGCGCTTGCGGCCATAATGTAGCCATAGGCGACCCAGTAGTTCCAGCTGAGCATACCGGGTCGAAAGCGGCGGTTGGTGGACCTGGTTTTATGTTTCCACGTTTCCGTCGTCCACAGCTCCATTACCCTCCGGCCCATCTCGTCGGCCTCATCGTCGTCCCTTCCGTATTTTGGAGCGCGGTTTTTGGCCTTTGCCTGCAGCACCTCGTACCCTTTCCAGTTGGCCCTCAATGCGCTGAGTAGTTCTTCCATGGTACATTCTTTTTTGTCGAAAACAAGGTACTTTATCGCGAGCAGCGAATCCACCGTGGTGGCATAGGTAACTCCTTCCAGCGTGGTGAAACTTATCTCTGCACCGCCCTGGGTGACATCACGCCCCTGTTCGGCACAACCTTTTACCAGGCATGACAGGTACGGCGTAGGAAAAAACCCGGCCCTCGCCCGTTCCGATGCTTCATATACCTCGGCGCATTTCGCGATTATGTAGGCGTTCTGACGTTCGTATGCTTTCCAGAATTCATCAAAGGTCCTGAACCGCGTCGCGTCCCCCGTAGCGGGACCGTCCCGTCTGATTTTTTCCGTTTTTCCCGTCATGGGATCGTAAAAGGGCACCAGGTCCCTGCCGCCGGTCATGGCAAGCTCAACCGCCTTGAGCAGGTTCAGATTATTATCCACCGTCCCTGATCGGTCATTGCCCACCATGGTATTCTCAAGACAGCCTACCGGCGCGTAATCATGTACATTCTCCAAGTTGATAAGGTGGGTGAGACCGGCGATACGCGCTTCGTTCATCATACCCGCCATGGACCGCTCGTCGAAATTGATCAGGAATGGCGCTCCCTGGCTGGATTCAATCATATCGATGACCTTATCGAGCAGATCATCGGGTGAGTTGCGGTGCAGCCTCACATTGGGCTTGGGCTCCAGGATGGGGGTCATTTCATCGATTACCTCGAGAAACAGGTAGGTAAGCTCGTTGGTGAGGTCCTTGCCGTCCTTGCCCATCCCCGACAGGGTCAGCAGCTGGCCGTATCCCGCGGTTATACCCTGATGACCGTTCCGTATGGTGGCATCATACGCGGTATTACAGTGCATCCAGAAACATTTAAGTATTTCCTTTGCGAATTCCCGGTCCATACCCTTTGATATGGAGTGCCGGTAATACGGCAAAAGGAACTGGTCGATACGTCCGAATGATACGCCGGGGCCGGGATAATTCTCGTCGCTCATGATCAGCATATGGGTGATCCAGAGGGACTGTACTGCCTCCCAGAAGCTGACGGGCGGCTCCCATGGCACCCGGTCGAGGATCTGGGCCATCATCATAAGTTCATCCTGCCGTTCGGGATTCTTTTCTACATCGACAAGTTTCCTGCAGAGAGCGGCGTATTTCGCGGCCAGTTCCCTCGGCATGGTCGCTGCCGTCATCATGGCCCGCAGCTGCGCTCCCTTCGGCCCCTTCTTTGCGCCGTCGTCGAGACGGTTGTACATGTCTTCCAGTTCGACGTAAATTCCCTTCCAGCCGATCGTGAGCGCCCGTTCATATCCCGGCACCAGGTGTCCGCTGGTGGCGCCGGAATTTCCATAACCGTGGTTGTGGAACCACATAACCTGCTTTCGGGCGCCGTTTTTACCGAAAACCAGTTTATCGAATTCCTTTCTTTCCTCTCTGGTAAAACACATGGAAGTGATTATATTGAAACGCCCTCCTGCTATGAGATCGCCCGGGAGTATTTCCACTGGAAGGTAGTTCACCATCACCTCCCTTATGAACCATGCCCTGCGTTCGGGCAGGCTCCATTGCCAGAAATCCTCATGGAGCGCGACAGGACGAGCCCCCTGATGGTAACTGCCGATCATCGTATCGAACAAAAGAAAAATTTCAGGCACGATATAATACGTCAGCTCAGGAAACTGAATGTCCCAAGGCGTACCCGTGGTCCATGAGGTGAATTCATTGTTCCAGGCCCTTCTGGTTCCCTCGAAATAGTAATCCCTCAACCATTCAATTCGCGGTGAAAGAGCACCCGGCTTTTTTATCTCAAATTTTCTTGCTGTTGCCGTTTCCGCCATTTTATGCCTCCTGCCGGTTGATTTATACTACGTGACTGGCTGCTTCTGCCGATGATTTTGCGGTCGTTTTTCTGAGGTAATGAGCGCCATGACTCAATAGTTCTTTCATGACATTTGAAGCTTCGTCGGGGTCTCTACTCTGAACAGCATGAAAGAACCTTGCATGATTTTTAAATACCGCATCAACGACTCTTGGGTTTTCGAAAAACTGTCCTGTAAGGTTGGTATACACAGGTTTGAATGAGTTCACGATAAGCGGATACACCATGTTCCCTGATGCCAGTGCGGTAAGATGATGGAAAGAGAAGTCCAGTTCGACAATGCCTGTCAGATCACTATGCGCTGTGGCATTTTCATTTTCAATTATTTCCCTGTACGCACTGATGTGATGATCGCTGCGGTTTAACGCCGCCAGCCTGGCGGTTTCCAGCTCAAAAAGTTCCCTCATCTGCAAAAGGCTTTCGAAAAGCCCGGCCTCAAGCTCACCGGTTCGATAGAGTAGCAGTGATTCAAGCATGGTGATGGAGCCCTGTCTCCGGTAATCATTGACATATGCTCCCACTCTGGGTTTGAGGGTAATCAACCCGCGGGTCTGCAGGGTCAGCAGCCCTTCATGTACAACAGGGCGGCTTACTCCCATTTTCTGGGCGAGTTCCCTTTCAGATGGTAATCTCTGACCGATAGAAATCTGACCGGACAGTATCAACTGTTCAAATCTGGAAACAAACACATCCGACAGGCTTTCAACATTTATAGGGGATAAAAGGTTAACCATCCTGACTCCTGGCTGCTGGTAATACCACCAGCCAGATCAAAATAAACAAAGTATAAATCTCTGTCAAGGATAACTGTAAATAATTCTCAAATTTTGCGTAATAAAACTTTGTAGTAAAGAAATGGTGGAGGTGAAATATTATACAACAAATAAAACAATGCTGTTAGCGAGAAGCACCCTTACCCATCAAAAAACAATCAGAAATATCAAATACGGTCGATAAAAAAGCCGAAAACATAGTTTTTACTCTAAAATCTGCTAAAAAAATAACATAAAAACCCGATAATAAAAATGGGACATAATGATCATTCGGCGAGGTTGAGATGAAAAAGAAATATAGTGCATTCAAGTCGCAGTTGAAGAAATATCTGTCTATCAAGGGGCTGGACATTATTCTGTATTTACAGGATGGGAGGATCATTGAACTCAACAAGAACAGAACCCTCGTCAAAGACCTTATAATTGTAACCGACAAAAATAACAAAGAACTGCGTATCCCGATATCTCACATTAAATCCGTAGATCTGTACGCCGCCTGAAATCTATTCATCACGCACCACGCATGTTGGCCGGTTTTCTTAAACCGGCTTTTTTATATCATCCATTATTTTAATAACTGCGACGTACATACAATATAAACTCCTGGATGGGATTATAATCATTGACAAGTACGGGGAGTGTTTCTAGATTTATGGCGATTCCCTGATTATTTTAGTTCCCGTCTCGCGATAAATATGCTATTTCATTAAACATTAATAATATTTTGTAACCTTTTTTCTGATTGGTTTCCTATTTATATGCAATAACAGGCATAATTTAATCCAGGCCATTATCCATTAGAAATGCAGAATATCAAATATCATGTCATGAACACCGTCGCTATGGCATTGTTTTCATTTGTGCTCGCGACCGCGATTACCCAGTTCATCCGTCTGACATTTTCGCAACCATCATCACAGCACTTCAAGAGGAAAAAAGCCATCGTCTCCACTCATAAGGCTGCCTCCTTCGAGGAATACCGTTCAATTATCGATTCAGGATTTTTCAGGCTTTCAGGATCCTCCGCTTCCAACGGGCAACCTTCGTCTTCAACCGAAATTGCAAGCCTCAGCCTGCTCGGTACGGTTACCGGTCCGGCCTCTATTGCACGGGCACTTATTAAAAAGAATAACGAAAAAGAAGCCCGGATATACCGTTTGTGGAGTTCTGTAGACGGCTTTAAACTGGTAAAAATCTATAATTCCAGGGTATATCTTAAAAGCGCCACCGGTATTGAAGTGCTCGATATGTTCGCCACGCAAAAAAAAGAACCCGGAACAGGCAAAGGCTCACCTCCGGATTCAGCGGGAAAAAAAGTCAGTCAGACCTTAAGCCGCTCTGAACTACAGCAAAAGGTGCTCAATAACATGGATAATGCTCTCCGCGGACTGCGTGCCGGTCCTTATCGCGTGGACGGAAAGATTGAAGGATACAAATTGTTCAGCGTTCATCCCTCAAGCGTACTTTACCGTTTCGGTGCGCGTAACGGAGATGTGGTCAAGAGGATCAACGGTCATCCGGTAGAGAGCACCGAAAAACTTTACCAGATGTGGCAGAACCTTAAGGGAGATTCCCGAATTACCGTCGACCTTGAACGCGGTGGACAGCTGTACCATTACGATTTCACGATCAAAGAATAAGAAGGACAAGTACATGGGATGTAATATAAAGATGTCATTATTCGTGTTTTCGATTATACTGCTGCTCCTGTCATATCAGGGAAACGTACACACCCAGGAAAAGAATGGTGAAACCGACAAGGCGGCGGCCCCCGATAAAAAGGCCGAAAAGATCGAAACCAGGCCCGAGGTAAAACCGCAGAGGACCAAGTATTTCACGCTCAATTTCAAGGATGTAGAGCTTTCCGAGTTCCTCAACATCATGAGTCAGCTCATCCAGAAAAATATAGTCATAGATGACAAGGTAAAAGGCAAAATAACTATAAGTTCCGCCAAAAGGGTTCCCGTCAGCCAGGCGTATGAGATCCTTAAATCCATTCTGGAGGTCAAGGGCTTTGCGGTCGTTGAGACCGCAAATCTTATAAAAGTAATACCCATCAAGGAAGCCATAAAAAAGAATGTAGAGATTATCGTTGACCGCAAAAAAGGTATACCCCTGGGCGAGGACAAGACCATTACCTATCTGCTTGAGGTTAAGCACGCCGATGCCAACGAGGTGGCGAACGTTATCAGATCGCTCAAGTCGGCGTTCACCGATATTGTGGTATATCCCGCGCTGAACATGATTATATTCAGCGGCACTTCATCCGAAATAAACGGTCTTATAAAAATAGTACACGCCCTGGATCGTGAAATCGATGAAAAGAAAGACGAAAAAATAGGCCGCGGCAATATACACGTGGTGCACCTGGAAAACGCCGACGCGGAACAGCTGGCCAATGTCCTTTCCCGCATCCCCTTTTCAGAAACGGCTAAAATAGACACCACCCCTGTCCAGCGTCCGCCCCAGAATCTGCAACAGTCGAGAAAAGCCCTGCGCACCACCGGTGTTCAGCCCGCGTCACCCACCGCCAGATCGCAGCAGAAGCTGTCCATTATCGCCAACAAGGAGACCAATTCCCTTATCATTACGGCTTCCCCTGATGAGTTCCGGGAAATACTGCGCATCATCAAGGAACTTGATATCGTACGCGAACAGGTATTCATTGAAGCGCTGATCGTTGAGGTAAACGCCGATAACGGATGGGGCTTCGGCATCGACTGGATGCTGGGAAACCGCAGCGGCGAACATTTATACGGAGGGTCGTCTATTATGGGATCGGTCCCGGACTATACCGTACCCAGCGCCCTCTCAGGAAAGAAGCTTGCCGTCCCTCTTGCGACCGGTTTCCAGCTGGGCTATCTGAGCGACCGCAGCGTGCTGGGGTATATACTGCTCAATGCTTCGGGTACCGACAAAGCCATTAACATTCTCTCCACACCGCAGATCCTCACCGTGGACAACCAGGAAGCCGAACTCAACGTGGGTGAAGAGATCCCGGTTCCCACCAACAACCGCATCAGCGATACCGGCGTCCAGTTTTACACCTTCGAATACAAGTCAGTGGGCGTGAAACTGAAGATAACCCCGCATATCACGAACAAGGAAAGAATCACCCTGGACCTGTACCAGGAAGTTAATTCCATACTGGGTGAGACCACTATATCAACCACCGGTTATGTTATCCCCCCCAAACTCGGGAAAAGGGACATCAAGACCAAGGTTACCGTCTCGAACGGCATGACCATAGTGGTGGGAGGACTTATCACCAACCAGAAAACCGTCGAGGAGACCAAGGTCCCCGTACTGGGCGACATTCCCCTGCTCGGATGGTTTTTTAAACGCAAGACGGTTTCCGTCGCCAAGACCAACCTGCTGGTATTCATTACGCCCCATGTGGTGACCAAAAAGGAAAAACTTGAGGCCTTGACCCAGCAAAAGCGTGAGGAGCAGCGCAGGCTGAAACAGAAGTAGCATGAAGACAGGGCTGGGAAAGAAAAGCAAACCACTGGGAAAGATTCTCGTTGAAAAGAACGTTATTTCCCAGGAAAAGCTGCAGGAGATTCTCCTTTTACAGCAGGAATCACCCCTGCGGCTTGGACAACTCGTGGTTAAAAAAGGTCTGGCAACCGAAGATGACATTTTTACAGCCCTTTCGGAACAGTTCGGCATTCCCTACCAGCGTCACCTGGAATTCAGCGACAACGAGAACCTTTTCGGCAGGCTCCCGGTTTATTTCCTTAAAAAGAACAGGATAGTTCCGTTCAGCGCCGAAAAAAACACTATAGACGTCGCGGTCGCGGATGTCCTCAACATTAAGCCCTTCGACGACCTTAAACTTCTGTATCCCGAACATTCCTTCAGGCTGTATCTCACTACCGATGCCGAGATCCAGAAAGTCATAAACAACCATTACGATATGGTAAAAACAGGCGATCGAGAAAACGTCATCGAAGACCTTGAGGAATCCGACCTGGAGATACTTTCATCCCCGGTCATGGAAACCGAAGACATCCTCGATATGGCCAACGAGGCCCCCATCATCAAGCTGGTGAACATGATCATAACACAGGCAGTGCAGGACCGCGCCAGTGATATTCACCTCGAGCCCTATGAAAAAGACCTGATAGTGCGCTACCGGATAGACGGTATTTTATACCAGATGTATACTCCTCCGAAAAAATTCCAGAACGCCGTCATTTCCCGAATTAAAATCATGGCGAACCTGAATATCGCCGAGAACCGTCTTCCCCAGGATGGGAGGATACAGATTAAGATCGGAGGAAAGGATATCGACATAAGGGTATCGGTGTTCCCCACGTATTACGGAGAAAGGGTCGTGCTGAGACTGCTTAATAAAAGCGACATGCAGTTCGATCTCGGTTCACTGGGGTTTTCCTCCAGGGTCCATACCGCTTTCGAACAGCAGATACTCAAAACCTTCGGTGTAATACTGGTAACCGGTCCTACCGGCAGCGGCAAGTCCACTACCCTGTACAGCGTGCTTACCACCATTAAAAATCCTGAGATCAATATACTCACCGTGGAAGATCCTATCGAATACCAGTTGCACGGCATAGGCCAGATGCAGGTAAAACCCAAGATCGACCTCACTTTCGCCAACGGACTGCGTTCCATACTGCGCCAGGACCCCGACGTCATCATGATCGGGGAGATCCGCGACCTGGAAACCGCCGAGATAGCGGTCCAGGCGGCACTTACTGGACACCGTGTTTTCTCTACCCTGCACACCAATGACGCGGCCAGCGGCATCACCAGGCTCATCGATATGGGGATCGAGCCGTTTCTTATAACATCGTCGGTCAATGCGTTTCTTGCCCAGAGGCTGGTGCGCAGGATATGCACCCACTGCATCAAACAGTATAAACCCGGCCCGAAGATGCTTGCCGACCTGGGGCCCGACGCGAAAAAAATAACCCGCCTTTACCGCGGGGAAGGATGCGACAAGTGCCTGGGGACCGGATACATGGGTCGAACGGGAATATACGAACTCCTTCCCCTCACCGACAGCATCCGTAAAATGATCGTTTCCCGACAGGAAGCCTTTGAGATAAAGAAACAGGCGGTCTTCGAGGGTATGCAGACCCTCTTCCAGGATGGTCTGGAAAAAGCGGTACAGGGGATCACCACCGTCGAGGAAGTGCTGAGGGTTAGCTGAATGCTGTTCGAATATACCGCCCTTAACGCAAGGGGAGAACGTGTTTCCAACGTGCTGGACGCCTCTTCCGAGACCGCGGCGCGCCAGAAGCTGAGAGGACAGGGACTCTTCGTCACGGTTTTACGCACGGTTTCGGTGGGTAACGAACCCGCCCGCTCTGAAGGCAACATGGTACGACGTTATTACGATTATGTGTCGTCGTATCTGGGCCGCAGGACCAGTGCCCGCCAGGTGGGCATATTCTCCAGGCAGCTTGCGACCCTGCTGAAGGCGGGTATGCCCCTCCTCACCTCCATCAACGATATAATGGAACAGGTGGATCATCAGCATTTCAGAAGGATCGTAGCCGACATCAAGGTGAAGCTGGAAGAGGGAAGCTCGCTTTCAAACTGTCTCGACCGTCACCGCCCTGTTTTTTCAGACATGTACATCAACATGGTCCGCGTGGGGGAAAGCCTGGGTTCCCTCGACGAGGTCATTGACAGACTTGCCGAACTCGAGGAAAAGAAGAGCATACTCAAAAGCCGTATACAGGCCGCGCTCTGGTATCCCGCATTTCTCATATTCTTTTCCATGCTGGTGTTTTTCGTCATTATGATCAATGTGATCCCTTCCCTGAGCAGAATGTTCCTTGAGCTTGGAAGGGAATTACCGCTTATCACGCGCATCATTATGGGATTCAGCGGCTTTCTGGCCAGGTACTGGATATTCCTCCTGATCGCCGCCGGTTTCGGTGGATATTATTTACGAAAGTATCTGCGGTCCCCGGAGGGAATCGCGTGGTTAGATCGCTACAAGTTCAGGGTTCCTTTTTTCAACAACCTGTACCGCAAACTGATGGTGCTGCGGTTCACCCAGAACCTGGGTATACTGCTGAACAACCGTGTCGATATACTGAAGTCCTTCGAGATCGTAAAAAAAATAGTCATGAACACCCTCATCGAGGAAAAGATCGACGAAGCAGCGGTGAAAATCAAGGGGGGTATGTCGGTGGCAACGGCGCTGTCCAAAGCGGATTTTCTGCCCAAGCTGGTGCTGGGCATGATAACCGCCGGTGAAGCGAGTGACACCCTCGACCGTATGCTGCTCAACATAGGCAACGTCTACGAAACAGAGCTCGATCTCAATATCAGCAGTCTCACCAGCATGATCGAGCCGGTGATAATCATCATTATGGGCGTGATCATCGGAGTGATCGTCATAGCGGTGCTTCTGCCCATATTCGAAATGAACTTAATTATCCAGTAAGGAGACCCGTCATGTATTCCCGCTTAAAAACACATCTGGTAAAAGCCTTTGAACGCGCCCGCGGTATGGCGTACCGGGATTCAGGTTTTACGCTGTTGGAGCTTCTGATCGTCATCACCATAATCGGCATCCTTTCCATTATCGTGGTGCCCCGCTTCATGGATATCCCTCAAAAGGCGCGGGTGGAAGCGGCACGTCAGCAGATAGCCGCTTTCGGCCTGGCCCTGGACCGCTATAACCTGGACAACGGCACGTACCCTACTACCGAGCAGGGACTGATTTCTCTCATTCAGAAACCGACCACGGAACCCCTCCCCCAGAACTACAACGAGGGCGGTTATCTCAAGAAGAAGGAAATCCCCAAAGATCCGTGGGGAAGAGAATACCTGTACAATTCTCCCGGGTCTCACGGCAATGACTATGAGATCTTATGCTACGGGGCCGACGGCAGGGAAGGAGGGGAAGGCGTAAACGCCGATATCAAGAGCTGGTAGAAGGGCGATCACACCTTTGAGATTTTCAGGAATCCGAACGCGAATTTCAGGTGAAGGCGGATTTACGCTGCTGGAACTGATAATCGTTATATCCATATTCTCCGTGATGGCATTACTGGTCTTCCCCAGGATAACCCTGTTCTTCAGCAATGAAAGAGGGAATTTCATCGTACTGACATCAATCATCGCAAAGACCTTCGATGAGGCATACCTCAAGGGTGAGATGCATTACCTTGTGGTTCACCTTGCTCAACAGGACAACGATCTTCTGGAATACGGCGAGGATATTTTTTCCCGAACCAACGGTGTTTCCGTGGTAACCATTAAAAACAGGAATACTTTTGCCGACTCCCCTCACCCGCTTTTGAAATTTCACCGGTTCCCCGAGTCTTTCACGATCGAGGAGGTGCTGGTGCGTGGTAAATCCCCTGTTACGCGGGGAAGTGTGCTGGTTCCCTTTTATCCACAAGGAGCATCTGACAACGTGATCATCCATATACTGGTGAACCGTAAAGACCGCTGGTCGGTGAAGATTTCAAAAATGCTGAAGGAACCGGGCATTGAGCGGGAATACATAAACTTCCGGGAACAGCCATGAGAAAAATCGGGACCGGGGGTTTCGCGATCGTCGAGATACTTGTGGCGCTCACCATACTCGCGATCGCGATGCTTGCCATTATTACAGGCGTTTCAAGCGGGATACTCGCCATATCAGAAAACCGTAATCGAACCAAGGCCATGATTATAGCCACGGGTCGTCTCAATGAATTCCAGTTATACCGCAAAAGGGGGCCCGATGTTTACGATGAACCCATCAAAGAATACCCGGGATTCACCTTCAGCCGTAGTATCAAAAGATACGAACACGCCCTGTTCGGCCCTGTAGACGCCAAGCGCGTCGAAATAACCGTCAAGTGGAAGGAACGTGGCCGCGACCGTTTATACCGGCTCGGTTTAATTTATTCAGAAAAATGAAAACCTTTATCGGAAAATTCACCTCCCTGTTATTTTTCCGCACGAAAGATGAAACCGGGTTTTCGCTGCTCGAGATAGTGGTTGCGACGGCGCTTTCGTCGGTAATACTGCTTATGATCTATTCTGCCCACCGCTCGGTCATGACCTCTGTCTACGATCTGACCGGCATTGCCGATTTCTACGAGTCCATCAACCTTGTGTTCGAGAAAATCGAACGCGATATCTCGTACCTGTATTATGACCGCGGCAATACCAAGCTTGCCTTCATCGGTGAGAACAGGCAGGGAACGGTTTCCCTTGGAAAACTCAACTTTGTCACCGCCTCTTTCGAACCACTGCCCCTTTCTGTCAACCCGAAGACACCTTATCCCCGAAGCGATGTATACGAGGTGGGATATTTTCTTGTGCCCGACTCCAGGGCGGTGGGACTGTATTCCCTGATGCGGCGTGCCGACATAAGCTATGATGACAGGCCCGAGGAGGGAGGTGAAATCGACCTTCTGCTCCAGAATGTCGTTGACCTGCGATTTGAATTCTGGGAACGGAATCACTGGATTGAGAAATGGGACTCACGTGAAACGTATAAAATACCCAATGCCGTCAAAACAATAATCACGGTGAAAAATTACCGGGGCAACGTGGAAACCTTTACCATGCTGACCTTTACCGCCGCCGAGACCCGGGGACGACAATGAAGACTGACCAGATAATGAAATCGTTCCACCGGCTTTCAACATGGTACCGTAACCGCGAGCGGTTGCTCCTTGAACATGGCATCTTCAGTTACATGAAAAACAGGAACGGGTACGTTTTGATAGTGGTGTTGCTGGTGACTTCACTGCTGGTGTCGGTCTCAAGCGAATTCCTCATCACCGCCCAGACGAACATCCGCTATATCCAGAAATTCGATGAAAAACTGCAAGCCCGTTCGCTTTCGAAAACCGGCCTGCAGCTGGCCATGTCGATACTGGAGGCCGACCGCAGGGGGATGACCTCCGGTTTCATGTCGGGTATCAGTTCCGATACCTCAACCGACAGCTATTTCGATCTCTGGGCGCTGGATTTTCCCGAACTGCCTATTGAAAACGGATTTATTAAACTGAGAATTGAAGATGAGAATTCCAAGATAAACCTCAACGTGCTGGGCAACGAAGTGGTGGACCAGACTCCCTATTTTACAATTACGCAGAGGTTTTTCCAGAACATGGGCCTCTCTATGGACCTTGCCGATTCACTGATAGACTGGGTCGATATCGACGACCAGCGTCATCCATACGGCGCCGAGTCACACGATTACTATCAGAACCTTGATCCTCCCTATAACGCCCGGAACGGCGCCATGAACAGTACCGGTGAAATGCTGCTGGTCAAGGGTATCACACCGGAGGTTTTTTTCGGTATGGGAGTTTCGAGGGAGATAATAGGTATCACCGTCGAGAACAACAGGGGCAACACCTCCATCGATATCGACAGCATCGGTAAAGATGGAGCGGCATCCGGCAAGTTTATCAAGGAAAGAGGTTCTTCCGCGTCAGAAATTCCTATCGGCAGGGAAAAAAGCCGCAGGCTTCCGGATTACTTCAGGGTATTCGGAGAGCGCACGGATTATCTCAACCAGCTTAACAGGATAAACATCAACACCGCGTCTTTCAGGGTGCTTTCCGCCCTGACCGACGATATGACCGACGACAGGGTCACCGAAATCATCAGGCGCAGGCTCATTAAACCCTTTTCATCTGTAGATGAAACCAGGGAACTGATCACCGATGAAACGGTGAGAAACAATCTTTTAACGATACGGTCATATATATTTAAAATCGAAGCGTCGGGAAGGGTGAAAAATACCGTGGTAACCACCATTGCCTATTATAACCGGGAGCATAAAAAGTTTTATTATATCAGCGAATACTGACGTCAAGCACCGGACGGGAAAAGGAATGCATAAAATTCAGCCGGTCAGGGCATATTTCTTGACTTTCTATGAAACATGACGCTTTTAAGATTCCTAATACATCATCATTCATCGGGACACCACAGTGTTTGAGAACATAACAGCGCTGGACATAGGAACAGCATCTATTAAACTCCTTACGGTAAAGACCGGAATAAGGAACTTTCAGGTCGTTTCACTGGTCTATGAGGACGTCGACCAGTCCCCGGAGGACCGCGTAGCGGCTGTTTCTGAAGCATTAAAAAAGGTCCTCGAAGAGAATGATTTAAAGGGGCATATCATCCTGACGAATCTCCCCATGGAGAAAACCCTGATAAGGAACATCAGTTTTCCATTCAGCGATGTAAATAAAATCGCCGAGGCGATACCCTTCGAAGCCGAGGAAAATATCCCCTTCAGATCTGAGGATATAGTGCTGGACTTCCTGTCGCTCAAAAGCCGGGAAGCGGGCACCGGCAGGGTCATGCTCGCCGCCGCTCCCAGGGAGGCCGTAAAGGAGTTTCTCTCCATTGTTCAGAAGCAGGGCGTCACCCCCTCGCGTTTCGGACTCGAATCCCACGCACTTTTCGAATGCTACAAGTATTTCAACAGGC
>CAZUXY010000071.1:0-18865 GCA_964624235.1 uncultured Leptospirales bacterium | reverse complement strand
GAATCATTCATTTAACCAAGCATCAGACTTCCCCATGTGTCCGTGATCAGTCATCGGCACCATGCCGTATAATGTCCTTGACACATCCGGTTGCCGATCCCCAATAGACAGGTACACTTCAACAGTTGCGGGGGTAATATGCAGGCATTTCATGATTTCATTGTATGGCTAAACGGTTACCTCTGGGGTCCTCCGATGCTGATACTTCTCTTCGGCACCCATCTCTTTCTCACCATCAGGCTCAGATTCATCCAGCGTCATACTTTTCTCGCCATTAAACTGACTTTCCGCAAAGATACCGAGGGACAGGGCGACATCAGCCATTTCGGCGCCCTGGCAACGGCACTGGCCGCCACCATTGGAACCGGTAATATCGTCGGGGTCGCCACCGCCGTTTCCCTCGGCGGGCCCGGTGCGGTATTCTGGGTCTGGCTTACCGGGGTGTTCGGCATAGCGACGAAATATTCCGAAGCGGTACTGGCGGTAAAGTACCGTCGGAAAACCGCCGACGGAACCATGCTGGGCGGGCCCATGTATGCTCTTGAAAAAGCTCTGAACATGAAATGGCTTGCGGTGCTTTTCTGCGTCTTCACCGCTATCGCGGCTTTCGGTATAGGTAATACGGTTCAGGCCAATTCCATCGCTGCCATGGTCCAGGAAACCATCTCGGTGCCGCCCTACGTCACCGGCTCAGTCATGGCGGTGCTCGTCGCCATAGTCATACTGGGAGGGATACGTTCAATCGCAAGGGTGTGCGAGAAGCTGGTCCCCTTTATGGCGCTGTTCTATATTTTTGGGTGCCTGGTTATACTCGTCATCAATTCTTCTTTTGTATTTCCGGCACTGGTATTGATCATAAAATCCGCGTTTACCCCGCATGCCGCCGGAGGTGGATTCACAGGTGCGACGGTTATTATGGCCGCGCGTTATGGAATCGCCCGTGGTCTTTTTTCCAACGAATCGGGACTGGGATCAGCACCCATAGTGGCGGCGGCCGCAAAGACAAACAACCCGGTTAAGCAGGCACTGGTATCCTCGTCAGGTACCTTCTGGGATACTGTGGTGATATGCGCAATCACCGGATTGGTTCTGGTGAGCACGATCATGGCCCATCCTCAGGATTTATCAGGACTCAATGGGGCGGTACTCACAAAAAAGGCTTTCTCCCATATTCCATACATTGGACCGCTGTTCCTGACCATAGGTCTTCTGACCTTTGTTTTCTCTACCATACTCGGGTGGTCTTATTACGGGGAAAGAGCGATGGAGTACCTGCTGGGGAAGAAATTCATTCTTCCCTATAGGCTGCTCTGGGTAGCCGCGGTGTTCATTGGATCGATCGCGTCGCTCCAAATGGTCTGGGACTTCTCAGATACGATGAATGCGCTGATGGCGATCCCCAATCTTGTCGCCCTGCTGCTCCTGAGCAGGGTTATTGTAAAGGAGACCAGTAAATATCTCTGGGAGGGGAAACTGGAGGAAATCAACGGAAATTTATCCTGAAATCTGTCAAAAATTGATAAAGTAACTTTGAATATTAACCCATGCCGGGGTATTATAAATTCTGATTCTGCCAGTATGCAACCGGAGTAGAACACTATGAGTCCATCCCAAAAAGGAATCGCGCTTCTTATGCTGTTGTGTATTGCATACGGCGCAGGATGCGCAAAAGACCGGCATGCCGCTAAAAAAGAGTTGCTGGCGAGGATGAGTGTTGAAGACTACTGTAAAATGCAGAAAGAGATCGTCGACATCGGCATGATGAAATATTATGATCTCATTAAAAATAAAAAATACTCAGACACGGTACGGGAACTCAGCAGCTACAGTAAGGAAGTAGACGATATACTGAAAAAAAACAACCTGAACACAAAGGATTTTCTAAGGTATAACGACATCCTAAAAAAAGAAATCCGTGAATACCTGAGAGTGAACCCCGAAATGAACTGGAATGCATCGCCGGAACAGATGGAATTTAACGAAATATTCTTCAAATTCCTTACAAGATCTTTTGACATTAAATAGTTCACCGGTAAAAACCACAAGGATTCGGATACAGGATTCCGCAAAACCGTCAGTTTTCCGATCGGTTGCGGTATTCAAAAATATTCCCGATTCATGGTATGCATAAAATATTTTTCTGACGTCATACCCCATGCGCACGGACATCATACGTGTTTTAATGTAACGTTTTACCAATACACACTTTTCGAACTGCCGTTTACAATCAACGCAGTGTAATCCCGGTTCTGAAACGGCTGTATAATTGTAAACATAACTCGCAATCGCACACAGAATGCTTATCATGTAGTGTAAAAACCCGAATTAATTCAAGGCGGTATCTGAATGAAAAAATGGATCATAAAAGATCGCGATCTAATTTACAAGGGTAATATATTTGCCGTTGAAAGACTGCGATGTGCTCATCCGGAAAAAATTCATCACCATGATTTTTTTATAATGAAAAACCCCGACTGGATAAATATCGTAGCTTTGACTGAAGATCACCGGTTCATTCTGGTAAAGCAGCACCGCCTCGGCATCGATGAACACACTTTGGAGACTCCCGCAGGGCTCGTAGAACCAGGTGAAGACCATCTCGCAGCCGCTGGAAGGGAGTTGGAAGAAGAAACGGGTTATCAACCGAAAAGAATATTCCTCATGAAAAAACTGGCGGCTAATCCCGCCATCATGAATAACTGGATATATTTCTACTGTGCCGTAGGATGTACGAAATCCGGAAGCCAGTCACTGGACCCGGCGGAGGATATTGATGTAATTCTGTACACCAGGGATGAAGTTATTCAGTTGATCCAGAAGGGTAGTATAAATCACTCAATCATCATTACTGCCCTGGGGCTCTATTTCCTGTCATCCAATGATGCGGAACTCCACCGGCCGTATTTCTTTTAATGGGTTCATTAAACCGCGAGCCATAAAGACGATTCATTACAGTTCACTACACATAATGTTACCGGTTGAATGATCCAGATCATCCGTTGATATGGAAAGACAGAGGAATCCCTGATCGGCAACCGGTCTGAAAAAAACATACCTCCGGCGACCCTCCAGGTCTTGAAGTATACAACCCGACTTCATCTTTAGAATTGTTTTGATCAGGGGATTATCGATAAAACTGTATCCAACCAGCGCTTCCTGGGGATGTACAATCACCCTGCCGTTTTTACTGATCACATACAGGTACCCGGTTTTACCGACCCGCATGTCCTTTACTTTAACCATGTTACGATAATCGCGGTCTACATTCCCGATAATTCGATTCATCTGCAACCTTATATCACTGATACGAACCTGGCCGCTATAGCGACACATAAATGTGGAGAAAACACATAAAACAAGCAGGATTCGTCCGATCGCAGTTACCCGGAATCCAGGGATTTTCATTCGTATGTTTAACCAGCGACGCATAAAATATTCATAAATATATATTGACAACAATAAATTCATTATTATTATTTATCACATGTTTTTTCCGGGTAAAAAACCAATTATTTGCCCGAGTGTTCATTTCATCAAGTTTTCTTTGTTTTAAAATATACTACACTCTAAACTAAAAAAGAAACTCAATTTAAAAAGAAAAAGCGGAGGTTTTTTATGTTAAAAAGGGTAATGTTGCTCACTTTATGCTGCGGAGTCACGTTATATCTGTCAACTTATTCTTTCTCCCAGACTCCGGGGGTCAAAGAAGAGAAGAAAACCGAGGACATGTCGGGAGAAGTAAAGATCAAAGACGACAAGGCACCCGCTGAGAAAAAGGAAGAACCCAAACCTGTAGTCAGCGCACTGGAAGCAAAAACCTTTTTCGACGGTGTAAATGTTTACGCAAACTCCAAGGTGCTTTTCAAGTTATCCACCAAGGACAATGTTGACGTTGATAAAATCGAATACAAGATCAATGACGGTGCATACCAGGTATACGCCGATGCCTTTCCGATTAATGAGGAAGGGAAAAAGACCATCGTCTTTTTTGCCACCGACAAAATGGGGAACAAGGAAGATGAGAAGTTTTTCCGTGTTACCATAGACAACACGGCCCCTGTGGTTTCAGTGTTGACCGATAAACCCCTGCTCAAGGTGGGAGACAAAATATTCGGTTCTAAGGTTATAAATTTCTCCATCGATGCAAAAGACGCGCTTGCCGGTGTGGAAAAAACCGAGTATTCAATCGGAGGGCCGAATTATACTCCCTATGTCGCTTCATTTAACATGATAAACGACGGGGAAACAGAGCTCAAGATCAAATCAACAGACAATGTCACCAATGTGGCGGAGATATTCGCAATAAAGGTAGTTGATGATGCAAGCAAACAGACCCTTGAGCTTAAGGAATCCTCGGTTAAAATTTTTGTCGATAATATCGCGCCTACTGTTGAAGTAAAAGCGAATAAAGAATTAATCGATAAAAGCAACAAAAAGATCGCTTCGGTAGACTATGAATATACCATTAACGCGGTTGATAATGAATCAGGAATTCAGAATATTGTTTTTCGTCTGGATGGGAAGGGTGATTTTGCGCCCTACAAGGACGCCATAAAATTCACCACCAACGGCGATCATCTTATTGAAGCTAAAGCAATCGACAGGATGGGGAACGTTTCCAAAACCACGTTTATGTCGGTTTTTGTTGATGTAATACCGCCGGTCACCACCATCGATACGGTCACCACAAAGTAAAAGGAAACAGACACAAGTAATTAAAAAAGGGCGCGGCATCAACCGCGCCTTTTTTGATTAATATCCATAAACAATCCTTAAAAAAGAATATCCAGTTCCCGTTTCCTTTTTTCAAGCAGATACTTTTCATAATGCCTTTTGGACAGGTGGGGCCTGTTGATGATGTCATAAACAATCGCAAGATTAAAAAGAGCCTCGTACATGGTCTTTTCAAGATTATACGCCGTGCTGAATGCTGTCGCGGCCCTGTTATATCTTCGGTCAAGCATATAGGCGATACCCAGATAGAAATACCCCTTTGCAAGATTTCTATCACAGTCTACCGCGGTTTCGAGATGCCGTATCGATTCCTTCAATTGTCCCTGCCGGTACAGATAAACCTTCCCCAGTCCATAATGACCCAGAGCATAATAGGGATTGGTTCTGATCACTTTTTCAAAAGCTGAAACAGCCGCATCCATATTTCCGGATACAGCAATTCTTTCAGCTTTTTTATAGAGGACGGTGGAATTATCACGACCGAATGCGTATAGTGAGGGTAAAATCAGAACAACTGTCAGCAGGAAGATATTCAGCGGCTTACTTCGCATCGGGAAGCACTTCTTTCAGGTTTTTGTAAAGAAACCTGTCTATACCCTGATCAAAGTATATATACACCACAAAGATTATCCATAATATCAGTGTTATTATACACATGAATTTAAGCAGCCTTTCGGCTCCTATCTCATCGGCCTTATAAAAAACAACCACCAGCACCACAGGCCACAGGAAAAATAGGTTTACAAAAATTAGAGATATCAGTTCCTTAATAAAATCAAGGGTGACGGTATACCAGTTCAGCGAAACGGCGGCATAACCGGTGACTATCTCACCCCAGAAAAACCATAAATAAAAACCGAATATGACGGTGGCCACAAGCTTCCAGAACAATTCAATCCTGGGCCTGAACCAGAGCAGTATATTGGCTATTCCCCATATCGATATGAAGAAAAAAATTGATTTAACCAGTAATGCCTTTTCCATAAGTCTGGAAACACCGGCAGATGCAAGACCGGTCACACCTCCTTTGTATTGGAATTACCTTTATAAAGCGATCCTCATTATTGTATCGGAATATATTTTTTCGGTTTTGAGTGTTTATTACCGGCATTTCATGAAAAGAATGCGTGATGGAACCTGTTATATAGTTTTAAAGCTCAAACTGCTCCTGTCGGTTTCGAATTGTGCAGGCAATGTTTTACCGATGAGATTACTCCTGCTCGCCTTGATGACGGCTGCATGCTCATCATCACCTCGTGCGATCATAACCGCCGCCAATCTCAATATTATTATTCCGGACGGTTTCCCTACAGAAACAGCAGGAATCAGATCGTACCTGTACGGAAAACTCACCGGCGTGAAGATCCCCCGTGGCGACAGGGTCGAGGTTTTGATATACGGATACTCCTCCGGCAAAGAGATATTTTCGATGTCGGAAAAAACGTCATATACGATAAACAACCGGCATGGTAATCCTCATATCGAGGCGCTTGTCAAACATCGAAAAGGTAATGCCCTCATGGGATCTTACTTTCTCGAAATATCTGAAACAACTACAGGGGCGGCCATGGCCCGATTATCGGATGAGATAAAAAAGATACTGCTCGCTTTATAATCAAGATGACGGTGAACACACTTACCTGCAGAAATGCATCACTCCTTACCCATAAATTCCTCGGGTATAATTTTATTTTTGTCGTATTCTGTTTCAATTAAATCCTTTGCCGAAGACTTCAAATCGTTCGAGATGGTGCAACGTCCTTCAAGGATCACTCCGTTTTGTATTATAAGCTCCGGTGTTTTGATATCCCCGTATATCTTCGCTGTGGGCATCAACAAAATTCTGTTTGAAGCATTAATGTTTCCTATAACCAGTCCCTCAACAATCACCGACACGGCGTTTATATTAGTTTTGATTTTACCGGAAGGTCCGATATAAAGCTGGTCCGCCTGAAGATATTTTCCCTCGAATCGACCGTCTATTCGTAACGATCCATTGATCAGGAAACGACCGGTAAAATACGAATTCTCACCTATCAGATTATTTGCAAGATCTCCGCCGATTTTTGTAAGCGCCATCTTAACCTCTTAAATAATTATATTTTGTCATCCATCGGGGCAATGTCTTTATATAGCATATGCACCCCAGCCGCATGGTGAAACCGTTTGAAAAATATTAAGGGAACCTTTAAAAATAAATACTTCCAACAATATCAGAGATTACAACCATTGATTTCATCAGTATTTATAACTATATACGTTTTGAAAAGAGTTAATTAATTGAAGTTCCATTAAATTTTTTTCAAATCTGGAAGCCTGATAAGTTCAAGCGAATCATCAAGAAACTGCTTCATTTGTTTCAAGGAATCCAGCAGGTCCCAGCCATCAAAGGTATGGTATTTTTCATATTCAGCGTATTCAACCCTGTGCTCCGAATTCAGAATCATACTGCCCCCGAAATCGGCATCCGAGATCAGGTTCCCGATAAAATCCCTGGTTTCCCTGAAAAACTCAAGCATGTCATAGAGAAAAAGCCTCCCCTGTTTCATGCGCATCAGATTCAGCTGTGAAATATAATCCATCGATTTAGATTTTTCTATATCCGCAATGGTCTGACTAAACAATTTGAGTGAGCGGTTACACGAATCCAGCTTTCGATACAAAGAGTCTCTTATGCCCGAGTTGCTGAAATCCAGCTTGGTATGCTGATCAGATATGATACCCCATATCCTGTCTTCAAAATGTTTGAGTATACTGGCGGCGAGGTTGATCTCGCTGTCATCTTTATAAGTTGAAACCTGTAACAGTTCTATATCCTTGAGTGAATCAAACTGCATAAGCCCGGTGCTGTCTTCCTGTGACCTGGTCATTGTATCACTGTAAATCGCCTCTTCGAGAGTTGCCGTATCAGCGCCCGGATATAATTCCTTAAGCATTTTCCTCAGTTTGTCCAGGTCCTTTTTCACCCTCGCCCGCTGTTGCGGATCTGAAGTCGATTTCAAGACGCCTTCCAGTAATTTTATTGACTTGACTATCTTCTTGGATTTTTCTTTTTTTTCATCCATGTATCGTCCCTGGCACACATTATTATTGTTCTTTGTATTGCCTGCGGGGGTATTTTTCAATTAAAATATTTTGATCTTCATTTTTTATTGTTCCATGCCGAAGGGTAAACTGGAACTACACGTACCGGGCTTTTAATCCTTGTCAACATGAACTCTTTATCATTGAACAGCACATGCAGATGGTTTAAACCGGCCTTGATTTCAATCCTGGTTGTCGGAGCATGCAACCTCCTAAATGCGGAAGATCGCATCGTAACACTGAATAGCGTTTCCAGAAGCGACAGTTCCATTAAAGTACTACGCGATGAAATCCGACGATCGATATTCATTATTAAAAGCCGCAGAAAAGCGGAAGAGCTTCCGGGACTGAAATTCTATATTTATAATACAACCCGAAATGACAATTTCTGGACAGTACTTACCAACACCTCACAGAATATCGACACCCTGATGACGGTTAACGGACTCGGTTCTCCCGGAGAAGTCGTTCCGGGCAAAACACTGTACATACCAAACATGCGAGGAATCTTATACAGGGTCAAGGACGGGGATACGCTTGAATCAATCTCAAAAAAATATAATATTAAACCCGAATATATAACCGCAGTTAATAACATGGAACACCAACTCAATCCCTTTCTCTTCATACCCTGTGCCGAGGTCAGCAACCTGGAACGTTCACTTTTCCTCGGAACCGGTTTTCGCAATCCTCTTCTGATCGGCATGAAAACATCAGGATTCGGGACAAGAAGGGATCCTTTCAATAATCGCATTCAATTCCACAAGGGTATCGACATCGCCTGCCCCAGGGGAAGTCGGATTCACGCCGCCCGCGAGGGGAAGGTTGTTTCCTGCGGATTTGAAGGAGGATACGGCCTACTGGTGGTACTGAAACACAGCCATGATTATTACACATATTACGGACATTTAAGCAAAATACTGGTCAAACCCGGGCAGGAAATCAAGACCGGGGAACTGATAGCACTCTCGGGCAACACGGGGAGAACAACCGGGCCCCATCTGCATTTTGAGGTAAGAAAAGGAACAAAAGCAATAAACCCAGGAATGCTTCTGAGAGTCCGTTAATCTTCGTTAACATTCGTTAAACTGAATGACAGGTTATAGTGCTGAAAACCAGAGCGCTAATCTATATCATGCAATAGTGAATGTATGTCATCCCCGTCTTCTGGGTATTCGGCGGCAATGTATACGAACATCAGCTGCATTTCTTTTTTCCTGAAGTTCTGCACCAGTTCATTCCTGATTGCATTGGCCATTGGAATCGCATATTTCTTGTTCTTACCAGGTAGTGCTACAAGTACCTTGTGACGATCCAGCCTTACAGCAAAGTCGGTGTCGGCAAGCCTGCTGACTATTATCTTTTTCATATTGTGCAGCAGCATCATGCCTTCCTCATGACCATACTGACTTAAATACCGTTTAAAATTCTTTATGGAAAATACCACTAGCGTGAAAGGGATATTCAATGCCTTTGAATTCTCCAACGCGGCGATTATCCTATGAAACGCCGAATCAATGGTATCATTATATTTCTGCGCCGGATGAGAAAGACGACGGCGCAGAAATAATGCTGTAACCAGGGCCCTTGAGGCTCTCTTCGTCAGTTCTACCGATCCAGTCATCTTACCATGATCATCGAGAGCAAAAATCGAAAGGAAGCCTATCAGTTCACCCGCGCTTTTAACGGGATATGCAATTATCATCTGCATCCTGATCACGGATATATCAGGAAAAGCGCTGCGTACAGAATCATGTTTTCTGCACTCTTCAATATTGATCCCATCCAGAGAGTTTGCGAGCATCTCTATAAAGGGACTTTTCCTGCTGATTCTGACATCCCCCTCTTTGATCTTTAATGAATCTCGACCATCAACCAGGTCTGGGAAAAATTCTTCGTTATTGTTATCGAGAACATAGAACGCAAAACTGTGAATCCCCATCTTTGCCAGGTATTCAGTTATAACACTGTCGATCCCATCGATATCCCCGGATCCACTTATTTTTTCTACCAATTCATCGGTTGCATCGATAAAAACCGATTTCTTTTCATTTCTGCCCAGTGACTTTTGCAGTGATTCAATCGCACCCACTTTTTCGATAGCCATAGCGGCAATCTCTGCAACTGAGAGCAGAAAGCTTTTTTCAGCATCGGAGTAGTCCCCGATCGAGATTTTCTCTCCGAGTATCATCGCACCGTGTACAGTACCCGCAGTGCCTATTGGACAAAGCAGCCTCGCATCTATCGAGATCAGTTTGAAATACTCATCATGATACTCAGGAATGCCTTTGAAATCCTCCATGTCGATAATGCTTTTCTTCTTACAAAGTTGTCCCAGTATGCCGCTTTCCGGGTCGTATTCTATATTGCTGTCCCTCAGATTAATGCCGCGGGAATCCACAATTGACCACAGTGTGTTTTCAGCTTCCCCGGAAAAGAGCAGCGTCGTTGAAGAAACCCCGATCTGCCCCATAACGGAAAAGATGATTATATCATATATTTCTCTCAGGCTGTTCGCATTTATTATCTCTCTGCAGATTTCAAAAAGCATCATGAAATCATGGGGTTTTTTATTATGGCCGGTATCATTCGCTACCCTCCGGGCAATACGGGATTGCATCTGGTCTTCATCAGGAGAATCAATGCCGGGTATTTCTAAACCCGATTCGGTTTCATCGCGTGCCGTTTCTTCGGATGTTCCAGCGGCATTCTGCCGGTTTAGCCCGGTGTCCGTATCATTTTCACCGTCTTCTATGATGGTGATATCGAGTTCGGTATCGATTATCTCGTCTTCCCGCATTTGCTTCAGCTCTTCCCTGACCCTGGACAGATCAGGTTCATCTTCAGCACCAAGAAGATTCAGTTCTTCATCGTTGGAATAAGGTTCTTTCAAAGGTTTCTCCCTTTCGGCCATTTCAGGTGCCCTAGTTCCGCTGTTGATTTCTTCATCCCGTACTCTTGAGTGTTTCAGAATGTCCCTGCTGGATGCAGTCTGGTCTTCCGACGGCAACTGGAAAAGATCATCATCAATCTCATGACTTTCATGGCTGTTCTTCATCCGCGGTTCCTCGCCATCGGCGTCCGAAACGAATGACTTATCAAGAAACTCGGTTTCTGCCGGCCCCTGTATCCGGTCTATGAGAGTAGACCTCCCTTTGCTGTTTATCTCTTTTTTAAACTCCAGTGCTTTTTCGAGCAAGCCCATAGTCATACACCCAGATCATTCAGTACTTTGTTATACAGATCGAAATATTCGGATGTGGCGAATTTCCGTATTACCTCTTCAGGCAGTTTTTCGAACATGCCATCCAGATATTTCAACAGCCGGGTCAGGTTTTCGCGTTTTTCCACGGGTATGGAATTAATAAAGCGCTCCCTGTCGGTTTTATCGTCAATGATGAAAACCTTATCGCTTATATCGGTTATGATATCCTTACCATTATTCGCATCATTAAAAGAAATCTTTTCGTTCGGAAGACCCTTATGCATTCTGAGCTGTTCCAGACGATTTTTTACCTCTTCTATATCCTCTTCAATAACCAGACCCGTTTCCGCGATCATATCCTCTTCAATGCTTTTCCTTTCATCTAACGAAAGAGCGTTTTGTTGCGAGCTTATATATTTACACCGCTTAAGCAGATTCACATCAAATTCAGGCTGGTCCATCCCCGGACGCATGCCGCCCAGTTCTTCCTCGATGTTTACTTTATCGTATTCCCTCTGAAATATAGAATTCTCAAGTTCATTCAGCTCCCTTTTGTTAATACCGAGTATCTCGATGGATACCGACGACCTTTTCCCTCCCGGCAGTTCCGGCTTCCTGTCCAAATCATCAATATAATGAGCGTAATCCTCGGCTTCAAAAACGCTGTTTACCATACTGACATCTTCATCGCCATGAGTCTGCTCCTCCTTGAAATCCTGCAACAGGTCTTCGAAAGCAGGAGTGGTACCCCGCATGATGCCGGCAACCCTGGTAAAATCACCCGACGGTTCACCCTCGGCAAGTAAAATCGCATCACCCTCGACCGATTGTATTATTTCAGATGAAATCCTTTCCAGTTCATCTACGGTTATGGACGTTTGATCACTGTCAGCCGGCGATTCCACCAACTCATCATCAATGAACTTAACGGTGTCGCCGGTTTGCTCGGATTTAAGCATCTGGATCGGAATCACCTCTTTAACCAGATCGGATTTCGTTTCGAACACAGCCATGTTCCCGTCATTACCGGTTTGAGGTTGCACCAGGTCTTCCAGAGATGTTTGCCTGCCTGACACTGTCGGGAAGTCGCCGATTACCCTCGGTGGTCCGGGGAGGTCCGCCGCGGAAGAATATTTCATTTCCACATCGATACTATCATCTATTGCATCGGTCAGTACAGGTGGAACACCGGATACCTTGGAAACCTCATACGAATCCGCCGCCTCTGTTGCTTCATCTTCTTTCCTTCCCTGTGGCGATTCATCGACCATCCGCACATCCTGATGAATTTCTTCATACAGCACGACAGGCGTCACTTCCCCCTCATCAGGCGCCGTTTCCCGCACTATCGGTACTGCTTCTCCCTCTCCTGTGAGGATGACTTCTTCCATTAATATTTCCGCCGCCTCCGGTTCGTTTTCCCCGAAAGCAGCCTCGGGTATTTCCTCCCCTGGCGTCTTATCCGCAACCCCGTCTTCCACCGGGACGACCTTTTCCTTCACCTCATCTGCAGCCTCTTCGTGTATCCGGTCATCCTCATCATCGGCCCTGTTCTCTTCTTCATCTTCTTCAATACCCGTTCCAGCAGGGGACCCGCGGCCGTCCATGGAATGATCCTTTGTCTCCTCTGCGGCAGCATGCTCTTTAACGGGAAGCAGGTCAAACTCTTCAAGCTCTTCAATGATCTCGTCTTCGGAAAAGAGTAAAATATTTTCATTCGCGATCTGTTCAGCTTCAAGCAGATCGATTATTCCCAGATCTTTAATATCAAAATCACCGGGCAATTTCTTTCTGAGTTCCTCAGGAACTTCGATGACTATCGTATTGTCCTTTGGGGGCGCCTTCCGGTCTTCATGCGATTCGGCTTTTCCATCTTTCTTCTTTCCCTTAGGCTTTTTCCCGGAGGCGGGTGTGACGGATACCGTGAAGTCCGGTTCGGGTATTTCCTGCTGGGATAATTCGAAAGATTCCAGGGGGTCGGTCGCCTTTCGCTTTAATTCTTCCAGTGAATAGTAATCAAGGTCTATGTCATCATCTTCTTCTATGATGATATCGCCGTTCTGTTCCCTCGGAGCTTCCATCGCTTCAAGGTGATATTTATGCAATAACGACTCCTCCTCAACAGCGACTTTCGTCGGGGGCACCGTGCCGGCTTCACGTTTAACCATGGAATCGATCTCTGAGGCGACTGAACCAATGTCCAGTTCTTCACCCGCAAGTACAGATTCATCCGCCGCCGAATCGGTAATCCCGGGGAGCTCGCGCCAGATCTTCGGCGCGGCAAAATTACCCCTTTGGATGCCTGCGGCAGTTGCACGGTAATCATCTTCGACAATCATCGATTCTGAAAAGCTGCCGGGGGGAACCAGTAATTCTTCCATGGGAGCGCCCGCACCGGGTAATTCTTCCTTTCCAATAGGGGCATTATGAACACCCTCATCTACAGGTGTCCCCTCGGAAACTTTTTCCGGGATTTCCGCTATTTCTTCAAGCTCCCTGGAATAGTCCGGTTCTATGATTGAGTTTTTTTTATAACGCACGGTAAACCCTGTTCACATTAATGATACTTTCCGGGATATATAATTTCAATCCTTTTGTTCCTTCGTGTTCTCACCAGCGGCAAATGCATGGGCGGGCCCAGCCTGATTTCCCTGATCCGGACAGGTATTTTTCCCAGCCCTGCAGGCATAATTTCACCCCTGAATAAGGGTATTCACTTATATTATCGGTAATGATCGGATTTTTTATTTCAATTAAAAATCAGAATCCCGGCTTCTTGTCTTTCATTCGATAATCAGCCATTGAGCAGACGCAGTATGCGAAATACCGAACCGCATATAGAAAAACAAAAGGATGCCGGCAACGGCATCCTTTCAGAAAAACACCTATGGAGAATATATTCAGTGTGAAACCACTTTAAGCCTCGCTTTCAGTTTTCTCAATTCAACTTGCAGTTTTATTCTTTCCGTCTGAGAGGCAGGCTCATGCGTTTGTGCGGTTGCAATGGCCTGTTCAAGTTCGCTTTTAACCAGATCCGCCTGCTTCAAGGCGTTTTCCGCAAGCAGGGTAAGGTGGTTTTCCCTCATCTCGACGAAGCCGCCCTCCACCACCAGGTACTCGGTAATATCACCGGTTCTCAGGCGAATCTCCCCCACGCCAAGCTCTGATACAAAGGGAGCATGGTTATAGAGAAATCCCACCTCCCCGTCATATGCCTGTACAACGGCGAAATGCACCTGGCCCTCATACAAAACCCTGTCGGGTGTCAGGATGCTGCAGTTTATCTTCATGGGCATGGCTTATACACCTGCCTGGAGCTTTTTGGCCTTCTCGACCGCTTCTTCAATGTCCCCTACCATGTAAAAGGCCTGTTCTGGAAGATGATCAAATTCCCCCCTGATTACGGCCTTGAAACTCTTTATGGTGTCTTCCAGTTTTACATATTTACCCTTGAATCCGGTAAACTGCTCGGCGACGAAGAACGGCTGTGAGAGAAAGCGCTCGATCTTCCTTGCCCTCTGTACCAGGAGTTTGTCTTCTTCTGAAAGCTCGTCCATCCCGAGTATCGCGATTATATCCTGGAGATCTTTGTATCGCTGCAGTATACGTTTAACTTCCATCGCTACATAATAGTGCTCTTCCCCGATCAGGTCGGGCGCAAGGAGCCGCGAGGAGGATTCCAGCGGATCGACCGCGGGGTAAATACCTTTTTCCGCAATCTGCCGCGAAAGAACCGTCTGGGCATCCAGGTGGATAAAAGCCGTGGCCGGGGCCGGGTCGGTAAGGTCGTCGGCCGGCACATATATCGCCTGCACCGATGTAATGGAACCGTGTTTCGTTGAGGTTATCCTTTCCTGCAAGGCGCCCATTTCCGTCGCCAGTGTGGGCTGATAACCGACCGCCGAAGGCATACGTCCCAGCAGTGCGGACACTTCGGATCCTGCCTGTGAAAACCGGAAAATGTTGTCGATAAACAACAGCACGTCCCTTCCGGACATATCACGAAAATATTCACACATGGTAAGTGCGCTCAACGCCACTCTCAGGCGGGCTCCCGGCGGTTCGTTCATCTGTCCGTAGCAGAGGCATGCCTTATTGATAACACCGGATTCCTGCATTTCCAGCCAGAGGTCGTTCCCCTCGCGTGTGCGCTCACCCACCCCGGCAAACACAGAATAGCCGCCATGCTGCTGCGCAACGTTGTTGATGAGTTCCATAATTACTACGGTTTTTCCGACACCGGCGCCGCCGAACAGGCCCGTTTTTCCGCCTTTAATGTACGGTTCCAGCAGGTCGACCACTTTTATGCCCGTTTCAAAGATCTCGGATTTCGGCTGAAGTTGATCGAATTTGGGAGGGTCCTGGTGTATGGGTCTTCTTTCCTTGATCTGAACCGGCCCCTTTTTATCGACGGTGTTGCCCAGCAGGTTAAATACCCTTCCCAGTGTTTCCTCTCCCACAGGAACGGATATGGGCGCTCCCGTATCAATGATCGAGGTGCCCCTTTTAATTCCATCCGTAGATGCAAGGGCGATGGCCCTGACTTTGTTTCCTCCCAGATGCTGTTGTACTTCGCAAACGATGGTGTTTTTTTCTCCCATGACCTCTGTTTCGAGCGTCAGGGCATTATAAATTCCCGGCAGGTTCCCTTCAGAGAACTCGGCGTCAAGGGTAGAGCCAATAACCTGAATTACCTTACCAACGTTCTTACCCATAACAGACTCCTTTGCTCAAGATAGATGAATTTCTGACTTTATAGTTCTGTACTCTATCAATCTCATTCAAGTGCTGATGCACCACCCACGATCTCGGCGATTTCATTGGTGATCTTCGCCTGACGTACACGGTTATAGGTGATCGTGAGCGCCCTCACCATTTCCGTGGCCGCATCGGTTGCATTTTTCATGGCAACCCTTCGTGCGAACTGCTCGGAATAACTCGCCTCCAGTATACTGGTGTATAAGGAAACCTTTATATACAGTGGAAGCAGGGACGAAAAGATTTTATACGGGCTGGGCTCGAAGATATACTGCAGATTAAATTCCGTCTCACTTTCATCGACTTCGCCCTTGTCAGGGCTTACCGGGAGCAGTCTGGTTATCATGGGTTTCTGCGATGAGGTGGTTATCACTCTCGTCGAAGAAATATAAACTTCGTCGACCTCCGCATTAAGAAACATGTTTATCAGTTCTTCCCCGATGTTCGAGGCGACATCGAAGCTCAGTTTGTCTTCCGGGTTGAGCAGATATTTATAAACGGGTTCATGGATAAACTTCAGGTAACCATTCGCTTTCTTGCCGATAACATACAGCAGTACTTCTTTACCCTCCTCCACTGAAAGCCTGTTCTTCATCGCCAGGGTATTTTCGATTACATTGGTGTTGTACCCGCCGCAGAGTCCGCGGTTCCCGGTGATCATCAATATCAGAATCCTGTTGGGTTCAGCTCTTTCTCTCAACAGCTCGTCAACCACGTCTTCAGTCCCGCTTTCCCGCAGATGCCGTATCAGCTGGTCAATTTTCTGTGCGTACGGTTTAGTCATGGAAAGACGGTTCTGCATCTTCTTCATCTTGGAAGTAGATATCATTTCCATGGTCTTGGTTATCTTTCGGGTGCTTTTGACCGATCGGATCCTTTTCAGTATTTCCCTTTGGGTTGCCACGGTATAGTCCCTTTTTCAGTTATTTATGAGTAAACCCGCTTATCGTACGTCCGCCTTGGTCCCCGCGAGGAAACTGTCGGCGAAATCCGCCGCTACCTTCCCGAATTTCTCAACGTTTTCCAGCTGCCCGGTTGAAAGAATTTCACTTAACAGTTCCGGATGCGCTTCCCTGAGGAATTTCAGAAACTGCTTTTCGAATTCCTGCACCCTGTCTACAGGGATTTTATCTATGTATCCCTGGGTGCCGGCGTATATTATGGAAACCTGTTCAGAAACCGGCATTGGTACATACTGGTTCTGTTTCAGAATCTCAACGAGCCGCTGTCCACGATCCAACTGCTTCTGCGTGGCCGCATCCAGTTCGGTACCGAGCTGCGAAAAGGCTTCCAGCTCCCTGAACTGGGCAAGGTCAAGCCTCAGTGAGCCCGCATATTTTCTCATTGCCTTGATCTGGGCGTTTCCACCCACACGAGAAACCGAAATACCGACATCCACCGCGGGCCTGATGCCCCCTGCGAACAGACCAGGCTGCAGATAAATCTGTCCGTCGGTGATGGAGATCACGTTCGTCGGGATATATGCGGAAACCTCACCTTCCTGGGTTTCGATGATAGGCAACGCCGTGAGCGATCCGCCTCCCATATCGTCGGAGAGTTTGGCGGCACGTTCAAGGAGCCTTGAGTGGCAGTAAAAAATATCACCCGGATACGCTTCCCGTCCCGGAGGTCTTCTGAGCAACAATGAAAGCTGGCGATAGGCATTGGCCTGTTTCGAAAGGTCATCGTATACACAGAGGGTGTCTTTCCCCTTTTCGTACATGTAGTATTCCGCCATGGCACAACCGGCATAGGGGGCAATATACTGCAGCGGCGCCGGGTCGGATGCGTTTGCCGCCACCACTATCGTGTAATCCATTGCGCCGTACTGTTCCAGTTTTTCAACCACAGAAGCCACCGTTGATGCTTTCTGACCGATGGCAACGTATACGCAATAACAGTTTTTTCCTTTCTGATTAATTATAGTGTCGATGGCGATGGTGGTCTTGCCGGTTTTTCGGTCACCGATGATCAATTCACGCTGACCCCTGCCTATAGGGATCATGGAGTCTATCGCCTTAATCCCGGTTTGCAGAGACACCTTCACCGGCTGGCGGTCGGCGATACCGGGAGCTAAAAACTCCACCGGGCGCATCTGGCTGGTATTGATGGGTCCCTTGTTGTCAAGGGGCAATCCAAGCGGATCAACCACCCGCCCCAGCATCGCATCACCTACCGGCACCGCCAGAACCCGGTTTAATCTCTTGACTGAATGGCCCTCTTCTATCTCGAGGTAGTCTCCCAAAACGACGGCGCCGATGGAATCTTCCTCCAGGTTGAAAACCAGTCCATATGATCCGGTTTGAAATTCGAGCATTTCGCCCGCCATGGCGTTTTCCAGCCCGTAGATGCGGGCGATCCCGTCCCCTACCTGGATAACGGTTCCCACCTCACTGACATCAAGTTCGGATTTATACCCTGCGATTTCCTGCTTTATAACGGATTTGATTTCCTCAATCTTAATCTTCATAGGCCGCCTCATTTCTGACTTTGCTGATAAGTAGGTTTTCTTTGATTATTCTCAAATCCTTGGCTAAAGATGAATCTATAATAACATCGCCGATTTTAATAACAATACCGCCAAGAATGGTTTCATCCGTCTTTTCTTCCAGAATTATTTCTTTCTTATACTTGTCTTCCAGGGCCAGCTTGATTTTCTTTTTCGATTCCTCATTAAGTTCAATCGCCGATATTACATTGACTCGTTGCCTGTTGTTTGCATCATCGATCAATTCTTTCAGTGATGCATATATATCCCTGATTATACCCTGGCGATTTTTATCTATGGTGAGTTTAATAAAATTAACCACAAGCTCTGACAGATTGTCAGAGAATACCTTGCTTATGAATTGTTTTTTTACGTCCACCGACACACCGGGAGCGTTGAGATATTGCACTAACGTCCTGTCTTCATTTATCAACGATGCCACAAAGCCGAGCTCCTCCTCGATCCGGGAAAGCATGTTCTTTTCCTGTCCGAGTTCCAATAAAGCGCCGGCGTATACCTTAGCTGCCTCTTTACCTGCCACCGCCATCACCTATTGTAAAACAGATTATAAAAGGACAGTTCAGATTTACTGAACT
>CAZUXY010000070.1:0-21206 GCA_964624235.1 uncultured Leptospirales bacterium | reverse complement strand
TAGAGAATAATCAGGGATTAATTCATCTACAATTATTTCATTTTCATCCAAAATGCCGGCTTTATCCAAAAGACCTTTGATAGGTATAACTCCAGTTGCTTCCCATAAATCATCAAACTTCAAGGTTGCTAAGATTCCTCCAACCTTTACCCTATCAATATCATCTATAAGATTTTTATAGTAGTTTATAGTATCGACTGTAATTTTCCAGTTGTAGGTGAATAGTGTTGAAACATAAACCCTATCCCATTGTTTCAGAAAAGGATGGAGTGAATTTACTCCTTTAATGAAAAAAACATTATCACCCAATAATTTATGATACGTTGATATTTTCATTAGCCCAATAGGTGGGTATTTTGTTTTGTAATCGGGCTCAACTAGTAGTATATTTCGGTTCATATAGCGGGACAGCATTATTTGATATCTACATTATAGCAAGTACTTATTTCAGATATCAATTATTTATAGATTAAGAAAACGTATATGCGTATTTACGTAAATACGTCAACAATTATTTTAAGTCATTTATATTTGACTTTTAAAAATACGATATCTATTTATTGGTTTATGAGAAAAGTTAAATCAGATAAAGATAAAACCATAAGACCAACAGTAGCATTTTCTTCTGAAGAAAATAAGCTTATTGAACATTACTGTGTTGATTTAGATGTTAACAAAGGTGAATTTATTAAAATGGCGGCACTCTATTGTGTTGAGAAAGAAATTGATCCTCGAAAATGATATTGTTTTAATTTAGTAAATTTATTTCATATAGCATATTAGTCCTACCTGATGAAGAATGTTTATTTACATAATGATCCTAATATGTAGAATCACGCCGTCTTCGACAGTTTCTTCGTAGGTATACGGCCCGATTATACCATCGAAGTGCGTGAGGACATACTCCGCGAGAAAGACGGTCCCATGCTGGTACACGGCCTCCAGAACCTTCATAATGGCACCATCATACTGCCTGCCAGTAAGAAACAGCAACCCGACAGGAACCTGCTGGAGATAAGGTACCGAAGGTTTAAAGCGGCGGGCTAACAAGTAAGCCGGCAAAACCCAACCAACCTCACCCCCTCGGTCCCCCTCTCCCATTAAGCTTGGAAAAAAGGAGAGGGGGAGTTTCAAAATAAACCACAGGCTCGTTACTAAATAGTATGTATAATTTATAAAAACCCTCTCCTGTGGGCGACGGCCAGGAGGGCCTAGTGCCGGCGTTGCGACAGGAGGTCGCGCCGTTAGCCGGCCGACGGCCAGGAAGGCCTAGTGTCGAACGCCGACAGCCCCGGCCAGCCGGGGGGAAAGCGTTCGACAGAGGGTGCCCAGAGGGTGGGTGAGGTCGTTGCAACCCAACCGCGCCCTGCCGTTATTCCATTACCATAAGTTTCTTCATCAGTCTCCCCCCTTTACAGGGGGGGGTGCGGATCGGCTTGTTGTAATTCAGAAACAAAAACTGCATGTATGCAACAAGGCATAGACGCCTGGCTGGTGTCATTTTTCTTCAAAATCTACAGGAAAAACCGGTAAAAACGTTCCGTACGCGGCATAATGTAAACAATTCAAAACGACCCTTCATCAGGCAGAAAAAATTCATGTATGGCAATAAGGGGCATAGTACCGTTTATATTGGCATCCCACTGTCCGGTTGTTGCATCAATGCAACTGGAATAATGTCCATAAAAACCTCTGCCGGCATAATGCCGCGGTAAAGCATGAATATGGCTGTGGTTTCCCTGGATTTCGAATAATAGAACTGTTTCGGTGTGGTCGGATTACGACAGCGGCACACCTCATTCCGTATCCGGTTGTCTGATACGGTGAAAAATCCCCTCTTAGGACCGCTGCTATCGCCGTTATACGAATGAAAAAGCGCAGACTCCGCACGTTGGCATGAGATATGCATTACATATAGCAGAAAAGACGCTGGTGAACATCATCAGTCATCATTTGAATAACAGTCTGCCGTACCGGCGCGCCTGAACGGCGCGGCCACGGCACGGTAATGGGGGAATACAGCGGCAGGTAAAGGCGGTCCGACGGCTTCATAAATTATTATACTCTATGAAACAAGGGGGCTTAAGTGGAAGCACAAATTAAAAATTTCAACAAGGAGAAGTTCCCTCTGCTTAAAAGGGAATACGGCGGTGAACAGCCGTATATTCCACTGGGCATCTTCAAGATTAGATTGCCGTGGCTTCATCACGAGATCCAGTGGGTGGAAGCCGTCGCCGCCATGTTTCTGGGCGTGGCCTGCCTCGGGGCCGGGGTGGCGATTACCATGACCACGCTCGGCGTCGACAATTTCTACATCGCCCTGACCTTTGGCGTGTTAAACGCGCTCTGCTATTACCTCCCCGCGCTGCTTGGCGATCCGGTAGTGCCCGGATGGATTACGCCGGCGCTGCCGCTTACCATTATGTATCTTACCGCCTTCAACATAGGTCCCGACAGAACGCATGCCATGATAGCCCTGCAGATGCTCGTCGGGGTGCTGTTCCTGATCATGGGAACCACCGGGCTGGGTAAAAAGCTGGTAGACAATATCCCGACGTCCATCAAGGGCGGCATAGTGCTCGGCGCCGGCGTTGCGGCCGCTCTTAACGTGCTCAATGCCAGGATACCGGTGGCTCCCTACACGGTGGTAACCTGTATCGCCATAGCGTACTTTTTTCTGTTTTCTGAATTCTTCAGAAAGCTGTCTGAAAAGAGCAAGGTCTGGAAAATGATAAGGAACCAGGGAATAGTTCCCGCCCAGCTCTTTGCAATCGTTCTCGCCCCGATTATATTCAGGGAAATACCGGTGCCGAAAATCGAATGGGGTTTTACGCCCGTGAATTTCAGCTATGTGCTTGAGCATTTCACGGTATTCGGTATCGGGTTTCCTGATGTGGCTTTCTTTATAAAAGCGATTCCCATGGCACTCACGGCCTACATCATCGCTTTTTCGGATTTCGTTCTTGCCAAAGAGATAGTCAATGACGCCACGGCCGACCGTCCCGACGAAAAGGTCGATTTCAACACCAGCAGGTCGAACCTCGTAAGCGCGATTCGAAACCTGATCATGGGCACTTTCGCGCCGTGGGTACCGCTCAATGGTCCCCTGTGGGCATCGGGTCTGCTGACCATCACCGAAAGATACAAGAGCGGGTACGGCACCATACGCACGTACTGGGGCGGCGTCGGCACCTTCAGGTTCTTCACGATTATCGCGGTTATGATGATGCCCCTGGTTACATTGATAAAACCCGCGTTCGGGATATTCTTCGGGTTGACGATGGCGGTCCAGGCGTATGCCTGCGGCTTCATAGGCATCAGGATGCTTGAAACCAACGTGAACAGGGGAATAGGGCTGGTAATGGCGGTCGTGCTGGCCGTCAAGGGCCCGACCATCGGGCTTCTTACCGGCGTCGTCCTCTGGATCATTATCGAGATACAGAGGCTGATACCGAAAAAGAACGTACAAGCATAAAACCGGCGCCGATTGAATCGGAACAAATCCCAGTACCGCGCCCGGGCGGGGGGATTTGTTCCGTTACCCGTTGCGCGTCGGTTTCGGTTTTTCTGCCGGTTCAATCAAGATGGCGAGAGGAGGTCCGTAATGAAGATGTTCAGCCTGTACCCCGATATACACAAATTCGATTCGTTCAAGGAATGCGCGGAGTTTTTCACCATCGGTAAAGATGATTTCATTCTCACGCACGAGGTCCTTTACGATGATTACATGAAAAACCTGAACCTGCCCTGCGATTATATATTCCAGGAAAAATACGGCGCGGAACCGTCCGACAGGATGATCGATCGCATCATGAGCGACCAGAAGAGAAAGGATTATAAAAGAGTAATCGCGGTCGGCGGCGGTTCGGTGATAGATATCGCCAAGATACTGGTTCTGAAAGACGTGGGCGCGACGCTCGATGTCTTCGAGAGAAAAATACCCATAACCAGGTGCAGGGAGCTGATCGTGGTTCCCACCACCTGCGGCACGGGAAGCGAAGTGACCAATGTCGCCATCGCGTTGATCGAGTCTAAAAACACCAAGCTGGGGCTTGCGGTGGATGAAATCTTTCCCGATCACGCCGTATTGATCCCCCGGATGGCCGAAAAGCTGCCGTTTAAGTTCTTCGCCTTCAGTTCGGTAGACGCTTTGATTCACGCCATGGAGTCGTACCTTTCCCCCAGGGCCAACCGTTACACCGAGATATTCAGCGTCAATGCGGTGGAGATGATAATAGACGGCTACAAGGCCGTGATAAAAAACGGGGAGAATTATCGTACCGTTTTGATCGAACAGTTTTTAGTTGCGAGTAATTTTGCCGGCATCGCTTTCGGCAACGCCGGTGTGGGCGCCGTCCATGCGCTTTCGTACCCTGTGGGCGGAAAATACCATGTGCCTCATGGCGAGGTGAATTACCAGTTCTTCACTGAAATATTCAAAGCCTACAACAGGCTGCGGCCTGACGGTAAAATAAAAACTCTTAACAGCGTGCTGTCCGCACTGCTCGGGCTCAAGAAAGGCGGCGACGTTTATGCCGAACTGGATTCATTTCTGGGCAAGATTCTTCCCAGGAACAGGCTGAGCGGCTACGGAATGACGCAGGAGGAAATAACAGGCTTTACCGACATCGTGATTGAAAAACAACAGCGGTTGCTGGCGAATAACTATGTCCCGCTCTCCAGAGATGAAATATCGGGCATATACCGTAATCTTTGGTGAATTTTCACGACAGGGTTCGCGTTTCTTCCGCCCGGGCCGGTTGCGATGGTGCGGTCCAGTCGGTATTTGAGTATTTAAGAGACGCGGCTTCGATGATGAGAGGCGTTTTCGTACGGTTTCCTGTAGTGATCCGCCGGTTAAATACGGCGGCCGTTGACGGTAGTAAGAATCCCCCGGTTTCACTTCTTTGTGTACCGCTCACACGCCGGCGCGTCTGTCGCGGCGTGTGCCGGTGACCGCCCGTACAGGCTCCGTGCCTGTACGGGCGTTAAACCTTTTTCGCCCGTATCTACTCATGGAGCAGGCGCACGGCCCTGCTGATTCTGAACAGTGGAATGCCTGTTCCCGTCCGCCCTCCCCTCCGCCTTCTCTCAGGTAAACCGGTTGCGTTATTTCACCGTTAGATGTACTTTCGCGTCGAGCATGGACGCTTTTACGCATTTTACAAGGCGTATACGCGCCGTATGTATACATATCTCCGCATATGGAAGGGGCGGCCACCGCGGGATAATCACATAAAACGGTTTTCAGCACATGGAAAACATGTTGAAAAATATTGGTTTTGAATTCTTATCTTGTCTTTAAGACCGTTCAGCGCCTTACAGCAAGGGCGTTAGCACAGCCCTGATGCCGTAATTTTCCTGAACAGGGGGTACCGACAATGAAGCTTCGAGAGATTATGACGACAAAACCGCTTGTTTTGAAAAATACCAGCACCATCAGGGAGGCGGCCGCGCTGTTCCTCGAATACCGCACAGACGAAGCCCCGGTAATCGACCGCGACTCCAGGCTTATAGGCCTTTTCACCGGCCGTCATATCAAGAGTGCCTTGGGCCTCAACATGGACGTGAATTCGCTTGTTGAAAATTTGATGCAGAGGGACGTGGTTGCCGGCCGTCCTGATGATCCGGCGGAAGATCTGGCATGGCATGACCAGGACCAGATCCCGGTTCTGGAAAACGACATGATTGTTGGGGTCGTCACCAGGGCCGACATGGACCGGGCCGCGGCCGCACATAACCAAAAAATCATCGGTGAGCTTAGCGCAATTATCAACTCGACGCCGTATATACTTATCGCCGCCGACGAGCAGGGCTTAATCCGTGTTTTCAACCACGCGGCTGAAAGGATACTGGGAATAGACGCCAGGGATATGGAAGGCAAAAATTTAACCGAAGTCTTTCCGGATATTGATTATTGCGAGGTTATCCGTACGGATAAGGAATCGGCCCTGCAGAAGGTGGTCATCAGGGGCAAACCCTATATCAGGCTGTGCTATCCTATCGAGAACAACGGAAGCATCAAGGGCGCCGTTTTCCGTTTTCAGGATGCTACCGACCTTGAAAATATCTCCCATGAGCTTGAGAACGTCAAGGATTTGAACAGGGATCTGGACGCCATCATCGAGTCTTCGTACGACGGGATATGGGTCACCGATGGTGACGGAAACGTGCTGCGCATCAACAAGGCCTACGAGATGATTACAGGCCTGCCGTGCCGGTCTTTCTACGGCAGAAACATGAAAGACCTGGTGAATGAGGGTTTCTTTTCACAATCAGTGACCATGCTGGTGCTGGACACCAAGACACAGCACACCATTTTTCAGGAAACGAAAACGGGCAAGTCTCTTCTGGTGACGGGAAACCCGATATTCGACGAATGGCATAACATCACACGGGTGGTCACGAATGTAAGGGACATTACCGAGCTCAAGCAATTGATCGAGCAACTGGACGAGAGCAACCGGCTCGCTCAAATCTATCATAATGAGCTGAATGACCTGCGCCGAAAATACACGACATGCGACAGGATCATAGGCAACTCTACCAGGACCAGAAACCTGCTTGATACCGTTATACGGCTGGCGCAGGTGAACTCGACTATACTTATCGTCGGTGAGTCGGGTACGGGTAAAGAGCTTATCGCCGAATACCTTCACTCTTACAGCATGCGCTCGAAAATGCCCCTAATAAAAGTCAACTGCGGGGCGATTCCCGAGAATCTGATCGAGTCCGAACTCTTCGGTTACGACTCCGGCGCCTTTACCGGCGCGAAAAAAGGCGGCAAGCCTGGATATTTCGAAATGGCAAACAACGGAACACTGCTCCTCGACGAGATTGCCGAGATGCCGTTGAAATTGCAGGCGAAACTCCTGCGCGTCATGGAGTCCGGGGAAGTAATGCGTATCGGGGGTGAAAAACCGCGCACGATCGATGTACGCATAATCGCCGCCACCAACAGGGACCTTCACGAGATGGTCGTAAAACAAAAATTTCGCGAAGACCTTTATTACCGCCTGAACGTCGTCCCCCTGGTTGTCCCTCCATTACGCGAGCGAAGGGAGGACATTCCGTACCTGATCGCACATTTTGTGTCTGTCTTCAACCAGTCCCACAAGCTGACCCGCCGCCTTGCCCCCGAGGTGGTTGATATATGCATGGGATATGACTGGCCGGGGAACATCCGTGAGCTCAAGAACATGGTCGAGCGCGTGATGGTGATGGCGACCGATGATGTGATCACGAAGGATGATCTGCCGCGTTTCTTCTGTGATACGGCGGGGCTGGATGTTCCCAGGGTGTTGATCACGACGCTGATGCCCCTGAACGATGCGGTAGCCAGCGTCGAGAAACAGTTGATAGAAAGGGCCTATACCGTATGCAGAACCACCCGCGAGATGGCCAGGGCGCTTAAAATAGACGCTTCCACGATCGTGAGAAAGGCCGCCAAGTACGGCGTTTCACACGCGAAACATGAGCTTGTACAGTAACCTGTTGCATGGTGGAAACAAATGTTGCGGGAATGCAGTGGCGGGTTTTGAAATAAATCGAAACAACCGGTTTATTCTCCCTTCAAAGACGTTAAAGCATCTGGTTTTTTGTCATCCATGTAAAAAACAATGGATTTTTTATCATGATTTGTTCATGCCGCGTTCGTTTTTATTAGAATACAGGTTCAATCGATTATTGACAAAGCCTCGCGAGAGCTTTTTGTACTTTTTTTCTTTTGAAGTTGCAGAGGTGCATCACGGTTTCTTCCACCATCATTACAGGTCAGTCCCCTCCACGGCAAATAATCAGACTTCACCGGTCTTTTTCGCTCAAACCGCCGTACATTTGACACGAATGCCGGGCGGTCTTTAGCCTGGTCTGAATATAAGCCATGAAAATGACGGATTTTTCCGAATTCACCGCGCGCCGATATTCGTGTTTCTTCTTCTTTCCGTCCTCAACACGTCTTGGTAATGCTCCATAATCTTTTTCAACATCATGACGGCCGGCCATCAGTTTGGCATGGAAATTGCTCTATCAACAGTAACAGGCAAAGGATGATCCGAGTTCCCTCACCCTGTGGTTTCTTAAGAAATGCCGCACCTTTTGGCTTCAATGCCGTTGGCCGTAATAGAATAATTGAAGGAGAATGGTTATGCAACCGGGAAAAAACACTTTAATGACGGCGGAGCAATATGAAGAAAGCCTGAGGAAGCTCAATCTTGTAGTCTATATGTTCGGCGAGAGGGTGCACAACGTCGTTGACAATCCCATTATACGCCCCTCGATGAACGCTGTTGCGATGACCTATACTATGGCGCATATGCCCGAACACGAAGACATCATGACGGCCACGTCTCATATAACCGGCAGGAAGATCAACCGGTTCTGTCATATTCATCAAAGCATCGACGATCTCGTGAAGAAAACCAAGATGGGACGGCTCCTGGGATCAAAAACAGGCTGCTGCTTCCAGAGGTGCGTGGGGATGGACGCGATGAACGCACTATCGATGACCACCTACGATATCGATCAGAAATACGGGACTGAATACAACAGGCGTTTTCTCGCGTATCTGGAGTATGTTCAAAAGAACGACCTGGTGTGTGACGGGGCTATGACCGACACCAAGGGCAACAGGGGGCTTTCCCCCAGCCGTCAGGCCGATAAAGACCTGTTTTTACACGTTGTCGATGAGCGCAGGGACGGTATCGTGGTTCGCGGGGCGAAGGCTCACCAGACGGGAGCGGTCAACTCCCATGAGATAATCGTGATGCCCACCATCACCATGCGTGAGGAGGATAAGGACTACGCACTGTCCTTCGCCCTTCCCTCAGACACCGATGGCATACTCTATATAATGGGCCGCCAGTCCTGTGACACGAGGAAAATGGAAACCGGGGGCATGGACAGGGGAAACCAGTATTTCGGCGGGCATGAAGCCCTTGTGGTTTTCGACGACGTGTTCGTTCCGTGGGAGCGCGTTTTCATGTACAAGGAGTATGAGTTTTCCGGACAGATGGTCGAGCAGTTCGCGTCATATCACCGCCAGAGCTACGCGTGCAAGGTGGGGGTCGGCGATGTGCTTATCGGCGCGGCACAGACGATAGCCGAGTATAACGGTGCCGAAAGAGCGTCTCACGTGAAGGACAAGATCATAGAGATGAACCACCTGAACGAAACCCTTTACTGCGGAAGCATTGCGTGCGCCGCCGAGGGGCACAGGGAACCATCTGGCACATACTACGTCAATACGCTGCTGGCCAATGTGTGCAAGCAAAACGTCACCCGGTTTCCCTATGAAATAGCGCGTCTTGCGCAAGACATAGCCGGCGGTCTGCTTGTTACCCTGCCCTCAGAAAAGGATCTTCGTTCACCGGTGGTCGGCAAGTGGATCAACAAGTATTACGCGGGCAGGGCCGACGTGCCCACCGAACACCGTTGCCGTATCCTTCGCCTTATTGAGAACATCACCATGGGAACCGCCGCGGTGGGGTATCTGACCGAGTCTATGCACGGTGCGGGTTCGCCCCAGGCGCAGCGTATTATGATCGCGCGGCAGGTCAACATGGATCAAAAACAGAAAACCGCAAAGTATCTCTGCGGCATCGCGGAGGGTGATCTATAAAGATCAGGATCGGCGTCAAGTATTGCGGCGGCTGTTGCCCGTCGTATGAAAGGACCGGTGCGGTTAAGCGTATACAGGAGATTTTGAAAGACAGGGCCGAGTTTATCGCGTTCGACGACAGCGATGTCGCTGTATACCTGGTGGTGTGCGGATGCGCGACAAAATGCGTTGATACCGCTTTGTTCCGTGCGGGTACGGTAAAAGTAATAACGGGCGATAAAGACGCAGCCGCGTTTACGGATTTTATTAAGAACATGCGAAGATGATACATTGCGAAGAAAGGGAGGCCTAAGAATGACGTGGAAGGATATTTATAAACGGAAATTAACGACCGCCGATGAGGCGGTCAAAAAAATAGATCGGGTCGGCAGGGTCGTCGTGGGACACGCCAGCGGCTCTCCCGAGGTCTTGCTCAGGGCGATGGTGAACAACAGGGAATCGTATAATAATATCGAGATCGTGCACATGGTGGCGATGGGCCCGTGCGAATACTGCCTGCCCGTGAACAAAAAATATTTCACGCATAATTCCCTTTTCGCAGGCCCCACCAGCCGCGCTTCCATCAACGAAAGTCGCGCCGTATTCACACCCTGCCATTTCAGTCAGATACCCGCACTTTTTACCGGGAAGATACTTCCCGTGGACGTTACCCTGTGCATGCTCTCCGAACCCGACGAACACGGGTATTGCTCGTTTGGAGTATCGGTGGATTACACAAAACCGGCCGCCCAAGCGTCCATGACCGTCATCGCCGAAGTAACGCCGTATATGCCGCGCACGCTGGGAGACTCTTTCATTCACGTCTCTGAGATTGATCATATCGTGGAAACCGACACTAAGCCGATCGTATTGAATCCCCCTCAAATATCCGATGTCGACACGAAGATCGGGAGTTTCTGTGCGGAACTTATTCGCGACGGGGACTGCCTGCAACTGGGCATAGGAGCGCTGCCCGATGCGGTGTTGCGGTGTTTAAGGAACAAGAAAGACCTGGGCATACATACAGAGATGTTTTCAGACGGAGTGGTCGACCTGGTCGAGGTCGGAGTGGTCACCTGCGCGCGTAAGAACTTTCATCCGGGAAGGATGGTGGCAACCTTCTTTATGGGTACGGACAAGCTGTACCGTTTTGTGCATAACAATCCCATGGTTGAAATGCACCCGGTCGACTATACCAATGATCCTGCCGTAATAGCCCGTAACGACAACATGGTCTCCATCAACTCGGCGCTGCAGGTAGACCTGCTTGGGCAGGTAGTATCCGACACCATCGGCCCCAAGCAGTTCAGCGGTTCTGGCGGCCAGGTTGACTTTGTACGTGGCGCCGCCTGGTCAAAGGGCGGCAGATCCATCCTGGCCTTCCAATCTACCGCCGCCGGCGGAAAAATATCGAAGATCTGCCCCCGCATAGACGAAGGTGCGGTCATAACGACACCGAGGACCGACGTTCATTATATAGTCACCGAATACGGCATCGCCGATCTGCGAGGTAAGTCGGTACCTGATCGCGCCAGGTCCCTCATCAATATCGCACATCCCGATTTCAGGGAGGGACTGAAAAAGTACTTCAGGGACACCTACCACTGGTAGCGCAATACACCGGCGGTTTTAAAATATGCCGTTAACGGTTAAAGACCGATCATAACGCATTCGGGGCAAGAGCTTGCGATGATTTCTGTGGGATTCCCCGGTTATAAATTCCGTCTCATCAGTCACCTCACAATGGCTATGCCCGGGGGGTATTATAAAGGCTGCCGCGCGCGGTTGAAGCTTTCTCCCGGATGAAGCGCTTACCGTGACCGGTTTTGTATTTTTTTTGCATAAAGTATCGTTTCCACGAAAAATGCATCAATCACACATGCCGGTGTGGTAAAACTAAGAGCTTATCCGGTTGTACCGATTAAGATAAACCGCCTCTCAAATCTCTTGTCGAATTAGTCCACGCCGCCTTTGACGGCTGTTTCGTGGGCGTACGGCCCGATTATACCATCGAAGTGCGTTAGGACATACTCCGCGAAAAAGACGGCCCCATGCTGGTACACGGCCTCCAGAACCTTCATAATGGAAATATCATACTGCCGGGCAGTAAGAAACAACAACCCGACAGGGACCTGCTGGAGATAAGGTACAGAAGGTTCAAAGCTGCAGGCTAACCCGCCAGCCGGCAAAACCCAACCAACCTAACCCCCTCGGTCCCCGCCGCGCGCTTTTTCCCCGGCCGGCCGGGGATGGCCGCGCTCGGCACTAAAACATCCTGTTTATCGCCTCTCCCATTAAGCTTGGAAAAAAGGAGAGGGGGAGTTTTAAAATAAACCACAGGCTCGTTACTAAATAGTATGTATAATTTATAAAAACCCTCTCCTGTGGGCGACGGCCAGGAGGGCCTAGTGCCGGCGTTGCGACAGGAGGTCGCGCCGTTAGCCGGCCGACGGCCAGGAGGGCCTAGTGTCGCCGGCGCCAGGACGGCGAGGAGGCGACAGGGGCGATGGCCGGAGGCCAGAGGAGGGTAAGCGTCGGTGTGAGTAGAAAGCAGTGTTGAATATTTTTGTTGACGATCTGAAAACAACTGGTTTCATATAAGTGAACCTCCAAATATTGCATTATGGATATTCCCATGAACGGCTTTGACTCTCATACCAGCATACGGTAAATGCGGTAATCTGAGGATGAGAACCGAACAACAACCGGCAGCTTATGGCGACAGATAAAGTGACATCACGGAATAACGACGAAACCGTCGATTACATTGCCGGCGTTATAGGGGAGGAATTGGCCCGCGACGGCAATATACTGCTGTCTATTGTTCTGTTCGGCAGCAGGGCCAGGGGCGAGGCCCGGTCGGGCAGTGACTGGGATTTTTTAGCGATAACGGACCGGAAACTCAGCCGGCAAAAGAAAATGGACCTGTGGCTTCGCATTTCACGACGGTTGTCCGAGCGGTCGATTACCGCGGATGTGGTCATCAAGACCCAGGAAGAATTTCAACGGGAAAAGTCAGATACCGGAAGGGTCGCCTATTACGCGGCGAAGGACGGTGTTCCGCTGTGAACGAAGACACGGTGCGCCACTGGTTCACCCGGGCGGAAAACGACCTGAAGGCCGGAACCGACGAATTCGCGACGGAACGACCCGCCACCGACACGGTGTGCTTTCACATGCAGCAATGCGCCGAAAAATACCTCAAAGGTTTCCTGATATTTCACGGGAAGGAAATCGAAAAGACCCATAATCTCACGGTCATACTCACGCAATGCCTTGCGGTCGATGCGTCATTCCAGGAGCTTCTTGATAAAGAGGTTGATCAACTGACCCCTTACGCCACGGTCCTCCGATATCCTGACGATTTTTATATGCCTGACGCCAAAGAAACGGAAAACGCCATACATTTGGCTGAATGTACCCGGCGTTATGTTCGTGATAAACTGCCATCCCTGAAATTCAACTCGCCCGGGCAGTAAGAAACAGCATCCCGACAGGGACCTGCTGGAGATAAGGTACCAAAGATTCAAAGCTGCAGGCTAACCCGCCAGCCGGCAAAACTCAACCAACCTCACCCCCTCGGTCCCCCTCATTTCATTCCCCCACACGCACAGTTCATTCCCCGCAACTCAACAAGGCGATGTATATTGTATATAAGTCCTTGAAAAGATACGGCGGCATATAGCATCGTCGTTATAATCATACCCGCAGAACCGGGGAGGGCGCACCATGAACAAGCCGCATATGCACACACGTATCCGTATATCCCTGTGCCTGCTGCTGGCGCTGTGCATCATTCTGCCGCTTGCCTGCGGCGGAGGGGGTGGCGGCGGGGGCGCAAAAGATCCGGTTAAAAACCCCGATACAACAGGAAAATGGGGAAGCGCCGTCTGGGGCGAGAGCACCTGGGACAAATAGCCGTTCGACTTGCCGGGCCGCACCACACCATTACAGGAGGAACCGCCATGAACGATAACGAACTGCGCCTGGAGCTGGAACGGCTGAAGGCCGACATCGCTGAACTGAAAAAAAAGGAACAGCGGAACAGCTTAAAGAGGACGCTCTTTACCAGAACCAATATGCTGGCCGGCATCACCCTCTCTTTTCTGCTCTCGTCGATAATCCTCTACGGCGCGATAATCGGCAAACCGCACACCTTCTCTGACGGCGATGTGATCTCCGCCGACGAGATGAACGAGAATTTCGACAGCCTTTACACCGAACTGAACGCGAAAGACACGCGGATCGGCAATATCGAGAACAATGCCGGCGTCCTGAATGGAAGGGTCGCGAATCTTGAAAGCAGCAGCACCCTGTATGGCGGCCGCATTACGGTCCTTGAAGGGAAGGACTACGACAGCGTCCAGGTACGCTTTATAATCGCGCTGTGTGGGTTATGGCCTCCACGAGACGAAGGCGAGTACACTTATGATACTCAGATTGTAGGTGAAATCCGGATGTTCGCCGGTTATTTCGCGCCTACCGGATGGGCGTTCTGTGACGGGCGGTTGCTTAATATAAACCAGTATACGGCATTATATGCGCTACTTGGTACCACCCACGGGGGCAACGGTACCACCACCTTTGCGCTGCCCGATCTGAGAGGAAAGGTCGCGGTGCATCCGGCGCCGTAGCGGGGGTAGGTTCGGCATGGGGTGCGGGGGGGGTTGGAAGCAGGGTGCGGTCGTTGTGCTTCATCTTGAAACAAAAAAACCGCGCCGCACCCTTGCGGTTACCCACAGATACTTGTACTCTGTAAGAAAATCCCTTACACAAAATTAAGTAATTTACCCGATTGACAGATCACCTCTTTGGTGTTATTTGTGATTATTCTATGCTCTGCTCACTTTCATCTGACCTCATTATTTAATGTATATACAACATGTGTTGCTTGGGGGAGGTAAAATATATGAAGTTCGGACATTTGGGCGTCTTTGTGATTATATTGTTGCTTTTTACCGCCGTACCGTTGTCGGCGGACGAGACAGATATGAAAACAAAAGGAGCGATTTCAAGTAAATGGAAGACTTCATTAGGTTTAATCGGTGTTGGGTACCATTTCTTGCATCATGGTGAGGGGGAACTGACTCCAAACTTCGGTCCATTTTTCAGGATTTCTTACCCACTGTTTTGGCTGCCGGACGCGGAACAGACGAGAATACTTGACATCGGGTTTACCGCATATATGAACGGCATACAATTTGAAGATAAAACAGCTTATGCACTGGGTGCGGGTTTGTCACTGGGAATTTATAAAGAAATGATCACCGTTTCCGCCGGTGGATCGTGGATTTTTGGTACCGACATAAGTAAAGGGGTTTTAACTATAATCGTTACCAGTAATTCATTAAAATTTTAACTCGCCATTCATAACTGATGTCGATTACAGTGGTGTGATTATTAACTACTGCCTTGCGGTACAACCTTTTAACCCGACCGCGCCCTGCCGTCGTTCCATTACCATAAGTTTCTTCATCAATCTCCCCCTCGTAAAAGCGGGTGACAGGAGGTCAGGAGTGCCGCTTGTGCCATGGAGGGCATTTAAGCGGCCGACTTAGGGGTAAACGCCTGAAGTAACGTGAGCGGTGTGTAGAGAAAACTACCGCACCAGCATGCGATCATCGCTCCGGACAAACACGGTTCTTCTGTTATTTGACTTAATAATTTCATTTCTGCGTGTTCAATCACATCCCGTAGAATCAATTAATGCCATTGTTGCGCACCCTTTGATTACACAGTATTCCTTCGTCATTTCCGTTATCTCCGGTTTGTGTACGCGTCATCTCCACACCGGGCGCCTGACAGTCGCCTTGAATTTTACCTGGGCATACCCTGAACCGTAGGACTGCTGATCGGAAAACCGGTGATCTGCAGACTTGAAAAATCCGACATCCTGAAATAATGAAGAAATGTATCTGCACCCCTGTAGTACAATCCTCTGCTGTCAGGCGCCCAGGCGGGTCTTTCCATACCGGCGCCGTGTGAATATATTACCTGAGCCGTGGCCGAATCCATTATATAAAAGAACGGCGGACCCTGGTAATACCATGCGTATAGTTTCCTGTTCGCGGACAGGGCTGAAAAACTGTTGTTCCCGGCAATATTTAAAGTAAAAACCCTGACGGTATTATTGCTGAAATCCCATATATCCGCGGTACTGCTACCGTTTCTGCCTATAATAATTTCATATTCTGAAAGAAAGGTCATGCCCCCGACAAAAGAGGCCCCGTCCTGTCTGCTGTTGACCAGAGCACCTTTGAGATTGTATACATTGACCTTCTGGTTCGCATTATCAAAAACGCCTATGTATCTGCCTTCAGGCGACCATGCGGTATTTTGGCAGTCGCCGGATGGAAGAGGGAACCCTGAAAGCAACACCCCCTCCACGTTGAGTATATGCAATTCGTCAACAGTGTCATTGTAAATATAGAGTATCCTCTCCCCATCCGGTGAGAAACAGGGGGATTTGGCATTATTGTGAAAGGTAAGCTGTTTCTCATTTCCGCCGTCCTCATCTATTATATAGAGGTTCCCCGGTGAACTGAATTTAAGAAATGCGATTTTAAGCGGCTCGTCATATTCTCTAACGCAGCCTGAAGAAAAAACCAAAAAAGGGATGATAAAAACCAGGAACGCCGGTACAGTACTTTTTTTCATGATACGATTTCACCTTTTTATCACTTTCTGCATTGCTGTTACATCTTTTGATGACTTCACGTCAGGTTATTGATCGATATCCGCACACGCATTATCAGGGGCGATACCGAATTGCAATAACTATTTCAGCGCTACCATACCAGTCCGGGCGACACTATCCATGCCAGCTATAAGGAACCCGCTCCCGGTCTTCCGTGGGGATTTTTCAGAAAAAACGGCTTGATCGTCAAAGAATTTTAAGGCGGTTGATCATAAAACACGGAATATGTTGCATCCCTTTGTGCTACACGCGCTATATGGTTCCCATCACCTGATCAGCGCTACTTCTTCCATCTCTTCTATTTCCTTTATCCCCCTGTTACTTCTTCCTGTTGATCCGTGCTCATACCATCCAGGATTCTCTTCAATGAATCGCTAAGACGACAAAGCACCCGGAGTATGGTTATGAATTTTTTGCTTCCCCTTTACCACATCCCTTCTCCCCTTCGCGCTCTTCGCGTCTACGCGGTGAACCCTGAATAAACCTACCGGTCTATCGCGGCTTTCCCCCTCCCCTCACTGAAACGAGCGGCAGAAAGGTGTCACACGCCGCGTCCGCTGAAACCGTAATGGAGCTTCGAGTGTTCATGGCGCACTCTCTGCAGGGAAGTTCAAGGCACACATAATGCCAGTAAAGTCTACACCCGGAGGGGTTAATTTTAAGCAATAGTTGCAGTGCGGTTTCGTTGACGGGGGAATGCCTGAAGAAAAATAAGTTGTGTTCAAAAATAATAGTGGAAATTTGTAGTATATATAAGGTACCATTTAGTAAGCTCGGTACTTCATGATCCTTTCTTCATACTTAATAGTTGTATGGTCATTAAAATACGAATTCAGTGAATTGTACAGGAGATGGGAATGCATACCTTTACAGCGATAATTGAACGTTGTTCCGATACAGGATTATATATCGGTTATGTACCAGGGTTTCCCGGGGCGCATTCTCAGGGAGCAACCCTTGAAGAGTTGAATGATAATTTAAAAGAAGTGGTCGAGATGCTGCTGGAAGACGGCATACCCCGTCTTGAAAGCGAATTCGTGGGTACGCAGAGTGTGGTGATTTCATAACATGGGGAAAATTCCTGTACTCAAACCCCGCGAGGTTGTTACGAAACTTGAAGCTCTCGGATTCTCCGAAGTCCGTCAGAAAGGGTCTCATAAGCAGTTCAAACATTCCGATGGGAGAACTACTACCGTCCCATTTCATCAGGGAAGGGACATTTCACCCCTTCTTCTCAAAAAGATAGTAAAGGACATAGGTTTGACCGTAGAAGAATTTTTAAACGGTTGATTATAAAACAAAGAACACATTACATCCCCTTTATACTACATACCGGTATTTGGTTTTCATCATCTGAACAACTGCATCTTCTCTACTTCCTTAATCTCCTCAATCCCCCTGTTACTTCATCCTGTTGATCCGTGGTCAGAACAACAAGGATTCGCGTATATGAATCGCCAGGGACACGAAGCACCCGGGTATGGTAATGAATTTTCCGGCTCCCTGTTGCCACATCCCTTCTCCCCTTCGCGCTCTTCGCGTCTTCGCGGTAAAACCGTAACAATCCGTCCGGTTTATTTCGGCTACTCCCCTCCCTTAAACGACCGGCAGGATAGTGTCACACACCGCGTTTACTGAAACCGTAATGGAGCTTCGGGTGTTCATGGCGTACTCCCTGCAGGGAAGTTCAAGGCACACACAATGCCGGTACAGTCCACACCGGGAGGGGTTAATTTTAAGCAATAGTTGCAGTGCGGTTTCGTTGACGGGGGAATGCCTGAAGAAAAATAAGTTGTGTTCAAAAATAATTTTAACAAATAATAGTGGAAATTCGTAGTATATATAAGGTACTATGAAAAAAGGAGACATGCTTTGAAACCTGTGACACAACGCATACTGGATGAAGTAGCACAACTGCCCCCTGTTGAGCGTGCGGAGATTATTGAGCGCATTCTTGAGAGTTTTGATACAGGGTCATACAGCGAGGTAACCGAGGCGTGGGCGAAAGAAGCCGAACGCCGCCTTGCCGATTACAGGCAGGGGAAAACAACTGCCGTTCCCGAGGAAGAGGCATTCAGGAGAATAGAAAAGAGCAAAAATACATGAAGACGCTCTTTCTTGAAGAAGCTTTCAGAGAGCTTGATGAAACGGTGCGTTTCTATAACGGTAAACGTGTGGGCCTTGGATTCGAATTCGCTTCAGAAATACGCAAAACCATCGAACGTATTAAAAAATACCCGTCCGCATGGCCTGTCATTTCAGCTAACATCAGGCGCAGCCTTGTAAACCGTTTTCCTTACGCGGTGCTTTATTCTATGATTGATGGTTCAGTTCTTATAGTTGCAATAATGCACCTGCGACGAAAACCCGGATACTGGAAAAACAGAGAATCATCACAGGCCGATACATAACGTCGATAGAAATCTCTCGCGCGCTCTTCGCGTCTACGCGGTGAACCCTGAATAAACCGGCCGGTCTATCGCGGCTGTTCCCCTCCCCTCCGCGCGCCGAGCTCCTGTGTTACCGCGTTGAACCGCTCCCGGGTGACCGGCAGCACGTGGACGAACCATGCCGAGACGATGAAGCAGAGACCCGGCCCCAGGGTGATGAGCAGCCGTATGGCCGTGACGGCGCTGTCGGGCTGCGGCACGGCGCTGTTCTCGACGTAGCCGTACCACGCCAGCACCGACGACACCAGGGCCACGGCGACGGCCGAGGCCGTCTTGTAGAGAAAGGTGAGAATGCCGTAGAAGGCCCCCTCGCGCCTCACCCCGTTGTGGTACTCGTCGATCTCGATGATGTCGGGGAGCATGCCCCAGGGGATAATCTGGACGGCCGATATCCCCACGCCTATAAGGCCGGCGATGACCGCCGTGAAGACGGCGTTGCCGCGCGGGGCGATGAGAAAAAAGACCATCACCACGATCATGTAGGCCACCGAGAGTATATAGGCCTTCTTCTTGCCCAGTCGCACGCCCAGAAAATTCCACAGGGGAGCGGCCGCGACCGCCACCACCAGCGGGATCCCCATGACGGCGAAGGTGAGGTCTTCGGGAAGCATGATAACGTCCTTGATAAAGAAGATCACAATGGCCATGAAGATGTCCAGGCCTATCATGTTGAACAAAAACATGCCCAGGGTGATCCTGAATTCCCTTAACAGCCACAGGGACTTCAGCGTGCCGAAAAACCCGTGGGGGTTGGGGTTTACGGGCGCCGCCTTTTCACGAGTGCCGAAGAAGGTGACAAGCAGCAGGGCCGCCATGAGGGCGCCGAAGACGATCCCCATGACCGGGTAGCCCGTGCGGTAGTGCTCTTTCCCGCCGAAGAAGACGTCGACGATCACGGCCACCCCTGCCGCGGCAAAAAGGTTCCCTATGAAGGTGCAGCTGATACGGTAGGCCGAGAGGCTGGTGCGCTCGTCGTAGTTCTGCGTGAGCTCGGGCATCATGGCGTTGTAGGGCACCGCCACCACGGTGAAGGCGGTGTTGAAGAGCAGCGTTATGCAGAGATAATACACGAAGAGGGCCGTGCGGTCTTCCATGGGCACCACCCAGAGGAGCGCGAAGGTGACCGCCAGGGGAATGCAGCCGGTGATGATGTAAACGCGCCGGCGGCCGTATCTGGAGCGGGTACGGTCCGATATGGTGCCCATCACGTAGTCGGTCACCGCGTCCCACGCGCGGGCGATGCCGAAGATGATGCCCGCCCAGTGCGCCGGGAGCCCCGCGACGTTGACGAGAAAGAAAATGATGTAGAATCCCAGGGTGGTGTAGGCGATGTTGATGGCCAGGTCGCCCACGCCGTAGGCGATCTTCGACCGTACGGGCAACACAAATCCCTCTTTCATCGGTTTCTCCTGCAATGTATGTGACTTTCTGCCCGGCCCGCGTGAGACGCCGCGCCATGATCCGTCACAGGCTCACCCCACGGCGCCGGTCCCCATAACGGGTCCGTTCGACCAATCGGCCAATAAGAGTATAATTTTCAGAAAGTGTCAAGGTTTTATCCGGCCGCGGCATGCCACGGGGCGGCGGCTTCGGTCGGGGGCAGGAGGGAAACGCTAAAACTACACAAAAACCGCCGGGCGGGGCCGTAACATTTACGCGCGGTACAACTCACATCTCTCCATGCTGTTTCCTTCACGGTGTGCCGGGAAGGATGTCACACGGCATATTATTACTCACCACGACCGCACGCCCCGCGTGCGGCAGTCACACACACTATCGGAGGTAATTCCATAATGAACAGAAAAACGCTTTATACTCTCAGCCTCGCTTTCACCTTCGCGGCCGTGATCGCCGCGGCGGCTTTCGCCCGTCCGCCCCGTCATGACGGCCGCGGGGGGCCGCCGCCCTTTGAAAAGATGGATACCGATAAAGACGGAAAGATCTCAAAGGCCGAATGGGAAGCCGATCATGCGAAACGGTTCTCTGAAATGGACAAGAACGGCGACGGATTTCTCGACAAAGACGAAATGCGTCCCCCGCGGCGCATGCGCGAGCCGGCCGGGAAGGAGCCCGCGGAGAAATAACAAAACGGCGCATGTTGCACAGCGGGAGGGGAAGACCGCCTTTGCGGGGCCTTCCCCTTTTTAGTTTTTGACACTACTCCACCCCTTCCAACGCCGCCAGGTCATCGGCGATCATGCCGCCAGCGAAAAGCTGTTCAGGGAACTTCAGAACATTCATACATCATTACCGCCTTGAAGAGGCAAAGCGCCTGTTCGTTGAAGAACCGGAAAAACAGGCGCTGGAGATCGCCTTTGCCGTCGGTTTCAACCCCAGGGGCACCTTTAACGCCCTGTTCTTCAGGGAAACCGGCCTGGCCCCCACCCGGTCCTGAAAGAAGTCATAAAAAAAACGTTCCGATTCACGAAACCTGAACGACGGCGACGCCCCGAATCGTTTA
>CAZUXY010000069.1:0-21292 GCA_964624235.1 uncultured Leptospirales bacterium | reverse complement strand
AGCTATACACGACATGCTCCCATTTGTAATGCGTAAAAACAATATACATATACAATATAAATTGTCTTAAAGAAAAAAATCCACAAATATTTCATATCTCGACTTTTATTGTTCCACTATTGTCCTCCAGACCGGCTAAAGGTTCGATCACCGGAACGGCTACAGGTTAAAAATGCTTGTAAAGTATAAGATTGAAGAGCCGTGCGACAAAATAGGCCCCTGAGAATAAAAAGAAGGGGATGGTAAACAGGAATACGTAAATCTCTTCTACGAGCACCACCCTGGAATGGAGCACCTTTTTCCCGAAAAAGTTATAATGGAAATTGGCAGGGTCTTTAGCTCGGCGGTACATGTTGCGAAAAATCATGATTTTTACAAACAGCATAGTCATCATGACGAATCCCGACATTATCCAGAAAAGGAGTTTTAAGTTTATCTTTCTGGCGAGTTCCGGTTTATAGAGTATTACGAAAGTCAGCGTACCGGCCAGCAGGATATTAATTATGGCGGTATTTATAAACCCCCGGAGATATCGACCTTCTTTTTTTAATACATACTGTATAATAAAATAGATATGTATGGTAAAAGAGATTTGCAGCAGCAGGAGTAGAATTCGGATTGTCATATTATAGGTCCCGGGGCATCTGGGAACTCATATTATGGAGCGATTCAATTAAAGTATGTGCATGTATTTCAGCATTTTTCAATCATTTTTTACTCCGGTAGCATGCCTCCATAGGAGTCAACAATGATGAATAAATAGAGGGCACATACTATCATTGTCCAGTAGTGGCAGGAGGAAAAACAGCGAAAAGCTGTATTTCAAGCGGGTACTGCCTGCTGCTGCCTGGGGGACGGCTCAGTAAATGAACTTTCGCATGCGAATGTTGATAAGAATGCCGACGCAGATCATGGAAGTAATCAGGTTTGAACCACCGTGGGACACAAAACACAGAGGGATTCCCGTTACCGGCATGATCCCCAGTACCATACCGATGTTGATCAGGATATGAAAGAAAAACAACCCGGCAATACCGGTCGCCAGCAAAGAACCAAACTTGTCTTTTGAGTCAAGGGAAATCTGAATCGCCCTGAACACTATAATCCCCATCAGGGCCAACAGCAGCAGGGCCCCCAGAAAGCCCCACTCTTCCGCCACAACTGAAAAAATGAAATCCGACGATTTCTCAGGGAGAAACCCCAGTTGTGACTGCGAACCGTTCAGAAAACCCTTGCCGAGAAAACCTCCCGATCCGATGGCTATTTTGGACTGTATAATGTTATAACCGGAACCATGAGGGTCGAGATCGGGATTTAGAAATACCAGTATTCTTTTTTTCTGGTAATCCTTCAGGAACCGCGAGATTATAACCGAAAAGAACAACCCCATCGATCCCACCATTGCCGGAATATATATGCGCCTGAGATACTTTTTCAGAAAAAAGAAATAGAGCACCCTGCCAATGACGGCAATGAGCAGCAGTATGCCTGATACCAGCAGTAAAAGATTATAATCCTTGAAAAAATCCAGAATAAAATTGGAGCCTTCGGCGCCTATCCATTCCCGGTATGTTACTATCATGGGAACCAGCAGCGCAATAACGGCGATCCCGATAATGGACAGCAGATAAGATACGTCGGCACCACCGACAAAAAGCAGGGTAAATAGCAGAGGGACATATATCATTGCCGTACCGAAATCAGGCTGCATAAGTATCAGGAATACCGGCACGAAGGTGATCACCCCGGGAACCAGCAGTTCCTTGAAATCCCTGATCTCTCTTTCCCTCAACTCCAGATACTTGGAAACCAGTATTATGACCCCCAGTTTCATGAATTCGGACGGCTGCAGGGAGAATGCGCCCAGATTCAACCATGCCCTGGTATTTCTAACCGGCTTTCCCACTACAAGGGTAAGCAGCAGCAGGAAGATAAAGAAACCGTAAATATAGAGCGAATAATCGCCTAATTGTTTGTAATTCAGGAAAGTCAGTGCGATCATCAGAGCGAATCCGCAAAGAAACCATATTATCTGTTTTTTATACAGGCCATTGTTGACTTTTTCAATGGGATCGAAACCCGCGCTGTAGATCATGAGTATCCCTATAAAAACCGTCAAAATGACCGCCAGAACAAGGATATAATCGATTTTGTAAATCTCACCTTTTCTCAGCATTGAAGTAACCAAGGGAAATTAATTTTGCGAACACCTTTTCCGCCACCGGCACGGCGGCAACCGCACCGGCAACTCCATACTCCACTATAACGGCAACCACCACGGCATCCTCGGCGGGTGCTTCAAAAGGCGCAAAACCTACAAACCATGCATGCTGAGAGTAGTCTTCTTTACGCCTGGACCTGGTTTGCGCCGTTCCCGTTTTCCCTACAATCGGAATTTTAAGATATCCCAGTCGCCCCGACGTGCCGCTGGTAACCGACATCCTCATTCCCTGCTTCAGGGTATTAGTGGTCCGGCCGGAAAGAGGGATCTCTTTCATTTTCTCAGGTTCGAAATTTCTGATGATCTTTTTATTGTCCAGAGAGAGGATCTGTCGTACTACATGCGGCCTGACGATAACGCCGTTGTTTACCACTCCTGCAATAAGGTTGGCCATTTCGATCAGTGTAACACTGAGGAAACCCTGGCCAATGGCCATGTTCACGGTATCGCCGTCGAACCACTGTTGTCCAAAGGTCTTCAATTTCCATTTTTTGGAAGGTAGAAATCCGGGTATTTCACCCGGCAGATCTATTCCCGTCTTTTCAGACAGACCGAGATAGTCTGCATACTTCAACATTATGGTGGGACCTATTTTATAACCCACCTGATAGAAATACACGCTGCATGACTTTGCGATGGCCCAGTACATATCGACATTGCCGTGAGTAGCATAACAATAAAAATCCCTGTCCACGTAACCTTTAAGCGTAAACTTACCCGGGCAGTAATTGGTCCAGGATGGGTTCCACCTGTCCTCTTCAAGTGCGGAAATCGCGGTTACCAGTTTGAATGTGGACGCCGGAGGATACTTGGCCTGTATCGCCCTGTTCAGAAACGGTCGGTTTTTATCGCTACTGAGCTCTTCAATCGTTTTCGCGTTGTTTCTTGAAATAATCTGGTTGGGATCGAAGTCCGGCTTGCTCACAAGGGCAAGCACTTCACCGGTTGCGGGTTTGATGACCACGGCAGCGCCCTTCAAATCTTTCATGGCTTCAAAGGCGGCCTTCTGCAGTTCAAAATCAATAGTTAAAATCAGATTGCTCCCGGCGATGGGCCTCAGACCTATTTCCTCTCCTTCGGTACGGTTACGAACATCCACTATTCTCCTGTAGTACCCGTCAACCCCGCGCAGCAGGCTGTCATATTCCTTTTCAAGTCCCGATTTGCCGATTTTCTGATAATGACGATAACCCGCCGCTTTAAGCCGCTTGTACTCTTCAGGACTAATGCTCCCGATATAGCCAACCGCGTGTGAAAACATGTTACCGAAGTTATAGACCCTCACAGGAGCGTCTTCCCAGTCGATGTACCTGAATAAATGTTGATTGGACGCGATTACGACGATGGTATCGAATCCAACATCTTCCTTGATGACGATCCTCTCCCACGGATTCTTGCCGTTTATCTCGTTGATTATATCATCATAAGAAACCTTCAGCAGACGACACAGAGGCTTCAGCACGGTGCTGATCTCTTTCTTGTCCTTAAAAGAAGCCGGTACGGTTGTTATATTGAATGAAGGTCTGTTTGAGACGATAACCTGATTTTTTACGCCTGTTTTGAAATTTCTGTCATAGATTTCCCCCCTTGATGCCGGGATTGGAATATAGTTTTCCATGTTCATTTTTGAACGCTGCCTGTAGACGTCCCCCTGGATGATCTGAAGGTTCATCAACTGGAACACCAGAATGGCGAAAACAAAAGACACCGCTCCCAGAAAAAAATACATCCTGTACCGGAATGCTTCCAACATTCTGGTCCTGTAGGATGTATGTTCCATTTTCTACCGCTCCTCCCTCGATAATTCCTTCTCAAAAATTTTGTCAAAAAGATAGAAAAGCGGGGGTGCGAGGAGGGCATTATAGAATGATTCGGGGAAAATAATGCTGATCACCTGTGAAACGGAAGCATCATGAAAAATATAACTGAGGAACAGTGTAGCTATTCCCTTAACAAATGTAGCGGCAAAAACCAGAACGGCGATTGTCAGTATATTTGGCCTGAATACGGTACGACCGAAAAAGCCTATTAGAAATCCCAGCATCAGTTTCGGAAACGTCAGAAGTCCCAGAGGCGAATTAGAAACCGCGTCATGTAAGAGGCCGCCGATGAATCCCGTCATAATGCCGTAGAATGATCCGAAACTGTACGAACAATACGCGATAGTGATGAACAGGAGGTCCGGTTTAACGCCGGCAATTCTCAACACGTCGAAAGACGAGTGGCCCTGGATGATAAGGGATGCGATGATAAGGGCACCGATGACAATATACTTGAATATCATTGTTCCTCGTTTCTAAGCAATTCCATCAATTCCTTGTCGATCTCTTTTTTTATCACGTATACTTCCTGTATCTTATTGAAGTCGATTATGGGTTTCAGCAACGCTTTTTGATAGGGGCTGTATTCGGTCATGAACGACTTCACCACTTTACCCACCAGCAAACCCTGCGGGAACACTCCCCCCTGCCCGGAGGTCACCACAAGGTCGCCGAACTTGATCGGGGCCGATTTACTGATATAATCCATGAGTGCAAATTCGGAACTCGAAGAGTAACCGGTCAACAGACCCGGGAAACGGCTATCCTGGAACATAACGCCAAGCCGTATATCCATTGCAATGATCGGCATTACCTGCGATACATTGCGCCTGGCCTCTATAATCTTTCCGACAACGGCCTTTTCTTCGCCGTTGAAAGCGATCACCGGCATGTTTGTTTTGATTCCGTCCACCGTTCCCCGGTTGATTATTATCGTACGAAACCAGTTATCCGGATCCTTGGAAATTATATTCGCGGAAACCGATTCGAAGAGGACCCTCTGATGCAGGTTCAGCATATTCCTCAACCGTTCGTTCTCTTTCTGGATTTCCGTCAACTCCTCGGCAAGGCCCTCGTAGCGCTGGAGCTTTTCGCGTGTTTTTTTAAGTTCCTCGCGCACATCGCTGAGTTCGGTAAAACCCGCCCAGAGCATGTGCACCCCTCTCTGTACGCTGTGGTAACCTTTCTGGAAAGGCATGATGATCATATTTCCCACTCCCTCGACGGAAAGGGTAAAGGAAGACGATTGAACGGAAAGAGAAATAACGCAGAAAAGGGAAAAAACAATGAACAGTATTATGGATTTATGTTTAAAAAAGAATTCCAATTTCGTAACATCATTCAGTTATATTTAATTAAACAGGGTAACCACTGAGATTATTTGAGGTTGGCCCTGTAGAGATTCTTAAGCTCTTCCAAAAATTTACCGGCACCGAGCACCACACAGGTCAGGGGGTTTTCCGCACGGATCACCGGGACGCCGGTTTCCTTGCTTATGTATTTGTCCAGCCCCTTCAAAAGGGAACCCCCGCCCGTCATCACTATCCCGCGCTCCACGATATCCGCGGCAAGTTCGGGCGGGGTTTTTTCCAGTATCCTTTTGATCGCATCGAGTATCTGGTCGACCGGTTCTTTCAGTGCTTTACGGATTTCCGAGGTATCGATCTCGAGGGTACGGGGCAATCCGGATATGGCATCCCGTCCTTTCAACTCCATGGACTCCGACTTCTTTTCCGGAAAGGCGTTCCCAAGCCTGAACTTGACCTCTTCCGCCATTCTTTCCCCTATCACCAGGTTATACTGTGTTCTCATGTATTTGATGATCGCCTCATCAAACTCGTCCCCGGCCACCCTGACTGAATCAGCGATAACCATACCTCCAAGCGAAATGACCGCTATCTCCGTGGTGCCTCCGCCGATATCCACGATCATGTGACCCGCCGGCTCATGGATCGGTATATTTGCGCCGATCGCGGCCGCCAGCGCCTCTTCAATGAGGAATATCTCCCTCGCGCCGGCCTGCTCGGCTGATTCTCTTACCGCCCTTTTCTCTACCTCGGTGATACCCGAAGGAACTCCGATGACCACACGTGGGCGCACCAGCGTCTTCCTTTTGTGCACCTTGGTGATAAAGTACCGTATCATCTTCTCTACGGTCTCAAAGTCCGCAATGACACCATCCTTCATGGGTCGAATAGCGACTATATCGCCCGGGGTTCTTCCCAGCATTCTCTTCGCTTCATGTCCTACCGCCAGAACCTTGCCGGTACCGCTCTGGACTGCGACAACGGACGGTTCGCTCAATACTATCCCCTGACCTTTTACATGGACCAGAGTATTCGCGGTGCCCAGATCTATACCCATATCATTGGAAAACATTCCGTATATAGAGCTGAATATCATGTTATTCTCCTTGTGCCATCGCCCCTGAATCTTTTCAGTCTGTATATTATCCTGGATTACAATTCCCGCCCAGGCAAAAGCCGGTAGACCCGATTCACGAATTTAAATCAGTTGAACTCCTGTCGATTTAAAGAGAAACATCCAAGCCTGGTTGGTCAAGGATGCTGTATCAATGTTATCGGCCCGAGCGGAAACCGGTGTACAAAGCGGTCGTTCCATGCCGGCAAACAACTCTGAAGTTTTTCAATTATTACAAACAGAATTTTTGTCAAGCGATAATCATTCAAATTTCAAATTATCAATCCGGAATCCGGCTTTCCAACCACCGCTGGACCATCCGGAACAACGTTTTGCCCTTGCGTAGAAACTCCCCAGCGTTCGTCAGGCAAGCGCTATCTTATGTCTTACGAACTGTCATAAAGCTTCGTATAGTATTATATATCAACCTGTACAGGTAAAGCCACGGTAACAGATGGATCCGTTAAAACGATCATTTTACGGCAGGGAAAAACACAGGCTTCAGTATAACCACAGGGCGATACGGAATCTCCAGTCGGATATTAAAGAGATACCCTACATCAGTTTTAAAAGCTTCCTGGCCTCCTCGTTACCGCTGTCGGTGGTAAGTACTTCCGACCATATGGCTTTGGCCCTGGTTTTGTCTCCCAGTGCGGAGTAATTCTTGCCTATCCAGATTTTCAACAGCACGTCCCGTTCATCTATCTGCAGGGCATTGGTAAAATGGCCAAGCGACTCCGCGTAGAGGGACTGGTTAAAGTATATTTTCCCAAGGTTCATATGTACAAGTTTCTGTACATCGCTGCTGGTGGTGTTTCTGAGGATGTTCTGGTACTGCATGATGGCGCTGGTGTATTTCCTGGCCAGGGAGTACGCTGTTGCCATAAAAAGCTGTCCTTCAACCGTGTCATTGACTTTCCCATGATGAAGCAGGAAGTTTATTCCTTCATCCTCCCGGGCAGTGAGCAGATAGAGGACGGCGCAAGCCCTGACATCCTCGATGCTTTTAATATTTTTATGGCTATCTTTGTTGCCCATGAAGGAAAGTAGTCTCGCGGCATTGTAATAACCGGTATATAAACCCGACTTCACCAGCATCAGTTTATAAGGATCTTCAAGTTCATTTCCGGACAGCGCTATTGCTTTTCTGAAACATTTTACGGCGTTGAGATATTCATTTCCCGCCTCGGGCGTAACCGCAAATGAAACACCGTTCCTGATGAATCTCCGTGAAAACGACTGGTTAATCATGGACTCTGCCAACTGGAAGTGCACCTCGCCCGACAGCAGGAAAGCCTCGGCAGAGAGGGGATTGTCTTTTTCAAATTCCCTGCAAACTCCCAGAAGGTTATTCAGTTTCTTTTCCCTTTCGGCAATGTCCGCCGTGTTCCTGACCTGGTCGATACGCTGCTTCATCTGCAAAAACGTGTACTTCCAGAACATGAAGTAATGACGGTTCATGTATATACCGAATAGAGCCCCGCCCACGAGGATCGTCACGATAAAATACTTTAAGAACTTCAGGTTTCTTGTTTTCGACTTATAACGATAATACATTTCAGCCTGTCCCTTTGCGGTATGATTCAATATCCCTTCTGATTTTGTGAAGAATAGGACTTTCCGTATCGAACAGAAACAACCTGGCTGCGGTACCACCTTTCAGAAACAGAGCGAAAAAATTCCTTCCTATCTTGAGAGTTTCAATTTTACGGTAATCGAACCTGAAAAAACGTTTTCCCGAACGGAAATGAATTCCCTCACCGGCAATATCAATCCGGCCCTGCCCTATCCTTTTCACATTTTTATACGCATTCAGCGTGGTATCGATCGTCGGGGAACCATCTTCATAATCTATAAGACCGGATGAGTCCTCGTAGAGTACGGCGCGGTACCCTGACACCGGCCCTTCGCCGGCGGTATCATTCATCGATACATCGTGAGCGCCGTCATCATAATGGGCATCCAGTTCATGGAGAATCCCCGGATATCCGGTCTCTACACCTTCTGGACCTTCCCGGTATGTCTCTTCGCTTTTTTTAATGGAAGAATCTTGTTCCGCGGCAACGATGCCGTTTCCAGTCTCCATCTTTTCAAAATCAAGATCAATGGCATCGGATGGGGCAGGTGCTGTAATGTCTGCTTTACCGCTATTCCTGACGCCTGGAGTCTTGTAACCGTAATCATTGTCAAAGGGCGTGGAACCTGCGGATTTGGTCTTTTCCATACCCGTAAAAAGCGCCGTCAGCATAAGAACCAGGCCTGCGATGATAAGTATCAATGAAAAATAGAGCATGAAAGATTGTCCCTTTATTATTTCCGGCGGGGCGGCAGTAATTCCCGGTTAATGAACGAAGTTCAGAGACCACCACAGTCCCGGAAATTCCCTGTCATCCTGTAAAAATTATCGGTTTGCTGTTGACCCGATGTCAAGAATTTTTCCTTTCGTGACACGGGAACGGACACTGTTACGCCAGAGTCCCGCCTTCAGGTAAGGAGCTCTTTCCCATGGGAAATCGGAGGATTCATTGAAAAACATCTCCAGGCGCCAGTGACCGGGATGTCCGGCAATATACTCATCCCTGGTTACCGCCGCGGAATTCATTGCGGTGAAGATATACCCTCCCTCTGTCAGTGAGGAGAGGTTTTGACAGTATTCCCGGTAATCGCTGCGCACCGAAAATGTCTTTTGTCTGTTGCGCGCGAAGGTGGGCGGATCAAAGATCAAAAAATCAAACTTTTTATTGTGTTTTCGAAAACGCCGCATCCACGCGGAAGCATCCCCGAAGATAAAGTTTCTATCATCAACCCGCAGGCTGTTAAGGGTATAATTGGTTTTCGCCCTTTTTAAGACTGTTTTTGAAAGATCGACGTTTATCGCCGACCTGATGCCGTTTTTCAGTCCGTGCACCGAAAAGACCGCGGTATAGCAAAAAAGATTCAGCATGCTGCCGGCACGCGGATAGACTGCACTCAATTTTTCCCGCACCTCACGCATGTCGAGAAAAACACCCGTGTTCTGCCCGTTGATGAGGTCAACCTGTACTGTTACACCGTTCTGCATAACCTTCAGTGAAACAGGCGGTGTCTCTCCGCAAAGCAGCAAGCTCTTATAATGGCCTGACCCATCTATACTACCCCCACTTTTGCAGCGGTTTTTCAGCATTATACCCTGTATGGAGATCGGCAGCGTATTCAAACCTTTTTCCAGGTCTCCGGTCATGGTCTTCACTTGCGGCAAAAGGTTTTCCCGGAAACATTGCAACAGGATATAGCGATCATAGAGATCAATGGTAAAGCCGTCAAGATCATCGCCATCGCCGTTAACAAGCCGGAATGCGTTGTTTTGAGGATCTCCAAACAGGTGCATACGCTTTTCAAACGCCCTGAGGAGAGGGGTGAGATAACGCATATAAGGGATGCCTTACCGTGGGACTATAACTTCCTTTATTTTTTTTATCCTTTCATCGAGGGTTTTATAATCACCCTTTTCAATCAACGAAGCATCAACTATATATGATAGACCGCAGGCGATCACTTTGGGATTGCTATAATATTCCGCGACATTCCCGGCATTAATTCCGCCTGTGGGGATGAGCCCGAATTCCATCATTTTAAAAGGGGCGCACACGGCATTAATATAGGAGATACCTCCGAGATCGGCGGCGGGAAAAATTTTAATAACGCGCGCTCCCCGCTTCAACGCGTTGTTGAGATCCGTGGGAGTGGAAATCCCGGGTATAAACGGAACATTCTGCAGAGTGGATTCCTCCAGGACATCGAAATCGAGGCAGGGCGCGACACAGAATCTGGCGCCGCTATCTACGGATCTACGCAGCGATTCGACGGAAAGCACACTTCCCGCTCCGACCAGCATTTTCGAAAAACGGCTTGAGATCGTCTCAATACACTTGAAGGCGGCTTCTGTCCTGAGGGTCACCTCTATCAGAAAGAGTTCGTTTTCCGCCAGCATTTCAGCCGCGGCAACAGCCTGTTCCGCATTTTTAAAAACGGCTACAGGTATTATCCTTATTTCTGATATGGAATCTTTGATATCAGGCATTTGCGTTCTCTAGTGCATTCTGCCGAAAACCGCTTTCCGCTGTAATTTCAGTTCAGATAACCATCCTGGGGTAACACAATTCAATCTGGTTTCCGTCGGGGTCCAGAAACACGACTGATTTCCCGTTCCGAATATTTTCGGGCCCGAACACGATTGGAATCTCTTTTTCCCTGAGTTCATCAACCGCGTCATCAAAGTCTTCTTCATCAATGTAGAGGCTGATATGGTTTTTTGTGCTTTTCTGGCTTGCGTAACCTTCAACTTCAAAAAGGCCTATTACGATTTCTCCTACCTTGATAAAAGCTTCCCTGGAATTGCTCATCTTCTCTACGACTTCAAAATCGAAAAGTTCTTTGTAAAACTCGATGGAACTCTCCAGGTTCGATACACTGAGCCCGATATGGTCTATACTCTCAATAACTATCATGCATCCTTCTCCATTTTTTAAAAAAATCCCTGCCCTGCGGCCCGTTTTTACTTTATTCTACGTTTCACACAATCGGTGATGAATAACATCTTTCAATATTTACAAAACAATCGGGCATTATGTCAATCATTATCTCGCTTTCCGCTATATATTATTCCGATCTCGCATGGGTAATGCTCAATAATAATCATTAGATTCTGCGGCTTTATCGCTTCAATTAATTATTTAAAACTACCTGCTCAACTTACTTTACAAGAGCGAGTATGCTTCGATAATCACATACGCAACAATTCCATAAAAAGAATATCTTTCCGGCAATACTTTATTTGACTTTTTTTTTCAAATAAGGGACGGTCTTAGCAGATAAAGTTATTGCCCAAACGGTCCTTTTATGTTGTATATCATATACCGGGATGGAAGATAAAATTAAAAATTCCTCTCTTCAGACCGAAGGGATTAAAATAGACCTCAAGGTGGTGAGGCCTGATATCCGCTATGAATATGACATTTTTGATGAACACGGCAACAAGGTCCTGTCCGCGAATACTCCCTTGACCAGTGAACTTATAGAATCGTTTCTTTCTTCAAATCGGCGGTACCTGTATTACGGACAATCCTTCGTTTCACGCCCAAACCCGGCAGGTCTGAATCTGAATAAAAACGCTGTTTCCATCGAAACCCAGGAAAAAATAAAGGAATCGACCAGCAAGCTTTACAGTGAGTTACTGGAAGGGATCAACTCTACGGGAACAGCCGAACTTTCTAAAAACCAGATCAACCGTTCCAAGGAACTTATCGAAGGGGTAATTGATGAGGTCGCCCAAAACGACGACGCGATACTTATAACCCTTAAAGAATTAAAAGACACTGATGAGTATACATTCATCCACTCGACCAACGTTGGGATTCTGGCTTCCACACTGGCGTTGAAACTCGGTTACCAGAAAGACAAGGCCGTTGAAATGGGAATCGGCGGCCTTTTTCATGATATCGGTAAAGCGATAGTCGGGTATAAAATCGTTCATAAAAGCGATCCCCTGACAAACAGTGAAATACGGAAGTTAATGGAACATCCCAGCTACGGATACAAGATTTCAGAAAACAACCGTAACATCACAAAGCTTCAGAAACAGATCATACTGCTTCATCATGAGCGCCCTGATGGATACGGTTATCCCTCGGGTCTGGATCTGACCGGGTACAGTGAACGAATACCGAGGGAGGTTCGCCTCATCAGCCTCTGTGATGTGTTCAGTGCACTCACGACCGAGAGGGCGTACAAACCGGCCTATGACCAGAAAAAAGCGCTGCGGATAATGCAGAACAGCATATATGCCCCTTACAAAAAGAACTATCAGTTCATTTTTGAGGACTTCAGAGACTTCATGAAAGGCCTGGGCTTTATGCTGAATTTCGGAGAGTTCATTCTTAATCAGGAAGAGATGATCAGGCTGAGTTCCGGCGAACTGGCACGGGTAGTGGAGTTACGCAAAAGCAATTCCCTGAATCCGCTGATCAAACTGGTGACCGATCAGAAACTGCAGCCCCGCAAGAGGGAAGTGCTGATCGACCTGGAGAAGGATTATTCCCTTTATATCGCGAACATACTGGATAAATCTTCCTTCGATAACCATCTGCTGGCCGTTCTTTAATTCTTTCCTTTATAACTAACCATCACAGGTCGCATATGTCTCCTGAAGACTTTTATTCCACAGTTACGCTTTTCGCCAGGTTCCTGGGTTGGTCGACATTACATCCTCTCTGCACCGCAATATAATAGGCAAGGAGTTGCAGCGGGATCACGGTCAGGATGGGAGAGAATATTTTGCTAACCCTGGGTATATAGATAACATGGTCAGCGAGGTTCCCGATCTCACTGTCGCCCTCGGTCGCAATGGCGATTATCTTCCCCTTTCTCGCCTTGACCTCCTGCATATTGCTTTTAATCTTTTCATATACCTCGTCCTGCAGTGCGATAAAAACCACGGGCATTTGCTCATCGATCAGGGCGATCGGACCATGTTTCATTTCAGCTGCCGGGTATCCTTCGGCATGGACGTATGAGATTTCTTTCAGCTTGAGCGCCCCTTCGAGCGCAACCGGAAAATGTACTCCCCTGCCCAGATACAGGAAGTTTCTGTTGTCCTTATAGATTTCCGCTATTTCCCTGATCGATTCGCTGTTTTCGAGGATACCCTCCACCAGGGCGGGCACTCTTTCAAGGTCACGCAGTTCATTGCGGGCCAGTTCGGGCGTCATGTCTTTGTGTCGTGCAAGCAGTATACTGATGAGGCCAATGACCGTAATCTGCGAGGTGAACGCTTTTGTCGATGCTACCCCTATTTCAGGTCCAGCGTGGATGTAGACGCCTCCGTCGCTTTCCCTGGCTATGGTGCTGCCGACCACGTTGGTGACCCCGAGAACTCTCACACCTCTGGCCCTGGCCTCCCTGAGGGCTGCCAGTGTATCGGCCGTCTCTCCTGACTGACTGATGGTTATCGCCAGATCCCCTTTTTTCAATATGGGTTTCCTGTAACGGAACTCGGAAGCGTATTCGACCTCTACGGGAATGCGCGCGTATTCCTCGATCAGGTACTCACCGACCAGGCCCGCATGCCATGATGTACCGCAGGCGATGAATATTATGCGTTCTATGGCGTTTATTTCCTCATCGCTCAGCCGCAAACCGTCAAGACGAACATTCCCCGAGTCGGCAAGATTTCTTCCGCGAAAAGAGTTCCTGATGGTTTCCGGTTGTTCGAAAATTTCCTTCAGCATGAAATGTTCGAATCCCTGTTTTTCTATGAGGGCAATGTCCCAATCGATGTCTTCAACGATCTTGCTTTTGACATTACGGTCCAGATCGTAACTCCTGAAGGTGTTCTTCTTGATTTCAAGGACTTCGTTATCTTCCAGGTATATGACTTTCCGCGTATGCTCAACGATGGCGCTCGCATCCGAGGCAATGATCATTTCATTTTCACCCACCCCCAGGATCAGCGGACTCCCCTTGCGCGCGGCGATGATGGTCCCCGGTTCATCACCCGAGACCACGGCGATGCCGAAGGTGCCTTCAACCTTGGCCAGTGCCCGCCTTACCGCGTCGAGCAGGCTGTTGCTCTCGTAATAATATTCGATGAGGTGCACCACTACCTCGGTATCGGTCTCGCTGGTCAGGGTATGCCCCTTGTCGATCAGTGTTTTTTTTAATAATGAAAAATTTTCAATAATCCCATTGTGTACCAACGCTATTCTGTTTTTGCAGCAGGTATGCGGATGGGCGTTGACGTCTGAGGGTGCGCCGTGTGTGGCCCAGCGGGTATGCCCAATGCCTGTTTGAAAACAATCCAGACTTGAAAATTCGATATACTGTTCAAGATTGGCGATTTTACCCTGCCGTTTTTCCACAAAGAGGGAACCGTTCACAAGGGCGATACCCGCGGAATCATAACCCCTGTACTCCAGCCGTTTGAGTCCGTTTATCACGATGCCGGCGGCCGGCCTGTTACCCACATATTATACCGCACATAACGCCTTTATTTCCCTCCATTCGGTAACGGGTAAGGGCATGAATACACACAGACCCGATATTTCAATATTTATTCTCATGGTGCGCCACCGCCCTTTACCTGTTCCTTGAGTGTTACGCGATCGAAATAGAGAACTATCCGGCGGGGATCTTCTTTTTCAAGGCGAAATCTGGTGATCTTCCCCGTCAATGAAACATACCGGCCCGATCTCCACCATTTTTTTACCAGTACCGGATCGTCCTTGATGATTTCTTTCAGACTTTCGGCATCTATGATGCCGGCAACCTTAAGCCACTTTCCGTGAATAAATGTGCAATAAAAATATTTTCGGTATTCTCTTTCAGGGTATAGATACACATAATCAAAACCGGTCGTGACGCATTTGCCGATACTGTCGAACAGCAGGCTGCGGAGTTCCTTTTCATGGTAGTTTCTGCTTCCAAACAACCCGTCGTCCCATTTTCTGAATAACCTGTGCAGTTTACGGTAATTTTCAAAAGAAAGCCCTTTGTCGCATGAAACGGGCTTTTCCCTGGGAACAGGGATTGTTCCGGTTTTCTCCGCACCCGCAACAGCCGGTACGATGAGGACAATGAAGAAGAGTATCGTTTTAAAGCGGAAAAACAGCTTCATTATGCATACCGCACATTCCCCGTAGGAAAAGACGAAGGATGGCCGGCAGCCATCCTTCCGTCGTTACGCCTTTATTATTGCTTCAGTCGGACAGACATCCACACAGGTCCCGCACTCGGTGCAGGTCCCCTGGTCGATCTCCATCTTGTCTTTACCTTCATGTATGGCCGAGGCGGGACATTCATCCACACAGGTCCCGCACATGGTGCAGTCGTCCGTAATCTTGTATGCCATATCTTCCTCCGAAAATTTTTCCACACTATAAATTATTAATCGCACGTCAATAACAAAACATGATCAACAGCCGTCACGGCGCGGTTCGGACCCCTAAAAAATAAGGAGGAGCGCCACAATGATCAGAAGAACGAGCAGACCCGCGATGATGCCGATGACCATGCTGCCCTTAGCCTGCTTCATTTCCTCCTCGACCACGGGATCTCCCATTTTTATACGGACGTCCTGTTCTTCTACCGCCTTTCCGAGAATACCATCGGCTATTTTCACATACACCGTATATCCGGATTTCGGCGCATGTTTTATGGAATAGACAACGGCGCCGAGCGGTTTGGTTTTGTTATCAACTATAAGGTTCAGCTTTTTAAGAATAGTACCGGCGGTAGGATTCGAGGCATCCAGAATTACCTGAACAGGTTCCCCGGCTTTAAGGCTGGACAAATTCTTACCCCTTGAGGGGGCAAGTATCAGATCTGCGCTGATGACCTTGAGTCCCTTCGCCGCTCCCTCCTGGTCCCGCTCTTCTTCGGTTTTTTCGACGCGCTTTTCCGGGTTAAGCAGTAACTCCATGCGGAGTGAGTTCACCATGCTAAAATCAATATCCGTCCTGATTTCCTGATTGATTACATTCCCTATGGCGCGACCGATCATATTTTTGATTTCCACCGGTTTATTGTTTATCGCGGCTTCGCCCAGATGAGCGGGACTGGTCATCTTTATGCTTCTGTCTATTTTTGATATCAATGCCGGGTCGGATTTGACTTTCGGCACAATATCGGTCAGATCGTGATAAAAATCGACATAGGGCATACCCACATCGGGCAGGAACATATCCTTTTCCTTTGAAACGGTCATGATGACACTCAGTACCTTCTGGCTCAAGATTGATATGGTCAGGAAACCGTTTCCGTAGAGCGCTCCCTCCCTGTAAAACGCGACTTTAATGAGCAGCAAATCATGTATATTATCGCGGACGATGTTTTCCGCTATCGACACCTTATTATCCGCGTAGGACATTACGATCTTGATTTTTTGCGCGAACGTCATCTTCTCGATATCGTCCTCTACCTTCACTTCCGCATATTCGCCGCTGGTGATGAGATCAAACTCCATCTGCACCTCGGCCTTGTCTATGGTAAGAATCCCCTCCACCGAACGCTTTACCAGGTTTTCTGCGGAACCCACATCCTTCGCCTGAATGCGTTCCATGAGCATTTTGATAAACTCCTGATTCAGACGTGTTTCTATACCGGTCTTCAGTTTCAGGTCCAGATCATGGTTTATGCTGTACTTGCCCCCCGCCTTGCGTATTATATCTATCAGATCCCTGTACGATCTGGTCAGTTTGATCTGACCCAAATCGCTGCCGCTTATTACCAGTGAAAAATGACCGAGAAAATTGAATTTATATATATCGAAGAACCCGACGATCAAACCCGAACTCGCCTGCTTGGGAAGTACCATCTTTACCTTAACGGCAATGATTTCACTTTTAGAAACTAATTCCTCTTTCATCGAAAGCCATCCCGGAGACCGTTTTGTATCCCTGCTGAAACCTGTATATTATTCGATTCCACAACGCGCGTCAATTACTTCTTTAATAATGTTGTGAACAGGTGGGCATGTAACATCCAAGTATAGATGTGGGATTATTCCTTTTTTCTATGGTATGTATGAAAAAAAGGCCGCATTCGCGGCCACTGGGAGGTATACAAATTCCTACTGAACAAGGACAGATACAGAGAATGCTTTCTCAGTTTCCGAATCGCTTCTTCACTGCCTTGAAAGCGTCATCGGCAATATCCCATGTTCGCTTAATATCCTGATCGGTATGGGCGGTGGACACAAACCAGTTATGATGAGAGGTAAAATAAGCCCCCCTCTTGGTGCACTCCCCACACCACTCCTGGTGCAACATAAGACTCTCGTCATTGGTGATCCTGAGGTAGGGCATGGCCGGAGCGCCGGTTACCTTGAGGTTGTAGTTATAACCCGCCGCCAGATCTACCAATCCATCCAGAAGCTTTTTCCCTTGTTTGTTCATGACCACCGGTGCATTGATGCGTTTCAATTCCTTCAGTGTTGCGAGAGCGGCAGCCATCGGTACGGCTGAGAACCAATAGCTTCCGGTGTAAAACACCTTTGCGGTATAATTCTTCATGTGTTCCCCCCCCATGAGCACCGAGATGGGGTACCCGTTGGCGATTGCCTTACAAAAACAGATCAGGTCCGGTTTAAACCCGAAATATTTATGGGAACCTTTAAGGTCAAGACGGAAACCGCACCGAACATCATCGACCATCAGCACGATACCTTCTTTTTTACAGATCTGTTCTATTTTCTGCCAGTACCCGTCGGCAGGCATTTCACTGTCATCGAAGGTAGGATGATGATACGGGGTCGCCATAAATCCGGCTATCTGGTTTTTGTGCTCTGCAACCAGTTTTTCAAAGCCTTTAATGTCATTCCATTTGACATAGAGTACGTTGCCCTTGTCATCCTGGATAATGCCGGGATGTCCCATCCCCTGGGCCCAGGGAGCAACGCCGTGGTACCCTCCACTGACCAGGATGATCTTTTCCCTGCCTGTCGCAGCACGGGCAACCATCAGTGCATAGCTCGTCATGTCCCCGCCGTTTTTTGCGAAGAAGGCCCAGTCGGCCCCCTCTACCATGTTCACGAGGTATTCGGCAAGCTCCACCATCACCGATGAAGGGGCAGACATGCAGTTCCCAAGTTTCATCTGCTTCTGGGCGGCGGCGTCCACCTTCTGATGGTTGTAGCCCAGCACCATGGGCCCGTAAGCACACATGTAATCGATAAATTCATTACCGTCTACATCCCAGAACTTTGAACCCTTCACCCTGGCCGCGTAATAAGGATAATCTGTTGCCGGCACCAGCGGGGCTGGCGCGAAATGCCCGTAAATACCACAGGGTATCACCTTTGCCGCTCTCTTAAACAGCGCACCCGATTTTTTGTATGAATAAGTTTTCATCACAGTTCCCCCTATTGCAAATATACTGGAATTCTGTCGAGGATGAGGTTCAGGGAATCGATCATCCCTATCTGTCCCCTGAGCATCACATCTCCCAGGGCTATGGCGGTAAAGGCATCAATCTTCTGGTTCAGCATTTCATTGGCGATTTTAAGGTTTTTAAAAAGCAACGCCGCCATGGGTCTGTCCGTGTCCCCTTTATGCGCCAGCGAACTTCCCGCGTTGAATTCTACATGTGCGGCAGGTCCGTCGGGAAGCACTTTAAGAAGAAGAGCGCCGTCCTTCATATGTGAGGAGGCTATTTTACCGATCTCGTCCATTTTCCCGAGTTCGCCGACCGCGAAGACGGCGGTGTTTATGGTCAGGCGGGTATTCATTTCCAGGTAGGATCTGTTCTTCAACAACTCATCGGTCGGTTTCAGGTAATATTCCAGTTTTGCGGTGAGCGCGGGGAAGTCTTTGGTCAAAAATTTAAGTTTGGTAAATCCTTTTAACGGGATGGGGTTGGCCTTGCCATCGAACATTTTGTTAAGATGGGCCGGTGAGGTGAAAAAAAGTTTGGCCGAGGGCGACGGACATTTCCCCTTGATCACACTGCACTGTCCATTCTTGAAGATTACCGAGGCTTTCGGACCGCCGGAAACGATGAATTGAATTGAAATATTCCAGTTCTCGATTTTCTTGGTGATTTCAGGATCATACGCGCAAAGATCTTCAAGATTTTTCAGTACCGCAAACAGGTTCAGATGAGACTTGATTAGTTCTTTATCCACGGGCATTACCTCCACAATCAGGCTTCGATGGGCGGAAAAAAGTGAGTGAGTGCTTACTCATTATTTATAATATATGGATAATGGTAAAATAATGTCAATGATATTTTTGTCCCTGTTTTTCCGGTTTTGAAATATTAGGGATTGCGATTCTTATGACCCCCGACCGAAGGTACCTTGAGTATCGGGAAGGATAACTCCTTTAACTTGTTTAACTCCTTTTAGCGCGATGTCATTCTATGTATTTCCTTACCGTGTTAACCAGTTCTTTAATATCCACCGGTTTGGCGAGGTAATCGTCGAATCCTTCCTCCTGGAACCGTTTGATATCTTCATCCAGAACATCACCGGTAACAGCGACGACCGGTATTCGCACCTTACCAATGGACCTGATCTTTTTCAATACGTCGCTTCCCGACATATCGGGAAGATGGATATCCAGCAGCACCAGATCGAACGGTCCCATCTTGACTGCTTCAATGGCCTGTGCCCCGGTTTCAGCGGTGTGCAGACTTACATCCAGATGTTCGAGCGCCGATACAAACAGTTTGAGGTTATTGGGAGTGTCGTCTACGATCAGGATCCTCTTTCTTTCCTCTTTCCCGCCGGTGTCCTCATCGACAAGGTCCTGGACATGTCCTTCGTTTTCTACTGCTGCCACCCTGCCGGGTAAAGTGACCGTAAAACTGCTTCCGATGCCCGGCATGCTTTTGATCGAAATGTCTCCCCCATGGATTTCCACCAGCTTTTTCGTGATGGAAAGGCCCAGGCCCGGTCCCTTGGTTTTGACCTGCCTGGAATGCCGCACCTGTTCGAATGGATCGAATATCCTTTTCTGATCATCCGGCGCGATTCCTTTACCTTCGTCCCATACGGTCAGGTGCAGATATTGTCCGTCACCCAGCACCGCAATGCCTGTGCGTTTACCCGGATCGGTAAATTTAACCGCATTGGAGCAAAGGTTATATACGATCCTGCGAATCTGCTGCTCATCCCCGTTGATAATCCCGGGGTCGTTCATATAGTCTTTTTCAAACAGGACGCCTTTGGCTGCCGCTTCCTGTCCAATCGCGGCAGCCAGTTTATCCAGCATCTCTCTCATGTGAAAGGTCTTCTTTTCCATTATGAGCTTTCCTGACTCAAAACGCGCCAGATCCAGTATATTGTTAATCGTTTCCAGAAGGTGTCTGCCGCTGAATTGAATGTAATCGACATACTCGTAAATCTTTTCAGGCGAAAGCGAATCTTTCCTGGCCCCTATCAACTGGCTGAATCCCAGGATCGTGTTCAACGGCGTGCGTAACTCATGGCTCATTCCGGCCAGGAATTCGCTTTTGGCATGGCTTGCCGCTTCGGCTTCCGTTTTCGCCCTGATGAGCTCTTCCTCTGCCCGTTTTCTGTCGGTAATATCGCGCGCTATGGCTATAATGAGGTCGCTACCACTTGAACGCAGATTGTTGAAGTTCACTTCCACCGGGAACTCACCTCCCTCTTTTCTTCTGAACATCGTGGTGATGATGATGCCCCCCGTATATCGCGTGCGGACCTCATCGATAAGCACTCTGAAGTCTTCACTGGTGTAATTGGAATCAATATCAACAGGCCCCATATCCAGCAGTTCCTCCCTCGTATACCCGAGGGTTCCGGCAGCTGCCGCGTTGGCATCGATATACTTCATCCTTTCAGGGTCGACGATAAATACGGCATCTCCCGAAACATCGAGAGCGGTCCTAAACAGCCGCAGGCTTTCTTCCATATTTTTTCGTTCAGTGAGGTTGATCATGTTTCCCTGGAGGAAAAGCGGCACACCCTGTTCATCCTTCACGATAACCGCTTCATCCATTATCCATACCAGCTTTCCTTCCCTGGACCACATACGGTATTCCGAGGTGAAATTACCCGATTCCACGCTGAGTTTACCGAGCTGACCGCGAACCCTTTCACGATCGTCATCATGGATCGACCTGAAAAACAGTCCAGGATCTGACTGCCAATCCCTGATGGAATATCCCAGCATCTGCTCGACCTGGGGGCTGATAAACAGCGTGGTGCTGTATTCATCCAGGGCCGAGATATAGGTTACAGCCGGAATATGTTCTACCAGTGTCTGATACTTTTTCCTTGCCTCATGCAAAAGCCGGTCCTTCTCTTTCCTTTCGGTGATATCTATATGGTATT
>CAZUXY010000068.1:7990-22071 GCA_964624235.1 uncultured Leptospirales bacterium | reverse complement strand
CGCGGGCGCGTGGATTGAAACATCAGAGGCTTTTTCCATTCCCGCCTCGGTGGGCGTCGCGCCCCACGCGGGCGCGTGGATTGAAACTTTTTGTGATTGGTACCAGGCGAAAAACTGGATGAGTCGCGCCCCACGCGGGCGCGTGGATTGAAATCCCGAAACCGAATCAAAGCAACCGCTTAGCGGTTGTGGTTTTAAAAGATTCGGGACCCCACGCGGGCGCGTGGATTGAAACAGCACCGAAGCCAAGCATCTTAAAGGCGACTGAGTCGCGCCCCACGCGGGCGCGTGGATTGAAACTATGCCGGGTAATGTTGTACGTAATTATAAGCGCACGTCGCGCCCCACGCGGGCGCGTGGATTGAAACCACTTGTATGGGTATAAAGGATTTTATACCTGCGTCGCGCCCCACGCGGGCGCGTGGATTGAAACAAATATTATCGGGGGTGGTTGGTGGTGGGGAGTTATAGTCGCGCCCCACGCGGGCGCGTGGATTGAAACACCGAATACGCCCGCCCATCGTTCATACACCTCGTGTCGCGCCCCACGCGGGCGCGTGGATTGAAACCATACTGTGAGGTGTTTCTTGATATTTATTGCGAGTCGCGCCCCACGCGGGCGCGTGGATTGAAACTCTCATACTTCCATCCTGTGGTCGCGTTTTACAGCGTCGCGCCCCACGCGGGCGCGTGGATTGAAACCTGAAACAGAAATAGAATTATATAAGCGTTCATCTGGGTCGCGCCCCACGCGGGCGCGTGGATTGAAACTGATTTTCGGCGGATACGGCATAGGAGGCATTTTGTCGCGCCCCACGCGGGCGCGTGGATTGAAACGTCAAGAGCCCACTGTTTACCTAATCCTTGACTAGTCGCGCCCCACGCGGGCGCGTGGATTGAAACATGTAAAAGCCGTTCGCAGCTGCGGCGGCGATGTGTCGCGCCCCACGCGGGCGCGTGGATTGAAACAATGGCCCTACGCATGGGCTGACGAACAACTAAAAGTCGCGCCCCACGCGGGCGCGTGGATTGAAACCAGTCGTTCACACATCAGTTTTGTCATTTACCTAGTCGCGCCCCACGCGGGCGCGTGGATTGAAACGACGGTAACTTATTGAATTTAATTGGAAGAAAAGCGTCGCGCCCCACGCGGGCGCGTGGATTGAAACTGCAGGGCCTCTGCCGGTTCAGGCTGCGCAGGAGGTCGCGCCCCACGCGGGCGCGTGGATTGAAACATTACCGCGCTCGGATGGGCGGCCCGTATCCTCGGTCGCGCCCCACGCGGGCGCGTGGATTGAAACGGATTCAGTCGGCACAGATAACAGCAGATGCAACGTCGCGCCCCACGCGGGCGCGTGGATTGAAATCCCGAAACCGAATCAAGCAACCGCTTAGCGGTTGTGGTTTTAAAAGATTCGGGACCCCACACGGGCGCGTGGATTGAAACATCCCCGGTGCCGGTATTTTTGATTTTTTGAATTCACGAAAAAGAGGTGACCTTTACTCCGATCATCAAATGTTATGGCGGTTCTTTCCCGATGAGCCTGATGCGAAACGGGATTTCCTTTTTAGAAAAGAGATAAGGAATGGATACCCGGTTTATTATATGGTTTCAAGACGGGAACCTGTTCCTGTAGATGCTTTGTTCAAAATAGAAACCAAGAAATATAATCCAAAGATTAAAAAAGGCGATAAATGCTCATTTCATTTGAGGGTTAATCCAATTATTGCTAAAAAGGAAGATGATAATAAGAAATCGAAGCGCCATGATATCTGGATGAATGCATGGAGGGAGGGAAAATCTAAAGAACTTGAAAAAGAGAAACTATCAGAGTATGTTAATACCCAGGTTAAGCTTTGGCTTATAAACAGGGCTGCATGTTTGGGTTTTTCAGTCGACCATAATGATCTGGTTGTGGAAGGTTATACCAGACACAGGTTTTACGGTAACAAAATGAAACGAATTGTTAATATCGGCATACTGGATTATTGTGGTGTACTGATGATTGCCGATGCAGAAAAATTGAATAACACGCTTTTCAATGGTATCGGTAAAGCCAAGGCCTTTGGCTGCGGTCTTTTGTTGATAAAACGACTGTAATGGGTTATTATGGATAAATATTCAGGCGAGGAAGGTATCCGATGACACATCTTCAAAACACCGTTAAAGCGCTCATAATCCCCGGTGAACAGTCCGGCTATGTCGGCAGCTGTTTCGGACTCCCCGTGGTGACGCAGGGGGCCACGCTTGACAAAGTGGTGAAAAACCTTAAGGAAGCCATAGAGCTTCATTTCGAAGGGGAGGACCCCCGTGAATTGGGCTATGTCGTTAATCCATCGATTATCATTACCTACGAAATGGAGCCCATCCATGCCGGGGCTTAAGCGGCTTTCGGGCCGTGAAGTAATAAAGATACTGGGGCGTTTCGGGTTTCAGCAGGTATCGCAAAAGGAGAGCCATGTGAAACTCAAACGTTATGGGGAAGGGTATTCACAAACCCTTACCATTCCCGATCATAAAGAACTGGATACGAGTATTCCCCACGCATGTGGGGATGGAAACTGGTGCTTAATGCGGCTGATATAATACCCGATTGTTGTCGCGCCCCACGCGAGCGACCCTCTGGAGGTGGCACATGTCAGCGGTATACGGTATTCCCCGCGCATAAAATATTTGACTAAATTAATGTATAGTAATACCTTCACACTATGAAATACGGTTCAGAAATCAGAGGGTTCCTGATCGGTATTTCCTGCTGCGCCGCGATCTTCTTCACCTGCGAATACGGGAAGGACCCCCGGGGCTTCACCGGCAAGGTCGAACAGATCTGGAAGGACCACACCGTAGAAGGCCACTGGGCCAACCGCATGATCGCGAAGAACTCAAACCGGGATCGAAAAGAGCATCTTCTCGACTACTTCGAAAACTTCCTCGACGAGTATGTCATCCGCTATACCGTCATAAAGGAAAACGGGGAAGAGCTGATAATCTCAAACCCCGAATTCACCCTGAAACACTGGGTCTTATTTGAAGATATAGGTTTCTTCAAGGCTTTCAGAAATGTGGGTTTCTCTAAAGTGGTAATGCGCACCGGAAAAGAAGACTACACGTATTCAAGCTCCGACACGCGTTGAGAGAAATTATGTAACTACACTGTATCCGTATAGCCGGTCGGCAGCGACACACCTTTGTCGTTTATACCGGAACGTATTTACCACGCATGTGGGGATAAAAACATCCGCACCCCCTCCCATCCCGAATACCCGCACAAAAAAATCATTGGTGCACGCCCCACACCCCCGGTGAAAGTCTCATTTCACAAGGGTGCCGACTATACTATGCGTTCTAATAATAATTGAAAAAAAAAGCTCAGTGACCTGAGCTTTGAAAAATGATCTAATTTTTTATGGAAGGAAATTAGATATGCCTATGCACCATAACATGGAATTAATTGCAACGAAAATTTTCCGGTTGAGACAGCGGCGTTTAGAAATTTCCACCTTCTTTCATTACCCGTACGGCATGGTGAGCGTCATGTAAAGGTACTTGCGGTGAAATACGAAGCGATTAAATACAACCCATGAGCCAGCTGCCGGAGTCGAACCGGCGACTTCCTCATTACGAGTGAGGTGCTCTACCGACTGAGCTAAGCTGGCCTGTGTTCCTATGGTTGAAAGCAGTGAAGTTTTTTGTCAATAGATTTTCTCACCGCCCGGTGCCGGTCCCGCTGAATTCACGCCTCCATGACCCCGCCTGCCGCCGGTACCGGCATCCCCGGTGCGCATAATAACCGGCCCCCTGGGGGCGTTCTTTATAATAACTCTTGACAGGTTGCCACACGATTGTACCATTGGTCCGAAGTTCAACACAGATTTTTGCGGATGTTTTCGCGGATGGCTGATGTCCGCCGACATTGACGCAAAGTACCGCCGGCCCTGCATATCAGTCATCGTCAGACGCGCACGAAATTCTATTTTCATAAATCTTATCAAAGGGGAGAGGGACAATGAAGATAGTCGTGTTGGTGAAAGAGGTTCCTGATATGGAATCCAAATTCAAGATCATCGGCGATTCAAAGGTAGATGAATCCCAGATAGCCTTCAAGATGAACGACTTCGACGAGTACGCGGTCGAGGCCGCCCTGCAGCTCAAAGAGAAATTCGGCGGAGAGGTGGTGATCATCTCGTCCGGTCCTGAAAGGATCACTAAAGAGGTGCGGCAGGCCTTCGCCATGGGCGCCGACTGGGGCATCCACATCAACGACCCCGAAGTCGACGCGGGCGACAATTACGTGGTGGCTTCGGCCCTGTTCAAGGCCATCCAGAGCGTCGGCGACGCCGACCTGGTGATGACCGGCGTGCAGGCCGAAGACGACCAGGCGGCGGTGACCGGGGTGATGCTGGCCCAGATGATGGGTCTGCCGCACTGCACCAACGTGGTGAAGATCGAGGTGGGCGGCGACGGCAAGGCCCTTACGGTCAACCGTGAGCTCGAAGGCGGGCTCAACGAGGTCATCGAGATGTCGGCCCCCGCGGTGCTTACCATCCAGTCGGGCATTAATACGCCCCGCTATCCCACCCTGCCGGGCATCATGAAAGCCAAGAAGAAACGGCTTGATGTCAAGAAGGCCGCCGATATCGGCGTGAGCGATCTGGGCGTAGCCGGTTCCAGGACCAGGTTCATCAAGATGTACTTCCCGGTTTCGGAACACAAGGCGGAGATCATCCAGGGCGACGCGAAAGCGGCCGCCAAGATACTGGTTGATAAACTGAAAAACGAAGCCAAGGTACTGTAAGGGGGTGGGGAAATGGCAAGGATATTACTCATTGCGGAACAGAGAAAAGGTAAACTGAGCGAAGCGACGCTTGAGCTCTGCAAGGCAGCCAAAGAAATCGCCTCCGCGCTGGGCGCGACCGCTGCCGCGGCCGTTCTGTACAAGGACGACAGCCTCGCGAAAGAAACGGCGAAGTTTGTGCCCGAGGTGCTTTCGGTGACCGACGCCAAGCTTGAAAACTACAGCGCCGACCTGTATGTCGAAGCAGTAAAGGCCCTGGTCGAGGGGCAGGACGTCAAGGGCGTGCTCATACCGCACACCTATGACGGTGTGGACTACGCGGCCAAACTCGCCGTCGCCATGGGCGCGGGCATAGTGTCCAACTGCAACAAGGTCGCCGTCGAGGGGGGAAAGCCCGTATTCACCCGCAACACCTATAACGGGAAGATCCAGGAGCAGAAGTCGGTCAATACCGACAAGTTCGTCGCCACCTTCGAGAAGGGTGCCTATGACAAGGAACCCGCCGGCGCCGAGGGGAAAGTCACCCCGGTATCGGTCACGCTGGGCGAGTCCCGCCGCAAGATTAAAGAGATTATCGCCACCATGGCGGGAGCGGTCGACATCTCCCAGGCCAAGATCATCGTGTCAGGCGGACGCGGCACCAAGGAAAAAGACAAATACAACGACATCATCATACCCCTGGCCAAAAAGCTGGGAGGAGAGTACGGCGCGTCCAGGCCGGTGGTCGACTCGGGATGGACCGAGGCCGCCCGCCAGGTGGGGCAGTCGGGCAAGACCGTACAGCCGGTGCTCTACATCGCCGCCGGCATCTCGGGCGCCATACAGCACGTGGCGGGCATGAAGGGCTCGCAGTGCATCGTCGCCATCAACAAGGACCCCGAGGCCCCCATCTTCAATATCGCCACCTACGGCATCGTGGGAGACCTCTTCGAGGTCATCCCGGCGATCATGGAAGAGCTGGGCTAGGGCGACAGTTTACATACTTGACCGGAACATTGAAACCCGGTATCCTCTGGATACCGGGTTTTTTACTGTGGTTATGGTTAACGCGTTTTCCCCGGATTACACCCATTGGCGCGGGAGTGCGGAATGAACATGCCATTATCGACAGGTGTTTGCGGCGGTGCACGCGGGGCGGTGATGATATGCGGCTGATACCCGTGACTCACACGCCGGGCCGTCACTGCGCCAGTACCGGCCTGGCCGACCTGGTGAATTTTCAGGGCATCGGCTGGAGCGAAGCGTACTGTTTCGGGATCGGGTGCGGCCTGGGCATCTGGTATATCGATACGGGCGGTCAGTCGCCCGGCCGGCTGGTGCACGTGCGGTCGGCCGATATCGAGACGCAGTTCTTCGAGCGCATAGGCCGGCCCTTCCGCTGGCGGCGCTTTGAAGACCCGGCGGAAAGCGAGACGGCCCTGTGCGCCGCGCTGGACGGGGGCGCCCCGGTGCTGATACAGACCGACATATACTACCTGCCGCATTTCGACAAAAGCGCCCACTTTCCCGGGCATGCGGTCGTTGTGTGGGGATACGATGAGGCACGGCGGGTCTTCATCATCACCGACACCGAACGTCCCGACCCGATTGAGGTCCCCTTCGAAGACATGCGGCGGGCCCGCTATTATAAAATGGGTTTTTTCGACATCAGGGGAAACATGTACGCGCCCGGTCCCATCGACGCGCCCGGCGACATGAAACCCGTGGTGGTACAGGCGATCAGGGACAACAGCGCGGCGCTCTCGCTCCCCTCCGACGGCCCGCGGGGACTTGCGGCCCTGGAGCGCTGGCGGCGCGAGCTGGACGGCTGGAAGCGCTTTCCCGACTGGAAGTGGACCGCGCGTTTCGCTTCACAGATCATAGAGAAGCGGGGCACGGGGGGAGGAGGGTTCCGCCTGATGTATGCAGATTTCCTCGCGGAAGCGTCGGCCTCCATTCCGCGGATAGGCGAGCTCGGCCTACCGTCGCTGATGCTGGCCGCCGGCATGGCATGGAGGGACCTCGCCGCCGGCCTCAGGGATGAATCGGAGAATGATGAATTCGATGCCGCAAGGATAGAAATATTACTCGCCCAGGTGCATGAAAGGGAGTCGCGCTATCACCGGGAGGCCGCAACGCTTTAGCGTCCGTACGCGCCGGTAAAACACTTCCCCGTATCAGAAAGTCCTGAAGAGCACGCCGCTCTGTACACCCGCGCCGTACAGCCGGTCGTACCCGCCCGCCGACATGTTGGAAAAAGAGGTGAGGGCGAACTCGCCGATCAGCGACACGAACACGTCGACAAACCTGGTGAGGGCGAACTTCACGCTGAACCCTCCGTCGACGGTGACCTGCTCGTAATTGACGAAGTTGGTGACGTCGATGGTGGACCCGGTGTTTCTGTTGGTATACTCTATATCAAACAAATACATGAATTTGAAACCCGCCATGAGTTCCAGCGCCAGCCTGCTTCCCCTGAACGATAACAGACAGTAGAAGGGCAGGTTGATCGCGTTCCCCCGGGCCTTCATGTTTTCCTCGTAGGTATAGGTGCTGCGGGTGTACCAGAGCCCCGTGTGTATGCCAAGGCGCCCGGACCACAGGTGCTCGATAATGATGCCGCCGCCGGCAAAACGGGCCTCTTCGAGGTCGCCGGCGCCGCCGGCCGGGTCGTACACGTCGCTTACGCCGTACGTGCCGGCTATACCCAGGGAAACCCGTGGAGCGGAGGGGGAGTCGGCCGCGGCGGTGTGGGTGCCGCAGAGCAGGGCGATGAGCAGTATGGCGCAAAGATTCAGGAAGCGTGGGGATAGTTCCTTCATCGCGGGAGGGCGCCTTCGGTGTTATTTTTCGTTCATTATGCAGGTCCCGTTGAAGAGGGAACCTTTTTCTATATACAGCTCGGGGGTCACCAGGTCGCAGCTGGTGACGCTTTTGCTGTAGAGTTCTATTCTCTGGGAGGCCCTGATCTTGCCGTTGATCCTCCCGCTCACCGACACCAGGCCCGCTTTGACATCGGCGCTGACGGTGGATTCGGGGCCGATGATCAGGTGGCCCTTGGTCTCTATTTTCCCCTCGAAAAACCCCTTGATCTTGAGGGAATTCTTGAACACCAGGTTGCCCCGGAACTGTATATCGTCGGCGATTACGGTGCCGATCTTGTTCTCGTCCTCGACGATTTCTTTGATTTCATTCATGGCGCCGGCTCCTCATAGCGGATAAGCTTCAAGAGGACGGCCTAATCGCTCCCCTGTCAATATAATTTTTTTCACGTGCCCGGCGGAGGGTCCCGATGCGGCCGTGGAATGGAGGTTGTTGGTTGTGTTCTTGAACAGAGGCGCGCCACGTCCGGGTAAAAACCGTACTCAACACACGCATACACAATGTAATACTACAGTAGCGCAAAATGTACTTGCAAAAGATAACACCCGCACGAAAATGGCGCCAAGCAGCGCATGACCTTACCTTGCATATACACGTGTTTTCATATAACTACAGGAGGGTTCCATGGCCAGTTTACTAGTAGAGAAACGCGATATTGATTTCGTACTGTACGAGCAGTTCGATGTGCTCCAGCTTACCGCCAAAGACAAATTCAGCTATTTCTCCAGAGACGAGTTCGATATGATCATCGAACAGGGGCTGAAATTCGCCGAAAACGACATGGCGCCCATCAACCAGGAAGGCGACAAGATCGGCGCCCGCTGGGAAAACAGCAGGGTGTATCTGCCCGAATCGTTCCACAAACCGCTTAAAGACTTCGGCGAGGCCGGATGGGTGTCGGCGGCCGATGACGCCGAAGTGGGTGGGCAGGGCCTGCCCATGGTGGTGTACACCGCCTGCAACGAGATGTTCCACGCCGCCAACACCGCCCTTAATCTCTATCCCGGCCTGGCCCACGGGGCGGGCAAACTCATAGAACTCTACGGCACGGCGGCACAGAAAGAAAAATACCTGGGCAAACTCTATTCCTTCGAATGGGGGGGCACCATGGGCCTCACCGAGCCCGGCGCGGGCAGCGACCTTGCCCACGTGGCCACCAAGGCCGTCAAGATAGACGACACGCATTATAAAATCTCGGGCCAGAAGATCTTCATCACCGGGGGGGAATACGACTCGAAACCCAACATCATCCACCCGGTGCTCGCCAGGATCGAGGGCGACCCGGCCGGGATCAAGGGGATCTCCATTTTCATCGTTCCCAAGATCAGGGTGAAAGACGACGGCACCCTGGCCGAACCGAATGACGTCGTGTGCGCCGGCATTGAACACAAGATGGGAATAAAAGGATCGGCCACCTGCCAGCTCTCTTTCGGCGACGGCGGCAACTGTATAGGCGAACTGCTGGGCAATCCCTGCCAGGGCATCGAGATAATGTTTCACATGATGAACGAGGAGCGGCTTAACGTGGGCGTGCAGAGCCTGGGACTGGCCTCCACCGCCTTTCAGAACGCGCTGAAATACGCCCAGGAAAGGCTCCAGGGCACCGATATCCGCATGAAGGGCAAATCCACCCAGCTTATCCCCATCATACGGCATCCCGACATCAGAAGGACGCTCCTGCTCATGAAATCATATGTGGAGGGTCTCAGGGCGCTCAACTATTACGCCGCCTATTGCATGGACCTGAGAAACGCCGAGACCGACCCCGAGAAGGCCAAATACGCCAACGCCTTCCTGGAACTGCTTACCCCGGTCTGCAAGGCCTATTCGTCGGACAGGGCCTACGAGATATGCGCCCACGCCATCCAGATCTTCGGCGGTTACGGTTTCTGCGGCGATTACCCGGTGGAACAGTTCGCCAGGGACTGCAAGATCACCTCGCTCTATGAGGGCACCAACGGCATTCAGGCCATGGACCTGGTGGGAAGAAAAATCGTCATGGCCAAGGGTGAATTCTTCCGCTACCTGGTGGGCGAGATCGATAAGACCATCAAGGAAGTATCCGCCGACGGCGCCCTGAAAAAGTACGTGGGCATAGTACAGAGCGCGAAGGAAAACCTTCTGAAGGCGGCACAGCACCTCATGGGGCTGATGCAGAAAATGGAAATACCGGGGGCCTTCCTGGGCGCGACCCCGTTCCTTGAGGTGATGGGCGACACGTTGCTGGGCTGGATGCACCTGTGGCAGCTTTCCATCGCGAACAAAAAACTCACCGGGATCTTCGACAAGGCGGGCGCCAAAAGCGATGAGGAGCGCAGGGCGCTGGTCAATGAGAACAAGGAAGCCGCGTTTTATTCGGGCAAGGTGCACTCGGCGAGATTTTTCATCGCCAAGATACTTCCCCTGCAGGAAGCCAAAGTGAAATCGATCATGGACGACGATTACGCCGCCCTCGAGATCGAGGACGTGTCGTTCGGGGAACTCATCGAACCCGCCGTGAAGGCCTGAGGCAGCGGCGGCTTCACCCGGGGCGGAAGGACGGTCCTTCCGCCTTTAAAAATCCTTGCAATTCCGGCCCTGTGAGGGGGAATGGCACAAGGGAACCCTGAATTCAGATTTTTAAAGGCGCCCTTAAAGGAATAGTATCCGTACACAGGGAAAGGACATTGTTATGGAAGAAATTTTACAGAAGGCCAATGAGCTGGGCCTTATGATCAAGGGAACCGAACTCTACAAGCGGTACGAAGAGATATCGGAAAAGCTCGAAAAAGACGCCGACGCGCGCAAACTGCTCGAGGACTACATCCAGGTCAGCGATGAGATGTACCGTAAGGAACACAGCGGCGCGGCGATCGAAGTCGAAGAGAAAAAGAAACTGCAAGAGATGAACGAGAAGATCTCCGAAAGCCAGCTCATCAAGGAGTATCTTGCCACGCAGACGTATTTTCTGAACCTGATGATGCAGATCCAGAAGGTTATCAACGAACCCAAGGGCGAACCGATCTCCCAGTCTCGCATAATCAAACCCGGGAGCGGGGGAAAGATCATCACCGACCTGTAGCGCCGGGCGCCTTTGGTATCGGGCGCCTCCCCGCGTTATACCGGGCCACCCTCGCAATACCGCCCTTGCCGGTCGGAGGGGACCCATGAAGCACACAGCGGTGTACGGCGCCGGGCTTGCCGGCATGACGGCGGCGATAAACCTGGCGAGGGCGGGGTACGCGGTAACCGTGTACGATCGCGAAAAAGGCATAGGCGGATCGGGAGAGGTCCATCCCTCGGTGCATACCACGCCCCTGCAGCCGGCGGAGACCTGGGAATACACAGGCATCGACCTTTCCGAGTGTTTCATCGAAACAGAGGAACATCCCGCATGGTGGTACAACGACCGGCGGCTGGTGCTTCCCCCCTACGTGAAGAACCTGAAATCCTACAGCGTGGAGCGCGGCGCGCGTAAAAGCTCCATAGACACGAAACTGTACTCCATCGCGGTGCAAGAGGGCGTACGGTTCGTGTTCGGCAGAAACGCGGGTGTGGAAGAGCTTACCGAAGCGCCGCCGGGTAGCATCATCTCGACGGGGCTCTACAAAGAGATGTACGAAATGGTGGGGGTCGATTACCTGCGCACCTATGGGTACATGGCGGCGCGCCCCTCCGAATCCGGAAGGTCCGTAACCGACGTGTACCTGGGGAGCTTCAGCGTCGACTATGGCTATGTGTCGGTCGCCAACGGTCTGACCTACGCGCTGCTTTTCTCCCGGAAACCCCTCGGGACCGCCGACCTTGAAAAGTTCAAAAAAGCGCTGAAAAAAACCCGCGACCTGGAGTTCGACAACTGGCGCCCCTTCCTGGGTTATTTTCCCAGGGAGACGAAACTGTACTGGAACGGCAAGATCCTCGCCGGGACCCTCTGTGGCATGATCGAGCCCTTCTGGGGATACGGCATAGTCGGCGCCCTGTTGTCGGGCAGGGTTGCCGCGCTGGCGCACCTGGACCGGGCAAGGGCGGAGGCGGACTTCAATGGATTCACCCGTTCGTTCACACGCAAGCTGGCGCGCAAGGAAAAACTGGACAACCTTCCCTTCAACAAACAGCTGCTGAGGCTGGGTATCCTCAAGGCGCGTTTCGACTGCTGGCGCAGGCCGGAGCTTGCGGGCGCCGTAAAAGAGCCGGTGCGGTGGTTCAGGTGAACGGCCGGGCCCACCGGTAGCGGTTTTCTGCTGTACATTTCCCAGGGGACATAATATTTTATCCAGGCGCGGTTTTTATTTAATCCACGTCACCCCGAACCCGTATCATAGTATGTATGCAATGTGAAGTCACCCCGAACGGGAATGCGCCCGCGGACGGCGCGGATCGGCGACTTGGCGGCGCTTTCGGCCGTAAGGAACGAAGTTAAGGAGAATAAGTCACATGGAGTACCTTGTTATTGCAGCCCTGGCCTTTTTTCTCATAACGATCGGTTTATTGATGGTGCTGGTCCTCAGGAAACCCAGGGAAGGCGCGCCCCAGATTGAACAGCGGCTCGTGCTGCTCGAGAAAATGCTGGAGCGTTTCGAGCACTCCCTGCGCGAAGAGATGTCCCGTAACCGCGGCGAGTTCATCCAGACCGCGAAGCAGGGTCGCGAGGAATCGGCGGCCTCCCTCAAGAACTTCGGCGACTCCATCATCCGCCAGCTGAACCAGTTGAGCCAGACGAACGAGTCCCGTCTTGAGAGAATGCGCGCCACCGTGGAAGAACGGCTCAAACTTTTACAGGACGACAACAGCAAAAAACTGGACCAGATGCGGGCGGTGGTGGACGAGAAGCTGCAGTCGACCCTGGAGAAACGGCTGGGAGAATCGTTCAAGATGGTGAGCGACCGTCTGGAGATGGTCTATCGGGGCCTGGGCGAGATGCAGGTGCTGGCGTCTGACGTGGGCGATTTAAAGAAGGTGCTCACCAACGTGAAATCCAGGGGCACATGGGGCGAGATACAGCTGGGCAGCCTGCTGGAACAGATACTCACCGCCGAACAGTACGCCGCGAACGTCGCGACGCAGAAGGGGAGCCGTGAACGGGTGGAGTTCGCGATCAGGCTGCCCGGCCGGGACGGTTCCGAAAGGGACACGGTGTGGCTGCCCATCGACGCCAAATTCCCCCAGGAAGACTACCAGCGCCTTCTGGACGCGCAGGAGCGAGGCGACCAGAAGGCCGCCGATGAGGCTGCCAGGGGACTGGAAACGCGCATTAAGAATTCCGCCAAAGACATACGGGACAAGTACCTGAGCCCGCCCGAGACCACGGATTTCGCCGTAATGTACCTTCCCACGGAAGGGCTGTACGCCGAGGTCATACGCAGGCCGGGACTTACCGAGCACCTGCAGCGGGAATTCCGGGTGGTGGCGGCGGGACCCACGACACTGGCCGCGCTGCTCAACAGCCTCCAGATGGGATTCAGAACGCTGGCCATAGAAAGGCGTTCCAGCGAGGTCTGGGCGCTCCTGGGGGCCGTGAAGACCGAATTCGGCCGGTTCGGCGACCTGCTGGAAAAGACACATCAGAAGATACAGGAGGCCGGCGCCACCATCGAGGACGCCGCGCGCAAGTCACGCACCATTGAAAAGAAGCTGAAGAAAGTCCAGGAGCTTCCCTCCACGCGCATGCCCGGCCTGATTGAAGAAGAGGAAACCGACGACAACGGAAAAAAATCCTCTTGACGGGGGCCGGCGTACGCTTATAACTGAATGGTATTTATTTCCTGAATAATCCGGTCGGATAACGATTCACCAGGCCGGGCATAATGAAGGAAACCAGGGGTGCCGAAAGGCTGAGAGTATACCCTTTGAACCTGACACGGGTAATTCCGGCGTAGGGAAATGGTTACAGGCGGTGTATACAAAGAAGGCCATATCCTGTGCGGGTAGGGCCTTTTTGTTTTTCAATAAACGGGCGTGCGGTCGCGGCGCCCGGAGCACATACCGCGGAGGCCGGTAACATGAAAACAGCGAGAGTTCTCACCATAGCGGGGTCTGACTCGGGCGGAGGGGCGGGCATCCAGGCGGATATAAAGACCATTACGGTGCTGGGGGGGTTCGGCATGAGCGTGCTGACGGCGCTTACCGCGCAGAATACCCTCGGCGTTCAGGGAGTGATGGAAGTGCCGCCGGATTTCATCGCGCTGCAGTTCGACTCGGTGGCTACCGATATCGGCATCGACGCGGCCAAGACGGGGATGCTTTCCTCGACCGAAATCATCGCGACGGTCGCCGGGAGGATACGCAAATACGCCATCGAACGGCTGGTGGTAGACCCGGTAATGGTCGCGAAGGGAGGTGCGCCGCTGCTGAAGAACGACGCACGGTCGGCCCTCATTGAACTGCTCATTCCTCTCGCACTGGTGGTCACGCCCAATATCCCCGAGGCCCAGGCGCTTTCGGGAA
>CAZUXY010000068.1:0-7980 GCA_964624235.1 uncultured Leptospirales bacterium | reverse complement strand
TCGGGAATCGCGGTCGAGACAGTAGGGGACATGAAAAAAGCGGCCGAAATCATCATGAGCAAAGGCGCCAAAAACGTCGTGGTAAAGGGAGGGCACGGTACAGGGGAGGCCGTAGACGTGCTGTTCGACGGCAGGGAGTTCCATGAACTGCGTGCCGCGAGAATAGACACGAAAAACACCCACGGCACCGGGTGCACTTTTTCCGCGGCCGTGGCCACCGGGCTGGCCATGGGGAAGAGCGTCCCGGAAGCGGTGAAAAGCGCGAAGGCGTATATTACCGAGGCGATACGCAATTCCCTTGCGATCGGGAGCGGACACGGCCCGACGAACCATCTGGCGCCCATAGTCGGAAAACGAAACACTGAGTAAAATAACCGGTCCGTTTCATCGTTGATAAAAATTTTTAAGAAGGAGGGACAATGGAACTTAATGAAATCACCATTTCAAGGGCGATTATAGACCGTTTCTCAAAAAAACTGATGGATTATACCGAGATGGACACCGCCATAGTGGGAGGAGGTCCCGCCGGACTGGTGGCCGGGTATTACCTGGCCAGGGCCGGGCAGAAGGTCGCCGTCTTCGAAAGAAAGCTGAGTATCGGCGGCGGCATGTGGGGAGGGGGTATCATGTTCAATGAAATCGTGGTGCAGAGTGAAGGCAAGGAGATACTCGATCATTTCGGAATAACGAATGTCGAATACCGGCCGGGATACTATACCGCGGATTCAATAGAAGCGGTGACCACCATATGCTCCAGGGCCATGAAAGCGGGGCTCAAGGTATTCAACTGCATGAGCGTGGAGGACGTCATGATCCGCGAGGGGCGTGTCACCGGCCTGGTGGTTATATGGTCGGCAATTGAAATGGCCGGACTCCATGTGGATCCGATCACGGTGGCGGCCGGAAACGTGATAGACTCGACCGGCCACGAAATGGAAGTGCTCAGGGTCATAGAAAGAAAGGCGGATATTACGCTCAATACGCCCACGGGTAAGATCATCGGCGAGAGGTCCATGTGGGCGGATAAGGCCGAAAAACTGACCATTGAGAACACCCGTGAGATATGCGGCGGGGTGTATGTCGCCGGGATGTCGGCGAACGCCGCGTTCGGGGGCCCGCGCATGGGACCCATCTTCGGCGGGATGCTCCTGTCGGGGAAAAAGGTCGCTGAAATGATCACGGGAAAAAAATCGTAAGAAATATCGCGCGCATATTCCGACATAAAAGCCGATAATGTAGCATGCGGCCCCGGAGCTTGACAGGGGATAGTATCCTTTATTATCTTGTACAATCGTGATCATTTTGTCGACATTTCTTATTGATGACGAAAAGGACCGGAGTATGGACAAACAGCCGGGGATGGGATTCATGAAACGCCGTGTATTCGTAGTTTTTTTCGAGATGCTTTTTGCGTTTGCGCTTGTTCTTTGTGCCCTGAACCCGGCATGGTCGGTCACGCCGCTGATAATAGGAAGTGAGGTCTCCGAGACCGACCTCCTGCCCTATATGAGCATATACGAGGACAGAGAGGGGAAACTCACGATCGACGATGTAAGCTCTCAGGTTAAAAGCCCCCGGTTCGTCAGGGCAACCAAGGAGAACACCAATTTCGGCTATACCAGATCCGTGCTCTGGGTCAGATTCGATCTGAAAAACACCGCCGGGACACCGCTTCAGTTGTACCTGAAATATCCGCAGCCCTGGGTCGATCTGGTCGAGCTCTATCCCCCGGGAAAGAAAGGCGCCGTACCCGTCGTTTCCGGTGACACTGTTCCCTTTGCCTCACGGGAGGTGAGGGACCGGAACATAGTGTACATGATAACGGCCGTGCCCGGAGAGAGCACCTGGTATCTGCGTTTCAAGACCACCTCCACCATTAGCCTCCCTCTTACGCTTATGGATTCACACCACTACAGGCTGAACAGAAACAATGAACTGCCCCTGATATGGTTGCTCTACGGTGTGCTGGTCGGCATGGCGGTGTACAATCTTTTTCTGTTCATCCAGATCAGGGACCGGAACTACGTGTACTATGTTCTCTTCATTACCTCGGTCCTTATGTATATCGCGACCAGGCACGGAACCACTTTCATGTACCTGTGGCCCCGCAATACCTGGTGGGCCAATGCCGCGCTGTCGTTTTTTCTGATGTTTTCCTATGTGTGGTTTCTGCAGTTCGCGCGCTCCTTTCTTGAAACCGTGAGAATCACACCCCGCTATGATATTGTGCTGCGGATTCTCATGGTTGTCGGGATCGTCGAGACGCTGCTCACCATTTTAGTTTTAGGTGAATACGTGGATAAAATGGCGGTATTCACCTCACTGGGGGGGGTCGTAGCGGTCGCCGTGGTAATGGCCATAAGCCTGAAAAAAGGTGAGATCGCGGGGCGCAGCTATTTTATCGCGTGGCTGATCTTTCTGATATCCATGATTATCGATTACCTGCGGGGCCTGGGGGCGGTGCCCGACACGACGCTGACGCGATACAGCATGAACATGGGGATCGCGCTTCAGGTCATCGGCTTTTCCTTCGGGATCACCGACCGTATAAACCAGCTCCAGAAAGAGAAAATAGAGGCCATGAAGGCTCACGCGAGTACGGAAGAAAAATACCGCAGCCTGGTGGAAAACCTCAACGATGTGGTGTTTTCCCTGGACAACAACGGCGTGTTTACCTATATCAGCCCCTCCATTGAACAGTTTTCGCGCCATTACCGGGCGGAGGACATTATCGGAAAGCCTTTCACCGACTTCATACACCCCGATGACCTGCCGGCGCTTATGGAAAGCCGTAAAAGAACACTCGCGGGGGAAATGGAACCCTTCGAGTACCGCCTTGTCGACCGGGACGGGAGCACACTGGAGGTAAGAAGCTTCAGCAGACCCAATTATCACGAGGGAAAGATCACCGGGATTACCGGTATTATCAGTAATATCACCCAGTACAATGAAATAATCGAGAAGCTGAACTCCTCCGAAGAGAAATACCGTACCCTGGTGGAAAACGCGACCGAGGCCATCTTCGTCACACAGGATCAAATGGTGAAATTCGAGAACACCAACGCCCTCAGGGCTTCGGGTTTCAGCGGTGAAGAGTTGCATTCGCGTCCCTTCCTTGACTTCATCCATCCCGACGACCGGCAGATTATGATCGACCGTTACCGGAAAAGGATCGAGGGGGAGGAGGTCTCGAATAATTTTCATTTCAGGATCATCAACAAAGCGGGTGACGCGCGATGGATGGAGATCAGCGCCGTATCCATTACCTGGGAGGGTAAGCCGGCGGTGCTGAACTTCATGACCGACATTACCGAGCGCAAGGAGGCCGAGGAGAAACTGCGGGAGTCACTCAAGGAGAAAGAGGTGTTGCTGAAGGAAATACACCACCGGGTGAAGAACAATATGCAGATCGTATCGAGCCTTCTGAACCTGCAGGTGGATTACATCAAGGAAGAGGAAGACCGCGTTATTTTTCTGGAAAGCCAGAACCGTATCCACACCATGGCCCTGATCCATGAAAAGCTGTACCAGTCGGACGACCTGGTGAGGATCGATTTCAGCGAATACCTGAGGAACCTGCTTCAGACACTCATGCGCAGTTATGATGTCTCACCGGGACTGATCGAGGTCAAAACCGAGGTCCACGGGATATTTTTAAGCATCGACAGCGCCATACCCTGCGCCCTGGTCGCAAACGAGATCATCTCCAACTGTTTCAAACACGCGTTCCCGGAAGGCCGGAGTGGGGAGATAGTACTCTCGCTCAAGTCCGTAAAGGGCGCCGGCGGCGACGAGTATGTGCTCGAGGTCAGGGACAACGGGGTAGGTATAGACGTATCGCAGGATATCGAGGACACCAAGACCCTGGGGATACAGCTTATACGCACCCTGACACGGCAGCTGAAGGGATCGTTGAACATCTCTTCGAACGGCGGGACTTCCTATACCATTGTATTCCCGGCCCTCAGGTGATATCCGCTACTCCGTTGATTCTTTCCAGTATTCGTTGATATAAAACCTCCTCGTCGTCAAGGCGCAGCCGCAGCGCCCCCCGGGGGCATATCTCCACGCATCGGCCGCACCCCTTGCAGTCCCCGCTGATGGATATTTTCCCTTCCGACAGGGTTATGGCCGCTACGAAACAGTTTTCAGCGCACACACCGCAGCCGTCACAGAGCGTAAGGTCCGTTTCAATGGAAATGCCGGGCAGCCTTTTGTATGCCCGGTCGAGGTTCGGCCCCCTCTTGCGCATGTGCGTGCGGTACAGGCAGCAGCAGTCGTCGCAGAAGCATATGAACATCAGCCTGTCGAAACGGGTAAGCCCGAACGCCGCGGGATCGATCCATACGTGGGCTATATTGGCGATGAGTCCCGCCGCGGAGGCCCTCTGGACGTGCGCGATCGCTTCATTGTTCGTCGCCAGATGTCCATGGGAGGGATGCATGCGGCGGACCGCGTTGCCCAGCGCGATGCAGCCGATATCGCGGGGATGGTTTTCGCACTTGAGGAGTCCCCGGCAAATACATTCATCCAGTATGAATATATCCGACGCCAGGGAAATGATTCTTTGTAATATCCGGTGCGGAACCGGCACGCTGCCGGGGGCCGGCACTTCCGCGTTTATTGGGATGGAGGTAACTTCGTTATGCGGATAGGCGAAAAAGGGGTTGATTATCCATTTAAGCACAGGCAGTGCGCTCCACCTTTTGGCCGCTTTGATAAGGGGCCAGCTCAGACGTACCGCCAGCCGCACGAGGGTTTTATCGGGTCCGTACCTGAATGGATTCATATATGCACCCTTTTCACCGGTTGCGGTTTCGGCCGGGTGTCGCGCATGCGCGGCGGCCTTTTACTCAAAATCGATATTGTCGCGAATCCGGCCCATTATCTCATCAACGGCCTGACCGGGGTCGTCCATAGTGATGCCCAGGGCGCCTGAAGGGCATACCTGCACACACCTGCCGCACCCCTTGCACGCGTCACTGTTATACACAAGCGTCTTGTCCCTGATAGCGTATGCCCCCATGAAACACTCGGTGACGCATTTGCCGCACAGCGTGCACGCGTTATGATCAATACGCAGTGACAATCCTTTGAGCCGCACGATGGAATCGGAGGCCTCTCGCGGCAGATACTTTCCCGACGCCAGGATGGTGCAGCAGCAGCGGCAGCAATGGCATATGGTGAGGAGTTTGCCCTGGTCAGAGACCCCCCAGATGTAATTGTCGATCTTCACCCTTCCGGTCATGGGTATCAGGCCGTCTTTTAGCGTCGCGTGCAGATGGTCGACGGCTTCTTCAACGGAAACGTGACGGGCTATGCGGCTGTCGATTTCCCTGGTTCCTTCGCCGAGCAGGGTGCACCCGTACTCTACGGGATGGTGTGCGCACCGGCGGGCATCCCTGCAGGTGCATCGTTTGATTATCACCCTGTGGGACGAGCGCCGTATCAGCTCTTCGGCGACGGTGACGGGCAGCGGCGTGCTGCCGGGGGACGGCGGTTCGATGTTGATCGGCAGGTAACTGATATTGAGGTTCTTCCGGGAAAAAAGGGGAAGGGCGATGAACGCGACCAGCCTGCCTATTACGGGCAGCTTCGTGGCTTTCGCGCTTATCCAGGTGATCGGCCATATCCGGGCCAGCAGTGTGAGCCACCATTCAGGTCTGCGTGACATGCTGTCAATGCCTCGTTCGTTGATTTACCGGTTCGGCGCTCTTCCTCACCGCGGAATAGACCTTTTCATATTCCTGTACGGCGGTGTTCCAGCCGTACGTGAAGCCCATGGCGTTGCCCCGTAGCCGCTCCCAGTGCTTTTTTGAGGAATACGCCTTGAGCACCCTGCGAATGGTATTGTAAAGCTCTTCGTTGTTCAGTTCAACAAATTTAAACCCGTTGCCTTCGAGGCTGTGCTCGTTCCATTCCGTAACCGAATCGTCCAGTCCGCCGGTGGCCCTCACCACGGGAATGGTCCCGTACCTGAGGCTGTACATCTGGTTCAGTCCGCAGGGCTCGTACCGTGACGGCATAAGGTATATGTCGAGACCGGCCTCCATCAGGTGCGCCAGTTTCTCGTCGTATCCCCAGTAGAGTCCCACCCTTTCGGGAAACATCCTTTTCAGGTGCTCGAATTTTTTTATGATCCCCTCGTCGCCGGCGCCCAGAATCGCGAACTGGAAGCGTTCGTCGCTCATCAGGTGAAACAGGGTTTCAATGAGCACATCCATCCCTTTCTGATAGGTTACCCGTGATATGGCGCCCAAAAGGGGTGGTTCGGGGTCCACGGTCAGGCCCAGCCTCCGCTGGAGGGCGCTTTTGCACGCTGATTTTCCCTCCGGCTTTTGAATGGAATAACGGCATGGAATGTACGCATCCCTGGCGGGATCCCATTTTTCTTCATCGATTCCGTTGAGGATCCCGTAAAGCCGGCGGCCTATGCCCCTGAACACTCCCGCCAGGTGATAGCCGAACTCGGGGGTCTGCAGTTCCACGGCGTGTTTTGGGCTTACGGTGGTCACCGCATCCGCCGAAAGGAGTCCCCCCTTCAGAAAGTTGACCTGGCCGAAATATTCCAGGCCGTCGATGTTGAATACCTCCGCCCCTATCTGGGTCAGGCCCAATGTTTCCCGGGGGAACACGCCCTGGTATCCGGCATTGTGCACCGTCAGGACCGAGGCCGTGTGCGCGAAAAAAGGGTCTTTCGCGTAAAGGGTTTTCAGATACACGGGGATGAGGGCGGTCTGCCAGTCGTTGCAATGGATTATGTCGGGGGGATCACCCAGTGTTTTAAGCGCCTGCAATACCGCACGGCAGAAAAAGACGAACCTTTCTGCATTGTCGGCGTAGGCGTAGCAGCCGTCGTCATAAAGCCCGTCCCTTCCGTAGTACTGCTCATATTCGATAAAGCAGCTGGTTATTTCGGGCAGGTAACGTGACTCGAAAAGGGCGCCCCATTTCTCCCCGTTGCCCATGGGTACGCCCAGCGGTCCGTTCACGGGTTTCAGCCCGAAGCGTGTTCTGTCCACCACATAATACCGCGGCATGAAAAGGCGCACCTCGTGACCCCGGGCGCCCAGGGTCCTGGGAAGGGAGCTGGACACATCGGCAAGTCCTCCCGTTTTAGCGTAGGGATACGCCTCGGAAGTGATGAACGCTATCTTCATGACGCGGCTGTCAGCCCGGCTGCACAATGGACGGCAGGTAATCATCGGGTGCGGACCATCCCAGGAAAAACAGTATGGTCGACGCCACGTTCGCCAGGCCGGGAGGATTTTTGAATTCCCGCAGCCGGTATTTTCCCGAGGGCACGGGATCGTAGATGATAAAGGGCACCGGATTCAGGGTGTGGGATGTCTTTCTCACCGGCTCCCCGGTTTTTTTATCGATTATTACGTTTCCTTTTTTATCCAGCTGGTACATTTCGTCCAGGTTCCCGTGATCGGCGGTGATGAGTGCGCATCCCCCCGCGTCTTTCACGGCGTCGAGCAGTCGTTTAAGGCAGAGGTCTACGGTTTCCGCCGCTATTACCGCCGCGTCGAAATTCCCCGTATGGCCCACCATATCGCCGTTGGGATAATTCAGCCGGATGAAGTCATACCTTCCGCTCCGCAGTGCCGCGATGGTGCTTTCGGTGATCTCCGCCGCTTTCATCCACGGCCGTTCATCGAACTGGATCCTGTCGGAGGGGATTTCCTCGTATACCTCGAGCGCCTCATCGAACTTACCGCTGCGGTTGCCGTTCCAGAAATAGGTCACATGTCCGAACTTCTGCGTTTCTGAAACCGCGTACTGGCGGCATCCGGCATGGACCAGGTATTCGCTGATGGTTCGTTCCAGTTCCGGCGGAGGGACCAGGAATCTCTTCGGTATCTTGAGATCGCCGTCGTATTCCATCATGCCGGCATAGGTGACCGCGGGACATCTTTCGCGGTCGAACGCGGTAAAGTCGCTTTCCTCGAAGGCCCTGGATATCTCGATGGCGCG
>CAZUXY010000067.1:0-23050 GCA_964624235.1 uncultured Leptospirales bacterium | reverse complement strand
AAACAGCGTGCTATCCCCGTGAAGGGTGAGATAGCGGTTCAGGTTACCCGTTCTTACGAGGGGAAAATCTGAATGCGGCAGGAAATGATGCGCAATACTGTGGAAATGATGTATCGGTTTCTCACGGCTGATATCGGATAACACTTTATTGATGATAATACCATGGACTCCCAGTCCGATTTTTTCTAACTCGCCATGAATCATTCCTGATTCAGATTGAGAAAGTATGTCGGAATTCATAACGATATACAGTGCTGAATCAGTAGTACTGGTTAAAATTCCATTAATCGTGTGATACTCCGTCAGTAATTCTTCTATGCCGTTAAGGATTTTATCCCTTTCTATCGTTTTTCCTCCGAATTTAATCCTGGTTACTATCTCCTTCTTTTTAATTATGGTTTCTCTAAGCTCCTTGAGTTTATTCAACCATAACATTGAAAGCGAAGGCAATCTAAGGAATTTAAGGGTCAATGCAGTAGGAGGGAGATCAACCAGTATAATATCCTTATTATTAAACCGGTCACGGATATCCATAAATGCCTGCATCAGGGAATATTCTTCAATTCCGGGGGAAAATTTAATGATATCAAAATAACGGCCTAGATTGAATGCGGTATGATAATGGAAGGTATTTCTCAGGCGTGTCTCTATTCCGTGAAGGTATTTTTTCACCCGGGCCTTTTCATCAATTTCCATTCCCATAAGGTGTGTAATTATTTTTTTCGGCCGGTCACCGAATTTTATACCGAAAATATCGGAGAGGTTATGTGCCGGGTCAAGCGAGACCAGAAGTACGTTCTTTCCTTGACCTGCAAGTGCAAGAGCAGCCAATGCGGAGACGGTGGATTTCCCCACGCCACCCTTGCCGAGGAAAAAGGTAAATTTTGCCATCTATTTTTTATCCTATCCTATATCGAGCAGTGAGAATAGTTCGCCGAGAGGATCGTGCGCGGTACCTAAGCGTTCCATGACAATTGATAGATCATCTTCCATCAGTGGGAGCAATTCCAGCATTATGGACACAGGGGCGGAAGGCAGGCCGATCAGAAAACCGAAAAGGATCAGGGCGAAAATATTCTCCATCTCCCTGGTCTCCCACTCAAGCAGTTTTACTGATGACACCTTGTATAAGCGGTCATAACGGTGCCACCACCTCTTCAATGAACTGACTATCTTTTTCATTTTGGGATATGGTTTGAGTCTTAATCCCATGGCGTTAAAGACAATCCTTTTTTAAAAGGAAGTGGAAAAAGACTGCACGGTGTAATAAGAATGCCTGCTGCTAGAGATTTGTATTGCCGTATTCCCTTGAAAACCGGGATCCGGATAGGTATAGCATACTTGATGAATTGTATATTGTTTCGAAGCCTTTTCGGAAATTCCTGACGCATGCATGCGGCAAGCCGTAGAAAATATTCCTGGTTTAGCAGGGCGGAGCAGTAAAGAATACAAATGGATCGAAAAAGGTGATATGCACTTCCACCTGCGGTGTGTATTTCTGATAATTCCGCCAGTAAGCATGGACTTATACAATGTTGCAGGTGGAGTGATCCTCTCCGGAAGGATACTAAAACCTTCCGGTGGCCTTACCTTGGTCAGGTTTACACACGCATGCCCGTTTTCAGTCACCTGAAAGTTCATTAGTGTCAGGGGTTCTGAAAAATTGAATTACTGCCTCAATAATTATCCACGCCACAATAATGAGAATTACGGCATTAACTATCTGAAGCATGGTGTTTTTCGCCGACATATATTTCAACTGGTTCATAACGAGAGCCCATAACGTCATAATGGCCATGAAAACTCCGGGTACGGCCGCAAACAGCCATTTGACGCCGCCTTTTCTTTTCAGATACAGGGTGATAACAAACAATGCAAGGGCCGCCAGGGTCTGGTTGACCGCGCCGAAGAGCGGCCAGAGTTTAAGAGCTCCCTTGCCGTCGGCTCCCGTAGCGAATGCGAGCAGGCACGCGGTTAGCACCGCAAACGATGTGGCTACATGGCGATTGGCGAATACGTTGATCTTCATACCGGTAAACATTTCGGTGGTCACATAACGCTGTATCCTGGTTGCCGTATCCAGTGTGGTTCCGGCGAATGACGCGACGAATACTCCCATTATGGTCACGGCGATTCCATGTGGTATGCCGATCCCCTGAATCATATTGGCGGAACCTATGACAAAAGCGCTGACCTGCGATCCCAACCCGTCGGCTGCCACCCATGATGAATAATGGGTATTCCACGCCGCAACACCGCTGCTCCCTTTATATTCCAGCCCGATACCGGCCGCTACGGCTATGATGACCAGGGTAGCCAGCATGCCTTCCACCAGCATTGACCCATATCCCACGAAAATCGAATCTTCCTCGCTGCTCACCTGTTTGGAGCTTGTACCCGACGACACCAGCGCGTGAAAGCCGGAAATGGCGCCACAGGCGATTGTGATGAAGAGAAAAGGCCACATGGGCGGCGCTTTTGGAGGGCTGATTTGCACCGCGGGGGCGACCAGCGAAAAATTCGAGATAAAAGGCGAAATAAAAACACCTATTATCAGTAATGCCATCGCAATCAGCAATTCATGGGAGTTTATGTAATCTCTCGGTTGTAGCAGTGTTGTCACCGGCAGGATTGATGCAATGTAGGCGTATATGAATAATATTATTGTCCACATTCCCGTTGCGGGAATTCCAAAAGCACCCGGCATTTTAAGCTCAAGGAAATAACCGGCAATGACCGTAACGTACATTGCGATTATTGCGAAAATAGACCAGAGCATAACGCTTTGGTTCTTCTGATACACCATGTGCCCCAGGAACATCGCTATGGGAATTTCCAGCCAGATCGGTAAAACAGACGATGGATACATATTGAAAATAACGGCCATTACCAGGCCGAATACGGCGATCACGATCCACAATTCAAGGAATACAATGATAAAGAATATCAGCTTGGTTCTGCTGTTGATATATTTTGCGGTATATTCGGAAATGGATTTGCCCTGGTTTCTCATGGATATTATTAGAGCACCGAAGTCGTGCACGGCGCCCATTATTACACTCCCGAAAAACACCCAGAGCATCGCGGGGACCCATCCCCAGATGATGGCAATTGCCGGTCCGACAATGGGTCCCGTGCCGGCAATAGACGTGAAATGGTGCCCGAAGATTATCTCTTTTCTGGTCGGCACATAGTCCACTCCATCCTCAAGTTCCCTGGCGGGGACCGGCGCCGAGGATGATACACCAAAAATTTTTTTACCGATAAACTGACCGTAAAACCGGTACATGAGGATATAACCGAGAAAAGTCACAACCATTAGAATGAGTGCATCCATGTATTATCCTTTTGCTGGTTTAAGATGATGGATTAATTTTCTTAACTGAATCAATTCTTTCAAATACTGCCGGAAGCAGATCCATGAAACATGAATACCATCTTACACGATGATACTGGTATTGAACTGCGGCAGGGGCTCTGTACGTGACGCCGCCTGGTAATGTAACGCAGAGCATTCGTAATCGAGTGTCGATCATGGTCTAAACAGATGCGACTGTTCAGGAATGAAGTGATTATCTTTATGGATTATACCGACAGGTCAACTACTTTATTGGGACTGGAGATTTGAATTATCACGATGTCTCTGTAATGTGTATGCTTTTCCACCGCCTGATGACGTGCGAAATCACATGGCACTTATACCATTACGACACACGGTGTCCCCAATTACGGCAGTATCAGTTAGGGGAGTGCAATGAGGTTATTTGCATTTAACCGGTTTGCCGTTGTCCTGCAGTTTGGGGGCCAGCCCGTTTGTGGGGCGCCACAGGTAATATACATGGCCTTCAATGCAAACGGTGTTGATATTGCCCGCGATATCCTCGGCGGGACTGACCTTATTTATGGAAGAAGGATGTGAATTTCCGCAGCCAAGCAGGCATGCCGCAATCACCGCAAGAATGATTCTTTTCATTGATGTTTCCTTGCCGTTCTGTAAACGCTTCGGTAAAATAAAAATAGATTTTTTAAGGGAAAGCCTGATTTATACACGCGTTCCCTGTTATTCGGTTTTATTGTTATGAATTATGATGTCGTATCCTGCATGTAAACTAACAGTTATATTAATAACAATCAATCTTATGCTTTATGGACAATGTTTAAACAAAAACGTACGGAAACCTCATTCCTAAATATATAAGAACCAACGTTAGAAGGCCTGACCTTGCAGTTGGTTTAGCATCAGTTTATCCCTCGCAGGGCATGAGAAAAGGTGAATCTTCATGTAGTATGGCGGCAATACCTGATCGACACGGCAGCATATCTCAGACAATACGGCACTGCCGATCTGAGAATTGTTTGGAAAATTTAATTTTATAAGGTCATGAGGTGTAAGAAGGTAATTATGCTGTGACAGGTCATTGCGGTTCGCCTGAAAAAGCACTACACCTGTATCTGGAGGATAATAATCTATCCTTTCGATCACCGCCGGTTTTTCATTGTACCGGGTAAGCGGTTATGATACTATATGGTCTGCCTGGAATGGTACTGGCTGGAAATTTTAAAAACAATGTGATTCACTGTGAGTGAAAGCTATATGTCGGCATATTTGCACAATGATTCGATATGGGTGTCTTTTTGAATAATCCGATAAATTCCCTGAAATCCGTGAGTAATTCTACCGAAAATGTAAGAAAAGTAATTCTAATTGTTCACAGGCTGGTTTTTGCCGTAACGGAGTAGCAAATACTATGCAGTACATGAATGTGATGGAGTCATGAAACGGTTACAACCATACCTGAAAATCATCATACCGGCAGTTATAATCGGTATGTTCTACGGCAGTTACCGTTTCAATGTCCCCATGAATAAAAAAACGATGGAATCACAAAGAAACCGGATGGTAGTCAGGGTAAGATCGGTGTTTGGTGATTATCTGCGGCAGTACAGGGCATACTGGGTACTGGTTCGTAAAAAGATTAAAGATCCTGTACATGGCCGAGATAAAATCCAGAGAAATATCCGCGAAAAGAAGCATTCCGAAGGCGGTGTCAATGACGGCACTCCCCTTCTTCTAATGCCCCGGTTTGACGCGTACGCAACCTTTCGAATGGAGGCCGATTACACGTGGAGTTCCTCCGCCTCTAAAACCGAAAGCAGATACGGAATGAAAAAAAAAGATCTGGCCCCTGTCGGAACCGCCATGAGCCTCAAACATGGCAAACCTGTATCACATGGGCCTCGTAATGTTCCCAGGATATCATTGACTCTCGATTCAGGATTGATAGGAGGGGATGGTGCAGGCTTTAACCGTATCATTAATGTTTTGATGGCATATCAGACCCCGGTGACGTTTTTTCTTACGGGGAAATTCATTGAGCATCATCCCGATGTAGTGCGGCGGCTTGCCGTGATTCCCTATTTTGAGGTAGCCAACCATTCATACACTCATATCGATTTGACCCATGCTTCCCCCAGGATTATAGGCAATGAACTTAAGGCTACCCAGGAAAGGATTTCCAGGGTGGCCGGCACCCATGGTTTGTTTTTTCGTCCCCCCTATGGCAAAACGAATTATATCGTTTCCAGAACAGCGGCGCGGCTGGGCCTGACCACCGTCTTATGGGATGTAGAGTCCCAGGATTACCGAAAGGATTTCGGAGGCGACAGGATAGTAAAAACCGTGATGGATAGAGTGCGAAACGGATCTATCGTGCTCATGCATATGAATGGTGAACGGAGTGACACGGCTGATATTTTAAAAAAAATCATTCCCGGATTGCATAAAAGAGGTTTTCAGATGGTTACTGTTTCCCGTCTCCTCGAAGGATGCGACGGTTATGTAAAAGAAAACGGACACCCGAAGATGTCCGTCGAAAAAGTTAAAGAGAAAGTGGTCTATGGATTAGGTTATTAACCGATATCTCATGTGTAATATAGCATACTGCCGATAAATAAAAAAAATATTTATTAAAATTATTTGAAAAAAATTAAACTATTCATATATTACTAAAATGATTTCGGCCGTTATTTACATATAATTATTATGATAAATCCTGGAATCCTGCGGTAATTAGTCCTGCTTTGAGTTGACATTCTTCTATAAAACAACATCCTGTAATAGTGTGATGATTGATTTGTTTCCGGGTTATGGAATGTATATTCGCTGCCGGTTTCATGACGAAGAAAGTCACCCGTTGTCACGGGAAGGATCTTGAACCGAAAGGTTTGAGTTGAGTCCGTCAGTCGGAATGTGCGTGATGGTAGATAAAACCACTCTTTTTGAACAGATGAATAGAGGGATCCTGAGAGAGCGGTATTCCGCCTTTAAAAGGAATCTTGATAAGAACCTGCCCCTGATACAGCGCTTCGGCGGACTGCAGGAGGTGGTTCCACTGATCGCGGGTAAGCACGTACTGATCATTGGTGCCGGTCCCTCCCTGGCGAAAAGTTATAGTCTGCTGAAAAAATATCAGTATCGAGCCGAGGTAGCCGTCATTGCCGTCGATATGGCGCTGGCACCACTGGTTCGTAACGGCATAACCCCGGGTTTCGTTATTTCCTGTGAAACATCACCGGCGGGTTTTTTCCACGGTATTGATACTGCCAGGATCCGACTTCTGGCATTCAGCTGCATATCGCATTATAATCTGATGCAGTGGGAGGGGAGTGTTTCTTTTTACAACTGGATGATCCATGATGAGCACTATGACCGTCTCTGGGAAAGCGCAGGAACCGGTCTGGGATATGTCGCCACCGGCAGCGTAGTAACGACTCAGGCGGCGGCTCTTGCCCTGGGATGCTCTCCGCTGTCGCTGGTTATGGTCGGTAACGACCTGGGGTTCCATCGAAAGTTTTATGTTCCCCACACTATACGTCACCGGCAGCTTGCGGTCAGAACCGACCGCATGAACCCCCTTGAAACCATGGAGTTTTCTGGGATATGGCGGGCCCGGGAATACATGATAAACCGGGAAGAGCGGCTCTACTTCACCAATAACCAGTTCCTGACCGCTAAAATATGGCTGGAGGAATTGTTTTCGAAAAGCAGTGTGCCGATATATGACAGTAGTGAACCGGGATGTTCCGAGGGGAAAGTTCAAAAAACATCCCTCAAGGATTTTTTCAGTCTCATCGACGGCAGAAAAGGAAGGAGGTAACATGATTACGCTGCACAGACTTAACGGAGACGAATATGTGCTCAACTCAAACCATATAGAGACCATTGAGGCACGTCCTGATACCACCATTACCATGACCAATGACCGGAAATACCTGGCAAAAGAATCCGTGGAGGAAATCATGGACAAAATCAGGGAATACCATCGCTCGGTTTTCGTAAAAACGGGTTGATACGGTAAAGAAAGAAAAACATCACCCTGGAAGACCGTTATGATATGATGTTTTTTACCGATTTGAGGGCATCCTTCCCGCAAATATTTACTTATTAAAACTTCAATAATTAACACTTTATTCCGATACATTTAAATAGGGTAGTAACAGGCGCAGTACGGTCATACCTTATAAGGGAGTTCACATATGGATTTCGCGACCATTATAGGCATATCGAGCGGTTTGGTGTTTTTAATACTGGGGATTGTGTTCGCCAAGGGGAGTCTGCTTTTATTCGTGGACATGCCTTCGGTCATGATCACCATAGGCGGCTCGACGGCGGCGCTGCTTGCCGCGTATCCGCTGGCTAAGATACTAAAAATGTGGGATTATTTCAAGATAGCCCTGTTTACGCAGAAATATAATCCCGGTGAGCTTATCATAACCCTGGTCTCCTTCTCGGAAAAAGCTCGTCGTGAGGGGTTGCTTGCCCTGGAGGATGATCTCGACGAACTGGACGACGAGTTTTTAAAGAAGGGTATCCAACTGGTGGTGGACGGTACCGACCCGGAACTGGTAAGACGCATCATGGAAACCGAGCTGGAAAGCATGATGACCCGGCATGACAACAACAAAAGATTGTTTGATGAATGGTCAAGCTTCGCCCCGGCTTTCGGTATGATCGGAACCCTGATGGGCCTTATACTGATGCTGGTGAACCTGGAGGACCGCGCCATGGTGGGGCCCTACATGGCGGTTGCTCTTATTACCACCCTCTACGGTGCCATCATGGCAAACCTTATTTTTTTACCCGTGTCGACCAAGCTTGATCTGAGGACCAGCGAGGAGGTGCTGCTTAAGTCCATAATGATCGAGGGAGTGCTATCCATACAGTCCGGTGATAACCCCAGAATCGTGAAGGATAAACTGGTATCGTTCCTGCCGCCGGCGGAACGGGAGGCCATCTCGCAAGAGGTGGGAGAGTAATGGCCAAAAAGGCGAAAAAGACCGAACGCCGGTCCACCCCCGGATGGATGGTCACCATGTCGGACATGAACACCCTGATGATGACCTTCTTTATCGTCATGATGGGGGACGTTACCACTGTTTCACAGGAGGAGTTCCGGCTGGTACTATCCTCGTTCAGGGGTTCCCTGGGTGTGTTCCAGGGCGGCAGTTCAATGTCCAAGGGACGTCTGGTCGAACTGGGCCATAATATACTTACCCTGCCGTCCACGGAAAAGGCACGGTCCCTGGCGAAAACCCTTAAGAAAGCCCTTGAGGCATTCAAGCCGGAAATCCAGAGTAAAAAACTGCGTGTGACACAGGATGAAAGGGGACTCATCATCACCCTTTCGGGCGACGCCTATTTCGATACGGGTAGCGCACGGCTCAGGGATGATATACGCCCGGTATTGAAAAAGATTTCCGGCATTATCAAGAGCGTGCCCAATTATGTGCGTATTGAAGGCCATACCGACAATCTCAAGATACCGCCTGTAGGGGTGCGGGAAGGTTATGAGACCAACTGGGAGCTTTCATCCTCACGGAGCGTAAATGTGCTGCGTTTTCTCACCGAGGAAGAAAATGTTAATCCGAAACAGCTCTCGGCGGTAGCCTTCGGGGAACAGAGGCCGATCGACGACAACAACACTCCCGAGGGAAGAGCGTATAACCGCAGGGTCGAGATAGTGATTCTGAGGGACCGCGGGCTCGAAGAGACGAAGGAGAAGAAGATCAGCCGTCCGCTGCCCGATGAAGAGTGGCGGTGACCTTCAACACTGTTACTGAAGGTGAAACCGTCTTTAGAGACATAATTATAAATTAATTGACAATTTTAAATTAATATGGTACTGTGTCAGCAAAATGCCCACATTAATTTGCAAGAAATTATCGGGTAAGTGTCTAGTACTTGAATAAGCTTGCCGCACCGGGAAACTTCGGGGCAGGGCAGCGATAATATGAGCGGGTAACACATATGGGTGATGAAGAAAAGGTCGGTGTAGACGAGCTTGAAGAAGAGGAGGGGGCGAAGGCCGAAGAGCCCGGGGCGCGCGCGGACGTATCGAAGATCGTAAAAATCCTGATTTACGTGGCGGGCGCTGTACTGCTGGTCTTCCTGATGATCGGTATTTCATACCTGGTAACCAAGTATGTGCAGGAGAAGAAATATGAGCGGGAGCAGGATGTAATCGTCGCTCCTCCCCCTCCTCCGCTGGCGCATTTTGATATCCCCTCTTTTTCCATAACTACCAAAGATGCCGAACCGCACTTCGGTAAGATCACCGTGTCCCTGGGATATGAAAACAATCCGGAGCTTAACGCCGAATTCGTGCAAAGAACCGTGCAGATTCAGCATATCATCAACATAATACTGAGAAGCAAGAAATATGAGGACATGGATTCGGTGGAGGACATAATCGGTCTTTCCGAGGAAATAAAGGCCCATATCAACACCATATTAGTAGCCGGTAAAGTGAAAGAGGTTTATTTCAAGGAGTTTGTTATTAATTGATTTTGTACATATGAGAGCGTATTATAATATTATCGGAACCGATATCGGGAAAGTGATGTACGTCCGTTCTACGGGATAAAACAATTTCAAGGGATTGTCCCCGGGATACCGGAAAGGATAATCCACTTCGTCAGGAGGACACAATGGGTGATGGCTCTTTGTCACAGGATGAAATAGATGCCCTGTTGCAGGGTGCCGATGATATGCTTTCTTCTCCGGCGGCGCCGGCAATGGACAGTGCCCCCGGCGGGACGGCCCTGTCTCCGGTAGAGCGTGACAGCCTGGCCGACGCATTGAACCGGGCCATGACCGTTGCGGCCCCGTCGCTTTCGGCATATCTCGGGAAAAACATCAGGATCACCAATGCGCAGGTCGAGGTGAAATCCGCCGACCAGGTACGTAATGATTTCAACCGTCAATACGTACAGGTGCTCATGGATTACTCGGGCGGTCTTACCGGGAAGAACGTTATTCTTTTCAATACATCCGATGCCGGTGTGATTTCCTCGCTGATGATGGGCGATGAGAGCGGTGCGGCCCCCCCTGAACTTACCGAGGCCCATCAGAGCACCATTCAGGAATTTGTAAGCCAGATGCTTTCCTCGTCGGCCAACCAGTTTTCCGAAAAGCTGGGGCAGCCGGTGAATACCTCGTCCCCTTTGCTTTCCAGGGTTTCAAGCTCGTCCGATCTACGTCTCCCCGGCGGGGACATGGTCAAGGTCACTTATAATATCAACATAGAGGGGATACTGAACTCGAAGTTCTATCACATCATTGATCTTCCTGTCGCCATGGATCTCGCCAGGGGATCCGGGGGCAGTATGCCGTCACAGGCCGGCGCACAGCCGAAATACCAGCCGCAGTATACGGCCCCTCAGCAGGTAGCACAGGTCGGGATAAGCCCGGTCAAATTTCCCCCGCTCGGAGAGGGGCTGCCTTCGGGGGTGAGCGGAAATATTTCCCTGCTGCTCGACGTCCCGATGACATTGACGGTAGAGCTTGGCCGTACGCGCCAGCTGGTTAAAGACATCTTGGGTCTGGGTGAGGGATCGATCATAGAACTCGACAAACTCGCCGGTGAGCCGGTTGACCTCCTGGTAAACGGAAAACTTATCGCCAAGGGTGAAGTTGTAGTTATTGATGAAAATTTCGGCGTACGTGTTACCGATATCGTGAGCCCCGCCGAAAGACTTAATAAAATACAGTAACGGAGTCCCGCCCTTTTTAGGGGAAGGGCCCGATAAACAAAGCGACATAATATGTTAAAAGGGATGAATACAGGATCAGCACATTTACGCATGCCGGCCGCTGCAAAGACCGTGTGTATTGTTTTCGTGTCTATATTTTTTTATACGGTTTTTGGATTATGTCCCATGGAGGGGAACGCGAACAAAAAGGAGCCCGAAAAAGCCGCTGTAGCGGCCGCGCACAAGAAGGTCCGGAAGGATAAGGATGCGGCGTTGAATCCCGCCCGCGGAGGAGCGGAAAAAAACGATGCGGCGGACAAGCAGCAGGCCGAGCCCAGAGGTGAGCTGTATACCTTTGAGAAGCCCTCCGTGGAGGAACAGTCATATACATGGGTAGTGGTGAAAACAATACTCGTCCTTGGTCTGCTGGTCGGCGGTTTTTATTACTTTTTTAAATTCGTTACCAGAAAGACCGGCGGACCGCTGGGAGCGGGTACGGTCCAGGTGCTGTCGCTTGTTCCCCTGGGGCAGAACAGGTTTATTCAGATTATCGACCTTGCCGGCAAGGTGCTGGTGCTGGGCATAACCGATCATACAGTCAATCTCATCATGGAAATCAAGGATAAGGATGAAATCGACCGTATCAGACTGGCAGGTTCGAAGGCGGCTGTACCCCAGGCGGGAGGATTCCAGGACTTCTTGAGCAGACATCTGGGAAAAATCCTCCGCCGACGAGAGAACACACAGGACGCCTACAGGGAATTCGTGCACCGGCATGAAGAAAACGAGATGGACCGGCTCAATTATCTTTCACTACAGAAAGAGAGACTTAAAAGACTGAACGGGGCGGATGATGAATAAGAAGCGCGCCGTATTGCTGCTCGTGATGATACTGGCCCTGGCGCCGGCAGCCGCCCTGTTTGCCCAGGAGGCGGGCGGGGTGAGAATGCCCATTCCGAAAATAACCTTCGACATACGTGAAGCGGCCACGCCCAAAGACGTCGCTTTGAGCCTGCAGGTTCTTTTCCTCCTGACGATACTGACCCTGGCGCCTTCCATAGTGATGATGATGACATCGTTCACCCGCGTGGTGATTGTGCTGGACTTCGTTAAACGGGCGCTTTCGCTCCAGCAGATGCCCCCGAATCAGGTGATCGTGGGACTTTCCATATTCCTTACCATGTTTATAATGGCGCCGACACTGAACGAGGTAAATGACAAGGCGCTGCAGCCGTACCTGAAAGGTAAAATCGGGAACCAGCAGTTTTATGAGCGTGGGATGGAGCCGCTGCGTAAATTCATGTTCAGGCAGACGCGGAAGAAGGACATCGCCCTTTTTATCGAGCTGGCAAAACTTGAAAAGCCGAAAAACGAGAAAGACGTGCCCACCTACTGCCTTATCCCGGCGTTTATGATAAGCGAACTGAAGCGCGCCTTTGAAATCGGGATTTATCTTTTTATACCTTTCATCGTGATCGATATGATTGTCGCAAGCGCGCTTATGTCCATGGGAATGATTATGCTGCCGCCGGTCATGATATCACTGCCCTTCAAGCTGGTATTGTTCATTCTGGTGGATGGATGGAACCTGCTTATCTATGAACTGGTGAAGTCCTTCAGGTAGGGGAAACAACGGGGGTCGAAGGATACAATGCCATGACTGATGTTGAAGTAATAAAGATACTCAGGGAAGCCCTGATGATCATCATGCTGGTTTCGGCACCGCTGCTGGGCATAGGCATGCTGGTGGGTCTGCTGATTTCGATTTTTCAGACCACTACCTCGATACAGGAACAGACGCTGACCTTTGTTCCGAAAATAATCGCGATTTTTCTTACATTTATAGTCTTCGCCTCCTGGATTTTACATACGCTGGTGACCTATACCAAAAATGTATTTATGACGATCGAGAAAATCGGGGGCGGGTAACTAGATGCAATACTTTGTGCTTCATTTCCAGGTATTTCTGCTCATCATGATCAGGATGAGTTCAATGATGATGGTAGCCCCCTTTTATTCGAGCGGGGTGATTCCTTTTAGGATAAGGGCCCTTGTGGCTTTTCTGATTACCCTGGTGATATTTCCAATGGTATCGGCGAAAAATTTCGCCTTTGCCGGCAATATGGGTATATACGGTCTCCTGGTGCTTCGTGAGGTTTTCCTGGGTCTTTTTATCGGCTTTCTGGTTTCGATGATAGTGGCGGCTTTTCAGCTTTCGGGAGAGTTCTTTGCGGTTCAGATCGGATTCGGGATCAACGAGGTTATCGATCCGCTTGCCCAGGTATCCATTCCCCTCGTGGGACAGCTCAAGAACCTGATCGGACTGCTGGTGTTCCTCTTTATAGGAGGTCACCATTTCATGATAAGGGCGGTTTACCGTTCCTATGATCTGGTCCCTCTGCGGGGTCTGGGGGAGGGGGCGGTATCCGGCATGCTCGGTTTTCTTTCCCATGTATTCAGCGGCATGTTCGTAGTGGCCCTGAAGATCGCCCTTCCCGTGGTCGCCACCATTTTTCTGGTTTCCGTAAGTATGGGGGTCCTTTCAAAAGCGGCCCCCCAGATGAATATCATGATGCTGGGGTTCCCGTTGAAGATCGCCATAGCTTTCGGTGTTATGCTGGTCATCAGCCCGCTGATCGTGAGGATCATGTCGGTGTCCCTGGACAGAACATTCAGGTTTATTATGAAAATGCTGGTGTTCTGGCCTACATGATTCTTGGCGACGGACGCTAGGCCGGAGAATAACGCATAAAAGAGAGGTCTTTTTGAAAACCGTTATTGAAGATGGAAGGGAATATGAAAACTCAGAGGTGCCGGGTAAGCGGATGGTACGCGGTATGAGAATCCAATATGCTCCCGGCCCAACCAGGGGTTTATGACGCACGTATCGGTGATAGAGAGTATGCTTTCAGGCAAGGTGTCCGGCGACTATCTGTATTGTGACCCCCTTGCGGGCGGTGTATTGCCGCTGCGCTTCGACCTGCAGCTTTTCGCCGCCGAGGACGAAGGGCGTACCGAAGAGCCTACCGAGAAGAAGCTTAGGGAAGCCAGGGAAAAAGGACAGGTCGCTAAAACCCAGGAGCTTTCCCAGGCCGTGGTTATGATCTTCGGTTTCCTGGTGATTTTTTTTCTGGGGACATGGATTTATAATTCCATTGCGCGCATGACGAAATATTACATGACGTCGTTTTCCGGATTCACCCTGACCGAACACAGCATTATACAGGAGTTTTTCAGAGTATCGCTGGAGTCCGCGAAAATCCTGCTTCCCTTGCTGGTGGTCGTAATGGTCGCTGCCTTCCTGGGTGAAGTGGTACAGGTGGGTTTCCAGGTTTCAACCCATCCCCTGAAGTTCGACCTGACGAAGATGAAGTTCGATCCCGCTACCATTATGAAGAAGATTTTTTTCTCGCGCCAGGTGGCGATGAACCTGTTCAAATCGGTGTTCAAGGTTACCGTTATCGGAATCGTTGCTTTTTTAATCATCAAAAATGATTATGATGAAATTCTTAAGCTGCCCGACATCCCCGTTTCGCTTGCCGTGACCAATACCGCTTTTATAGCACTGAAGATCATACTCTGGTCTGCGGCGATACTTCTGGTTCTGGCGATACCGGACTATTTTTTTCAGAAGAGGGAATTCATCGAATCATTGAAAATGACCAAGGAAGAGCTGAAGGAAGAATTGAAAGAGACTATCGGCGACCCCTACATAAGAGCGCGGCTGCGTGAGATGCAGCGCGATCTGGTTATGAGGAACATGATCCGGGAAGTCCCGAAAGCTGATGTTGTGGTAACCAACCCTACTCATTTCGCCGTCGCGCTGCATTATGACAATACCGTTATGGAGGCGCCCACGGTAATAGCAAAGGGTGTCGACAGCATGGCCTTGCGGATACGGCAGATTGCTCGGGAAAATGATATCATGATCATTGAGAACCGCCCCCTGGCGCAGGAAATGTACAACCGTCTCGATGTGGGGGACATTATTCCGCATGATCTGTTTTATGCCGTATCGTTGGTGTATGCGGAACTGTATAAGAAGAAAAAATACCGGCAGGCCATTTAGGACGCCGATCGGATATAACTGTACGAGGAGCATATGGCTGATCAGGGCAGGTTTTCATTTTTAAGCGAAAACATCAGATGGATGCAGAAGACCGATATACTGCTGGGCCTTGGCGTGGTTGCCGTGGTCACCATGCTGGTCATTCCGGTACCTACCTTTCTGCTGGATTTTTTCATGGCCATAAGCATTATGCTGGGCCTGCTCACCCTGCTGCTGGTCATGTTCGTGCCCCGTTCTTTCGATTTCTCGGTTTTTCCCTCCCTGCTGCTGGTAAGCACGGTCTTCAGGCTTGCACTCAATGTTTCATCCACGCGGCTGATACTGCTGCAGGGTGCGGCCTTCGACGGGAAGATCATCAGGACCTTCGGTGATTTTGTAGTGGGAGGGAATTACGTTGTAGGATTTCTCGTCTTCGTCATCCTGGTGGCGGTCCAGTTTATCGTCATCACCAAAGGCGCGACCAGGACGGCCGAAGTGGCGGCACGGTTTACTCTCGATGCGATGCCCGGAAAGCAGATGAGCATCGATTCGGACCTCTCCAACGGCCTTATCACCGAGGACGAGGCCAGGAAGAGACGGGCAGAGATACGCAAGGAAGCGGATTTTTACGGGGCGATGGACGGCGCCTCGAAATTCGTACAGGGTGATGTTAAAGTAGGAATCGTCATTACCCTGATCAATATAATCGGCGGTTTCATTATCGGAATGGCCATGCGCGGCGAGAGTTTCCAGGTCGCGCTAAAGACCTATACCCTCCTTACCATAGGCGATGGGCTGGTCTCACAGATCCCATCGCTCCTCATTACGACGGCGACCGGTATTATTGTGACCAGGGCTGTTTCCGATGAGAACCTGGGGGATGATCTCGCGAATCAACTGGGCCAGCAGCCGCGCGCGCTGCTTATAACCGCCGCCGCTCTTGGAGCATCGATACTCATCCCTGGATTTCCTAAGTTTACGATGCTCCTGATTTCACTGGGGCTGGGTGCGCTGGGCTATATCCTCTCACAGGCTAAAGAGGAAGAACGGGAGAAGACCAAAATAGACGAGAAGCATGCGGCCCTTAAGGAGCACAAGCCGGAATCGGTCATACCCCTCATCCAGGTGGATCCTCTGGAGGTCGAGATAGGTTACAGTCTCATACCGCTGGTGGATCCTGAACAGGGGGGCACCCTGCTTGACCGTATCACCAACATTCGGCGGCGCAGCGCCCTGGAGATGGGACTCATCGTACCGCCGATACGAATCAGGGACAATATGGAGCTGGAATCCAGCTCTTACGCGGTTCTTATCAAGGGCGTCGAGGTGGGAAGCGGAGTCCTGAGAGTGGGACAGCTCATGGCGATGGATTCCGGGGATGTATCCGAAAAAATAGAAGGATCCGAGTTTACAGAGCCGGTGTTCAACCTCAGGGCGATATGGATTGATCCCGAGCAACGGGACATAGCCGAGAGGAGAGGGTATACGGTGGTGGACTGTCCCACCATCATCGCCACGCATCTTACCGAGGTCATTAAGCGGCATGCGGACGAGATTCTGGGTCGTCAGGAGGTGCAACAGCTCATCGATAATATCAGGAATGATTATCCGGCAGTGGTGAACGAGCTTATCACCGAAAAGAAAATGAGCCTGGGCGAAATACAGAAAGTGTTGCAGAACCTGCTGAAAGAACGCGTATCGATCAGGAACATGGTGACCATACTGGAGTGTCTTGCCAGTTACTCGGACTTCACCAAAGACACCGGTGTGCTGACCGAATACGTGCGGGTTGCCCTGGCAAGACAAATCTGTCGTGACCATGCCGACAGGGAAAACACCATTTCCGTCATTACCGTCGATCCTGAAGTCGAAAATATTATACGCACTTCAATACACGACGATCCGGTTGAGGGCAGGGTGGTGGGACTCGACCCCGAAACACACTCCGCCATAATGAAATCCCTGGTAAACGCCTATACCAAGACCAAAGCCCAGGGGTACGCACCGGTTTACCTGGTGTCGCCCCATATCAGGAGTGTTACCTTCGCGCTGCTGCAGAGGGAGGTGCCCGATCCCATAGTGTTGTCGTACAATGAAATAGTACCGTCGGTAAAAGTGAACGTGGTCCATTCAGCCATGGTATCGGCCGCGGCATGAAAATCATCAAGTCTCGATAAAGGAGTTCGATTATGAGGTATGTGAAGATCAAAGCGAAAAACTACAATGAAGCCATGATGAAGCTCAAGATGGAACACGGTGATGATGCTATTCCCATAAGCCATAAGTATGTAAAGGAAGGCGGTTTATTCAACTCGAAGTTTCTGGCCAAGGACATGGTGGAACTCACTGCCGCCGTGCCGGAGAGGAATCCTCTTGCGCGCAAGAAACCGGAAATCAGGAGCACTATCGATTTCACCGTCGGGGACAACAGCGCCGGACCAGTTCCTTCCCAGAAGGTCGTGCCGGAACAGGTCGAACCGTGGGAAAAACACAGGAAGGAAGCCGCTGCCCGTCAAACCATAGTTCCGTCCGAAAAAAGTCTGGAATCCGTGCCGCAAGCCATGGCGCCTCAAACCATGCCTCGTAAAAAGGAGAAGGAGATGCCGGCGGCGGATACGCCCCGACATTCCGTTGGAGCGGACGATACGGCGTACGGCAGGCTCGAAAAAGAGTTCATGGAGCTGAAGGAAACCCTGAATAAAATGCTGGAAGCGCAGGGCAGGGATGCGGGGAAAATCAAGGATGTCCTTACAGAGGAAGACTTACAGATAAAACCCTTTCGTGATCTTCTGCTCAACAGCGACTTTGACCGTCAGGAATGTGAGATTATTCTGGGGGAGGTGAGGAATTCGGTCAGCCGGGATGACCTGAGGGACCGTTTTAAAATTGAAAAGACCCTCAAGGAGTTTTTAAAAAGCCGGATCGTGACCAGCGGTCCGATCAAAATGGGGAACCGGAAAAAAATAGTAATGTTCATAGGACCCACCGGGGTAGGGAAAACCACAACGATGGCGAAGCTCGGCGCCATATATTCCCTGAGGGAATCATACCGTGTCGCCTTTGTAACCATAGATAACTATCGTATCGCGGCAACGGAACAGCTCAAGAAATATGCGGAGATAATGAGAATACCCGTTCATGTGGTGAATGACCAGAAAAACTTCAAGGAAATAATCGAAAGCGAAAAAGCCGATATCATCATGGTGGACACATCCGGGCGAAGCCACAAAAACGACCTGAAGATATCGGAGATTAAAAGTTACGCCGATATGGTTGAATACGAACTGGAAAAAATCCTGTGTGTAAGCGCTAATACCAAGAGAAACGATCTCAGCCAGGTTTTTAAATCGTTTGACAAGATGAATTTTCACAGTGTAATAGTGACCAAGGTGGATGAAACCACCAGTATTGGTAATGTGATAGAGATCACCGACCGTTATAAAAAACCCATCTCGTATGTAACCTGCGGTCAGGAAGTACCGAATGACATCGATGTGGCCGATCCTGACAAGATTGCAAATATGATCATTGGCGGAGTAAATTAAAACCAGGAGGTCGAAGGTGGATCAGGCTGCGAATTTAAGAAGACTGGTTGTCGAATCCAGCGCCACTAGAAAAACCAAAACGATCGCCATAACCAGCGGAAAGGGAGGCGTGGGCAAGACCAGTATCGCCGTTGCAATCGCGATTGCCCTGGCAAGAAACGGCAGCAGGGTCACCCTCCTGGATGCGGACCTCGGGCTGGCCAACGTTAACGTGATCCTGGGCATAATACCCAAGTATAATCTCTATCACGTAATCAAGGGAAAGAAGAAACTGAAAGACATCGTAATCGAGGTGCCCGAGGGTTTCAAGATAATAGCCGGGGCTTCGGGTTTCCACCAGTTGGCGAATCTTGATGTCAAGCAGCGGACGGAATTCATCGAAGCGGTATCGGAGCTTGATGATGATGATTACATGATAATCGATACGGGAGCGGGGATTTCCCAGAACGTGTTGAGCTTTCTCAGCGCATCGGATGACGTGATAGTCATTACGACTCCGGAACCGACCGCAATAACCGACGCCTACGGCATAATAAAATCCATAGCATCCCAGACCCCTGATAAGCCGGTCAAACTGATCGTAAACAGGGTCCAGTCGGTGGCTGAAGGCAAAAGGGTGGCCCAGAGGGTCATCAATATAGCTGGGCAGTTCCTGAACATAAAAGTTGAGAGCCTCGGATTTGTCTTTGAAGACATCTATGTGCCGAAGTCGATACGCAACCAGAAACCTTTTATCGTGACCTATCCGAAACAGAAGGCTTCCATTTGTGTTTCGTTGATCGCCGATCGTATCGCCAACAAAGAAGGCGCAGAGGAAAAAAAGGGTTCCGGTCTGGTGGGTTTCTTTCGTCAACTGTTCAGGTCTGACGAAGAACCAGTCGATTGACAAAAATAGCTTGATTTACTGTCCAAGATTGATACTTTATTAAATAGTTCAGACCGAACAAGGTGCCATTGGCATGACTGTAACAAAGGCGGAACCGGGTAAACAATAATGGTTTCTTTGCAGAAGGTCAATATAGAATACAAATTAAGCCTGCTGATGGGAATCGGAGCCCTGGTGGTTTCGTTTATTCTGGGCCTGATAACGGGTAATGGCATAGGCAGTGTTTTGCTCAAATCGTTTGTACTCACCATGGTTTTTACTGGCCTGGGATTTGGCTCCGGGCTGATTTTAAAAAAATTCGTGCCCGAAATTTACTCAGTCCTGAACGGTGTGTCCAGAGATCAAACCGTGGAATCCGCTGAAAGAAACCAGAAAACAGCCTCCGATATAAGTTCCCTGGAAGGGGACGCCGTAACGGCCGAATCCGATTCCATCCCTGGAGGAACGGCAGCGGCCATGCGCGATGTTGATGATGGGACGGGAACTGATGAGAAATTTGTTCCCACGGGGAAAGACAGTTATCAAAAGCTCAGTACCGCGGAACCGGCGACGGGGAAACTGGGCAAGCACCTTTTTGAAGAGAAAAAAATGAAATACGAACCCAAGATTATGGCAGAGGCCATCCGTACCATGATGAGCAGGGATAATGATTAATATATCCAATCAAGGAAAGATATGAATAATAAGAAAATCAGGGAACTGGACAGCATAAAAGAAGAAGACCTCTGGAAAAAGTTCGTAAAAAGCAAGGATCAGGAACTTAGGGATTATTTTGTAATCAAATATGCGCCGCTCGTAAAATACGTGGCCGGCAAGATTTCCATGGGGATGCCGCAGAATATCGAATTTGACGACCTCGTTTCTTACGGAATATTCGGCCTGATAGATGCCATAAGCAAGTTTGATCCCAACCGCGGAATAAAATTCAAGACATATGCCATGACCCGGATCAGGGGTGCCATATTTGATGAACTGCGATCGATCGACTGGATTCCCCGTTCCATACGGCAGAAAGCGAAGCAGATCGAGCAGGTCATTTCCGACCTGGAAAACAAGCTGGGCCGAACAGTGGAAGATGAGGAAATCGCACAGGACCTGGGGGTCAGCATGGAGGAATTTCAGACGCTGCTCAACAAGTTGAGCGGGACTTCCATGCTTTCATTGAACGATATATGGTATCTGGGCGGAGACAGCGATGAACTCTCGATACTCGAGACCCTGGAGGCACCGGAAAATCTCAATCCCGACATCATGATCGAAAAAGAAGAGATACGGGATTACATTGTAGATGCCATCAAGAAGCTTCCGGACAAGGAAAAAAAGGTGATCGTCCTTTATTATTATGAAGACCTTACCCTGAAGGAAATCGGTGAAGTACTGGACGTTACCGAGAGCCGCGTGTCCCAGCTTCATACCAAGGCGATCATGCGTCTGCGCGGAAGACTCGGACGTATTAAATCAAATATAATCGGTTGATCCGTATGAGCAAGCTGAAAGAACTGCTACTCGGCCTGGAAGATGAAGGCGGTTTTGAGGGGGACGAGGTCGAGGTATACGCCGATTCCGTAAGGCAGGCGCTGGATCTGGCCGCCAGGGAGTTGAAGGTTGATGTTTCCACCCTGGACTATGAAATTATCGAAAAGGGAACCAAGGGATTTATGGGAATCGGGCGGCAGCCCTATCATGTGCTGATACGACCGTCCAGAACGGCAGAAGAATACGACGACCTGGATCTTATCGATAAAAAACTCTCCAAAACTTCCTCGACCGACCTTGAAATAAAAAGCATGCCCAGATTTGCGGATGGAAAGCTTACCATAAGAGTAACGAAATCGGGGATATGGCTGATCGTGACCAAACCGATAGGTGGAGGTAAAGAGGTAGACGTCGCCGAGATCAACAACAAACTTTACTCGATGCGGATCGGGAATGCCGACGCCAAGAAAATCGAAAAAGAAGTCAGACACGCGTCGGGCAAGCCCGTAAAGATAGGGGAGTGGATACCCAACGCCGAGTACGACGGCACCATGACGGTAGAGGTCACCGAGGATGAAATGAAGACGTTTGCTCATTTTGCCGCACCGCGCTTTGCCGGAAGGCATATGGAGGCGGATGATATCCTTGACGCCCTGAAGAAAAACGGCGTGGTTTTCGGAATCGATGAAGAGGGCATCAAGAACTATCTTGAAAAGATGGATTACAGCCGGCCGCTCGTTGCGGCCAAAGGGCAGCCGCCTCGCCATGGAAAGGACGCCTATCTTGATTACAAGGTGAGAATAGAACGTTCCGATATAAGCTTCTCGGAAGACGAGAAAGGACAGGTCGACTTCAAAAACCTCGACCTGCTGGAAAACGTCGTGGTAGGCCAGGTGCTGGCGGTTAAGATACCGGCCGAAGAGGGCATCCCCGGAAGGACGGTTACCAACCGGGTGCTGCCCGCCCGCTCGGGCAAGGACGTGCCGGTTAAATACGGTAAAGGCACCATTCTTTCAGACGATGGCATGGAACTCACCGCGGAGATAAACGGGCAGGTGGTCTTCCAGACCGGGAAGATCAGCGTGGAGCCCGTATTCTTCGTCAAAGGAGACGTATCGTTCGAGACGGGGAACATTGTTTTTCTCGGTTCGGTGCTGGTCAATGGATCGGTGCAGGACAATTTCGTGGTGAAGGCCGCGGGAAACATTGAAGTAAAGGGTTCCGTGCAGAAGGCATTCCTCGAAGCCGAGGGTGATGTTATCGTTCGACAGGGTATAATGGGCCGGGATGAGGCGAAGATCGAATCCACCGGGGGTTCGGTGTACGCGAATTTTATACAATCCGCGAATGTCTATGCGGAAAAAGATGTTGCGGCTTCGGAGGGGATTCTGCATTCCAGAATAGACGCGGGTAACCGCATCCTCTGTCACGGCCGCAGGGCCCGTATTGTGGGCGGTGTGATCCGGGCCGGGGAGGAGGTGAACGCCCGCATCATCGGTTCGGATTCCTTCACCAAGACCGAGGTGCGGGTTGGAATCAATCCCAAGGTATTGCAGCAGGCCACCGATCTGGATGATATGAAACGTCAGATCGAGGCGGAATATGAAAAGGTGAAAAAAGACGTTACCACCCTGACGGTGTTGAAGAACAACTCCGGCGGACGGCTTGCTCCGGAAAAAGAAGAACTTTTAGGCAAGCTCCAGCAGCAGAAGCAGAAAGGTGAAAACAGGCTCACCGAAATCGGTCTGCAACTGGATGAACTGAAAGCCTACCTGAATATACTTGAGCAGAAGGGCAAGATCTGCGCCGAACAACAGGTGTTTCCCGGCGTGGAAATCTTTATTAAAGACAAGCGCTTCCCGGTGCGGGACCCTTATAATTATATCAAGTTCTCGCTGGAGGGTGGAGAGATTCGGCTTTCGGAATATGAAAAACCGGATATCAGCGAACAGATGAGCAGAAAAACCATGATGCGGCGACGTAAGTAGTCCCCATGTGCAGGATGGAGTGATGTCCATAAAACCCATCGATATGCAAACGAACATAGGCCAGATGCATGAAGTG
>CAZUXY010000066.1:0-23536 GCA_964624235.1 uncultured Leptospirales bacterium | reverse complement strand
ACTCAGTTCACCGGCGGGTTTTATATCCGAGACCGTTACGCGGGCGCCGCGTGAAACCAGGAAGTTCGCCGCGGCAAGACCCGTACGGAACCCCAGTCCCACCACCAGTACTTTTTTGTTTTTTACCGCGAAACTCTCCATCCCGTCTTGATTCTCATCCTTTCAATCAACAATAATTCCGGCCGCACCCCGCCTGCATCACAATATCTTGAGTGAGCTCAGGCCCAGGATCGCCAGTATAATACCCAGAATCCACATGCGCACCACCACTTTCTGCTCAGGCCAGCCCGACAGCTCGAAATGGTGGTGTATGGGCGCCATTTTGAAAATCCTCTTGCCCCTGAGTTTGTACGACGCCACCTGCAGAATGACCGAAAGCGTCTCGAGCACGAAGACGCCCCCCACTATGAATAAAAATATCTCTTTTTTGATCATTACGGCAACGACGCCGATGATGCCGCCCAGCGCCAGCGAACCGGTATCGCCCATGAAAACCGTCGCGGGATTCGAATTGAACCACAGAAACCCCAGGGCGGCCCCCACCAGCGCCGAAAGGAAAACGGTAAGTTCCGCGCTGTGTGGAACGTGCGGTATGCGCAGATACGCGGCTATCTTCGCATGGCCGGTCAGGTACGCCATTATACCCAGGCTAATGCCTACACTCGCCACGGAACCAACCGCAAGACCGTCAAGGCCGTCCGCCAGGTTGACCGCGTTAGAGCTCCCGATAATCACGATCATGGCGAATACCAGCCATATGGTCCCCAGGTCAGTTACGGGTTCATTGAAAAAAGGTATAAACAGCTGCGTGGTATATTTCGTGTCGGAGGGGAACAGGTAGATTACCAGCACCACGGCCAGCGCTATGACGATCTGGATCGCCAGCTTCATCCTGGCCGGCACTCCGTTCTTGTTTTTAAGTATCGATTTTTTGTAATCATCGACGAAACCCAGCGCCCCGAGCATGACCGTCGCCCCCATGAGCAACAGTACGTAATGGTTCGAAAAATTCCCCCAGAGCAGCATCGACACCAGCACCGCGCCGAGGATTATGATGCCGCCCATTGTAGGAGTGCCCGCCTTGCTGCGATGGCTCTCGGGCCCCAGATCCCTGATCTCCTCCTGGAAACGCAGATGCTGGAGCCAACGGATCACCAGGTTGCCGAAAATGAGCACCAGAAGCAGCGCCGTCAGCGCCGCGTATGCCGAGCGGAAGGTGATGTACTGAAACAGCCTCAGGTACGAAATGTATTCTTTCAGCGGCAGTATAAGATGATAAAACATGATATCCCTCAGCGGACCAGTGCGTCCACCACCTCCTCCATCTTCATTGAACGCGACCCCTTGATCAGAACCACGTCTCCCGTTTCCGCTACCCTCTTCAGATACCGGACAAGCTCTCCCTTATCTGTAAAATGCGCAATACCGTTTTTCACTCCGCTTTCCGCCGCGGCCCTTCCGGCAAATTCCGCCAGGTCGCCGTAGGTGCAGAGCCGGTCCACACCCGCATCGGCAGCAAGAACGCCGACCTCGCGATGGAGCCGTTCCGCGTGCTCGCCCAGTTCTTTCATGTCCGCCAGTACCGCGATCTTTCTGCTTGACGGAAACACCTTTGCCATGGACTCCAGCGCATAGCGTACCGACAGGGGGTTCGAGTTATAGGTATCGTCGATGATCGTTATGGCCCCTTCGATGATCTGCCCCCTCATCCCCACCCCCGCAAAGGAACCGAGGGCGTTACCGATCGTATTCATCTCGATTCCCGCCCATTGGGCCACACATACGGCGGCAAGGGCGTTATAAAGGTTATGCACCCCATAGAGCGGGATGGTTATTTCACTCCTCCCGATCCAGAAACTTATACTCTTTTTGTCCAGGCGGTATTCATCCGGACAGAGGTCGGCGTTCTTTTCGAGCCCGAAGGTGCGCGTGAAAAAACCCCTTTCCCTGCAGGCATTGCTGAGCCGTTCGTACATCCGGGTATCACGATTGAGGACCACGGTCGATCCTTCTTTCATGCCGTTGAGAATTTCAAGCTTGGCAAGGGCGACATTATCCATGCTCCCGAGAAATTCCAGATGACCCTCGCCGACATTGCTGATCACCGCGATATCCGGTCTGGCCATACGCGTAAGCCGGTCTATCTCGCCGGGGTGGTTCATGCCCATCTCAATGACGGCGTACTCCGTTCCCGGACAGAGCCCCAGCAGTGTATAGGGAACACCGATCTCATTATTATAGTTCTTTCGGTTTTTTATGCACGAGTATTTCTTTTTTAAAACAGTCCATACCATCTCTTTGATGGTGGTCTTTCCGTTGGTTCCGGTGATACCCACCACCCGCGGTGACACGGCATCACGATGGCGACCGGCGATATTCCCGTACGCCTTCAGGGTATCATCGCATAGAATCATCGCCAGACCGCAGCGTCGCGCCGTCTCAATGTCGTTTTTCCTCATGGTAAGAAAACCGCGCAGTTTCCCCGATGAAGCGAGTTCTTCGATGAAATCATGACCGTCGTACTTTTCCCCCCTGATGGGCACAAAGAGATTCAGCCTTCCCAGTTCCCTGGAATCGGTGCTGATGGTATCGATGGTTTCATCGGGAGAACCACAGACCAGTTCACCACCGCTGAATGCGGCGACGCAACCCATCGTTGCCCTGAATCCCGTTTTCACCGGCCGTCCCTCAACGACACGTACTTGCGCACGATCTCATGATCATCAAAATGTCTTTTTTCCCTCCCGATGATCTGGTAATCCTCATGTCCCTTCCCCGCCACCACCACGATGTCCCCTTCCGCCGCAAGTTCCACCGCCTTTCGGATCGCCTTCTCCCTATCGGGTTCAACTTCATAATCGGCGCCGTCGATCCCCGGCAAAATGTCGCCTATGATACTGTCGGGGTTTTCGGTCCTCGGGTTGTCACTCGTTACAATCACCATATCCGACAACCGCGACGCGACGTTTCCCATAAGCGGCCTTTTGGTCCTGTCGCGGTCTCCTCCACAGCCGAACAGCGTGATGACGCGTCCCCTCGCGAGTTCGCGCGCCGTTGCGAGCAGCTTTTCCAGGGCGTCGCCGGTGTGCGCGTAATCGACAATCACATGAAAGCCGGAGGGGGAACTGATCCGGTCGAACCTGCCCGGGATGGCGGTGAGCCGTCCGAGCCCTTCAAGTATCTTCTCGACCGGCGCCCCCATTACATGGGCCGCCGCAAGAGCGCAGAGGGAATTCCCCACATGGAATCCTCCCGCCACATTGAGCCTGACCTCCGCGTCCTTTAAAGGTTTCTCCATGATGTAACGTATGCCCTCGATGGAGTTGATGACGCTTCCGGGCACGGGCCGGTACTCCGCTTCATGGTGCAGACCGAAGCCCAGCAGCGGGTAGCCGTATATTCCGGCGGAGGAGAGGATTTTTTCACCGTAGGGATCGTCACGGTTGACGATGCCGTACTTTTCAGCGGCGGGTGTTCCGTTCAACAGTTCGAACAGTCTTTTTTTCGAAGAAAAATAATCCTCAAAATCGGGATGAAAGTCCATATGGTCGCGGGTAAGGTTGGTAAAAATACCGGTGTTGAATTCGATGTCTTCGACACGGTTCAGCTTGAGGCCGTGGGACGACACCTCCATGATGAGAAAATCCACGCCGTCGGCGGCCATGGAAGCGGCAAGCTCCTGCAGATCCCTGGATTCCGGGGTGGTATTGGGCGCCGGCATGTTTTTCGCTTTCCAGCGGTAGTTAACGGTGCCAACAACGCCGGGTGTGAAACCCATCAGTGCAAATATGGATTCCAGCATATAGGTGATCGAGGTCTTCCCGTTGGTGCCGGTCACCCCTACTACCGGCATATTCCCGGTGGGGTTCCGGTAAAAGGCCGCCGAGATTTTCGAAAGGGCCCTCCGGCTGTCAGCGGATGCGAGCAGCGTGATCCCTTTCCCCTCCAGGTGTTCGAGCATACCCGCTTTATCGCCCGAGACCAGTACGGCCGCGGCGCCGCGTTCGAGCGCGTCATTGATATACACATGACCGTCGCCGGCGAAACCCTTCACCGCGACGAACAGGCTCCCCTTCCTTACCCTGGTCGAATTATATTCGATCGAAGTGATAAGAGCGGAGACATCACCCGACAGGGTTTCCACCAGACCGCCGCATTTGTCAATGAGGGCTCTCAGAACGGAAGGTCTGTGTATATATGAGGTTTCGATCATTTTCTTTTATTCATGTCCATGACATCAAAATCCCGGGGGCCGATTTCTTTCATCCCCCGCTCCCTCGCAAGTTTTTCCACTGCATCCGTTCTGCGGTGACGCTCGATTTCATAGCGCAGCCGGTCGTTATCCTTGAGGAGCCTGGTCTCCTCTTTAATGCTTTTGCGGTATTCCAGCTTGATCTTCATTACCTCGATATTCTGCCAGACATAGAGAATAATGAAGAACAGCACCGTCACGACTATAAGTACGTACTTGATATCGACCTCCCCGGTCCCGACCCGGCCGCACCCGCCGTTTAAAGTTTCTCACAAACCCTGAGCTTGGCGCTGCGCGCCCTTTTATTGGAGCCACATTCATCCTGCCGCGGCGTAACCGGTTTTTTGGTAAGTATCCTTATCACAGGATCGGTTTCACAGCGGCAGTGCGGCGGTTCCAGATCGCATACGCACCCCCGCGCCATTTTTCTGAACCGGTTCTTGACGATACGGTCTTCCAGCGAATGAAAGGATATAACCATCATTCTGCCTCCCCTCGCCAGGAAGTGTACGGCCTCGGAAAGTGATTGTGAAATAGCCGGCAGCTCGTTATTGACCTCTATCCTGAGTGCCTGAAAAACCCTCGTGGCGGGATGAATGTTCCTGACATGAAACCTTTTGGGAATCGCCCCCAGTACCAGCGCGGCAAGTTCACCGGTAGTTTCGATTGGTCTTTCCTCACACCTTCGGCGGATCGCCGCTGCGATTTTCCTTGCCCAGCGTTCCTCACCATACCGGTGAAATATGTCTGTCAACTCATTTTCAGAATAGCTGTTGACCACATCCCGGGCTGACCGGCCCCCGTCGCCGTCAAGCCGCATGTCCAGGGGTTCGTCGCTTTTGATACTGAAACCCCTCCCGCTCCTGTCGAAGTGGTATGAGGAAATTCCCAGGTCGTACAGTATGCCCGCGATATTCCCCCGGTACCGTTCCAGATGGCGAGACACATTGGCGAAGTTGTCGTTAACCATTACAATCCTTTCACCGAAAAGTTCAAGTCTCTTACCCGCAATCCGGTAAACTTCGGGGTCCCTTTCGATCCCCAGCACACTCAGGTTCGGGAACTTTTCCAGCACCAGTTCCGTATGTCCTCCTTCCCCCATGGTGCAATCCACAAATACGCGCCCGGCACCTTCCGCGCACTCCGATAAAAAATCCAGCACCTCCCTCCAGAGCACCGGCGTGTGCGCGAACTGATCATGATGCACTGTTTCAGAATTATGTCCCATTAAAAATTATTAAAACCCCTTCCCGGTCAGAAACCGAGATCCGACGCGAAGGCATTCAGCGCCTCGCCGTCGGGTTTATATTTGCCATACACGGCGGAGCTCCATATTTCTATCCTGTTATAGAGCCCCAGCAACGTTATCTCCTGGCCTATCTCCGCGTATTCCTTCAAGTATCCCGGTATTATGATTCTACCCTGCCGGTCCAGCTCGCACTCAGCGGCCCCGCCCATGAGAAAACGCAGCCTCATGCGGTTGGCGCTGTCTGCCTGGGAAAGGGGAACCAGCCGGTTTTCGACGAAATCCTTCCAGTCTTCCTCGCGGAAGGCCATTATGCATTTATCAAAACCATGGGTAATGATCAGCTTATTGATAACCGCGTTTTCCCCGAAAGCTTTACGCAGTTTGATCGGGATGGCGACCCTGCCCTTTTCATCCAGGGAAGGATGATACTCCCCCATAAACATATCATTTATCCCCGTTTTCAGCCATAAATAGGAAAAATCCTACACAAATCCCCACTTTTCCCCACTTCCTAACATAATGGGACATAATTGTCAACTAAAAAACCTTTGTATACTGATTTTAACTTCATGTTATTTCAATTAATAATAAACATACAGGTGGGAAATGATTACAGCCGGTCAAGAAGGGACCCTGTAATATCGGGTTCGGAAGGACACGCTGCAACAGATCAGCGGTTGAAAATCCAGGGCACTATGTTTACCCACACCGCAACGCAGGTAGTGTTGCCGTTGTTGGTCAGGCGATGACGCTTATAACTCTCGAAACAGATACTGTCACCAGGGGTAACGATATGGATTGTGTCCTCAATTTCAACACTCAGTTCACCCTTGAGTATGTAACCGCATTCGGTGCCTTCATGCTCGTACATCATGAATCCCGTTGAGCTCTGCGGCGGGAACTCTATGATTATGGCCTCCATATCTTCCACACCAGGCGTCAGGAGACTGTAATGGACGTTTCCCTCGGTTATTATCTTTTTGTGACGGTTTTTCTTGATTACCGGTGAATCCGCGGACCTGCTTTCATATTCGAAGAGCAGTCCTATCGGAACCTGAAATACATCCGCTATGGACTTGAGCGTGCTCAGCGAAGGATTGGCCTTCCCCCGTTCAATCTGACTTATCAGGCTCGGAGTGGCCTTGATCTGCTCGGCAAGTTCCTTGAGGGTTATCGCGTTTTTCTTTCTGAAATACTGGATCTTTTTCCCAATGTTCAACACCAGCTGATTCATCGCATTCCAACTCCTGACACTTCCGTCCGGCTCGCTATTTTCAGGTTTTTAAACGACATTATCGGGACCGGGAATCCACGTCAAACTACATGCTTAGAAACGAGCAATAACAGTAACTCAAAACGCCGAACACAGATGTTTCAGCAATTAATAGAACGCAACCATTCAATCCCGAAGAAAAACCCCTTTTTACGGTTTTTCAATGTCGTCGATACGCCCATTGCGGCGACTATCGAATGATTAAACTTCTACTGTTTTTATTGTGCAACTAAAAATGTAAATTTTGCAATAAAAATTTATTTTTTTTTATATAATAGGCGGGCCGCCGGTATATCCGGTTCCTGAAACACCGCTGCGCTTTTTTTACTTGACGCAATCCGGAAGTGCGATATTTTGTAAAAAGATATGCGGGTGTAATTCAGTGGTAGAATTTCAGCCTTCCAAGCTGATAGCGTGGGTTCGATTCCCATCACCCGCTCATGAAAGCCCCGGTTCCCTCGGGGCTTTGTCTTTTATCAGACGGCGGCAGGCGCCGTACCGTTAACTCCTTCCTTATGCGTAAATCACCATTGATTTTTCTTCAATTTTGGCGGTTAAATACCACAAAAAACAGCCGGACCCGTCATTTTATTCGCCCTTGTCCTTCACGGGCATAGATGTTTTCATGACCAACCTGGAAATGCCGCCCGACATCAGATCCACGGCATCCTCGGCTATATCCATTATACGGGAAGTGTTATCAGACCACAGCAGGTAATGGTATGCCAGTTTTTCATAGACGCCGACTATACACACCGCGATGACTTCCGCCGTCAGACGGTTCCTGTCGTTATCATCAAGGCTTTTGCTGATCTGCATGACGGCATTCCTGATATCCATGGTGATATGTTCGTATACGATTTTACGCTGTTCTTCGACCAGCGCGCTCTGCCCCACCGCCTCGCGGAAAAAGATGGAAAGTTTTTCCGGGAACCGCAGGCAGAAGTCCCTGAAAAAGGCAATCCCCACCTCGTTCATCCCCTCATTGGCCGATTCGGCCCGCTTGTATACGTTCCCTATCAGTTGACGCAGGTGAAACCCGATCTCCATGATCAGGTTCACCAGCAGGTCTTCTTTATTGGTAAAATAGAAATACACGGTGCCGGGGGAAACCTCTGCCATCGTGGCGATCTCTTCGATGCCTGTTTCATTGTATCCCTTACGCGCGAAAAGCGTTTCGGCGGCCTTGAGGATCGTTTTATACCGGTGTTCCTTCTCTCTCCGCCTTCTCAGCACGTGGCGAGGGACGGTTTCTTGTGCTTCGGTACGTTTCATTATTTACGCCGGTCTCCCGTTTTTCCCTTTGATGAACAAAGTGTATGGTTACGGTCCGTGATTCGCCGTCAATTAAAAATTACCAGTCCCGGCTGCAATCCGGTCCTCACCGCGGAAGGATCCCGACCACGAGAGCACACCCCGGCGGGTTCTGCCGCCGTTTCAGAATCCTTCGAGTTTCGCGACGATTTCGTGCATGACCTCCACCGCGCCGCCCCCGATGGACATTATCCTTGCATCCCTGAAATAACGGGATATGAGCGCCTCGTTCATGAATCCCATTCCGCCGAACATCTGCAGGCATCCGTCGGCCACCTTGTTGATCAACTCTGAAGAGATTATCCGCCCCATGGAAACTTCGCGTGTCGGATCCAGGCCCTCCATCTTCATCCGTACTATATGATAGGCCAGATGCTTAAGGCACTCCGCTTCGGTCAGCCACCTGGCAAGGCGGTGCCTGAGCACCTGCCTGGTGATGAGGGGTTTTCCGAACACGACCCTCTCCCTGATGTAGTCCAGGGTGAGGTTGATGATTTCCCTCGCGCACACATAGGCGCCGGGGATCATGGCGAACCTTTCGTGCTGGAACTGCTGCATCTGGTAGATGAACCCCTCACCCTCTGTCCCTATGATATTTTCCGCGGGAATTTTTACGTCATCGAAGAAGAGCTCGGCGGTATCGCTGCTCCTGAGCCCCAGCTTGTCGAGCTTTTTGCTCACCGATAGACCCGGCAGGTCGGTGGGCACCACGAAGAGCCCGAAGGCGTGATGTCCTCCCTCTTCGCCAGTACGGGCGAGCAGCGTAAGAAAATCGGCCTGCACGCCGTTGGTGATATAGGTTTTCGATCCGTTCAACACGTAGTGATCGCCGTTCTTCTTCGCCCTGGATCGTATCGCGAACACGTCTGAACCCGCATGGGGTTCGGTTACCGCGATGGCGCTCACCATATCGCCGGCGATTGCCGGCCTGAGATATTTCTCTTTCAGGTATTCACTTCCGAAGGCCGCAATGGCGGGTGTCGCCATGTTCGTCTGGACGGCAATGGCCGTCGCCACTCCCAGTCCGCGGATACGCCCCAGTTCCTCCAGAAACACAACCTCAAACCAGTAGTCCAGCCCCTGACCGCCGTAACTGGGATCATACCGGATGCCGAGAAAGCCCATGGAGCCCATTTTTTTAAAGAGGTCATGCAGGGGCGCTCCCTTCTCTTCCCATTCATCGATGTGCGGATTTATTTCGTTGTCGACGAACCTGCGCAGCGTTTCCCTGAACAGCTTGTGGGTCTCGTTGAAGTACATTGTTTCCTCCGTATTATACACCTTTGTGTTATACCGCGCGCTTCTTGAGGGCTTTCTTGTCCACCTTGCCCACGCCGGTGAGTGGTAGGGCGTTCACGATCTCAATGAGTTTCGGATTTTTATACGGCGCGAGGTTCTCCCTGCAGTAATCCGCGATTTCCGCTCTTACCTTTCCCTGCTCCATGGCTTTCGCTTCGGCAGTCAGCTGGAGTATCGCCTTCACTATCTCGCTGTCGGGTCGGTCAGGATTGGGCACGCCGATGACGGCACACGCTTCAACAAACCTGTTCCGGTAAAGTGTCTCTTCAACCTCCCGCGAAAAAACCTTATACCCGCCCACGATGATCATGTCTTTCGACCGGTCCACCAGGAATATGAATCCGTCCTCATCCATGCGCGCGATGTCACCCGTATAGAGCCAGGTTTTTCCATCCATCTCGCGCAGCGCATGGGCCGTCTCATCCGGCTTGTTGTGGTACCCCTTCATTACCTGCGGACCCCGTACGATAACCTCTCCCGGCTCGCCGACGGGAACATCTTTTTTGCCCGTTTCCAGGTCCACGATCCTTATGCCGGTACTCTGGAGGGGGACTCCCACCGATCCGATTTTCTTTTTTCCCCTGAAGGGGTTCATCGCGATGAGGGGACTGGCCTCGGTCATGCCGTAAATTTCCACCACCTTCCCCCTGCCCACGAATGATTCAAGCCTCTGGATGGCTTCCCTGGAGAAGGGAGAGGCCCCTGAGATGCAGACCTTGTTGAACGCAAAGTCGATATTTCCGAACAGAGGATTATTCATGAGCATTTGATAGAGTGAGGGTACGTGGAGCATGATCTCGGGCCTGTGCTTTTTGATCTCCCCGCAGAGGTGCGCGATGTTTCTGGGATCGGGAATAAGGCACTGGGTATACGCAAGGGACATGGTGGTCAGACCGAAATACAGCCCCGCCTGATGAAAAAATGGGAAACCAGAACACGCGGTCCCTCCCCCCATGGTGAAACCGAACCAGTTCCTGGCCTGGTTGATGTTTGCGACTATATTCCTGTGGGTAAGCGAGGCGCCTTTAGGTGTACCCGTCGTGCCGCCGGTATACTGTATAAGACAGACATCATCGGGGGAGACGGCCGGTTTCGGATCTATGGGCCGGTGCTCCGAAAGGACCCTGTCGAACCAGAGGGTTTCCCTGCCGCTCACGGGTTCCACCCGTCCCGAGGGGATACGTTTCAGCAGCTTCCCGAGAACCCGCTTGTGAACCGGGATGAAGTCAGCAATATTGGTCGCGACGACCTGTTTCAGCCCGGGGATATCGTTATTGATTTTTTTCAGGCGCTCCTGATAGAGCAGGTCCAGGATTACCAGAACGCGTACCCCGGCGTCGTTGAGCTGGTTTTCCATCTCGTGCGCAGTCAGAAGCGGCGACACTCCGCTCACGACACATCCGTACCTCAGGGCTCCGGCAAGGGCGATCAGATACTGCGGCGTATTCGGCAGGCATATACCGACCGTATCACCGGGGGACACGCCGCGACTCTCAAGAAACGACGCGAAGCTGCCGGCAAACCTGTCCAGTTCACTGAATGTGTAACTGCCGCCGAGAAAGTGGAACGCGGCTTTTGAAGGGAAGCTCCTTATCGCCTCTTTAAGCAGGTCTGCACAGGTACACCCGGGAACATCAAGCTCAGGTTGTATACCTTCATCATACCATTGCAGCCACGGACTGTCATCATACCGGACCACACCATACCCCCTTTCACGTATTATTCAATACCGCCGTGATGGGAGACTTTACACGTGTGCCCTTACTGTCGGTTCGTCTCACCGTATCATGTATATTGCGCTAATCGCGCAGTTTCGCCGCCATGGTTTCAGGTACCTCTATTATCCTGGCACGCAGGTATTCACCCAGCGTTTTTGCCTGAGGATCGGACCGCGAAGACGCGGCGACGCCGTCGCCCAGTATCCCCTTGATGTAAAAGTTCACCGCCATCAGGTTGGGCAGATTATAACGCTCGATCTCAAATCCACACAGATCTTTCAGTATCTCCTTGAGTTTCTCCACGGTAAGAAATTTTTCCAGAAAAGCATAGTCCTCCATGGTCTTCGCCCAGACCCCCAGATTGGCGTTGCCGCCCTTATCGCCTGATCTCGCGGCGTACAGCCGGCCCAGAGGAATCCGCACGGTGTTACCTTCCGGTGCGGCGGGAACAGGGGTTTTATTCTTCTCAGGCTCCATACCGGCGGCGGTTTTTGGGACCTCCAGTGGAACGGCAATCTCCTCCCCGTCCACCACCACTTTCTGTTCTATGTGCTTGGCCGAGAGTAAGGCCGGCCAGTGGATGATGACCGGTGTCCCTTTCGCCGGGGGTGCCGTAGCGGTGAAACCGGGGATATTCGCCAGGCCAAGTTCAACGATTTTCGCAGAGAAGCGGTTCACCTTTTCCGCGTCAGGATCTTTCACCGATACCCTCAGATAGGCGAAAGCCGTTTCGTTGGTTTCCGGGTCGTTCTGCTGCGACGGAACCAGTTGTATTTCGATCGTTTCGTAATTATCTTTCCCCCCGATACTGTCGAAAAACGCGTCTTCGAATATCTTCGCCTTTTTTTCGATGTCAAGTCCGGTAAGGATAAGGGTCATGGCGTTCCGGTACCCTCCCATGACGTTGATGCAGACCTTGGTGGTATCGGTGGGCGGCGATCCTTTCACGCCGGTGATCTCAACACGGTCGGGCGCCTCCTGGTTAATGCTGATGGTGTCGAAGTGAGCGATCACGTCGGGGGTAAGATAGGCGGGCTCCCTGATCTCATAGAGCAGCTGAGCTTTCACCGTGTCGACCGATACCAGTCCGCCGGTTCCCGGGTGTTTTGTAATGACGAACGACCCGTCCCCGCGGACCTCCGCGACGGGATATCCCATATTCCGGAAACTGGGGATTTCGTCTATGAAGGAGTAATTTCCTCCTGTCGCCTGGGCGCCGCATTCTATGATATGCCCGGCAACCACCGCGCCGGCCAGCCTGTCCCAGTCGGTCCGCTCCCAGTTGAAGTGAAAGGCCGCCGGGCCCGCGACTACCGCCGCGTCCGCGATGCGGCCGCCGACGACGATATCCGCTCCCTTCCGCAGCGCCTCGACGATTCCCCATCCCCCGAGATAGGCGTTGGCCGTTAAGGGCATCCCCTTCGCGTCCTTGAGTGCGGTTCCATTATCGAGGTGCGTGAGGGGCTCGCCCTTTTCCCGCAGCTCGGCCAGCCGCGGCAGGATGTCGTCCCCTGAAATGCAGGCAATCTTCGGTTTGAGTCCCAGCTTGTCCGCCAGCGCTTTCAGGTCGTTTGCCAGTCCCTGCGGATTCAGCCCCCCCGCGTTCGAGACGATCCGGATACCCCGGTCGAGGCACTCGCCCAGAACCTCCTCCATCTGCTTCAGAAAGGTGGGAACGTACCCGCCGTTGGGATTTTTCAGTTTCTGCCTGAACAGTATCGCCATGGTAAGCTCCGCCAGGTAGTCGCCGGTGAGATAATCGATCGGGCCGCCCTGCACCATTTCCCTGGCCGCCGACAGCCTGTCGCCGAAGAAGCCGCTGCAGTTTGCGATAATGACCTTGCCGGTATCTTTCCTTTTCATGTTCTTCATGGTTCCCCCTTGTAATACTCCCGCATGTATACTGTTCAACGCACAAGGCTATTTCCCGGTAAAACCGGGCTTTCTTTTTTCAATAAAGGCGGTGATCCCCTCCCTGGCGTCTTCCGTGTTCACTACCTCTTTTATTTTTTCCGAAAGGTAATCAAGCGATTCCTCGAAAGGCATGTCACCGGTCGCGTAAAAGGCCTCCTTGCCTATTTTCATCCCGATCGGGCTTTTCGAAATCAGTATTTCCAGGATCTTTTGCACTTCATCGTCCAGCCTGTCCCTGGGGACCACACGGGTAACCAGTCCCATGGCCAGGGCATCCGCGGCGCTGATCCTTTCTCCCAGCAGTATCATCTCCATCGCCTTCTTCCGGGGAACGTTCCTGAATATTAGCGCACCGATCATCATGGGCCACAGTCCCACGTTCACCTCTGGCGTTCCGAAACCTGAATCATCACCTGCCACGACGATATCACAGGCCAGCATGAAACCCATCCCGCCGGCGAGACAGTGGCCTTTGACGCGGGCGACCGTCGGTTTGGGAAAACCGGCGATGCGTTTGAGCAGATTCGCGTAGCTTGCAAAGACCTTCATACCCTCGGTGGAAATCCCGTCGCCCAGCTGCGCCCCCGTACAGAAGGCCTTTTCACCGGCGCCGGTGATCATTACCGCTCTAACATCGGCATCGTCTTTCGCCCTGTCCAGATACTCGTGAAACAGTGCCACGGCTTCAGGTGTTATGGCGTTTCGCTGTTGCTCGCGGTTGATGGTAATAAACCCGACCCCCTTTTCGGCCCTGTACAGCAAATGCGCACTATCCATGCCTCCTCCTCCGTAAATCAAGATATGATTCGATCAACCACCCGTTCGTGTTTCGTCCGCTTCCTCTTTTTCTATATCAACCAGCACCATGCCCGGCATCACGTTCATCCCTGGTTCGACATTGATTTTTTTCACCACCCCATCATAGGGAGCCTTGAGCGTCATTTCCATTTTCATCGCCGTGACGACGATGACCGGCCCGTTTCTTTTCACCCTGTCGCCTTCAGACACCCTGACCGCCACCACCGTAGCCGGGATCGGCGACATCACCTCGCCGGGCGACTCTGCCCGCGGCTTCCCCCCCGTTGCCGTTTCAGGCCGGTCCTCATCCCGTATCATGTATGGGGTGCCGCCGATAACGACCGTTTTGACACCGTTTTCCCTCAATATAAAAGCGCTGAACCTCCGGCCCCCGACCTCCACGCTCAGATGATGGTCTGATATACGCGCAAATGTTCCCCTGTATGTGCGTTCTCCGCATGAGACACGGAAGTGTTCTTTTTCTTCCGCGTCGAGGGTGAAGGTCCGCGTCTCTTCACCGATTGTCAGCCTGTATTCCATTCACCGCCGCCTTTTGTCCATGTGTCAGTTGATGTATACTGAACGGCTTTACAACCTCCAGTTCCCCAGGGTGCGCCATGGTGATACACGATCGTGGTTCAGGTTCACCGCGGAGGACGTATTCCTCACTCCCGCCAGTTCGTCGGCGAGGAAGGCCAGATATGCGTCATCTTTCCGGTCACGGGCCGGTTTCCATTCATTGAAATAACGCTCGATAAAATCGGTGCCTAGGTCCCCGCCTGCAAACTGCGCGGAACGAAGTACGTCGATCAGGAAGGGGATAGAGTGTCCTATACCCAGCAGTGTGTATTCCTTTAGTGCACTTACCATACGTCGGATACACTCGTTTCTGCTCCCTGCATGGGTAATGAGCTTCGCGAGGATGGGGTCGTACTCCATCGGCACCGTGAATCCCGAATATATACCGCAGTCATGGCGGATGCCCGGACCCGAAGGCCCGTTCATGAAACACACGGTGCCGGGCGAAGGGGAAAAACCGTACTCGGCGTTTTCGGCGTATATGCGGCACTCTATCGCGTGTCCCCGGGGAAGAATGTCCGTCTGACTGAAGGGTATCGGCTTCCCTCCGGCGATTTCTATCTGCTGTTTCACGATATCGATGCCGGTCACCATCTCTGTGACGGGATGTTCCACCTGCAGCCGCGTATTGACTTCAAGAAAATAGAAACCGCCGTTGCGGTCCAGCAGGAACTCCACCGTACCCGCATTCACGTATCCCGACGCCGCGGCCACGGCCAGTGCCGCCTCACCCATTCTCTTTCTCAGACCATCGTCCAGTGCCGTCGAGGGGGTCTCTTCGATTATCTTCTGATGTCTTCTCTGAATGGAACATTCCCTTTCGAAGAGATGGACGGTGTTCCCGTAAGTATCTGCCAGTATCTGGAACTCAATGTGACGCGGCTGTGTGAGGAATTTCTCCAGGTACACATTCCCGTTTCCGAAGGCCGCCGCGGCTTCACGGGAGGCCGAAACACAGGCTTCCCGGAAATCTTCGGGCGATGAGACAATCCGCATACCCTTGCCGCCTCCGCCGGCCGCCGCCTTGATGAGCACGGGGTACCCAATCTTCGCGGCCTCCTTTTCCAGCACGCCGGGATCCGTCCCTGCTTCGAAGGTACCCGGCACCACCGGCACATTGTTTTCAATCATGGTCTTTCGTGCGGCGATTTTATCCCCCAGCTTCCTGATGACATCCGCCGGCGGTCCTATGAACACCAGCCCTTCCCGAACGCACCGCTCGGCGAAATCGGGGTTCTCCGAGAGAAAACCATACCCCGGGTGTACGGCGCCGGCGCCCGTTTCCTTCGCCGCCGCGATGATCCTGTCGATATTGAGATAACTCTCCGCCGGAAGCGCCCCTCCCAGGCGCACCGCCTGTTCGGCCTTCAGCACATGAAGCGCGTCCCTGTCAGGATCGGAATAGACCGCAACCGGTATTATGCCCATCTCCCGGCAGGTGTTGATAATACGGACTGCGATCTCGCCGCGATTTGCTATAAGGATTTTATCAAACATTCAGTACCTGTCGCACGGATGCGGTTCAACATTTCGGCTGTCTCTACATTCTGAATATCCCGTATCCGAAGTCATCGTTTCGGATGGGAGCGTTCAGTGCAGCCGATATGGCAAGCCCCAGCACATCCCTGGTGTCGGCAGGATCGATGATCCCGTCGTCCCAGAGATTGGCCGTGCTGTAATAGGCGTTGGATTCTTTTTTCGCCGCGGTGATGATGGGCTCTCTGATCGCGTCCTCCTCCTCCCGCGTCATAAGGGGCAGCCCTTCCTTCGCGAGTTGGTCACGCTTGAGTGTCACCAGCACGTCCGCGGCCTGCTCCCCGCCCATGACGCCGATCTCAGCGTTGGGCCACATCCAGAGAAAACGAGGGGAATAGGCCCTTCCGCACATGGCGTAGTTGCCCGCGCCGAAAGACGCTCCTATAATCACCGTAAACCTGGGCACCGTCGACGTTGAGACGGCGTTCACCATCTTGTGTCCGTCTTTGGTGATACCGCGCTTTTCGTATTCGCTACCGATAATGAACCCGTTGATGTTCTGCAGGAAAACCAGCGGTATTTTTCTTTTGTCGCAAAGCTGTATGAACTGTGTTCCCTTCTGCGCGCTCTCGGAGAAAAGAACGCCGTTGTTGCCCAGTATGCCCACAGGGTAGCCGTGGATACAGGCCCAGCCGCATACCAGGGTGGGACCGTAAAGCTCCTTGAACTCCAGGAACTCGCTCCTGTCCGTTATTCGCGCAATCACCTCCCGCACGTCGTAGGGGACCTTTAACTCGCTGCTGGTGATACCGTACAATTCCCTCGGATCGTACAGCGGCGGCGCAGGGTCCCGTGTATCCAGCATGGTCTTCTCCGCACGCGGCAGGTTCCCGACTATTTTGCGCAAAAGTACGATGGCATGCTTCTCGTCATCGGCGAAATAGTCGGACACGCCAGAGTAACGGCAGTGGATGTCGGCGCCGCCGAGTTCGTCGGCGGTAACGACCTCTCCGGTCGCCGCCCTTACCAGGGGCGGTCCTCCGAGAAAAATGGCGCCGTTTCCCTTCACGTGCACCGTCTCATCGGACATGGCGGGCACATAGGCCCCTCCCGCGGTGCAGAGACCCATGACCGCGGTGATCTGGGGAATACCCATTTTCGACAGGACCGCCTGGTTGTAAAAAATCCTTCCGCCGTCATCTATATCCGGAAACACCTCGGACTGCAGCGGCAGGTATCCACCGGCGGAATCCAGCAGCGTCACCATGGGCAGACGGTTTTCCATGGCGATGGTCTGACCGCGCAGGGTTTTTTTTATCGTCATGGGATAGCTCGATCCACCCTTGATCATGGGATCGTTTCCGCTTACATACACCTCCCTCCCCTCCACCACGCCTATGCCCGACACCAGCCCCGCTCCGTGTATGGTGCCGTCATACATGCCCCGGGCGGCAAGAGGTGCTATTTCGAGGAAAGGAGTGTTTCGGTCCAGAAGAAGGTCGAGTTTTTTACGGATGGGCAGTTTCCCCTGTGCAGCCATGCGTTCCCTGGACCTGGATGAACGTTCTTCACGAGCCCGGTCCAGCTCTTCCTTGAGCTCGGCCACACGTTTTTCCATTATCTCATAATTCTTTCTGTACTCGTCGGAATGAACATCGATTTCTGTTGGAATAACATTCACCGTATATCACCCTGATTATCGATATGAGCGAGATGACTTGAATGTAATTTAAATATTGAATTTAATTCAAAAATAAAATGATATTTAATAAATGTCAATAAAATAATCCGCTCAAATATAAATAATTTTCGATGGCGGTTGAATGATTCGGAAAACCAGCGGTTCGGTCATGTGAACACGATGAAACAGACAGGAATCACCGGCAGAATTGGATTTGTTTCTGGGCGCCTCTAAAAATCAGAATTTTCCGAAATACCACTATTGAAAATTCTAATTTTATCCTTGGTATGTGCCCGCGAGAAAACAACCAAAATGCGATAATTAGAGGTTCCCTTATATCTTATCTAAATACAAAAGCGGCCATCAGGCCGCTTTTTAATCATATCCGCTGAGGCACCCGTCGTATTCCCTCTTTCACCGCGGGTTGTACCATGCTCTTGAAAAGCGCCGGATCGAGCGAGTACAAAAGGGCCGCGGCCGATACGAAAAGCACCACCGCGAGCCATATGGTATAGATACCCGCGGTACGCCGTACCAGCATGATCGCCAGTATCGCGATGACCACCGGGCCCAGGAGCTTCGCGTCCACCGTCGGCAGGAAACTGATGTATCTGGCGATGTACTTCCCCACATCAAGTTTGAACCCGAAAGCGATGAACAGTATCTCGGCGATGAAAACGGCGAAAATCCCCAGAGCGGCCAGCTTGGTCATCAGCCCTTCAGTGCGGTATACTTCATAGGCCGCCGCGGGCAGGGCGCAGATAATCACCGCCAGAGGTTTCTTCCAGTACACGGCGGCCGCACCCCCGGCCGCGGCGATAATGGTGAGGGCCAGGCATATGAGAAAGGCATGTTTCGTTGACTGGGCCATTGGGTATCTCCTGAATCAACCGGAATGAATAATGCACTGCTCCGGATAAAGGGATACAAACGGGATAATTGCAAGCAGTATTTCTTCTTTTACTGATCCACTTTACTCAGACGGCTACAACAAAAGGACCGCAAAAACCCCGGATCACGGGATGCGGATTTTAAAATCGTCGAATCTCGAGACATCCGCCATATTCCGCGTCCAGGCGTTCGTGCGGCCCGTGGATGCTGACCCTTTAGTTACTCCTCAGGCACCGGATGAACCGATGTCCCGCTAGGGGAGCTTAACCTCGGGAAGGTCCTTCAGGGCTTTATCGATCAGCTCTTTGGGATACTCGTAGTCATCCAGCTTGCCGTTCATGTACATATCGTACGAAGCGAGGTCGAAATGGCCGTGTCCGCTCAGGTTGAAGAGTATGGTTTTTTGTTTCCCCTCCTCTTTCGCCTTAAGTGCCTCGTCGATTGCGGTCCTGATGGCATGGGACGATTCCGGAGCCGGGATGATCCCCTCGGTGCGGCTGAACTGTATCGCCGCCTCGAAGCAGGCCTTTTGATGCACCGACACCGCCTCGATGACGCCTTCATGCGTCAGCAGGCTTATCAGCGGCGACATACCGTGGTAGCGCAGCCCGCCGGCATGGATCGACGGCGGCATAAAGGTATGACCCAGGGTGTACATCTCGACGATGGGCGCCATTTTCGCCACATCACCGTAATCGTAGGTGAACCGTCCCTTGGTCAGGGTGGGACAGGCCGCCGGTTCCACCGCGATCAGTCGTACTTTTTTTCCGTTGATCTTGTCCCGCGCGAAGGGCAGCGCGATACCGGCAAAGTTGGACCCCCCGCCGACGCAGCCGATAACCATATCGGGATAATCGCCGGCCAGCGCCATCTGCTTCTGCACCTCCAGCCCCACGATGGTCTGATGCAGGCACACGTGGTTCAGCACGCTGCCCAGGGCGTAGTTAACGCCCTTGTTCATGGCCGCCTCTTCCACCGCCTCACTGATGGCGATCCCCAGGCTTCCCGGACTGTCGGGGTTCTGTTCCAGTATGGACTTCCCCGAATTGGTAAGCGTGCTGGGGCTGGGAGTTACGTTACCGCCCCAGGTCTCCATCATGAATTTACGGTAGGGCTTCTGGTCATAACTTACCCTTACCATGTACACGTGTACCTGCATGCCGAAAAAGCTGCAGGCCATGGACAGGGCGCTGCCCCACTGTCCCGCACCGGTTTCGGTGGAAAGTTTCAATATACCCTCTTTCTTGTTGTAATAGGCCTGGGCCACCGCGGTGTTGAGCTTGTGGCTGCCCGCGGGAGATACCCCCTCGTATTTATAGTAGATCTTCGCGGGTGTTTTCAATTCCTCCTCAAGTCTGCGGGCACGGAAGAGGGGCGAGGGCCGCCACAGCCGGTAGATATTGAGGATGTCCTCGGGAATGTCGATCATGCTCTCGGTGCTGACCTCCTGCATGATCAGTCCCATGGGGAAAATGGCGTTCAGTTCTTCCGGGGTGGCCGGTTTTCCGGTAGCCGGGCTGATGGGCGGGTTGAGCGGCCGGGGAAGATCGGGAAGTATGTTATACCACTGCCGGGGCATATCTTTTTCCGGCAACAGTATTTTCGTTGATTCCTTCGGCATAAGAGCCTCCTGTGATCTTTAAATAAAGTGTTGTAATAAAAGTGCATTCATAAAAAAAGGGCTGCGGTTTGTTGTTTGGTCCGCAGCCCTTTTACTTTTTCGTTTTACTGGATTCCCTTAAAGATTGCTACGACGCAGGGTGCCCGGACACTGTATTTCAGCGCACCACCACCAAGCCCAGCTGATATAAATCGAGTTCATAAAGTTCCGGTTCATTCCATAATTAATGTGTCTTGCGTATGGACAGGACACTATCCATAAATGATACTGATTGTCAAGTTTTTTAAATACATACCCCGGGTTCAGCCCCCCCTGTCCTTCGTGTATCCCGACGACAAGATAAGTTCCATTATCGTGCAGTAACCGGTACATGCGTCCGGCCGGGGAATCTGGTACGCGATATGCAAAAATTCCCGCTTTTTCTCTTGCGCACACGGCGATCTATTAACATCATAAAAGGAAACTTCACCGCCGAAGGAGGCACGGACCATGCGAAACACCTTTACCCCGATCAAGCCTGAAGCAATAAAGGACAATGTATTCAAACTTATCAGCACCGACTGGATGCTGGTCTCTGCCGGGACTTTGACCTCGTACAATACCCTGACCGCATCATGGGGAGGGATGGGGCACCTGTGGAGGAGGGACGTCTGTTTCTGCTTCATACGCCCTTCCCGCCATACCTTCGGTTTCATGGAAAAGAACCGGTTTTTCTCCCTCTGTTTTTTCGAAGAGAAGTTCCGCGATGTGTTGAATTACTGCGGCACCCGGTCCGGGAGAGATACCGACAAGGCCGGGGACACCGGTATTACACCGGTCGCGACGGAAAACGGTACCGTTTTCTTCAATGAGGCCCGAATGGTCATAGAGTGCGAAAAAATCTATTATCACGACGTCGATCCAGGAAAATTTCTGCTGAAGGAGATAGATGCCCTGTATCCGCAAAAGGATTACAGCCGCATGTACATCGGAGAGGTGAAAGGATGCCGGGTGAAGAAATAAAGAGGACCGTGAAATGAGGGGGAGAATAAATTCCGATAATATACACGATGAATAAAAAATAAATGTGGTCAGGGGCGGAATCGAACCGTCGACACGCGGATTTTCAGTCCGCTGCTCTACCGACTGAGCTACCTGACCACGTGAAACAGGATTCCCTTATAAAAATGCAGCCCCAAAAGTCAACAAGAAATTTCTTACAGGCTTTGATAATTTTGTTTTCGGTCGTTTCCGCCGTCGCCGATGAAAACGGGTGGCGTTATTATTATACCAAAGCCGAGCTGCAGTACGGGGGGGAGCGATATGCTTTCGCGAAGGAAAACTATGTCCGCGCACTGGACCTCAATCCGGAACTCTATGAGGCGGCGAACAGGCTCGCGGACATCCATATCAAACAGAGTAACAAACGCATTGCTCTCGATTATTACCGAATGTCGCTCAAAATAAAGGAGACCCAGCCGGATATTCATAATCTTACCGGCGAACTCTGCGAATTCTTCGGCTATTATGAAGATGCCTATATCCATTATACCAGAACGGTGGAACTCGACCGGGACAACGTAAAAGCCCGCTTCAATCTGGTACGGCATCATCTGCGTACCGGCGACAGGGCCGGTGCTGATAAACATTTCGAAGCATGCTTCCAGGCCGGGAAAGCGAGAGGAAACGTGCTTTTCATGAGGGCGCGGAAGGTGGAATCCGAGGGCAACGACACCGAAGCCGCCAGGCTTTACGGCGAAACCATTGTGAAGAATCCCGCCCACATAGAAGCGTATTTCCGCCTGGTAGAGGTCCGCCGGCGACAGAAAAAAACAGGCGCAGCTATCACAGTACTTGAGAAACTGAAGGAGGTGCGGCCCGATAACGCCAAAGCCCACCGCTACCTCGGGCACCTTTATTTCACCGAACCGGTATCGGCCAAAAGGCGCAGGTATTATCTCGACCTGGCGGTGAAGAATCTTAAGAAAGCGCTCGCCCTGGACCCCGCGGACAGTGACGCCCGTTTTCTGCTTTCGGATGTATACCGTCACAGGGGTGAAATCGAAAAGGCGGTGGAAATCCAGAACCAGGCGAAAGATGAGTGAACGCAAGGCAACGGATCGATTACGTTGACCGGCTGAGGATCTTTGCGGTCATGACGCCGGCTGGTATTCTTTACCGGATTCGGTATATATTTTCTCAACCGCAGAGGGAAATTTTTGAAATACGAGCCGCAGGCGGCATTGCCGGTGTACATACTTCATCAGACCTTGATTGTGGTCATCGCTTTCTACATCATCAACACCGGTATCGCGGGAACTGCCGTGTACCTGGTGGTGAACCTGCTTTCGTTGCCCGTCTGCCTGTTGATGTACGAGCTGTATATCAGGCGCTTCAACACGGTCCGGCCGCTGTTCGGGATGAAAACCCGGCACATCTCACCCGCAGGCCGGTAGCGGCATCCCCGGACCATACGCCTGAATGATACAAAAAACCGGCTTGTACGGTCAGTTCAAAGATACTACAATGCCTCTTATCACCATCGTTCAATAATAAACAGGATACCTGTACGGGGGATATGTTGTGACAATGGACACGGTAGACAGACACTGCGCAAGAACCATGCCCATCACCGCACACCTGCTGCTGGCGGGGCTGCTTCTGCTGCAATGCGGATCGCCGTTGAAACCGGTAGCCCCTCCGGACAGACCGGGCACCCCTGCTTATACGGGTCCTTCCCTGGTGCGATGGGTATTTGAAGAGTCGGTAAAGGATGATAATATATACACCAGGGTATCGATCAGTATCACGGGCAACCACGTTAAGAGCCACACGGTGGGCACCTTTTACGGCAGGGTCGCGAGAGTATTCTTCCGGGGGAAAAACGATGAGGGGTATCTGCCCGCTGAGGCCCTGAGCGGCTTCGTGATTTACCTTGCCGGCGCGGGCCATGAGGTGTACGCGCTTTACAACGAGGGTACACGCCAGTTGATCATTAAAAGCAGACGGATCAGGGGAGGAGGCAGGGAGGAACCTTTTTCAGTGATCAAGACCATAGAAGTCATGGAAACGGGCACGCTCAAAGCGGTCCCCTGAGGTGTCGCGTTACGGAGGTCGGCGTCGCGCAAACCGAGTTTTTTATTTTATGAGGCGTGCCCTGCGCTTCTCCTGGGGATACACCGTATCGTTTATCTCAAGCAACCGCAGGTCGGCCTCGGCCCTGACCTTTACCGTGCACAACAGGGTGTCCGCTTCTTCAACCGTCAGCAGTATCTTTCTCTTTTTGCCCGGGCGGCTGCCGATCCCCGCATCCGCTCCCTGATAGACCACCAGGTAATCACCCGGCTTCAGTCCGTCGAAGGTACCAAGGTTCGCAACCGCCCTGTCGTCTTCGATCTTCAATACCCTGCCCCGGAAGGGGACACTGTCGTATATCTGTTTGGCCGCCCTCAGTGAAAGTCTGAACAGCGCGTTTTTCCCGTCGACGGTGCG
>CAZUXY010000065.1:0-23619 GCA_964624235.1 uncultured Leptospirales bacterium | reverse complement strand
CGAACGCATATCCATGATACCGTGTAAAATCTTTTCAGAAGGGGCCAGGAGCAGGTAACCATCGACCGTGCAGAAGAATACGTCTTTAAGCATACGGTACACCGGGCGGTTTTTATACGGGGTAACGGCGGGACCGAAATCCGCGGCGGGCTTGTCCCTGTTGTACTTTTTCATTATCTCAACAAAAGCACGCGGAAACTTCTTTTCGTCCAGAACCGGTATCATGATAATGATTTTCTCTTCGTTGGAACTTCCGGCCAGGTAGGCCATACCGGCGGAACGTCCCACGTCGACACCGGCACCGCCCAGGGACCCGGCGTCCAGCAAATCAACACCGGTTTTAAGCTTGAAATCCTCACGCCATTTATCGACCTTCTGCGACGTGGCACCCGTTAAAAAATTTTTCATGATATAGCCGAGCGAGTCGGTCGCTTTGACCAGCGGTGCCGTATGGATATAAAGAATCGCATTTGAAGGCACCAGTTCGGCGGGATCGGGGTGACCGCGCATGGTGTCCTGCGCGGGGGACTGGGGTGATACAACGAGCATCAGCAGAAAAGTGGAGACTATAAACCCTGCTGCCGGTATTCTCTTGTTATTGATCTTCATGATTATACGATTTCCTTTTCTTCTGATAGATCCATAATTGTATAGTAACCACAGTAATCAAGGGAAAGACATATATTTATGGAGTCGGGACCAAAAAAATCCAAATAAAATTTGACTGTATACACAATTTTTATAGTATTCGTACCATAATTCAGGGGTGTTCCCTGCCGGGAACCGATGCCGCGGGTCAGCCGGCGGCGAATATGCCCTGGGGGACCTCACATCGCAGAGTGAAACGTACCGGAGACCGGGATGGGCCAGTGTGAAATTAAAAAGAGCTATGAAGAAATAAACCGGAAGATCAAAGAAGGCAAGGCGGTAGTGCTTACCGCCGAGGAGATGACCGGACTGGTTGAAAACGAAGGCGCCAAAAACGCCTTTAAAAAAGTTGATGTGGTCACCACCGGCACCTTCGGCACCATGTGCTCGTCGGGCGCTTTTATAAATTTCGGACATACCAAACCCAAAATCAAGGCCTCGAAGGTCTGGCTGAACGATGTTGAGACCTACGGGGGGCTGGCGGCGGTCGATTGCTACCTGGGAGCCACGCAGGTGCAGGAAGACGATCCTCTCAACCGTATCCACCCGGGAAGGTTCAGCTACGGAGGGGGCCACGTCATCGAAGACCTTATCGCGGGACGCGCCGTCAAACTGAAGGCAAAATCATACGGGACCAACTGTTATCCCCTGAGGGATTATGAAACCACGCTTACCATAAAAGACCTGCGGGACGCTTTTCTGTATAATCCAAGAAACGCCTATCAGAACTATAACTGCGCGGTCAATCTTTCATCAAAGACCATCTACACCTATATGGGCATACTGAGACCCAATATGGGGAACGCGACCTATTCCAGCGCGGGACAGCTCTCCCCGCTGCTGAATGACCCCTATTACTGGACCATCGGCGTGGGCACCCGTATCTTTCTCGGCGGCACGGCGGGGGTGGTAAGCTGGAGGGGGACACAGCACGATCCGGGCGCGCGGCGGAGCGACAACGGAGTAGTCAGAGAGGGCGCCGGCACCATCGCCGTCACCGGCGACATGAAGGAAATGAGCGCGGAGTTCATCAGGGGCGCTTCCATTACCGGTTACGGCTGTTCCCTCATGGTGGGACTGGGAGTCCCCATCCCCATAATCAATGAGGACATGGCTTTCTTCACCGGGGTTTCCGACCGGAATATTTACTGCCAGGTGGTGGACTACGGCATCGATTATCCCAACGGCGTCAACCGTTCCCTGGGAGAGGTGAGTTACGGCGAACTGAAGACCGGCAAGATCGAGTTTATGGGCAGGTCCATCCCCACCGCCCCGCTGTCCAGTTATCCCATGGCGAAAAAGATCGCAGAAATAATGAAAACCTGGATCAAAGAGGGCGCATTCACCCTGGGGATTCCCCAGTACCCCCTGCCGACGGTGCCCTATACCAGGCCCTGAGCCATGTATACGGAAAGATTTTACAGGGACCTGAGCGCCACCACGCGATGGCATACCTTCAGGATAAAAGCGGAGAGTACCGACCTTTATGTCCGCGCATGCCGCGACCTGAGCAAAGAAACCGAAATCCTCGCCAGGGAGGCGCGCATGCTGATCAGGGAGCACATCTCACGTGTGCCGGAGTTTATGACCTCACTGGCGCCCATGTCGTCACCCGGCGGGGAACATCCGCTGATTGAGACCATGTACGCCGCTTCAACCGGGGCCGGGGTAGGCCCCATGGCTTCGGTGGCAGGGGCGGTGGCCGAGTTCGTGGGCAGGGGGCTGGCGGAAAGGTCGCGTGAGCTCATCGTAGAGAACGGCGGGGATATATGGCTCCACATTACGGAGCCGGTCATCATGGCGGTGTATGCGGGCAATTCACCTTTTAGCGGAAAACTGAGGATAGTGTTGCGTCCGGGAAAAACGCCCTGCGGCATATGCACTTCTTCAGGGAGGATAGGCCCGTCACTTTCGTTCGGCCGCAGCCACGCGGCCACCGTTATCGCGAACGACGCGGCCCTTGCCGACGCGGCGGCGACGCTCGCCGGAAACATGACCCGCACGGAAGCGGACCTCGAATCGGCGGCCGAGTACGCCATGGGCATCGGGGGAGTGCGCGCTGTTATGATCGTATTGGGGGGAAAAAGCGTTCTGCAGGGTGATATCGAACTGATCTGACGTAAGCCTTTTATTCGGGAGCACAGGTTTTGCTTAAGCCGCGCAGTGTAATAACAGTATGAGGGAGCATGCAATGGAATCTAAAAACGTGCTGCTGATTTTCAAACAGCATATCATGTATAAACCCATAATCTATAAACTGGCGACGGAACATCGTATCGTTTTCAACGTGCTCGAGGCGAAAATCCTGCCCAAACAGGAAGGCAGGCTCATCCTTGAGCTCAAGGGCGAGAAGGACGAGCTGGACAAGGGGATCAGGTATCTGAAAGCGGAGGAGGTGCAGGTTGAAGAACTGGCGGATAAAATCCACCGCGACGAAAACAAATGCATTCATTGCGGCGCCTGTACCGCCGTGTGCAGGACCGACGCCCTCTGTATCGACCGCGCCACCATGGAGGTGGTATTCACCCCTGAAAGGTGCGTGGCCTGCGGGCTGTGCAAGATTGCCTGCCCCGTCCGCGCCATGTCGGGCATTTCCATAGACGTGGACACCGAGGTGTGAAGGGCCTGTCAAGCAACATAAATTATCACCTTTTTCAATAGTAAGAAATGAGAAAGGGTATGTGTTGAAAAAATGCCACTGTGCCGTAAAAACTCTCCGGAAATGACCGGTTCAGAGGTATAGTAACTACCGAAATAAATATAGCAGAAAACCCTGGCTGTATCTTTTACCCATTTTTTTAAAAAAAATCTCGAAACCAGCATTAAAAAAATTCGTCGTACCCCTTGACGATCAGAATATTTTATTGTAAATTATGGTTGTTAGCACTCATTAAGGTTGAGTGCTAACAACCACGTTAAAAGGAGGTCAGTCATGAGATGGGCATTAACAAACAGGAAAAATGATCAGATCACTGCTTTCGATTCATTAAGAAAGGATATGGATCATTTCTTCGACAATTTCTTCTCAATCGGGCCTTCTTCAATGGGTGAGTCTCATTGGATGCCTAAGATTGATATGACTGAAGATGAAAAGGCCATCTATGTGAAGGCGGAAATCCCCGGCCTGGAGGAGAAAAACCTTTCAGTATCCGTGCAGAACGGAAATCTCACTATATCGGGCGTAAAAAGCGAGGAAAAGGAAGAAAAGAACAAGCGGTATCATCTGTCGGAAAGGCGCTTCGGTTCATTTTACCGCTCTATAAGTCTTCCAACCGGTATTAAAGCCGACAAAATAACCGCCCGTTATCGCAACGGGGTGCTCACCGTTGAGATGCCCCGAAGCGAGGAAGCGAAGGAAAAACGCATCCCGATAAGCGTGAAATAATAAGAATTTACCAAGGAGGAAAACCATGTTTACAACCTATGATATTTTCGACGATATGCTCTCCCTGAGGAACTGGGTAGACCGCTTTTTCGTAGAACACCCGGTAACCAGTAGATGGGTGGAATACCCCTACGTAAACCTCTACGAGGGAAACGACACCGTGGAAATAAGTGCGCTGCTCCCCGGCGTAAAAGCCGACTCCCTGAATATTCAAATGCTGGATAACAGCATTGTTATAGAAGGGGAAAAGCCGAGCGATGTGGACAGGGACAAGACCTACATACGCAGGGAGAGGTCTTTCGGGAAATTCCAGAAATCAGTCAAGCTCCCGTACAAGGTGGATGCCGGCAAAGTGGACGCCAACCTGAGAGACGGTATCCTCACAATAAAGCTCGTGAAAAGTGAAGAAGCGAAACCCAGAAGGATCGCGATCAGCTAAAGGAGGTATGATCATGTCAAACGATGTCATGAAACTGAAGAAAGACGCTTACAGGCAGGAAGAACGGGTCATCGTTCCGACGGCGGATATCTATGAAACCGATAACGAGTTTGTGGTTAAAGCGGATATGCCCGGCGTAACGAAGGAGAACCTGGATATCACGCTGGAAAACAACCAGCTGGAGATCAACGGGAAGATCAGTGCCGGAACCGAAGGAGACTCCCTGAAATACTGTGAATTCAGGCTATACAACTACCACAGGAGCTTCACCATCGGGGACGCCATCAACACCGGTGACATCAGGGCCAACCTGGAAAACGGCGTGCTTACGCTCACGCTTCCCAAGAGTGAAAAAGTAAAGCCCAGGAAGATCGAGATACAGGTTGCGTAACAATCAGTCGGTTTTTCGGGTAATGGCGGGACGGTGTTTAAACCGTCCCTGTTTTTTTGTATAAAAAGGCGGTATCACCCGTCTTTTTCGAAAGCATTGAGGCGACCACGCCGCATTTCACCTTTAAAATAAAAAATACATGGGCGCCCTGTTTTACCCTTCCCTCAAGTGATTCGTCCCAGAGTGTTTCAAGGTTCCCCTGTCCCTTGGCGATAATAACGTCCGCCGATGACGCCGCATCAAGAAACTCCTCTGAGGAAGCGCTGAAATCCACTCCGGGCAGCACCTCCCCTGTACTTATTATCCGCGCCGATGTATCCATCCCGGTATATACGGCGTCTTCCATGGTGACATCATTTATGATGGGTCCACCCCGGACCGCATAAACCGGTTCCCGGCAAGGCAGCATCTCGACCAGGATCCTGTCGAACACAATCTCGCCCGCGTTGTCCCCTATGATGAGTACACGCCGCTCTCCGGTTACGGCCTCCCGGAACACCCTGTAAAAAGACTGATCAATGCCGCAACGCAGGGCGGTTTCAAAGGATTCCATGATATCACCATCGGTTACGCCTCTCATGGCGCCGTAATCAATGATATTGCCGGCCGCGGATGCGCACAGGGCCGCGGAGAGCGGGTCGGTTTCTTTTTTGATCCTTTCCATAATAGCGGGATAAAGTTTCAAAACCGCATCGTTGCTGTTTTTCTTGATTTCACGGTAAGGATCCGCGGTCCCGGTGAACCGTTCCAGCAGGGTATAAAAGTCTCGTGCGACCGACGGCGGAGTCATTTCGGTATCCACCCGCGAAAGCAGACCGAGCACCTCCTGAACGCACTTCAGCCGCTCCCGCCGGGGGATATTCATCCTGTCCAGTACGGCGGTTACCTGCCGCAGTGAACATTCAAAGCATTCCGGAGCTATTTTCATTATTAAATCCTTTAAAACGGCCCTTCGATAAACAGGGCCATAGTAGGGCAGGAACGGTGTGAGGCAATAAGTTTTTAGAAAAACAGAGGGGCCGCGTGCGGATGGTTACATCAATATTAAAAGGCCCAACCGTGCCGAACAGATACCCAGTGCGCATCCGGTCAGCACATCGGTGGGATAATGCACGCCGTTATAGACCCGTGAAAACCCCACCGCGGAAGCCCAGGCAAAAAGCGGCAGGGCCGCCGTCCCGTAAAAAGCGCCGACCAGTGAGGCCATCAGGAAAGCGCCGGCGGTATGGCCTGAGGGAAAACTGAATTTATCGGGCGGCGTCACCAGGAACGAGATCCCTTTAACTTTACCTCCAGGCCTTTCCCGTTTCACCAGGTGCTTCATCCCCTTCTGTACGCCTATCATCACCGCAAAAGCGGCGACTCCCGCAAAAAGTATCGTAAGCCCCGTAGCCCTGTCGGCGGCGATCAGGACCGCCCCCGCGGGAACATACAGGTATCCGTCACCGCTTCTGGATATCCATTTCATCAAAAGGTCAAAAAACCTCTTGCCTGTCAGTACCGCTACCTTTTGACAGAGCAGGATATCATAATAGGCAAGATTGCTTACCAGTGTACGAATCATACAGTACCTTTCCTTAGTTATTCTTCACCGGAAATAAACAACCATGCATTAATGATCCAATAAACAAATTGTTAATATTATATAAATACCTCCCGCCTGGACCCGCGCCGGCACGGAAGCAATAACATTGCATAACGGATATGAGGTGAGCTTTCCGAACCGCAATAAAAGGTCATGGATCTGCCGATGGATTCAACCGGGGGATGTACCAACCGTAAAGTCAACGCGGGCGGCCGCAGGCAGGATGTTTTACGGCTGTCAATTGTTGATTGTTTATTCCTTTGAGAGGATCACCCGGTCGCCCTCATCGTCGATCGGTTTCAGCCGCACCCTGACCTTGTCCTGGAGCCTGGTTTCGATGCGGTGGCCGCAGTAATCCGCCTGAATGGGGAGTTCCCTGTTGCCCCTGTCGATTAAAACGAACAGTTTTATGGCCCTGGGCCTGCCGAAGGAGGTAAGGGTTTCAAGGGCCGCCTTGGTGGTCCTGCCGGTGAAAAGCACGTCGTCGACCAGCAGTATGGTCTTTTTCGTGATGTTGAACTCGATCCGCGTTTCCTTGATCGCCGGAAGCATCCCTCGCGTGGCAAGGTCGTCGCGGTAAAAGGTAATGTCGAGCACACCCATCTGGATATTTTTCCCCGAGAGTGACTCCAGCCGTTTTTTCAGCCTCCCGGCAAGTTCGACCCCCCTGGTCTGTATGCCCACGATCGCAAGATCGTCGATGTTGCCTGTGTCCCTCAGAATTTTCTCCGAGTTTTCGCTGATGATCGTATCTATGTCGGACCCGGAGAGGATAACCCTGTCTGCCATCGTTACACCACCTCCTTATGATACTCCTGCAGGGAACGCACGGTAATGTCGCGGTTTTTCTTCACCTCCAGGAGTCCCTGCACCGCCGCTTTCACGGCCGATATATTAGTTATTATCGGCACACGATGGCGTAAAGCGGACTGTCTGATCGTAAAGGCGTCGTATTTCGGTATTTTCCCGGTAGGGGTGTTGACCACCAGGCCGATCTCCCCGTTCTTGATCAGGTCGGTAATATTGGGCCTGCCCTCGCTCACCTTGAAGACCCTTTCGCAGGGGACGCCGTGCCGGTTGAGGAAGAGGGCGGTTCCCTCCGTGGCCACCAGGCGGTAACCGCTTTCATGCAGCTGCTTCATCTCGGGGAGCAGCGCTTCCTTGGACCGGTCGTTTATGCTCAAAAAAATGGTTCCCTCCATGGGCAGAGGGTCGCCGGCGGCCAGTTCTGCCTTGTAAAAGGCCTCTCCGAAGTGCGTCGCTATTCCCATCACCTCGCCGGTGGACTTCATTTCCGGGGTCAGGATGGTGTCGACGCCGGGGAACTTGCTGAAGGGCAGTACCGCCTCCTTCACGCTTATGTAAGGGGTATCTTTCATGCTGACCAGTCCCAGTTCGGCAAGGGTTTTACCCAGCATCAGTTTGACCGCTGCTTTGGCCAGGGGGACCCCTGTCGCCTTTGAGACGAACGGCACGGTACGTGAGGCGCGGGGGTTCACCTCGAGCACGTACAGCAGGTTATCCCTGATGGCGAACTGGATATTGATGAGGCCTACCACCTTCAGCTCCAGGGCCAGGGCCTCGACGGCCTGTTTGATCTCTTCCATCATAAGCCGGTTTATGGCCAGCGGCGGTATAATGCAGGCGGAATCACCCGAATGCACACCGGCCTGTTCTATGTGCTCCATGATCGCGCCGATATAGATGTGCTTTCCGTCGCACAGGGCGTCCACGTCGACCTCGACGGCCTCTTCAATGTAATCGTCCACCAGTATGGGGTGTTCAGGCGAAAGCTGCACCGCGGTGGCGATGTACTCCGCAAGGCTCGGCTCATCGTATATAATGCTCATGGCCCTTCCGCCCAGGACATACGAGGGGCGCACCAGAACGGGATATCCAATCTCGCCGGCGATACGCAGCGCATCATCCTCGTTGAAGGCGATGCCGTTGTCAGGCTGGCGCAGGTTAAGCTTTCTCACCACCTCCGCAAAGCGTTCACGGTCTTCGGCGCGGTCTATCGAGTCGGGAGAGGTCCCGGCTATAACCACGCCGTTCTCCTCGAGCAGTTTCGCCAGCCGCAGGGGCGTCTGACCGCCGAACTGCACTATGACGCCGTCAGGTTTTTCGCGGCGGTAGATGTGCAGTATATCTTCCAGGGTGAGAGGCTCGAAATAGAGGCGGTCCGAGGTATCGTAATCGGTCGATACGGTCTCGGGGTTCGAGTTTACCATTATAGACTCGATCCCCTCTTCCCTCAGCGAGAACGAGGCATGGCAGCAGCAGTAGTCAAACTCGATCCCCTGGCCGATACGGTTGGGCCCTCCCCCCAGGATCATAATCTTTTTTCTGTCAGAATCCCTGGTTTCGTCCTCCTCATCATAAGAGGAGTAATAATACGGCGTGTAGGCCTCAAACTCTCCGCCGCAGGTATCCACCAGTCTGAAACCTGGAAGGATGTCGTGGCGGTAACGGTAGTCCCTGACCTCTTTTTCCTGCTTTTTCAGGGCCAGCGCGACTTCCCTGTTATGGGGTACGCCCAGGGCATGGAGCCGTTCGATCTCATCTGCATTCAGTAGATACCCGATCTGCCGGTCCGAAAATCCCGTTTCTTTCATTTTCCTGAGGTTTACGGGGTTCATGCCGTGTTCCCCGCATGTCTCGGTAAAGATTTTCTTCGCATCTATAATTTCACCCAGCTGCCCCAGAAACCACGGGTCGATGGAGGTCAGCTGGTGTATCCGTTCCACGCTCCAGCCCGCCCTGAACGCCCGTTCTATGTAGAAAAGCCGGTCTTCGCCTGCGTTGATCAGCCCTTTTTCCAGGGTATCGGTTTCTATCCGAGCGCCGAGCCCCTTCATCGCGTCGTCCAGCCTGAAGTCTCCGTCGGAACCGAAACCGTACCGGTCGATTTCCAGGGAGCGTACCGCCTTCTGCAGCGCCTCCTTGAAGGTGCGTCCTATGGCCATGGCCTCGCCCACTGACTTCATCTGCGTACCCAGCCGCCGGTCGGCGCCCTCGAATTTCTCGAAGGCCCACCGCGGGATTTTTACCACGACGTAATCGATGGTGGGTTCGAAACATGCGGGTGTTTCCCTGGTAATATCGTTGGATATTTCATCCAGGGTAAGGCCCACGGCCAGTTTGGCGGCTATTTTGGCGATGGGGAAACCGGTCGCCTTCGAGGCCAGCGCCGAACTGCGGCTTACCCGCGGGTTCATCTCTATCACCATCACCCTGCCGTCGGCCGGGTTCACGGCGAACTGTATATTGGACCCCCCCGTATCGACGCCGATTTCCCTTATTATTTCGATGGCCATGTCCCTGAGTCGCTGATACTCCCGGTCCGTCAGGGTCTGCTGAGGCGCCACGGTGATGGAGTCGCCGGTATGTATGCCCATGGGATCGAAGTTTTCTATGGAGCACACGATCACCACGTTGTCCCTGGTGTCCCGCATCACCTCCAGTTCAAATTCCTTCCACCCGATTACCGACTCTTCGAGCAGGACCTGTCGTATGGGGGAATCGTCCAGGCCCCTGCGCACCAGGTCGACGAAGTCTTCACGGTTGTAGACGATATTACCGCCTGTGCCGCCCAGGGTGAAAGCGGGTCGGATGATGATAGGGAGTTTGATGCGGTCCAGCACCTCCGCGGCCTCTTCCACCGAGGATGCCAGCCCCGAGTCGGGCACTTCGAGGCCGATCTTCACCATGGACTTCTTGAACAGATCGCGGTCCTCGGCCTTGCGGATGGAATCTATGCCCGCGCCGATCAGGGAGACGCCGTATTTTTCAAGCACCCCTGTTTCATGCAGGCGCAGTGAAACATTCAGCGCCGTCTGGCCGCCCACCGTGGGAAGCACGGCGTCGGGCCTCTCGCGGGCGATGATTTTTTCCACCACGTCGGGAGTGATGGGCTCGATATAGGTACGGTCCGCCAGCTCCGGATCGGTCATGATGGTAGCGGGATTCGAGTTTATCAGGACCACGCTGTACCCCTCCTCCCTGAGGGCCTTGCAGGCCTGTGAACCCGAATAATCGAACTCGCAGGCCTGACCGATCACGATGGGACCCGAGCCGATGATGAGTATTTTCCTTATATCGTCCCTTCTGGGCATGTATATCCTCTGACTGAATTTATGGAACTTTTTCGAACGAGGGATCATACGTCAAATACAAAAATCCACGGAAAAAATCAAAGCAAAACCGTTCTCACTGATTACAAATGTGTTAAATAACGAGATGGTGTACTATCCATTCGACCATAGACCGCCCGCGATTGCACACCGCATTCTTCCGTGCACACCCGCGGTGACATGTACGCCTTGACGTATACGCCTTTATCTACAGATGAACACGAAAATACCGGTATCGGCGATGGACACCATGCATTACGGCACACTGACCTTCCGCCCGGATAAATCATGTGAAAAATTCACTTAAAAGAGTAGACAAAAACGCACTCATAACCTATCATGTATTTATGGTACGTGCGAAGGCATACCTGAACATCGTTTTCGGATTATTCATCCCAAGGTTTACCAGCCTTCCTCCCCTTACACATTTAAAAAATACAAACGGCGGCCAGGACACCCTATGAAAACTATATTTATCGGCAAGTCGCGGGTCAGCGAAATCGATCTCCTGGACCATCAGCTGGACGAGGATTTCGTCCAGTTGATGAGCGAGTACAAGATCCTTGAGTCCCACATAATCTATTTCTCGGCCGGTGAATCCAAGATCAAGGAAATACTGGTAAAGAAAGAACCCTCCTATTCGGTGTAAGCGGGTGTAAACGTCCCCCAATTCCTCCATACACTATTCGTTATCAACACAAATCCTATCCTGTCATGGGTTCCCGGAAAACCCCGCGGGCCGGTTTGTATCGTTATTGCACCGGTACCCATAAAATCAGGGAAGTGCCTGGTGAGTACGCATGCGGTGACAATTTTTATCCTCAAATAGGCCCGTGTATCCGATAATAATAGCAGGAAAGGCGTCCTTTAATCAACCCGAGATCGGGAACAGATCAGTTACCGTGCATTAAATTTAAACCGGAGACGGTCGCGGAAAACATATTTCCGGGGCTGTTTCCCACGGCAGGGCTTTTCCGGCATTCTATGAAAGAACCGAAAGAACCATATTCCGCCAAAAAACATACCGAACGCGCGAATGACCGGGGAACCGATATCCGGCCGGGTGATTCCTTTTACCAGTCGGTTTTCGACGTGACCCCTGTCGCCACGATGGTGGTGGATCAGAACTTTCGCATCCTGGACGCCAACAGGATGTTCAGGTCGCTTTATCCCCGTTATGGTGAAGAAAAAAACTCCTTCTGCTATAAAGTGATCCCCTTCGACCCCCGGGAGACCCCCTGCCCCGAATGCATGGTACGTACCACCTTCATCTCAGGGAAGGAAATGTCCGCCGAGGAAAGGACGGTCAGGGACGGCAGGGATGTCCACTGCCGCCGGCAGACCCTGCCGGTATACTCGGCCAAAGGCGAAATAACGGCGGTGATACAGACCTTCGAGGACATAACCGAACATATCGCGGCGGAATCGCAGCTGGAACGGGACAACCGGGAGCTTGAAAAAGCCATACACCAGCGACTGGAAGAGCAGCGGGAGAAGGAAAAAAAGCTGACCGTGATCATCAACACCGTGTATGAAATAAAGGGCGCCCACAACATCGAAGAGAGCATGGACAAGATTACCGGCGGCTTCAGGGAACTGGGAGCGGGGACCATCGCTTTCGCCCTTTTCGATAATGAAAGAATGCGCCTGGCCAGGGTTTATCCGCTGGAACTGGTGAACCGGCTGAACAGACTGTTCCGTATACGCAGCATCATGGACCTGCACGTAGGTATCGATTCCAGTCCCGGGAACCCGCTGGTACATACCTCCCTGGTGGGAAAACCGGTATTTTACCGCGGCGATACCGAAATTTACAACTTTTTCAAGGAATGTTTTAACCACAACTACGACCACGAGATCGCCGAAGCGGCATACCTCTTTCAGGGCCAGTCGCTGGTCATATTCCCGCTGAAGACCAAGGAGATCAACGTCGGGACCATCGTTGTTACCGCCGCCACCGAGACGCTTGAGCAGAACTTCGAGTTTTTCAGTTTTCTCTCTAGTTCGGCGGCAGTGGAGATAATGCGGCAGCGCAACTCGGAAAAACTGCTGCGCTCAGAGCTCAAGTACCGCAACCTGGTGGAGCGTTCCAGGGACATGATTATTTTGTGTTCATGCGACGGTAAGATCAAATACTCCAACCCCATTTTCTACGAGCTTACCGGCATATCTCGCCCGGGGCGCAGGGAACTCAATATATTCAATTTCTTCAATAACAGTTATAAAAACAGGATCAGGGAGATAATCTCCACCGGTTTGGACAACAACACGCCCATTGAGCCGCTGGAGATGGAGATGAAGGTGCCGGGGAAAAAGCGGCTCTGGACCGAAATGGTGATAAACCCGGTTGCCGAGGAATTTAAGGGGTTTCAGATCGTGGCGCGTGACATCACCCAGAGGAAGAACCTGGAACACCTGGTGGGCAACCTTTCCGCATTCCAGGAAAAAATTTTGCAGAATGACGCCATCGGCATCATCACCACTGACCTGGCGGGCAATGTCACCAGCTGGAACCGCGGCGCGCAGAACATTCTGGGCTACAGTTCGGGTGAGATGATCGACCGGGACATACGTAAGTTCATCATCACCGAGAGTCCCCCCGGAAGCGGGGAGTTCCTCAAGAAGAAGATTTCCTCCGCCGGACACAACGGACGCGAGCTGAAGTTCCGCAAAAAAGACGGTATGGCGGTGGACATCATGTACGTGGAGTCCGCCATGAAGGACGAGGCGGGAAAGCCCATCGCCGTGATCGCCTTCTTCTTCGACAACACGGCCAAGATACGGCTCGAGGAAAAATGGAGGGAGCTTTCTTTCCGTCTGCAACAGGCCCAGCTCATCACCATCGTCTCGCTGGCAAAGCTGGCAGAGTACCGCGACATAGAGACGGGCCTGCACCTGGAGCGCATAATGAAGTACACCGAAACCCTGGCCCGCGAACTGGCTGATTTCACCGAATACCGTGACTACATCACCGAGGAGTACATCACCGACCTGGTAAATTCCTGTCCCCTGCACGACATAGGTAAGGTGGGGATCCCCGACTCAATTTTGCATAAGCCCGCGCGCCTGAACACCGATGAATTCGAGATCATCAAGAAGCATTCGGTGATCGGGGGCGACACCATCGCCGAGGCCGAGAAGAAGGTGAAAGGACGGTCGTACCTGAACCTGGGCAAGGAGATAGCCTATTTCCACCATGAGCGCTGGGACGGCAGCGGCTACCCGCAGGGCCTGTCGGGCAGCAGCATACCCCTTTCCGCCAGGATCGTCGCCGTGTCGGACGTGTACGACGCCCTCATCAGCAAGCGGCCCTACAAGGAACCTTATGCCCACGAGGTCGCGGTGGACATCATCACCAGGAGCGCCAACTCGCACTTCGACGAAACCGTGGTCAGGGCGTTTCTCAACAGGGAACAGGAGATCAGCACACTCTCGCGGGACAACCTGAACTGATCCTCCTCACCCGTCAAGTAAGCAGCGCCGGTGCGCGCACACCATCTTTCCATTAAAAATCACTATACCGTAAAGGCCCCGCTGGGCCGCGCCCGGATTGAAGAGGAGGGGATTTCCCGAGGAACGATACGGCAGGTGGGTATGTCCGAAGAGCACCAGGTCGCACCGGTACCGTGTGCCTTCGTCGATGAGTCCGTCGTAATTGTGATGGGCCCCCTGATGGTCGCCGTGAGTCACCATGACGCGGCGCTCCCCGACGGTAATGAACTCCCTGATCTCCCCCCGGATTCCCCGCGCGCGGTCGATATTGCCGGCCACGGTGATTACCGCCGCGCCGGCAGGCAGGCTCACGTGCATCAGATCATTCACACCGTCGCCACAGTGTACAAGGCAGTCATAGGGTTTTTCGCGGTCCACGATGCGCTGAAGCAGCACGGTGTTGCCGTGGGAATCGGAAACGACGAGGAGTTTCATGGAAAACAACCTGTTCCGCCGGCTGAAGCGGTCTTTATGCCGTCATGAATTGGTGTTTACAAAAGCTTATAGGTAACTCCCACCCTGATAAGGGTATAACTGAGGTCCACCGGCAGTTCCAGGTCCTGATTAGTGTATGCACCGAACAGCCCTTCCTTCAAAGGATAGCTCTTTACACTGTACGATACGTACTGTTTCTCCATGTAAAAACCATTGAACTCGATAAAAAGCGCCAGGTTTTTAGTCAGCATCACATCGGCGCCGGCTACCCAGTTGAGTCCCATTCCCTCCGTGGCGAACTCCAGTTCTTCATTAATGGAATCAACTCGACCAATAATGTAATAACTCGGGGCTTTAAAGTCCAGACTCCACCCACCGTTGTAATAGGAAAGACCACCCCCCATGTAGACATTGAAATTATACCCGCGCTTGAACTGGACGGGCAGGTTGATCCCTATCGTCAGCGGGATCATCATGTACTGGTAGCGGAATTCCTGGGATACGTCCGTTCCATTGCTTGGACCCTGACCAGAGGAAGGAATTGAAATAATGCCGATTATATTTTGAAATTTCCAGGAACTACTGCCTCCATGTAGCCGAACCTCGTATTCTAATCCCGATCGTACGAAAAATTTCTTTGAAAAATCATACCGAAGATAGGCCCCGATATTAATGCCCTTCATACCACCGTCGACCTCGAGGTCGGTTATGGGTATGCCGACATTACCATCCGGATGATCCTGCTGGCTCCATCGTCTCAATTGCTTCTGAGGAACAATGACTTGCTGCAGTATTGATTTAGCATACATAGCCAATGTTTCGTTGTTGGAATCCACACCCTGCCGTTCGATGAAATCGTTCATGTTGGCCCCGTCGGTGTTGTAGGCCGCGCCGAAAGACACCGAAAGACCGTCCCGGGCAAAACCTGGTAACGGGCAGAGCATAATCGCCGGCAGCATGCAAAGGAGGAGCATACGCTTCATTATGGATTCTCCTATAGTGGGATGGCACAGATTCTTACACGAAAACAGGGTGGAAGTCAAGGAAAAGTTGATTTGGGGGATGCATATGCATCAGAAAAGCCTGGGAAGCATGTTCGGATGGGGTTGTGCAGAAACCATTATGTATCCGCGTCCATATATGACAACGGGAGGTGCTGAGCGTAAACCCAGCACCCTGGAAAGAACTCAGGCCTTTGCGGAAAGCTCCTCCGGCTCCCTGATACTTACGCCGTTGTCTTTCAAAAGCTTTCCGAAGCCGTACATCCGCCTGCCCCAGAAGGTCATGTTGACGGCGCCGGCCGGGCAGTTGTTGACGCACCCCATGCAGGCGATGCATTTGCGTGAATCCATTTTCTTTTTATCCAGGTCGACCGCCCCGGAGGGGCATTTTTCCACGCAGGTGCCGCAGTTGATGCACTTCTTCTGGTCTATGGTGAAATTACTCATCAAAAGCTTGGTGCCCCATATCGAGACGCCGCCCCTGATGGATTCGCGGAAATCGAATTTTTTCTTCACCGTCGCCGGTTTCCCCTCCTTCACTCTTCCCAGTACAAGATCAGCATAGGCCCTTATGTTACGATAGGTACTCTCATCGGGGAGGTGGCGGTATTTCAACACCCTCGCTGTGTTCCCCGACGACCAGGTCGGAGAAAAGGTGGACATGTTGCCGAAAGTTTGAATGCCCACGGGGACGGCGCCCTTTTCCGAAAGGAGCTCCATCAGCCCGCATACGGTGTTGTACTGGTTTCCTCCCTCGCCGCCAAAAGTCACAAAGGCCGCCGCCGCGACCCCTCTGATCGCGGGGATCTTCGCCAGCCATTTTCTGAAATTCAAGGGGACCTCGTAGTAAAACACCGGCGATCCTGCCGCCACCAGGTCGGCTTCCGCAAACCACGCCGGGTCGAAATCACGATAGTCGGCGGCGTCCACGTGCAGGCCCGCCTTTTTCCACCGCGCGGCGATCAGCCGCCCCACCCTTCCGGTATGGCCCGCCTGGCTGTACCAGACGACCGCCGCGCGCCGGGGCGTACGGTTTTTAATTGGTTCGGCGCTTTTGATCTCTGCCGCGACCGTCCCCGTGAGGGCAAGTGCGGTCCCGCTTATCGCCGCGTCTTTTAAAAAATTCCTTCTGCTTTTCACGATGTTCCTCCGTTTCATGATAACATTTATTCCTCAATCCAGCTCGCCGTATAGACCACTCCATCGGGGACCGGGGGCGCGGCATCACCACGGACCTGCCAGCTTCCCGTCATTTTCATCTCCCGGGCCGCCAGCTCGAAATGGCAGAGGGCGATGCCCATGTCTATCCTCTGCATATCGGCCATGTTCAGTAGGCGTTTGTTGCGTTCGTAGTATCCTTTCGAGCGTTCCAGGTAGAAGTGAAAGCCGCCTCCAGACTTTATCACCCTCCAGGGCTGGCGGTTCGACGCGGAGGGGGCGCGCCTTACCATCTCCAGTGGAAGGGCCCAGGGACCCGCCGCCTCCCCGGTAAACTGGACGCCGTATTCGTTGTCGAAAAAAAGTTCATTCCAGGGCTTGCGGTGGTCGGAACCGGCACCCCAGCGGATCACCGAGTCGACCATACTGGTTTTGTTCGCGATATACCCGACCGATACAACGGCGGGCACCGTTTCGTTTTCCCGCGGGTTGATGCGGGCGGAGAAGCTGCTCCTGGTGAAACTGCCACCCAGCCAGCAGCTTCCCAGCCCCAGTGAGGTGACGTAGAGCGCCGCATGTTCCATGAGATAACCGTAATCCTCGAGGCCGCGGTCCCCGCTCTTCACCGCGCCGATGATGAACCCGGCGGGGTCCCTGATGAAACCGTAGGTCCCCAGTCCTTTCAGCGCTCCGGCGTCCCCCTCCGAAGCCGCCGCCAGATCGAACCTGACCTCACTGCCGAAGGGGCCTTTATTCAGGGTTCCGAGATATTTTATCAAGTCCTCACGGTGCGCGGTTTCAAGGGGTTTGCGTTCATAGCTTCTGCATGAAAAACGTTTGGTGACAATCTCTTCCACCGATTGCGTCGACAGCATATGTCCTCCACTATCAATGATCTATTGTTTTTTATTGTTATATAATTTTATAACTATCGAAATGTTATCCAAAAAATTATTTCTCCGGCGCCAGCAGCGCGCGTATCGCTTTCAGCGTTTCCCAGTTCACCCTGGCAATAAGAAACTTCCCCCGGCGTTCGGGGATGATCAATTCCGCATTGGCCAGTTCTTTCAGGTGGTGAGATACGGTGGGAGCGCCGATGTTCAGGGACTCCATGATATCGGACACAAAACACTCCCTGCAGTCGGCCTCGTAACTGGCTTCATGCTTTCTCATGATTTCCAGGAACAGTTCAAGCCGGTTGGGGTGTGACAGCGCCTTGAAAACCTTTGCCTGTTTTGTTGTATCAATTGTTTTCATGATTCTATATTTCGATAATTGTCAAAGTATAAAAATAAATCGACTCTGTCAAGCTTTTATTAAAAAAACCAATGTTCAAACAACAACTTGCGCAATCTTCCCTGAGTTTTTAACCATTGACTTTATCCGGAATACCATACAAACTCTATGAGTTGAATCAAGAAGCGATACAGGTACGCTTCGAGCGGACCTGTTATTGCAGGTACGGTAACGGTCCCTGGACCGCATTGGGCGTTTTCATTCAATGAAGAAAAGGATACACATTCTTTATCCCTGGCTCCTCTCAACCCTGAAGATAATTATCCCTTCGGTGAGTACGGTAGTACTCCTTCTGGGAACTTTTTACTTTATCATCCTGCCCGATCTGCGGAATGATATGATGCTGCTGAAAAAGGAAATGCTGAAGGAACTCACCTCGGCCGTCTGGACGCTGGTAGATGACTATAACCGGAGGGTTGTATCGGGAGAGCTCTCGCTGCGTACGGCACAGCGACGCGCGGTCGATCGTATACGTAATTTGCGGTACGGCGCTGACAGAAAAGACTACTTCTGGATCAACGATACCCGTCCGCGCATGATCATGCATCCCTACCGCGCCGATCTCGACGGGAAGGACGTATCTGACTTCATGGATCCGGCGGGGAAACATCTGTTCGTTGAATTCGTAAGGACAGTCAAAGAGAAGGGGGCGGGTTATGTCGATTACATGTGGCAGTGGAAGGACGACCCGGGAAAGATCGTCCCGAAACTCTCATACGTGATGGAATACAAACCCTGGGGCTGGATTGTGGGTACCGGCATATACATCGACGACGTACAGGTAGCCATCGGGGCCCTGACCCGGAACCTGAACAGGGCGTTTGCGATCATCTTTGTTTTGATAACGCTGCTTGCCCTTTACATCTCCCTGGAATCGGTTCGGAGGGAAAAGGAAAAGAACCGCGTCAGGGAACTGTTTACCAATATAATCGACTTTCTCCCCGATGCCACCTTCGCCGTCGACAGAACGGAAAAGGTGATCGCCTGGAACAGGGGAATGGAACGGCTGACCGGAATCACGGCGGCGGATATGATAGGCAAAGGGGATTACGAATACGCGCTGCCTTTTTACGGTATTCGCCGTCCGGTACTGGTGAACTACATACTCAACCCCGACCTCAATCCCGAAGGATACCGTTCACTCGAAAGGGCCGATGACCGGTTCATCGCCGAGGGGTTTACTCCCGGGTTAGGGGGCAAAGGCCGCCAGCTTCTGGTGACGGCGTCGCTGCTGTACGACATCGGGGGGAACATAGTCGGAGCGATAGAGTCGGTTCGTGACATCACCGACAGGAAAAAATGGGAGGATATTCTGCGCACGGCCCTTCATGAAAAAGAGATACTGCTGAAAGAGGTCCATCATCGCGTGAAAAACAACATGCAGATCATCTCGAGCCTGTTGAGCCTGCAGGCTGGAAAAATAGATGAGGGGAAAACGCGGGAATATTTCAGGGAAAGCATAAACCGCGTACAGGCGATGGCGCAGGTCCATAATCAACTGTATCAGTCCCCTGATTTTACCATGATCAATATCAACGATTACCTGTCGTCAGTGGTAAGCCAGCTGTCAGCCGTATACAATATCAAAAGCACGCCGGTAACCGTCGATATTGAAGCGGAACCGATAAGGATGGACATAAGCAGGGCGATACCGCTTGGCCTGATCCTCAATGAGCTTATCACCAACGCGTTCAAGCACGCGTTTCCGGGAAGAAGCAACTGCTTTATAAAGATCAGCGTCCATGAAGATGCGGAGGGCGGCTTAACGTTGAGCGTGAGCGACAACGGAAAGGGTATCGACCCGGAAATCGGCATCGGCGCCGCCAAATCCCTTGGACTCTCATTGGTGCATAACCTCACACTCCAGCTCAACGGCACCCTGGAGATACTGCGCGACGGGGGGACCACCTTCAGGCTGTACTTAAAATAACGCGTTCTCCCCCCTCGCTTGAAAAACTCAAGGTCATCGACGAGAATCGATACACGCGAAAACCCGCGGCGGCAATATGCTGCGCCACGCTGGGCAAATGCCCCGCCGCATCGAAGGCATATGGAATCCACCCTCAACGGACCTACGGCGGGTCCGGTTTACATCATGCCGTTACTTCTCCTCATGCCGCAGAGGAGACCCCATCTCACCGAAAGAAAACATTTTAAACGCACGGGTACCATCATAATCCAGCACCCGCAGATCATCGGTCTCCTTCAGGTCCTGCACCACCATGTCGAAGTGATTGCCGTAACGTTTTTTCGCCTCTTCGACCGGGATCTCGTATACCAGGAACTTGGTGATCCCCTTGTTGCGGAACTTCCTGATCAGGTCGTCATCCATGAAGCGCAGATGGGATGTGAGGTAAATAAGGGCACCATTGCCGTAGAGCATTAATCCGGCCTTCATATCCCCTCCTTTAAATGAAGAATTAACGCAGGGTGAAAGACGCGCCGGCTGGTAATGTGACCATGGTCACTCTACATAAAGAATGTAGCGACGCACCCGGAGGGGATCAAATTTTTAATAAAGTAAACAGCCGGTATTTTCTCCCGGTTGAGGAATCCCCGGATGCTCAGGCCGTTCCGCAATAGTCCCGTACGGACGATACCGAGGGCATGCAGCAAAGACCGGTTACCTGTATATACTTCCCAGGTCACCGCATCCGCGGCCCGCATCGCACTTCGCAAGGGCCCTGCGGATTTTGACCGCCGTCGCCTCACCTGGTCCGGCGGTTCCGCCGAATTTTGATCCCGCGAAAAAAACAAACCGTTCCTTGCCGGGAGCGTTCGGCCGTTTTGCCTCGATCGTGAACGAAGGCGCCGCTCCTCCGTGGAATGAAATCACCTTCCAAGCGCTCACATCGAAGAACATGTTATCGGGAACGGACGGATCGTAAGTCAGCTTCACACTGTTTCCCTCAACGGCATAGGTGCCCCAGAATATGCCCTGCGGTGTCATTTCCTCGAACGCGGCGTTGCGCTCCAGGAAAAAACTTTTTTCACCGAACACGAACCACGCGTTCGCATTCTTCGCGGCATGGACCCAGTATGGTTTTGAGCGCAGCACCGCCGCAACGTTGCCCGCCGGTGCGTCCTCATATCGTGCGAGGATACGCCGGTAACGGTCGTCGCCCCTGATACCCGCAAGGTCGCTGTCGTTTTTCATCCACACCAGCACGACGGCGCGGTCCAGGGAGAGCGCGATCTCCATATAATCCAGCGAGACGGCCGTCTGTCCCTGCAGCGCCGTGGCGCAGGCCAGGTTGAAATACATCCTTGCCCACGAGGGGTCCGCTTTCGCCGCACGGTACCAGAGTTCCTCGGCGGCGGCGTAATTTTTCTTCCCGTGTTCGGCCAGTGCCTGACGGTGCAATACCACGGCCTTTCCGCGGTCGCCCACGGCGCCGGCCAGGCGTTTCAGTTTGACAGGTCGCATGGCACTCCCGGCCGACGCGGCTTTAAGGCGCGGCACCCCAGCATATGCCGCGAAGCAGAGGGTTACGCATAGCAATATCCCCGTGTATCGGTTGTGTACAGACATGGTCGTCCTCCACGGGCCGTGTGTGAACCCGTTTTACGATCAGGTTGCGAGCAGGTATCATGGAGAGCTTCGAACTTTACCATATCAATCACGCAGAATCCTGTAAAGTACGAAACCCCCTCCGTCACCCCTCAGGATCGGGATTCATGTAACTTCCGCGATGATGTCCATACCCGTCTTTAATCCGGCGACGCCGCGGGAAAACCTTACGCGGTTTTTAAGTTGCGGTGGAAGGTATGGTGTGCTTACTATCGATTTTCAGAAGGTATTCAGAGCGGCCGTTATATCATCCGGAAACAACGGATGACGTACGCCGTGAATCGACAGCGAGGAAAACCATGACCACACTCCCGCTTTCCAGAAAGATCGCCTACGGCGCCGGAGGGCTCGCCCTCAACTTCATAAACATGCTGATCAGCCAGTGGCTGCTCAGGCTTTACGTTCCCGACCTTTCCGGTGCGCTGGTGGGGCCGGTGTTGTTCTCGGCGATCTTCATTATTGGACGCGTGGTGGACGGCGTGCTCGACCCTCTGGTGGGATATATCTCGGACCATACACGCTCCCGCTGGGGACGGAGGATCCCCTTCATCGCGCTTTTTCTCATCCCCACGGCGCTGGTGACCATGCTTCTGTGGATGCCCCCTGTGCCGGGTGAAAGGAGCCCATGGAACGCCCTCACCCTCTTTCTGCTGGTCCAGGGATATTTCGTTTTCTGGACCCTGCTGGCCAACCCTTACATGAGCCTAATACCCCAGCTTTCGGCCGACGCGAAAGACCGCGTGGACATCACCACCATCCAGGCCCTCTTCATCATGGTGGGGACCCTGCTCTCGGCCTTCATCGGGAACATCAAGAACGCCCTCGGGTGGCAGGGCCTGGGCGTTGTCGCCGGGTGCGTCACCATACTGGCCTTCATCCCCACCCTGGCCATGATACGTGAAAAACCGACCCTGGACCTGAAACGCGACGATAACTATCTCAAACCCGGCGCCGTGTTCCGGTGGCTGGCCGATACGCTGAAAAACAAACCCTTCAAACATCTGCTGGCGGCCACCAGCCTCTTCTGGATCAGCCTCAACCTGGTGATCATTCTCATCCCATACTGGGTTGAGCGCGTCGCCGGGCGCGGCGACGCCGAGGTGGTGCTCGTCATGGTCCCCTTTCTGATATCCAACATCGTGTTCTTTTTCGTCTTCAACCTTGTTTCCAAGAGGATCGGCAAGCGCCCGGTGTTCCTCTACACCCTGGCGGGTTCGGCCGCAGCCATACTGCTGCTCCTGCCGGCCGGCATCGTACCGCTCGAGCCCATGCTCCACACGCAGCTGGTCATGGCGGTTTTCGGCATTCCCTCGGCGGGATTCATGATGCTTCCCTACGCGCTGCTGGCCGACGTGGTGGACTACGACGAGACCCTGAGCGGCAAGCGCCGCGAGGCCATCTACTACGGGGTGCAGGCGATCTTCCAGAAGGTTTCCATCGGCGCATCCATCGGCGTCGCCTCGTCGCTCATGTTCATCGGCGGGGCCGGAAAGGCGACGCCCTTCGGGCTCAAGCTCATCGCAACCGTGGCCGCACTGTCGGCGATGATCGCCTTTTTCTCCTTCCATGGCTATCCCCTCAGGGAAGGCAATGCAAAAGGGTGAAGACCGTTCCTGCCGGAGTAATCAGTATCGCGTGGCATGCAGGAGGGGAACGGCGCCCTGCCGATGATAGCGGCCATGTGATCAGCCCCGGCCTGCCGTGCGGTTATGAAGCTCTGACCCCATGAATACCATTAGAATTACTCATTCGATAATATTTGCCTGTAAGCAAAATTTATCGCTATTATTTTTGCTTATAGGAAAAAATACATGACGCATGCCGGTTTAAACATTACCATCACCGAATGATCAACCGGCATCTCACAGAGAGCATCATCGAAGATCTCACACACAAGATGGTATTCGTCGGAGGGCCGCGCCAGGTGGGGAAAACGACCCTGGCGCTAAAACTGGTGGGCGTAAGATTTAAACATCCCACGTATTTCTACTGGGACAACCGTGACGACAGCCAGGGCGTCCGAGTAATCTCCGCCGACCGGTCCCTGAGAGGGCCGGCGTGAGTAAACAGCACGCACAATGGGTA